>JAWLCT010000042.1:0-26692 GCA_041687015.1 Gammaproteobacteria bacterium
TCTGACCCCACTGGTCGCGATCAATTTACTCTGACCCCACTGGTCGACCGCGATGGTCCGGAGCTATGGCCTAACGCCTCGAGACGGTGCAATATCCTCCGGTTTCGTTTTCATGGAAGGGCCAATCGCATGGCAAGGATTCGCCGACGCGCTTATCTGCTGCTTCTCGTCCTGAGTCTCGTTCTGCCCTGCCGGGCCGCGGACGGACCGGCGCTCATGCTGGCCACGCGCTGGCAGGAGGGGCTCGATCCCACCGGTTGGTGGATGAGCGAGAAGTACGACGGCGTGCGCGGTTACTGGGACGGCGCGCGCATGCTCACTCGTCAGGGGGCACCTATCGCCATTCCCGCGGCCTTGCGCAAGGAACTCCCCGACTTCAGCCTCGACGGTGAATTGTGGGCCGGTCGCGGTCGTTTCCAGCAGACCGTCGCGACGGTGCGTGATGCCGTGCCTGGCCCGGGGTGGTCTTCCGTCCGGTATCTGGTGTTTGACGCGCCGGCGCACCCGGGGGCGTTCGAGACCCGCTTGGCCCGGATAGAAGCCTGGCTGCGCGAGCATCCCTCGGCGCACGTGCGCGTCGTGGAGCAGGTCCGTTGCTCCGGCAGGCCTCACCTGCGGCACTTTCTTGCACAGGTGGAACGCCAGGGCGGGGAAGGGGTGATGCTGCGCGCGGCCGGCTCGCCTTACACCGCCGGCCGCAGCGACCACCTGCGCAAGTTCAAGTCCTTCGATGACGCGGAAGCGGTGGTGCGCGGTTATAACTCCGGACGCGGCAAGTACGAAGGCATGGTCGGTTCGCTGATCGTGGAGCTGCCCGACGGCATGCGCTTTTCCGTGGGTTCGGGCCTGAGCGATGACCAGCGGCGCGCACCGCCGCCCGTCGGTAGCACGATCACCTTCAAGCACCACGGCTGGACCGATGCCGGCAAGCCCCGTTTCCCGGTGTTCTGGCGCGTCCGTGAAGCGCCTTTATCCCGCCTGGATGAGTCATAAGCTTTAGCTTATTCACCGAATCAGAACACCTGACTGGCCCGCTCCGATTACCCCGTTAAAATACCTGGCAAATTACTCGGTAATACACCACCGCGAGCGGGGTCTTTGAGCATGGTCGATGTGGAGCAGTACAAGGTCAAAAAGGCGCCTTACTATGAGGTGCAGGGCGAGGAGGTGGCCATTTACGAAGCGGCCTATGCCGAACGTCTGCCGATGATGCTCAAGGGGCCGACGGGCTGCGGCAAGTCCCGTTTCGTGGAATACATGGCCCACACGCTCGGCAAGCCGCTCATTTCCGTGGCCTGCAACGAGGACATGACCGCCTCCGACCTGGTGGGCCGTTTCCTGCTCGACAAGGACGGCACACGCTGGGCCGACGGGCCGCTGACTTTGGCGGCGCGCATCGGGGCCATCTGTTACCTGGACGAGGTGGTGGAGGCGCGCCAGGACACCACCGTGGTGATCCACCCGCTCACCGATTACCGCCGTACCCTGCCGCTGGATAAAAAAGGCGAGCTGGTGGAGGCCCACCCGGACTTCCAACTGGTGATCTCCTACAACCCGGGCTACCAGAGCCTGATGAAGGACCTCAAGCAATCCACCAAGCAGCGCTTCGCGGCCCTTGAGTTCGACTATGCCCGGTCCGAAGTCGAGACGCTCATCGTGAGCAAGGAAACGGGCGTGGACACCGCCATGGCCGAAAGGCTCGTGCAGATCGGCCAGCGCGCCCGCGCCCTCAAGGGCCACGGCCTGGCCGAAGGCATCTCCACCCGGCTGCTGGTGTACGCGGCGCGCCTGATCCAGCGTGGTGTCGCACCCCGCACCGCCTGCCGCTCGGCCCTGGTACGCCCCATCACCGACGACGCCGATATCCGCGACACCCTGGAACACGCCATCGACGTGATTTTTCCGTGACTGACGGGGCAACGCGGAGGCGCAAAGGGAGCGGAGACGAAAAAAGGTGTTTTTCGCGTGTGCACCAGGGCATGCCCGTGCACCAAAAACGCATTCCTCTGCGTCCACCGCGCCTCCGCGCGCCCTCCGCGTTTAACGTGAAAATTACATGGAACTGACCGCCTACCGTGAACGCCTGCGCTGCAATGTGGCGCGCGTGGACGAGATCTTTTCTGCGGCTCTGGCCGAGGCGGTGCAGGTGTTTTCGCCGGCCGGGCTAGGGAGCTATCTCGATGGCGCCAGCGCCATCTGCGGCATGGGGCGCGGGCAGGCCTTGCCGGTGTTGTTCCTTGAAGGCATGCCCGAGGTGGCGCGCCACTGCGGCGAAGAGATCATCGACGAGGTGGTGGCCTATGCACGCCTTTTGTCGCGCACCGCCAACGCGCCGGCCCTTCATCCTTTCCTCGCCACCTTGCCCGCAGTCGCCGCGCGGCTGCGCACCCGCGAACTGTTGCAGAACTGGTTCGCCATGGTAAGCCGCATGGCGCAGACGGCGAGCGATGGATTGGTACCCTTGCTGAACCATATCGAACACCTGCTTGGCAGCCTGACCGTCGGTGCCCTCGATACCTGGGTGTCGCAGGGTATCAAGGCCTACGAGAATCAGCCCTGGCGCTACGGTGACTGGTTCAGCCTGCAGACGCCGGACAGTCGCGCCGCATTGCAGCGCCTGCGCAACGGGACCCTGTTCATCGACAACGAAGCCCGCATCGCCCACACCCTGCGCGCGCTGTGGGATGCGGAAGAGGACTGTATCCCGTTCTCGTCCACCTTCGACATCCTGCGCAAGCAGGTGCCGCATCTGGACAGCAAGGGCTTTCACGTTCCGGACGTCTATCACGACCACAACGGCGTGCGCGGCATCGATCGCTACCGCGCCTTGCTCGCGCACTTGGTCGCGCACCGCCTGTGGACCAAACCCTTCATCGCCGACAACTTCAACCGCTATCAGCAACTCGCCATGGAGGCCTTCGAGGACGCGCGCGTGGAATGGCTGGCCATGCGGCGTTATCCCGGCCTGCGGCAGCTCTGGATGGCTCTGCACCCAATCCCGGGCGAGAACGGCTGCCCGCCCGGTTGGTCGTGCATCCGGCACAAGGTCACCATGTTGTCGCGCGCATTGCTCGACCCGGCGCATCCGTACACCGATCCGATCCTGCGCGACTTCGTCACGCGTTTTCACGCCCGCATGGCCACCGACCCGCACGATGTGCAACTGGTGCCCGAACTGGCGGCGGCCTACATCGTTGCCGTGCATCATGCGGACTTCCGCTCGCCCAAGGTGTGGTTCGACGATACCGAGGTTTCCTACCGCGACGATAACCGCTTCATGTGGATATTCATGGAAGACACCGACGACGAGGATGACTTCCATTCCGATCACAACGCCGCCAACCCGCGCGAAGAGGACAGCGCACAACCACCGCTGTTTATCCGCCATCTGCGCGAGTGGGATGTGGACGAGCAACGCTACAAGCACGATTTCGTCACCGTTCAGGAACATATTGCGCCGGACGGTGATCCGGGTGACATCGACGCGCTGCTCGAACGCCACAAGCCCCTGGCCAAGCAGCTCAAACGCATCGTGGACCTGCTCAAACCGCAGCAGCACACGCGCATCCGCTATCAGGAGGACGGTACCGAGCTGGACCTGGACGTGGCCGTGCGCGCCATGGTGGATCACCGTGCCGGTATCACGCCGGACCCGCGCATCCATTTGCGTCATGTCACCGCCGGACGCGACATCGCCGTGATGCTGCTGCTCGATCTCTCCGAGTCCATCAACAGCGTGCCCGTGGGCGCGGAACATTCCATTCTGCAGCTTTCCCAAGAGGCGGCCTCCCTGCTCGGCTGGGCCATCGATGCCCTGGGCGACGACTTCGCCATCGGCGGTTTTGCATCCAACACCCGCCATGAAGTGCACTACCTGCACTTCAAGGGTTTCAGCGAGGCGTGGGGCGACGCGCCCAAGGCGCGCATCGCGGCCATGCGGGGCGGGCTTTCCACACGCATGGGTGCGGCAGTACGCGTGGCGGGACACTATCTTTCCAAGCGCAGCAACGAACGCAAGCTGCTGCTGGTGCTGTCCGACGGTGAGCCCCACGACATCGACGTGGATGATCCCAACTACCTGCGCGCGGACACCAAAAAGGCCGTGGAAGAACTGGCAGGACAGGGTGTGGCCACCTACTGCATCACCCTCGACCCCGCAGCGGACGATTACGTGGCGGAGATCTTCGGCAAAGCCAACTACACGGTCATCGACCGCATCGAGCGGCTACCGGAGCGCCTGCCCAAACTGTTCATGGCACTCACCCGATAATCTGGAGAGCGGGCATGCGTGGAGCTGTTTTTCTCATGTTCCTGTTGCTGGGCCTGCAGGGCTGCGACAGCCAGCCTGCGGCCCAGGTGCCAGCGGAGGTGGCACGCCTGAAGGACAGCGCACTCATCGCCCGCGGCGCGGCATTGTTCCAGCAGCATTGCGCTCAATGTCACGGTACCCGCGCCGAAGGCACGCCCGACTGGCGCCGCCGCGACGCCGATGGTTTCTTCCCGCCACCGCCCCTGGACGACACCGCCCATGCCTGGCACCACCCGTTGCCCATGCTGCGCGCCATGATTCGCGACGGTAGCCCGCCGGGACAGGGACGCATGCCCGCCTGGGGTGCGACGCTTTCCGACCAGGATATCGATGCGGTAATCGCCTGGATTCAGTCCCTGTGGTCGCCGGAGGTATACGCCGCCTGGCTGGAAATGGACCGGCGCGCGCGTATACCGTGAGCCCTTGGCCGCTAAACTCAAAAGGCGTACACGCAAGCAAGGAGAGGAACCATGAGAAAAATTTACACATGGTCGACAGGGTTGCTCGGGCTGCTGCTCGCCGCCACCGTCGGGGTCGCGTCAGCACAGCCCTGCCCGGGTTACGGCATGGGCCCGGGGATGATGGGCGGCGGTCCCGGCTACGGCATGGGACCCGGCATGATGGGGGGCGGGCCCGGCTGGGGCATGGGGCCTGGCATGATGGGCCCGGGATACGGTGCCGGCCCATGGGGGCTGGCGCGGCTCAACCTCACCGATGACCAGCAAAAGGCCATCAACAAGATCGTCGACGACCACCGCAAGCGCCAACATGATTTGCTGGGAAAAATGGCGGAGCACCAGGCCCGCTTGCGCGACCAATACCAGCGGGAAAAATGGGACGCCGATGCCATCAACAAGATTTACGACCAGATGGCTGACGTGCGCCGCCAGATGATCCGTTCCCGTGTGGAGATGCGTAATCAGATCTTCGAACGCCTCACACCGGAACAGCGCCAGCAGTTCCGCCGCACCTGGGTGGAATAGAAGCGCTTAACCACGGAGGGCACGGAGGAGGACGAACTGTGGAGTCGACGCAGCCATAGCCTCCATGCTCTCTGTGGTTTCGGCAGCGATTGGACGTTGGCGGTGTCCCGGTGTAATTTGGGTGTCCCCGCTTCCATGCCGGTTTGCTGCCATGATGCTGCCCGTCGATTCGCCTTTCCATCCGGACAATACTGACGCCTATCGCCGCTGGCGCCACGACAAACTCGCCGACTATCCGCAGCGCGTCGAAGAACTGTTCGTGGAATTTGACGACCCGCTGCGGGTGAGCGATGCCGAGCACGCCGCCGCGCTTGCGTTGGTGCGCAAAACCAACATGGCCATCTACGTGACCCCGCGCGCAGGGGATCCGGACAAGGCCATTCCGCGCGAGCTGGGGCGCCGCTTCGGTCTGGAGCGCCTGGACCACAATTTCCTCGCTGACGATGACGCCATTTCCTCCATTACGGTGAATCCCGAGGGCGATCATCCGGCTTTCATTCCCTACACCAACCGGCCCATCAAGTGGCACACCGACGGCTATTACACCGTCGGCGAGGAAAAGATCCGCGCCATGGTGTTGCACTGCGTGACCAATGCGCTAGAGGGTGGCGAGAACGCACTGCTCGACCACGAGATCGCCTACATCCTGATCCGCGACCAGAACCCGGACATGATCCGCGCGCTCATGGCCCCCGACATCATGACCATTCCTGCACGCGAGGACGACGACGGTATCGCGCGCCCGGAAGTGACCGGCCCGGTGTTCTCGCTGGACAAAACAGGCAAGCTGCACATGCGCTATACCGCGCGCAAACGCAACATCGTCTGGAAGGACGACACGGCCAGTCGTGCCGCGGTGGCCTGTCTGGAGCAGGTGCTCGACGGCGACTCACCCTATGTTTTCCGCGCCAAGCTCCCGGACGGTGCCGGCCTGCTGTGCAACAACGTCCTTCACGACCGCGCCGGCTTCAACGACGCGCCGGGTCACAAGCGCCTGCTTTACCGCGCGCGCTACTTCGATCGCATCGCAGGCAGTTAGCGGCCGGAAACACATCAACACAGAGGCGCAGTGGCCTCCGGGGAGAGTCGCGTTCACAAAGCGCGCATCCCTGCGCCTCTGTTCTGCATTTTCTTCCCGCTTCGCACGCTATCCTTGTAGAGACTTCCAGGGAGAGCGACGCGATGATTTTCAGGCAGTTGTTCGAACCGGATTCGAGTACATATACGTATTTGCTGGGCTGTTCGCGCACGCACCAGGCGGTGCTCATCGATCCGGTGCTCGATACGGTGCACCGCGACCTCGAGGTATTGCGCGCCGAGCGCCTGAAGCTGGCCTTTACCCTGGACACCCACATCCACGCTGACCATCTCACCGGCGCGAGCAAACTCAAGGCCCTCACCGGCTGCGGCATCGTCTATCCCGAACCGGAGGCGCCCGAGTGCGCTGACGTGCGCTTGCGTGACGGCGAGGTGTTCGACGTGGGCGATATTTCCATCGAGGCGGTTTTCGCGCCCGGGCATACGTCGCACCACTTCTGTTATCTCATGGATAACGGTACGCAGAAAATGGCCTTCACCGGCGACGTGCTGCTCATCGATGCCTGCGGACGGACCGACTTCCAGTCGGGCGATCCGGTTGCCCTGTACAAGGCCATTCACGAACGCCTGTTCACCTTGCCCGACGAGACCCTGGTCTATCCGGGGCACGATTACGACGGACGCTTTGTATCCAGTATCGGGCAAGAGAAAAAGCGGAACCCGCGTCTTGGAGGCGGCAAATCCCTCGAGGAATTCGTGGCCATCATGAATGCCCTCGACCTGCCTTATCCACGCAAGATCGATTTTGCCGTGCCGGGTAACCGTCAGTGCGGCCAGTGTCCCCCCGACGTACCCGCGCAATACCGCGCGCCCTGCGGGATGCACGAGCAGGGCTGAGCATGCCGTGTTGAATTGTCCTGGACGGCCTCAAGCCGCGACATCGGCTGGACTGGGTTGACCGTCATCGAAGGCGCCGGCGGGCGTGCCTCACTTGATCGATATCAAGGCCCAATCCGCGCATGAAAAGGCAAGCTGTCGCCTTCGAGCGACGGAGATGAGCCATGGGTTGCCTCACCGATTACATGCACCAGGACCACGGGCGATGCGACGCCCTTTACCTGACGGCCGAGCGTCTTGCTGCGGACGGCGATGTCCCCGCGGCGGACGAAGCTTTCGTGGCCTTTAGCGAGGCCATGGCCCGGCATTTCGCCATGGAAGAAGAGGTGCTGTTTCCCGCGTTCGAGGAGGCCACGGGGAGCACCATGGGGCCGACCTCGGTGATGCGTCATGAACATGCGCAGATGCGTGAACTGTTTGCTGCAATGGGCGCGGCATTGGCCGAGGCGCGCGCCGACGACTTTCTCGCTCACGCCGACACCCTGCTGGTGCTCATGCAACAACATAACGCGAAAGAGGAGCGCATCCTCTATCCCATGAGCGACACGGTGTTCGGCGATGCGGCCGCCGTGCTCGCGCGCATGCAGGCCTTGCCATGAGTGAACGCATCCTCGATGTGAGCGCACTGGAGCCGCCCGAGCCGCTGGTGCGCACCCTCGAGGCCGCCGAGGCGTTGCCCGAGGGCGTTTACTTGCGCATGCTCCATCGGCGCGATCCCTGTCTGTTGCCGGACAACCTGCGCCAGCGCGGCTTCGCCTTTCAGCAGCGCCGCGGCGTACGTACCGCCGTGGAGGTGTTCATCTGGCGCAACGGCGACGCCGTGGCGGAACAGGCGGCGAAGACGGCGTTTGCCTCGGTATCGGCATGAACATGGCGCGCCTTTCCCTGGCCCAGACGCCCCCGCTGACCGTGCCGGCCCCGTACCTGCTGGCTGCCCCCTGGTTCGCGACGGCGGCGGGGCTGTGGCTCGCACTCGCCCCCGAGGACTTTACCAGCCGTTGGTCGCCGGCGGTGCTCGGCATCACTCACCTGTTCACCCTGGGCTTTCTCGGGCTGGCCATGCTCGGCGCCTTTCAGCAACTGCTGCCGGTGCTGTTGGGCGCGCCGCTGCGTCATCCTCGCGCACTCGCTCTGTCGGTGTTCCTGGCCCTCGCCGGTGGCACCGCGCTGCTGGCGGCCGGGCTAGGCACGGGCGTCCACGGTCTGTTGTATGGGGCGCTGGGACTGCTCGGGGCCGCCTTCACCGTGTTTCTGTTTTTTGGCGCCCGCGCACTGATGCGTGCGGCCAACGTGCCTGGGACCACCGGCGCCATGGCGGCGGCGCTTGCCGCCCTCGCGGTGACCGCCGGGTTGGGGCTGCACTTGGCGGCCGGCCATATCGGCGGCGGGTTGGCTCGCGGGCTTACCGATGTGCATGCGGCGTGGGGGCTGGCGGGATGGATCGGGCTGCTGGTCGCCGGAGTGGCCTATCAGGTGGTGCCCATGTTCCAGATCACCCCGGACTACCCCCGCTGGCTGATTCGGGCATTGGGGCCGGCACTGTTTGCCACGTTGGTGCTTTGGTCCTTGGCCCGCGTTGCCCTGCCCTGGGCCGAGCCCATTGCCCGGTGGTTGCCTGCGCTGGCGCTGACGGTCTTCGCCCTCGCCACGCTGCGGCTGCAGCAGCGTCGTCGGCGGCGCCTGCCCGATGTGACCGTGGCCTACTGGCGGCTGGGTATGGTGAGCCTGTTGGCGGCGGTACTGCTGTGGCTGGCGTTGCCCTGGCTGGCCGTGCCCACACGGTTGATCGGGGTGCTGTTCCTGGCGGGGTTCGGCATGTCGGTGGTGAGCGGGATGATGTACAAGATCGTGCCGTTCCTGGTGTGGCTGCATCTGAACAACCGATTGCTCGAACAGCCGGCGCGACGGGGACAGATTCCGCCCATGAAGCGCATCATCGAAGAGCGCGCAGCGCGCTGGCAGTTCCGCGCTCACAGCCTCGCGCTGGCCCTCGCGTGCGCGGCAAGCCTGTGGCCTGACGCCGTACGTCCGGCAGGGCTTGTGCTGGCGGTGGCGAGCGCCCTGCTCGGCATCAATCTCGCCGCTGCCGTTGCGCTTTACCGCCGGATGAGCACGGTGCCGTTGCCCGAACCTGCACCGTCCAGTCGATGAGCCACCGACTTGCCGGATTCCTGTCTGGGCCGAGGGCCGGGATGACGGGATCCAGCGCGTGATCCGCCACCTCAACCCTCTCCGGAGGGAGAGGGTGTTTTCCAGCGGATCCCGGCAGGCTACCTTGATAGTTCGCGAATACAGGAAATAACCGTAAAAGGGGGAGGCGTATGCACCCACTGCTGGCGCGCTGGTTGGACCGATTTGGCGCCGAACATATTTCCGTCAGTCACGGTGAGCGTCTCATTTCCGCCGTCGGCGGCTTCGTGGCCCTGCTGGCGGTGCTTGCCATCAGCCGCTGGATGCTCGATACCCAGGGCGCCATGGCGATGATTGCGTCCATGGGGGCCACCGCGGTGCTCGTGTTTGCCGTGCCCCATGGCACCCTGTCACAGCCGTGGTCGGTGGTCGGTGGTCATGGCGTGTCGGCCATTATTGGCGTGGGCTGTGCCACGTGGCTGCCGGATCCGGTGTTCGCCGCGCCCTTTGCCGTGGGCCTCGCCATTGCCGCCATGCACTATCTGCGCTGTATGCATCCACCCGGCGGCGCCACGGCCCTGACGGCGGTGATCGGCGGTGAAGCGGTACAGGCGCTGGGCTTCCAGTTCGTGTTTACCCCGGTGTTGCTCAATGCGGTGGTGCTGCTCATCTACGGTGTGGCCTTCAATGCCCCCTTCCCCTGGCGCCGCTACCCCGCCTGGCTCGCGCCCCGCACCCAAACGGCGCCCGAACCCGATGGGCTTTCCACCGGGGATCTGGAATGGGCACTGCGTCAGATGGACTCCTACATCGACGTGAGTGAAGACGATTTGAGGCGTTTGTTCACCCTCGCGCAGCAACACGCCCGGGCCGAAGGTCTGGAAACCCGCGCGGTGGCACCCGGCGGCTGCTATTCCAACGGGCAATTCGGCGAGCGCTGGGAGGTGCGCAAGGTGATCAGCGATCTGGGCGGTGAGGAAGGCGCCGGCCGTGTCGTCTATCGGGTGGTGGCGGGTGATGGGCGGGGTGCGTCGGGTATCTGTACCCGCGAGGAATTCGCACGCTGGGCGCGTTACAAGGTGGTGAGGAACGAAAACTGTTGGCTGAGGGCGCCCGCTCTGGCGACGTGATCGTTTGCGTCGCCCGGATCGAGCGTTGCGGAATCCGGGTCTTCGCGAACCCTGGAATGCCGGCTTCCGCTGCGCTCGATGTGGGCTTGGAGGCCGTTACGCGATGTTGAGGGTTTGCTCGCGCGGGTCCTGGCCGGTGAGCAGGAAGTAGAGCAGGTCGTGCACCGAGCGCATCTGATCCCCGAAGGGCAGGGCCTCGGAGCCGCGGAAGAACAGCCCTTTCTCCACGTTGCCCTGAACCGCTGCCTCCAGCTGGGTGTCAATACAGAACTGGCCGGCCGCGCTGTCGCCGTCCTTGAGGCCGCAGTACGTCAGGCATTCGAAGCTCACCGCGCAGGTGCCTTTCTCCGGCGTGGCGCGGGCACGCACCTTCTCCTCACGCGCCAGATACTTTTTCAGCCACGGCGTGAGCACGGCACGGCAGGGCAGGCCCGCGGTGCTCATGAAGGTCACGATGTCCTCGGCGCGGGCGTTCAGCAGTACCTGCTTGAAGTTGGGGTGCGCATCGCCTTCCGCAGTCACGGCGAAGGGCGTGCCGATCTGCACACCGTTGGCGCCCATACCGAACAGCTCCTTGATCTTCTGGAAGGAGTTGATGCCGCCGGCGGGGATGAGGGGAATGTGGTCGATCTTCAGCTGTTCGAATACCTGCCGGATCTCGGCAAGCACGCGCTTGAAGTCGAACTTGGGATCGTTGATGTCTTCGGGCTTCGGCGCGCCCAGGTGGCCGCCCGCGTAGCGAGGATGCTCGATGACGATGGCGTCCGGCAGCACGCCCTTGCGCATCCAGCGCTTGAGCACCGCGCGTACGCCGCGTTCCTCGGACAGAATGGGGATGAGCGCGACCTTGTCCTCGTAGCCCTTGATCATTTCGGGCAGGTCCAGCGGCAGGCCGGCACCCATGATGATGGCGTTGGCGCCGCTCTCGCAGGATTGCTTCACCATGTCCGCGTGGCGGTCGACGGCTTTCATCACGTTCACGGCGAGGAAGCCTTCGGGCGCGATCTGGCGCGCGGCCTTGATCTCGCGATCCAGTGCCTCCAGGTTGGCCTGGTCGATGAGGTTGCGATCCTTGGTGCGGTGGGTGCGCTCCATCAGGTCCGGATGGTGCACGCGCAGATCGATACTCGCGATGGTGCCCACGGCGCCCTCCCGGGCCACCGTACCGGCGAGCCGGTGTGCGGAGACCCCGACTCCCATTCCTCCTTGGAATACGGGCAGTAACTCGCGTCCGCGAATCTTCAGAAGGGGGAAGGGGATCTTGAACATTCCACACCTGACGGTCAAAAGGAGGCAGTATCATACATGAAGGCACGCTTACAGGCTCCAGTTACAACATCCCGGTTACAGGCCCTTTTAGATGCATTCAACCCGTCCCGCACCGCCCCCTGAACCCACGCTGAGTTACGAGCTGCACGGCAACCTCTATCTCAATGTCACCTGGCATTGCACCCTGCGCTGTGCTTTTTGCCCGAAATTCAATGGCGAATGGGAAGTCCAGGGCTACGACCTGCGGCTGCGGCGCGAGCCCTCCGTGGCGGATTTGATGGCCGCCATCGGAGACCCGACGCCTTATAAGGAAATCGTCTTTTGTGGCCTGGGTGAGCCTACCCTGCGCCTGGACGTGCTGCTCGAGGTGGCGGCCGCCATGAAGCGGGCGGGTAAACGCGTGCGCGTGAACACCGACGGGCTGGCCAACCTGGTGCATGGGCGCGATGTCACGCCCGAGATGGCGAAGGTGGTGGATGCCGTATCCATTTCCCTCAACGCCCAGGACGAGGCCACCTACGTGCGTCACACCCGCCCCAAGCGCGACGGCGCCTTCGCCGCTGTGCTCGACTTCACCGCGTGCGCCCGCGATGCCGGCATGGACGTCACCCTCACCGCCATCGACGGCCTGGAAGGCGTGGACATCCCCGCCTGCGAACGCATCGCCCGCGACCTGGGCGTGAAGTTCCGCCGGCGTGTGCTGGACGCGGTGGGGTGAAGAGAAAAGATTCAACCACGGGGGACACGGGGAACACGGGGGATAACGTGATGTTGGTTCCGATTCCTGTAGGAGCGGCCTCAGGCCGCGATTACGTCGGCTGAGCAAGGTGTCGCGGCCTGAGGCCGCTCTTGCCGTGGGAAGAACCGATCTTCTTATCCCCCGTGTTCCCCGTGTCCCCCGTGGTTAATGGCTTTTGATCAGAGAGACTGAGCAAATGGAACAGACGTACCGGCTTTCCATCGGTGGCATGAGTTGCGCCGGCTGTGTGGCGGCGGTGGAGGATGCGCTGCGGGCGGCGCCCGGGGTTTCGGAGGCGGCGGTGAATTTCGCTGAGCGCACGGCGCAGGTCCGCACCACCGCGCCGGTGGAGGCGATCATCAAGGCCGTGGCCGCGGCGGGCTACGAGGCCGCCGAGCTCAAGAGCCTGGAGACGGAGCAGTCCGAGCGCGAGGCGCAGGAGGCGGCCTTCTACCGCAAGCTGTTGGTGAAGTCGGCGGTGGCCGCGGCGGTGGGCTTTCCGCTCATGATCGCCGAGATGGCCGGCTGGTTGCCCGCCCTCCACGAGGCGCGCGGCTTCTGGCTGGTCACGGGCCTCATCACACTCGCCGCGATGATCTATGCGGGGGGACGCTTCTATACCGGCGCCTGGAAATCCTTCACCCGCCACAACGCCAACATGGACACCCTCATCGCGATGGGGACCGGCGCGGCTTGGCTGTATTCCATGGCCGTGGTCGTGGCGCCCGATACGGTGCCGGTCCTGGCGCAGCACGCCTACTTTGAAGCCGCCGCGATCATCATCGCGCTCATCAATTTCGGTTCGGCACTCGAAACCCGCGCGCGCGGCAAGACGTCGGAAGCCATCCGCCGCCTCATCGGCCTGCAGCCCAAGACAGCGCGCGTGGTGCGCAACGGCCAGGAACTGGATGTCCCCATCGCCGAGGTGGGCCTGGACGAAACCCTGCGCGTGCGCCCGGGCGAACGCATTCCCGTGGATGGCATGATTATGGAAGGCCATTCCCTGGTGGACGAATCCATGATCAGCGGCGAGCCCATTCCGGTGAGCAAGGAATGCGGCGACGAGGTAGTGGGCGGCACCATCAACGGCAGCGGCACCTTTCTGTACCGCGCCACGCGCATAGGCAAGGACACGGTGCTGGCACAGATTATCGAGATGGTGCGCCAGGCCCAGGGCAGCAAACCCGCCATCGGCCGCCTGGTCGACAGGGTGGCCGGGGTGTTCGTGCCGGCGGTGCTCATCGTCGCCGTGATCACATTTTTGCTCTGGTACAACCTGGGCCCGGACCCGCGCGTGTCCTTCGCCATCGTGGCGACCATGACGGTGCTCATCATCGCCTGTCCGTGCGCGCTCGGCTTGGCTACCCCCATTTCCATCATGGTGGGCGTGGGCAAGGCCGCTGAGCACGGCGTACTGATTCGCAACGGTGATGCCCTGCAACAGGCCGGGCGCCTCACCACGGTAGTGTTGGACAAGACGGGTACGGTGACCGAGGGCAAACCGCGCGTGACGGCGCTAATGGCCAGGAACGGCTGGGATGAAAATGAGGCGCTTGCGCTGGCGGCGGCCCTGGAAACCGGTTCCGAGCATCCCCTGGCCGCCGCGGTGATCGCCGCCGCGCGTGAGCGCGGACTGGAATTACCCAAGGTGGACAGTTTCGAGGCCGTGTCCGGCCGCGGCGTACGCGCGCAGCTGGGTGGGCACAGCGCGTTGCTCGGCAACCGCCGCTTCCTCGAAGAAAACGGCATCGACGTTGCCCCGGTGCAGGCCGACGTGGAACGCCTCGCCGCCGAGGCGCAGACGCCGGTGTATGTGGTGGTGGACGGCGCCGTGGCGGCGCTGCTGGGCGTGTCCGATCCGGTGAAGGCCGATTCGGTGGAGGCCATCGCGCGCTTGCACCGCGAAGGTCTCCAGGTGGTCATGATCACGGGCGACCATCGCACCACGGCCGAAGCCGTGGCACGCCAGGTGGGCATCGACGCCGTGTTTGCCGAAGTGCTGCCCCAGCACAAGGCCGAGAAGGTGGCCGAATTGCAGGCGCGCGGCGAAACCGTCGGCATGGTGGGCGACGGCATCAACGACGCACCGGCGCTGGCGCGCGCCGACGTGGGCTTCGCCATCGGCGGCGGCACCGACATCGCCATCGAGAGCGCCGACGTGACCTTGATGCGCGGCTCGCTGCACGGCGTGGCCGATGCCATCGCCGTCTCCCAGGCCACGGTGCGCAACATCAAACAAAACCTTTTTGGCGCCTTCGTCTACAACACCCTGGGCATTCCCGTTGCCGCCGGGGCGCTCTATCCGATCATGGGGCTGTTGCTCAATCCGATGATCGCGGGGGCGGCCATGGCCATGTCCTCCGTGACCGTGGTGAGCAACGCCAACCGCCTGCGCACCTTCCGGGCCGGCAAGGAGATCCGTTCATGATGGTCAACCTGCTCGGACTCGCCCTCATCGGCTTCATTATCTGGTGGTTTTGGCTGGCGCGGCGCTGAATACCGAACGCCGCACGTAGAGAACAACCCGAGGCGCAGCGACGCGGACAATTTCTCGGCCAGGACGCCTGACGTCGTGAACCGGCACTTGTGGGCGTGTTTCCACGCCGTTAGCATGCCTGCACGACTTTTTTGGAGATCCCTAAAGTGAACTGGTGGGGCAAGCTCATCGCCGGCACCCTCGGCTTCGTGCTCGGCGGGCCCTTGGGTGCGGCACTCGGCCTGGTGATCGGTCATCAGTTCGACAAGGGCCTGGCGCGTCTCAACGGCACCACGCCCGACGACCACGCCCGCGTGCAGCTTGCGTTTTTCACTGCGACCTTCTCAGTGATGGGCCGCTTGGCCAAGGCCGACGGACGCGTGTGTGAGGACGAAATCGGTTTCGCCCGTTCGGTGATGAACCGCATGGCCCTCAGCGAGGAACAGCGCCGTGTGGCCATCGGCCTGTTCACCCAGGGCAAGTCGCCTGAGTTTGATTTGGATGGCGCACTCGCCCAGTTCCGGCGCGAGTGTCGTCACCGCATGCAGCTGTTGCAGATGTTCATGGAGATCCAGTTGCAGGCGGCCTACGCCGACGGCGAACTCAATGCCGCCGAGCGCGATTTGTTGTTGCACGTCTCCGACAGTCTGGGTTTCAGCCGGCACGATTTCGAACACCTGGATGCGCTGGCGCGCTTCGCCCGCGATTTCGGTGGCGCCGCTCCGCCCCGCCAGCGCGCGCCTCAGGAGAAGCTGCACGAGGCCTATCGCATCCTCGATGTGGCGCCCGACGCCAGCACGGACGAGGTGAAGCGCGCCTACCGCCGACTCATGAATCAGCACCACCCGGATAAGCTCGTCGCCAAGGGCCTGCCCGAGGAAATGGTGCGCCTCGCCACGGAAAAGACGCAAGAGATCAAAAGCGCCTACGAGGCCATCAAAGCGTCGCGCGGCTTGCGCTGAAAACCCATTAAGCGCAACGCAGAGGTGTAGCCCGGATGAGCGAAGCGGAATCCGGGACGCGCACGATTGCCCGGTTTCCGGGCCCTCACGTCGGATTACGCGAGCGGCTGACCCGGGTCGATGAATTCACCTTCGGCGTAGTCGACGCCCAGTTCCGCCAGTTGCACCAGGGCGCGTTCATCGTTCACTTCCATGGCGATGATGCGCAGCTTCATGAGTCGGCCGATGCGGCTGATGGTTTCGGCGATGACGTATTCCACCGGATTGTCCGGCAGGCTGTGCACCACAGTGCCTTCCATCTTCAGGAAGTCCACCGGCAGCTGGTTCAGGTGCGCGAACGAGGTTCGCCCGTAGCCGAAGTTCTCGATGCCGATGCGGCAGCCCAGGTCCTTGAGTGCAAACATGAGTTGCGAGACCCCGGTGAAGTTGCCCATCAGATCCGATTCGTCCACCACGAAGCACACCGCTTCGGGCGGCGCGCCGCTGCGCTCGAACTGTTGCGTGGCAAAGTCGAGGAACTGACCCTCGGTGAGCGTCTGGCCCGACAACGTCACGCCGTACACGGTATTGGGCGGGCGTGTGTGCGCCAGGTAGGCCAGCAGGGTGCTGAGCTTCCATTCGTCCACCCGTGCGAGCAGGCGATAGCGTTCCGCGGTGGGCAGGAAGGCAGCCTGCGGCAACAGCTCATCCTGATCCCCGCGTAGGCGCAGGCTGATCTGCCGGAAGTCCGGTGCTTCGGGGTCCCGGGTGAGACGGCGGGCCTTGTGCGTGAAGAGTACGAAGCGATCCTGTTCCATGCCTTCGCGCAGGCGCGCCAGCCAGGTGGTGGCCGCACCGGGTTCGGCGCCCGCGTCGATACCGGGCCGGAAGACATGCACGCGGTTGCGGCCTTCGTTCTTGGCCACGTAACAGGCGGTGTCGGCATCGCGCAACACGTCATCGGGACTGCCGCTTTCCTCGGTGATGGGTACCAGACCGATACTCACGCCCAGCTCGAACACGCGGTCCTGCCACACGAAGCGGTAGGCACTGATGTCTTCGCGGATGTGCTCGGCCACGCGCTCGGCGGCCTCCACCGAGCAGGCATAAAGCAGGATGGCGAACTCGTCGCCGCCCAGGCGCGCCAGGATGTCGCCGGCGCGCAACAGGGCCTGCAGACGGGTCGCTACCTGGCGCAGCACTTCGTCGCCCGCGCCATGACCGCAGGTGTCGTTGATGATCTTGAACTTGTCGAGATCCAGATAACCGAGCACGTGCTGCTTGTGCTCCTCGCGCGCAGTGACTACCGCCTGTTCCAGACGTGCCTGGAATTCGCGCCGGTTGTACAGGCCGGTGAGGGCGTCGTACTTGGCCTGCAGGGAGATCTGGCGTTCCGCTGCACGGGTTTCCGACACATCGCGGAACACCACCACTGCGCCGACGATGTGCTGTTCGCGATCGCGGATAGGCGTGGCCGTGATGTGCAGGCCGAATTCACGCTGGTCGGTACTCACCAGCAAGGCTCGGCGGGTCACGCTGATCACACGGCCGAGGCGTAGCGCACGCTCCACCGGATCCTTCAGGGGTTCACGGGTCTCCTCGTCCAGCAGCTTGAACACCTGGGTGACGGGCATGCCCTGCACGTCTTCCTTTACCCAGCCCGTCAGGCGTTCGGCCACGGGATTGAGGTAGTCCACGATGCCTTGCGCGTTGGTGGTGATGACCCCGTCGCCGATGGATTCAAGGGTGACCTGGGCGCGGTCCTTGGCTTCGGCGAGGGCCTGCTCGGCGCGCTTGCGGCCGGAGATGTCGACCATGAAGGTGACGGTGTAGGGATGTTCGCTGCCGTCTTCCAGTTCAGCCACGTTCGCCAACAGGGTCAGCAGCTCACCACCCTTGCGCGCGACGCTGATTTCACCGCCGCCCACCGGTGCACCGGGCGTGCTCGGGCGGATGCTGCGCCAGGTTTCCTCGGGCAGGAGTTCGAACAGGGAGCGGCCGACGCTGCGTTCGGCGGCCGGACCGAACAATCGGGTAAAGAACGGATTCACGGCGCGGATGACGTGCTCCGCATCGGCAATGCAGATCGCCACGGGGGCATCATCGATCACCGTGCGCAAACGTGCCTCGGCGCGCACCAGTTCCTGCACGTGCTGGTGGCGTTCCGTCACGTCGCGCATCAGCGCCAGGAAATGGGTTACCCGCCCGGCGGCGTCGGTCACCGGCGTGATGGACAGGTCGTTCCAGAAGACGCTGCCATCCTTGCGGCGATTGTGCAGCAGCACCCGACAGGCCGTGCCGTTTTTGACCGCCTCGGTGAGTTCACGCACGCCTTCCTGTTGACGTTCGTCGCCGTAGAGAAAACGCGGGTTACGGCCGATGAGTTCGTCCAGCGGGTAGCCCGTGATGTTGCTGACGGCCTGGTTGGCGTGGACGATGGCATTGTCCTGGGCCGTGTCGGTAATCAGCAGGCCATCGGCCGTCAGTTCGGCGGCACGGCCCAGCAGGCGCAGTACGGCCTCTTCGCGTTTGCGCTGGGTGATGTCCCACAAGGTCCACACGCGGCCCTGTGGCTCTTCGCCGGGCGCCCCGGGCAGAGGGGCGGAATGCCAGAGTACGTCGACCAGATGACCGCGCCGCGACAGGCGTTGGGTTTCGATCTCGAAGGGTTCGGTGCCGGCGTGGTCGCGGGCCAATTCCTCCTGGCGCCACGGGGGCACAAGGCGTTCCACCGGTTTGCCTATCAGTTCACTGGTGGCATAGCCGAACAGCCGCGCCGCGGCCGAGTTGGCAAAGCTCACCATTCCGCGATGGTTCACCACCAGCAAGGCGGCACCGCTGTAGTCGGCGGCCGATTGTTCCGCGCTGGCCTCGGTGACGGCCACGGCGGGCTCGACCGCGGGACGTGCCAGGGCTGGGCGTTCCTCGCGCAGGAGTTCCTTCAACAAGGGTGAGACCGGCGGCACAGCCGAATCCTGCAGGCGGCGCAGCTTGTAGCCCATCCACACATTGGCCATCACCACGAACAGCAGCAGGCTGCCGTTGAGCAAAATCCAGGGCATGCGCAGTGCCCGCCAGTAAGGCGCGGCGAGGGCGGCGGTGTCGAACACGACCAGCAGGCGACCTTGTTTTTCCGGCAGCAGCACCAGGGATTCCAGTTGCGGTCCGGCCATGAGGCCTGCGAACCAGTCGGGCGCGCGGGGCGCCGTCACGGGGGGCAATTGGACGCGGAAGCGCTCGCCCGTGGCGTCGGTAAACAGGAGCGTGGTGGCGTGGACCGGGGCCGCTTCGACCAGCATCGCCGTGAGGGGCGCGCCGTTTTGGGCTTGCAACCGTTCCGCTACCCGTTGCGCCGTCTGTTGGGCGCTGTAGCGGGCCTGCTCGTCCAGCAGCAGGAGTCCGTCGGAAACGCTCCACACCAGGAGCACACCGTTCAGAAGCAGCAGGGCGGTGAGCAGGATGAGGAGATTACGGGTGCCGTTGATCGGGGTCGCCATGGTCTAGCTTTCATTGCACCAACCGTACCTGGCCGGCGCTCGCATGGAGCACAGTGACATCCGCGCCGCCGATCTGCAAGCCGAGCTGCGACAGAAGTGGAGTGAGTAGATTTACCGCGAGTGAGTCGAGCAAAGGGTTCAGGATGTTGGCCAGGGAACGGGTGACGTCGCCCACGCTGATGCCAATCGGTATAACCCCGAGCAGATCGAGCTCCACGTCTATTTCGGCGCCGGACAGCAGTCCGCCCACGCTTTGGAGCAGCGCAGCTTCCAAGTTGGTGCCCACAAGCTGGGTATTGGCGGGAACCGGGCTGTCGAGCACGGGTACGAACGGGCCTGCGAAGTCT
The DNA here is from genome assembly GCA_041687015.1 of Gammaproteobacteria bacterium. Taxonomy (GTDB): domain Bacteria; phylum Pseudomonadota; class Gammaproteobacteria; order Thiohalomonadales; family Thiohalomonadaceae; genus JALOAT01. Next base: position 19,757 of record JAWLCT010000042.1, read on the forward strand.
AGCGCGTCGGTTTGTTCGGCACCGACGGGCAGGTCCGCTTTGGCGTTTACTTCCAAATCGATGAGCAAAGGCACTTTCACCTTGAGAAGCCGCGAGGGATTGATTGTCGCCCCCGCCGGGCGGCCGATACCGATGCGCGCAAGTTCCGTGGCGGCGCCCACGCGAACGCGTGTCGTCGGGCTCGAAGGGGCGGCCGGCTCAATGGTCTCTACCCATGCCTCTGCAGAAGCCGCCTGGATGAACAGGTCGAGATCGATGGCCGTGTGGAGCAGGCCGAGCAAGTTTAGCTCCAGTGTCTGCAGCGAAACCTGAAGATCAACCTGTCCCGTGCGGGCCTTTGTGTGCCAATCACCGGTAGCTGGGTCGCGACCGGGCGGACCGACGGCAATCTGAGGCGCCTGGGTGATGCCGAGCCGAAGGTCCAAATCCGCCAATCCGAGGCTCGATAGCACGCTGCCGAGGGGTTTCAGATCGACATCGACCGCGCGGCCCTGATTCGCGAGTTGTGCTGAAACGGTGAGTAGGTCCAGCACGTTGATCCCGGCCTGGAGGGCGGCGGGATTGGCGCTGACGTTGAGCAGTTCACCCAAGCGGATGTGAAGCCGTTCATCGACCGTATGGGCCACATTATTGAGTGTGACCGCCGCCACACTGCCGTCCGCCTGAAGTACTTCGGCGGTAAGCTCAAGGAAATCGCCCAGCCCCATGTCGAGGGCGAGCAGTTCCTCGACGGAGCCAACACCGGTCCGGACTAACAGGTCCGCCAGCGCGACGTTTGCACCTAGCAGGTTGTTGTAGGAAACCGCGTCGAGACTCAGGTTTGTGCCCAGCAGTCCACCGAGTACCGCGTTCAACACTGCGGAACCTTGCGTATCCAAAGCGACCAGACCACTGCCAGCTTTCACTGCGGCGATGCTTTCGCGGTAGGCTGCAGCCCGGGCGGTAAGCAGCACGTCGCCGGGCAGCAGCGCGCCTGCTACCAGGCTGCGGGGCACTGTGCGGGTGGTCACAACGCGGACCGCATTGTACGGAGCGCCCGCCGTGAAGTTTCGCAACCCATCCTGGTAGAGCAGGTGTCCGACTTCGATGCCTGCGTCCAGGCTGGCCGTGTAGCCGTTTTCCTGTGCCGATGCTTGCACTGCCGCAGGCACATCATCCGGATCGCCGGCAATTGCAAGCGCCCGAGCGCCGGCAAGCGCAGCAGCGTCTGCCGCCACCTGCAAGCGCTGGCGTTCGACCATGATGCGCCCGATGTCCAGCGCCAACGCGACCGCCAGCACCGCCACCACCAGCGTGGCGGCGGCGATGATGCTGATGGCGCCGCGCTGCCTATGCATGGCCGTTAGTTGTTGCTGCGCAGTTGCTGGTATTGGAAGCGCTCGGGGATGGGCGCCTCGAAGCTCTTGAGGTAGCGCTCGTAGGCACGTGCCGTGGCTTCACCCGGAATGGGATTGGGCTTGCCCGCGTGATTGCCCGCCCGCTGCATGTCCAGCCAGGTGGTGGTCCGGTGCGCAAATCCGGGCGGGGTGGCGGTTGCCTCGTGGGGGCTCGGCGCGGCATGGACGCCGGTTGACATGATCCCGAACCCGAGAGAGAGGAGCAGGGCGAACACTTTGCCGTTCATGGGGTGGCCTCCGGGCGTTTTTTGAATTGGGTGCGCAGGGCGTGGGCGTCGCCGCGCAGACGTTGGAGTTCCTCAGTGGAAAGGCCGAGACTGCGGGACAGGGCGGCCGCTTTCTCTACTTCGCCGGCGACCAGAAGCGAGAGCAGCAGATTGGCGGCAGCCCGCTCGCCGCCGCCCAGTTCGTAGGCGGTTTGGAATTGGTGGGTGGCTTCCGCAGTGTGCCCTGCGAGCAGCAAGGCATAGCCGTGGTCGTTGCGGATGCGCGGGTCGGTGGGACGCTCGCGTTCGGCCGCGGCAAACTGATCGAGCGCAGCCGCGGTATCGCCCGCATCCACATCCAGGCGGGCCAAGCCGTGATGGCCGAGCCCGGCAAGGCAGCTGTGGGTGAGTTCCTCGAACAGGCGTCGCGCCTGGGCGACATCGCCGGTACGGCGCAGCGATTCGGCACGCAGAAAGCGGGCGCGTGGCAGATCGGCGCCGGCCTTGCCGAGGGCATCGAGATGGGCGAGGGCGGCGTGATAAAGGCCTTGGCGCTGCATGTCCTCGATGAGTTGCAGATGCAGCACCGCTTCCTGCGGCGCCTTTTCCTCGCCGCAGCGCGCCTCACCGCGGCCCGGGAACGCCAGTTCCGAGGCGCTGGGTGCGTCTTCCGGGCGCACGTTGTGCCCCGCACATGCCCCGAGCGTCAGCACCGCCACCAGCAGTGGGAACACGTAAAGCGGTTTGGTGATGTCCCGCATGGCTCAGCCTCCGAATCCCGTCAGCATGCGCAGGATGGCGAGAAAGCCCGGGCCTGCCAGGAACACCAGCAGGGCCGGGAACAGAAATACGATCATGACGATGGTCATGCTGCCCGACAGCTTGCTCACACGTTCCTGCAGGTCGGTACGGCGTCGTTCGTCGAGCAGTTCCACGAAGGCCTTCATGGGCTGTTGAATGCCGCCGCCGTAGCGATCGATCTGCCGCAACATGGTGATCAAGTCGGTGAGGTCCTGCACATCCTGAACACGTGCCATGGCGCCCAGGACCTCGGAACGATCCGCACCACGGCTCACCTGGCGCATCACCGGGCGCAGCTCCGAAGCGAGCACGGGGATCATGTCGGCATGCTCGGTGGCGACAGTCACCAGCGCCTGATCGAGGCCCAGGCCCGCATCGAACAGCACCTTCAGTACCTGGGCGAGCAGCGGCACTTCATCGCGCATGATCCGCTGGCGGCGCGCCGCGAGCATGCGCAGCACGTAGCGCGGGCCGAGCCAGGCTACCGCGAAGGCCGTGAACAGCGCGAGCAGGGCACGCATCGACACGCCGCCGCCGGTTGCGAACCAAAGCAGCAGGGCGACGATCAGCGCTGCGCCGGGTAACACCAACTGCAGACCGAAGTACAAGGCCTGGTCCTGGTGGCGACGCCAGCCGGCGCGGGCCAGCAGCAGGTTGATTTCCGGGTCTTCGCCACGGCTGTTGATCCACGCGCCGCCCAGACGTGCCAGATGCCCGGCCAGACCATGTAATTCCTCGTGGCGCTGTTCGCCGGCGATACCCAGAGCGGTGCGCAGGCGGCGGCGCATGGCGCGCCGGCGATGGTCCGCGTGCACGGCAAGCGCGAGCAGACCCAGGCTGAGCAGGAGCGAGGCGGCGCCGAGGCTGTAGAGCAGTGCCGTCATGTCAGAAGGTCCGCATCATGCGCCAGAGGATCAGCGCGCCCAGGGTCTGACAACCCACCCCGAAACCGAGAATGAGGCGGCCGGCCGGGTCCTGCAGCAGCACCCCCATGTAGTCGGGGCTGGTGGCCAGGGTGAACAGGCCGATGGCCACGGGCGTCAGGCCGAGCACCCAGGCAGACATGCGCGTCTCGCCGGTGAGGGAGCGGAATTCCCGGCGCGCGGCCTCGTTGCGGCGGATCATGGTGACCACGCTCTTGAGCAGGTCATGGATGCTGGATCCGTAGCGACGGTTGACCGTCACCGCCAGCGTCAGCACCTGTAATTCCTGCAGTTCGTAAATGCGCGCGGTTTGGGCCAGCGCCTCCTCCAGAGTGCCGCCCAGACGGATTTCGCGGACCACGCGTTCCAGGGAATAGCGCAAGGGATCGCGCGCCTCGGCAGTGGCCACCGCAAAGGCGCTGTCGAGGGTATTGCCGGTGCTGACCGCACGCGCCAGGTGATCGATGAACACGGGCAGTTGCTCGACCATGAGTCGCCGCCGTGCGCTGGCGCGCCGCAGCAGCAACAAATACAGGCCGCCGAGCAGCAGGGCGGGATAAAGCAACAGTCCGGCCGCGCCCTGGATCAGCATCCCCACCAGCCCGGCCAGCAGCAGCGCACTGCCAAGCATCCACAACTGCCACTGTGCAGGCGCCAGTCCGGCACGCCAAAGCAGACCGACGATCTGTTGCACCACCCAGTTTTCCACCCGCCGTTGTGCTTGCGGCGTGCGCCCGTCGCGGCCGATCAGGGCGCGCAGACGCAGCAGCATGTGATCGCGGCGTTTGCGTCGCAATTCCATCACGCCCACCGCAGCGAAGGACAGTGCGGCGGAGATGAGGGCGGCGAAAATGGCAACGGCGCTAAATGACATAACGACTCGCGACGAAGGGTCCCGCCTGGGAATCATCGGACTGCAACTGGCGCTGCAGTTTCGGGTTATGGGGTTTCAGTTCCGTCGGTACGAACTCCTGATGCGTGAGGTCGTAGCGGAACAGTTCCTGCAGCATGTAGTTGTTATCCGCCAGACCGGTTACCTCCTGGACGTGCAGCACCTTGCGCTCGCCACCGGGCAGGCGGCCGATCTGCACGATCATGTCGATGGCCGCGGCCACCTGTTGGCGCAAGGTGAACTCGCTGCCGCCGTAGCCGGCGAAACCGGCGAGCATTTCCAGCCGGCTGAGTGCATCGCGCGGGCTGTTGGCGTGCAGCGTGCCCATGGAGCCTTCATGACCCGTGCTCATGGCCTGCAACATGTCCAGCATCTCCTGGCCGCGCACCTCGCCGACGATGATGCGGTCGGGGCGCATGCGCAGGGCGTTTTTCACCAGTGCGCGCATACTCACTTCGCCCTGGCCCTCCAGGTTTGGTGGGCGTGACTCCAGGCGCACCACGTGTGGGTGGTCGAGGGACAGTTCCGCGGCGTCTTCGATGGTGACAATGCGCTCGTCCGGCGGGATGTACTCGGAAAGCACGTTGAGCAAGGTGGTTTTGCCCGCGCCGCTGGCGCCGATGATGAGCAGGTTGCAGCGCGCACGCACGGCGGCACGCAGGAGTTTGAGCATAGGCTCGTTGAGGGTGCCGTAGGTGAGCAGATCGCCTGCGCGCAACGGTTCCTTGCGGAACTTTCGGATGGACAGTGTCGGCCCGTTCAGCGCCAGCGGCGGGATGATGGCATTGACGCGTCCGCCGTCGGGCAGACGCGCATCCACCATGGGCGAGGTTTCGTCCAGGCGACGGCCGAGAGGTGCCAGGATGCGGTGGATGATGCGCAGCACGTGATTGTCGTCGATGAAGCGCAACGGTGTTTTGACCAGTTTGCCGCGCCGTTCCACGAAAATGCTGCTGCAGCCGTTCACCAGGATGTCGTTGACATCGTCATCCTCGATGAGGCGCTGGATGGGGCCAAAGCCGAGCAGCTCGTCGATCATATCGGTGACGAGCGTCTCCACTTCGCGACGGTTGATGGCCAGGCGCTGATCGGCGATGAAGAAATTGATCTTCGCCTCCACGTAATCGCGCACCTGGTCGTGGGACCAGTCACCCGGATTGACGTTTTCCTCCTCCACCATGTTGAGCAGGAAACGATGCAAACGCCCTTTCAGCGACTGGTACTGAGTGCTCTGCTGCAGGTCGTCTTGGGCGTGGGAAAGCATGAAGTCCATCGCGGGTTCCTCAGCCGAACAGCTTGTCGAGCAGTCCGCGCAAGCGCTCGGTCTGCGCCACTTCCTCCGGCGCGGCACCGGTGAGCTGGCGGGCGAGGGCGCGTACGGCCTTGCTGTAGGGGTCTTTTTCCGCAACTTCGAAAATACTGCGTCCGGCGTTGAGCGCCTTGAGCCGCACCATGCCGCTGGCAGGTAGTGCGTGCTGAAGTTTCAGGTCGAGCAGTTCGGCGATGTCGCTGCATTCGAGCCCGACGTCGGGAGAATAGCGATCGACGATGAGACCGATATCGTTCACCGGATAGTCGCGCGCCGAGAGAAAATCGAGCAGCTGCTTGCTGGCGTGGCAACTCGGCACGGATTGCTCCACCACCAGGAACACCCGGTCCGACTTGCCCAGGATGAGACGCACGAAATCCGAGGGTGTGACGCCACCGAGGTGGATGACGATGCGCGTGAAATAGGCGCGCAGGATGTTCAGCAGGATCATCACGTCGGCGGAGGTGACCGCCTCCATTTCCTTGGGGTCGTCCGGAAGGGAAAGGATGGTGAGGCCGCTTTTGTGCGTGGTGAAGGCGGTGCGGATCAGCGTCTGGTCGAAACGGCGCACGCTGCGAATCGCGTCCACGAAGCTGTAGGTGGATTTCAGCCCCAGAATCAGCAGTGAGTCGGCCGGCGGCATGCCCAGGTCGAGCAGCAGTACGCGCCCTTCCTGTTCCTGCTCCAGCAGCGCCAGGGCGGTATGCACCGCCAACGTGGTGATGCCCTCGTAGGGGCGCGCGGAAAGAAAGGAGAACACCTGCGCCCGGGTATTCACGGGCGCAGCATCCTGCGGGCTCTTTTCGTCCAGGCGATAAACCAGCGCCAGCACGTCGCGCGGGTTGCTGCCTACGCGCAGGAAATCACGGGCGCCCGCACGCATGGCCGACAGCAGCAGGCCGTTGTCCACGGCATCGCTCACTGCGACGATGCCGAGATACGGCTTGGCAGCAAGCAGGCCTTCGATAAGCGCCGTGTGGGAGCGTTTTTCGCCGCCGCCCAGTTGCACGAACACCAGGTTCGCAGCGGTGGCGTCGATGAGCTGCAGCACGCGTTCAACGGTATCCTGATCAGCGACGACGACTTCCCTTTCCTTGTCCAGTGCTTCCATGAGCCACTGGACGTAATCCTCGCGTTGGGTGACGACGACGACACTGGCCATGGTGCGCTCCTACCTGGACGAATTGTCGTTGAGCCGATCGAAGCGGCCCGACTCGAGGAACAGCAGATCGGCGAAGCCCGGACGGTAGCGCCCGTAACCTTCGCCGGGCAGCGACGGCCGCGGCGCGCCGCGGGCGATAGCGCGCACCAGGTGCGGCGTGACCACCATGATGAGCTCCTTGTCCTCGCGTTGCACGCGGGTCGATTTGAAGAAGGCCCCAAGAATGGGCAGGTCGCCGAGGAACGG
>JAWLCT010000043.1:0-26253 GCA_041687015.1 Gammaproteobacteria bacterium
CTCCCACCTCGGTGTTTTCTGCGCCTCTGTGTCGAATTCAGCGGGTGTTGCTCGCGATACGCTGGCGGGACGAAAGCATCGCGGCCTGAGGCCGCTCCTACATTGCCTTGTGCCATGGGTTGTAGGAGCGGGCTAAGCCCGCGATACGCCGGCGGGACGAAAGCATCGCGGCCCGAGGCCGCTCCTACAGTGTCTTTGTGACAACACTGTCACAGCCGTGTCATATTCAACGCGTTTACTAACAGGAAAGACCAGCAAGGGAACCTGTTAGATGCCGGCCAACGACATCCTTCTCGTCGAAGACGAGCCCGCTATTCGTGCTATGGTCGCCATGGCGCTGGAGCGGGCCGACTTTGCCGTGCGCGAGGTGGCGGACGCGCACGAGGCCGATCGCGCCATCGCCGACCGTCGCCCCGACCTCATCCTGCTCGACTGGATGCTCCCGGGCACCAGTGGCATCGAGCTGGCGCGCCGCCTGCGCCGCGATGAATACACCCGCGACGTGCCCATCATCATGCTCACCGCCCGTGGCGAAGAGGACGATCGCGTGCGCGGTCTGGACGTCGGTTGCGACGACTACATGACCAAGCCGTTCTCGCCCCGTGAACTGGTGGCGCGCATCAAGGCGTTGCTGCGCCGCGTCGGCGCGGACGAGGGCGGCGTGCTGCAGGCGGGCGGCTTGCAGATCGACACCCACAGCCATCGCGTCCACGCCAACGGCGCGCCCGTGGAGATGGGCCCCACCGAATTCCGTCTGCTGCAGTTTTTCATGTCCCATCCCGAGCGCGTGTACAGCCGCGCCCAGTTGCTCGACATGGTGTGGGGGCGCGGCGCCTACGTGGAGGAACGCACCGTGGACGTGCACATCCGCCGCCTGCGCAGAGCCTTGGAAGCGCACCAGTGCGATCACCTGGTGCAGACCGTGCGCGGCGCGGGCTACCGTTTTTCCACGCAGGCTTAACCCATGTCCGGCCCCTGGTCCGCAGAACTTTGGCGCATAGCGAGCGTCGCCGTCGTCGGTCTGCTGATCGGGTGGGTGCTTGGCGAGCCGGGCTTGTTCACGGCGCTCGGACTGTTTGCCTATTTCGGCTGGCACCTGCTCCAACTCTATCGCCTGGAACGCTGGCTGCGTGTCGGGCGTACTCTCAACCCCCCGGAAGGCTGGGGGATCTGGGGCGAGGTCTTTCATCACATCTATCGCCTGCAACAGCGCAATCGCCGTCGCAAGCGCCGCCTGGCGGGCATTCTCAACCAGTATCAAAAAGCCACCGCGGCCATGCCCGATGCCACCGTGGTGCTCGGCCCGCACTGGGAAATCCAGTGGTTCAATGACGCGGCTATCCAGTTGCTCGACTTCCAATCGGCCCATGACGTGGGTCAACGCATCGACAACCTGATCCGCGTGCCCGCCTTCGGCGTGTTTCTCGCCAAGGGGGCTCAGGGCACGCTGGAAATTGCGTCGCCGCGGGATCCACGTCTCACCCTCAGCCTGCGCGTGGTGCCCTATGGCGACGAACAGCGCCTGCTCATCGCGCGCGACATCAGCGAAAAACTGCGTCTCGAACAGATGCGCCGCGATTTCATCGGCAACGTATCGCACGAATTGCGCACGCCGCTCACGGTGATCGCCGGCTTCCTGGAAACCCTTGCGGAAGAGGAAACACACAACGCGCGCTGGAGCCGGTCGCTCGATCTCATGCGCGAACAGTCGAAACGCATGCAGAACCTGGTTGAGGATCTGCTGCTGCTGTCGCGTCTGGAAAACGAACGGCAGATGCCCGCGCGCGATGCGGTCGTGGTACCGGGCATACTTGCCCAGATGCATGAAGATGCGAAAATCCTCGCGCGCGACAAGGGGCACGTCATCGAACTCGAATGCGACGGCCTGTTGGGTCTTTACGGCGTAGAGCGTGAACTTTACAGCGCATTCAACAACCTGCTCACCAATGCCATACGTTATACGCCGGCGGGCGGTCGCATCGTCATGCGCTGGCATGCCGACGCGGCGGGCGCACATTTCGCGGTGAGCGACAACGGTGTCGGTATCGCGCCTGAGCATCTGCCCCGGGTCACCGAGCGCTTCTACCGCGTGGATCCAGGCCGCTCGCGCGAGAACGGCGGCACCGGCCTCGGGCTGGCCATCGTCAAACACGTGTTGCAGCGCCATGACGCGCGGCTGCACATCGAAAGCACCCCGGGCAAGGGCAGTACCTTCCGCTGCGAGTTCCCGCGGGAGCGTGTCTGGCGCATGACGGAAGCCGTCAACCGCAGCGCCTGAGTGTCGCAACAGCTTCACCAAAGATTCATCGAAATGTCATTTCAACGGTTCATAGTTGCTCCCAGATTCACCCGCAACTGGAGAAACAAACACATGAAGTTGTCCACGCTTATCGCCGCGAGCGGCATGATGGTCACGGCACTGATGTCGGGGCAGGTCATTGCCGGGGCGAAGGTTGATCCCTCGCTGCCCAACTACACCAAGGCCGCCGGCGTTTCCGGCAACCTCTCGTCGGTCGGCTCCGATACCCTCGCCAACCTGATGACCCTGTGGGCCGAGGAATACAAGCGCCTTTACCCCAACGTGAACATCCAGATCCAGGCCGCCGGTTCCTCCACCGCGCCGCCCGCACTTACTGAAGGCACTGCAACGCTCGGCCCCATGAGCCGTCGCATGAAGGACAAGGAAATCGAAGCCTTCCAGAAGAGGTACGGTTACAAGCCCACGGAAATCCGTGTGGCCATCGATGCGCTGGCCGTGTACGTGCACAAGGACAACCCGATCAAGGGCATGACCATGGAACAGGTGGACGCAGTGTTCTCCTCCACGCGCAAGTGCGGTAGTTCCGACGACATCAGTCGCTGGGGCCAGGTCGGCCTGGGCGGCTCCCTGGGCAACCAGGTGATTCAGATCTACGGTCGCAACTCCGTGTCGGGTACCTACGGTTATTTCAAGGAAAAGGCGCTGTGCAAGGGTGACTTCCGCAACAGCGTGAATGAACAGCCGGGTTCCGCGTCTGTGGTGCAGTCGGTGTCCACGTCGCTCAACGGCATCGGCTACTCGGGCGTGGGCTACATGACCTCGGGCGTGCGTGCGGTGCCCCTCGCCAAAAAGAACGGTTCTCCGTTCGTGGCGGCGACGGCGGAAAACGCCATCAAGGGTGAGTATCCTCTGTCGCGTTTTCTCTATGTGTACGTGAACAAGCACCCGAACAAGCCGATGAACCCGCTGGAGCGCGAGTTCGTGAAAATGGTGCTGAGCAAGTCGGGTCAGGAAGTCGTGGTCAAGGACGGCTATATTCCGCTGCCGCCCAAAGTGATTGAGCAGGAATTGGCCAAGCTGCAATAACACCGCATGAAGCCACAAAGCCCTCGCATGCGGGGGCTTTGTTTTTTGATTCCTCAGAGAATGGATTTCTCTCGCAAAGACGCGAAGTACGTCAAGATCCAGCGATCCCTTCCGGTTGATTCAGCGTGCAGGCGACTGCGCCTTTTTCCTTTCATTCCGTTTTTCTTCCGTGCCTTCCGTGGGTTCTGCTTTGCTCAAAAAAAAAGACCCGTCCAATTGAACGGGTCATGGGCACAGCGTCACGAGGAGAACAACATCAGCCCGAGTCAGAACCGAGTAACTCGCGCAAGGCCTGGTAAGTCTCGCGCTGGCAATTCTGGAAAGTGAGATTGGTGCCGTATTTGGAACGGCCCATCACACGCGCGTGTAAGCGATGCACCTGAAGGCGGTTGTCCTTGCGGAAGGAAAGTGTCACTTCCACTTCCGACTGATGCGGCAGTGTCACCGCACCTGTGTCCACGAACATGCCGTCGATGCGCAAATTGCGTGTCCGCGCGCTTACCAAACCCAAAGGCCGGTAATTGAGCTGCACCGAAATGTCGGAAGCAGGCGGCATACGAATCTCCCGGGGCGGACACATGCCCCAGCAGGCGGGGGTTTTTAAACCATAGACGACCGCCTGATGCTTTCCAGACGCGTGTGCATGATTTGTGGAACTTGTGGGCGCGGATTTATCCACGCAAGGGTCGTGGAAACAACGAAAGCGCTCTTGCTGGCTTTTTAAAACAAATTGTTAGGACGATTACGTGATTCGCGCTCGCGGATCGATGTGTAAGTGTTTGATTCGACGTGGTCCCCATGGGTGCCCGGCAGGACCGCTCGACGGGGCCGGGAGGAGGGCGCGGCAATCCACTCGAACCAAGCCGCGCCGGGCGCCCGGTAGCTAGAAACCGGCGTTGTGCTTGCGCAGGGTGCGCAGCAGAGTGGGGAACTCCACCGTCAACTGTTCTTCCAGCTTGCGAGCCCGCTCGGTCAGCGCGCGCGCGGTGCGGCGAGGCTGGGGATTGGCGCCGGCAAGGGCGATGATGTTGTCCTTACCCTGTACGGGCAGCCGCGCCACCGGCGTGTCAAAGGTGGTGGTGATGTCGTCCACCATGTCCTCCAGGCCGACCACGTCCCGCGCCCACAGATTGATGGCCAACAATCCACCGGGGGCCAGGCGCTCCCGCAGGGCACCGAAGAAGCCCACGCCGCACACCGAATAGGCGATCCCGCGCCGATCGAAGGCGTCGATCAGGATCAGGTCGTAGCTCCCGGTGGCCGCGCGCACGAAGCTGCCTGCATCGTCAACGGTGATGTTCAGGCGTGGCAAGACGGGGAGCCCGAACCAGTCCCGTGCCACCGCGACCACCTGCTCACGCAGTTCCACCACATCCACCTGCAGATCCGGGTAATGGTGCAGCAGGAACTTGGCCAGGGAGCCGCCGCCGAGGCCCACCAGCAACACCCGGCGCGGCGTCGGCGCGAGCAGCAGGGGCGCGAGCATGGCGCGGGTATAGGACAGCACCAGGCGCACCGGGTCGGCGAGGTCCATGGCGCTTTGCTTGGGTTCCGAGCTGAAGTGCAGGGCGCGTTCGAAGGCGTCCTGGACCACCTGAATGGGGCCCCAGTCATCGCGGGTCTGGAAAATCACATCACCGCCGTAGCGTTTCATCGATATCCCTGCCAAAAAGAACGGCGTAGCATAGGGTTACAAGCACTCCCGGGAAACAGTGCATGCGCTATGCCATCAATCTCAATCTGGATTACGCGAGCCATCCGCATGAAGTGGTGAAGGCGTTGTTTCATCGCATCCGCGAAGATCTGATTCAGGCCGGCTTTCGTCAAGACGGCCGCCTGTTCACCATCGAGCTTCCCGAGGCCGAGGCCTGCAGCCTGGCCAGGGACATCGTCGAAAACGCCGCTCAGGAGGGCGGGTTCGGTGAGGCTTACGGCTTTGTGAAGGAATTCTACGGATTCAACTTCGAGCGCGCGAACAATCTTCTGCTGCCCTCCGCGAGCGACATCGGCGTGATCGAGATCGCGGAAACCCCTGACGTGGAATACATCGATCTGAAGCCCCCCGTAAATGACTGACGGCCCTTCCCGTTAGGCCCCGTCGACAAATGCCGTGCCGGGTCCTGCGCCCTCCCGTGGGGGAGGGATTGCTGAAGCACGTATCCGCCGCCGCCGCGTTCTGCCTGGTCCACACCCGGCTTATGGAACGTCAGGGCAAACATACATAAGGGATGGCAAGGGAGCGAGCGCTTACTGTGCGTGATGCGCCGAATGTACCGTCGGTAGAGCGCGGGCGCGAAAAACAGGCGGTGGAATATAGCTTCGCATGGTGGTGAAATGCGCCCCCCTGTCTGATACTCATACTCGCCGGTCGTCGGAAGTAGGGGCCCGGACCCGGGCGAGGCGACGGCACAAGAACAATCGTGGTGACGTAACGGGCCGCCGCGCCGTGCGCGTGCTCGCCGAGAGCGACAGTCGTAACCCATGGCCGATACCCTGCAGTTTCAATGGTCTTCTCCCAAACCGCTCGAGGTGCGTGTTTGCACGAGCCATTTGGCGAAGTACATGCGCCTGAAGGTGATGCCGTCGGGCGATGTGCAGGTGGTCGTGCCGCAAGGTTTCGACCGGCGCCGCATTCCGGCCTTTGTGGAGCAGCATCGCGATTGGCTGGAAAAGCAGCTGCGCCGCCTGCGCCGCGAGCAGGCGCTCGACCCGTTGCAGCGTCCCGAGGTGGTGGAGCTACCTGCCCTGGATGGGTTGTGGGGGGTGAACTACGTCCCCGCCCGGCCGGGCCGTGGTCAGTGCCGCGAACGGGCCGACGGCAGCCTGCTGGTGACTGCCGCCGCCGACGAATGGCAGGAGGCCCTCAATCGCTGGCTGATGCGCGTGGCGCGGGTGCATCTGGTGCCCTGGCTGGAGCGGGTCAGCATCGAGACCGAACTGCCCTACGAAAACGTCACCATCCGCGGCCAGAAGACCCGCTGGGGCAGCTGTTCCGCGCGCAAGACCATCAATCTCAATTACCGTCTGCTGTTCATGTCCCCGCCGGTGGTGCGCTACCTGTTCGTCCACGAGCTGTGCCACACCGTGCACATGAACCACTCCGCCCGTTTCTGGACCCTGGTCGCCCGCAAGGAACCCGACTACAAACGCCTCGACGCCGAACTCCGCCGCGGCGGCACCCTGGTACCGCGCTGGGCCCGGGCCGAGTAGGGTTGGAAGAAAAAGATTCAACCACGGAGAAGAGGAGATTTGTAGGAGCGGCCTCAGGCCGCGATGGCTTCTGCATGCCGTACTCATCGCGGCCTGAGGCCGCTCCTACAGGCGTACGTACCGTATTCCCGGTCATGCCTTCTTTTCTCCGTGGCCTCCGTGGTTCCTCGTCTTCCCGGCGTCGGGTTACGCTCCGCTAACCCGACCTACGAGCTGAAAAATTCATTCTTCTCCGAGGCTTCTGTGGTTCTCTCTGCCTTCCCCTAGAGCTCCCCAGCAAACGCCGCCGCCACCTGGGCGCGCAGGGCCTCGGCGTTGCCTTCGTAGCGTGAGGAGAAGTGGAAGGGGACGACTTTGCGTACGCCCGCGCGGCGGGCGAGGCGGCCGGCGTCGCGGGCGGTGAGGTGGGCTTTGCGGCGGGCGTCCTCCTCGTCTTCGGCCAGGAAGGGCGCTTCGATGTAGAGCGTGTCGGCACGGTCGGCCAGCGCCACGATGCGCGCCGCGTTGGCCTCATGGCCGGCGCAATCGGTCACGTAGGCGAGGCGCTGTCCGGGAACCACGTGCACCACGTCCATGAGCGCGGCCAGGGGGCGCTCGTGAGGCCCGTCCGGCTGCAGCACCGCCACGGGCGTTTCGGGCGGGGCGCCCTCCAGCACCAGGCGCTTCAGGGTGTTCAGCCATGCTCCGACCACCAGCCCGCGATCCTCCAGCCGGGTCTTCAGCACGTTCACGTGCCGGGCTTCTTCCGCCACATAGGCCAGACTCGGGATCTTGTGGTCCAGCATCGTATAGCGCACGCGGAAAGAAGGGTGCTGCACCAGCACGAAATCCTCACAGGTGAAACGCCGTTCACTGCTGCGCGCAAACCCGTGCCGGGCGTGGAATTCGGCACTGAGGGCGCGCCCGTCCGCGTCCGCTTCCGTGGCGACGATGGTGAAATCGGTGTCGTAGTTGTGCACCAGGTTCCAGGTGTAGCCCGCCAGCCGGTGCTCCACCCGTGCCACGAACTGGGGTGGGCCATACAGGTGCAGGCGCCCGGGGCGGGCGAGAAACAATCGCACGAGCCGGTCCAGGCCGGCGAAATGGTCCATGTGGGCGTGGCTCACGAAACAATGAGTGATGCGCAGGATCTTGCGGGGCGGCAGCGCCCCCAGTTCGCCCAAATCGAACAGCAGGGCGCCGCGCTGGTACATGAGGTCCACGTACAGGGCCGGATCGCCGAAGGCGTCGTTCACCAACGCCGGCTGGAAGAGGGGTCTCACCCGGCCGCACCCACAGGCGCCCCGTAGTCGTGGCGGCCGGGGCGCAGGTTTTTCCAGCCGCGGATCATGATCACGGTCTTGAGCACCGTCGGCGCGTCGATGCAGGGCACGTCCAATCCTACGAGGAGTCGCGTGCCGGTTGCCGTGGCCGCCCCGACGTCAATGAAGCGGCGTGATGCCCCGACGCTGGCCAGGGTGCACAGGGTGGCGTCCCAGGTGACGGGTTTACCGAGCAGCCGGCCGGTGAAGCGCACCCGGACCCTTTCGCCGCCGAGCGGGTCGAGGCATCGGTAGTCGGTGTCAGTCGTTGCGTGCATGTGGCGCCTGTCAGTTTCGGGAAGCGCATCCTTGTAACAATCCTGTCACAAACCCTTCCTATGATCGCCCGATGGAAAAAGCCAGTGAATCCACCTTGTTCGGTGCGGCCACCGAGCGTCGTTACCAATGGCGCCTGTTGAAGGACGCCTTGGCCCGCCATGCGGTTGGTGTGGGCGGTGTCGGGGTCATCATCGCCATTCTCCTCATCTTTTTCTATCTCGTTTACGTGGTCTACCCCCTGTTCGTACCGGCCACTGCACAGCCGGTCGCCGATTACCCGGCGCCGGGCGGCAGCAGCACGCTGCACGTGGACACCGAGGAGCTGGGCGAGCTTGCCGTGCGTTACACCGGCGACGGGCGTGCGGTGTTTTTCCAGGCCGTTGACGGCGCGGTGGTGAACGACCGGATGCTGGCGCCGCCGGGCGTGAGTGTGAGCGCTCTTTCGGTGTTGGGCGCGGGTGGCGGCGACGTGGCCCTGGGCTTTTCCGATGGGCGTGCACAGATCGCACGGCATGAATTCGCCATCAGCTACCCCGATGACAAGCGCACCATCACTCCCGAGATGGTATTTCCCTACGGCGACGCGCCGCTGCTGATCGACGAAAAGCAACAGGCGTTGCAGCAGCTCGCCGTGCGCGACGGCGATGAGCGCTTGCTGGCCGCCGCGACCACCGCCGACGGGCGCATCCTGTTGGTCAGCTTTGCCAAGGAAACCGATTTCCTCTCCGAAGAAACCACCCTCGAACGCAGTGCAGTGGAATTGACGGGGCTCGCGTTTGCTCCCCGTTTTCTGCTGATTTCACCCGACCAGCGCTGGCTGTACGTGGCATCGGGGACCGGTCAGCTCATGAGCTTCGACTTGTCCGAGCCTGCCGCCCCCCATCACGCCGAAACCGTGCAGTTGACCCGCGGCAAGGCCCGCCTGACTGCGCTGCGCTTTCTCATCGGCGGTTACTCTCTGCTGGCGGGATCGTCCGATGGGCGCATAGCCCAATGGTTTCCGGTGCGGGATGAGCAGAACCGCTATCACCTGAGTTTCATCCGTGATTTCCAGCAGGGCGATGCGGCCGTGCAGGCCCTCGCGATGGAACAGCGTCGCAAGGGGTTCATCGCCGCGGACGCGCAAGGCCGCATCGGTTTCTACAACACCACCGCCCACCAGAATGTGCTCACCGTGGATGTGGCGCAGACGGGTTTCAGCATCGCCGCCATTTCGCCTCGCGCCGATGCCGTGCTCGCCGAAGATGTGGAAGGGCGTATGCACTTCTGGCAGGTGCACAACGAACACCCGGAGGTGTCCTGGTCTTCCCTGTGGGAGGACGTGCATTACGAGGGCTACCGCCAGCCGGAATACATCTGGCAATCCTCCGCCTCCAATAACGATTTCGAGCCCAAGTTCAGCCTGACACCGCTCGCCTTCGGCACCCTCAAGGCCGCGTTCTACGCCATGCTGTTCGCCGCACCGCTGGCGATTCTGGGCGCCATCTACACCGCCTATTTCATGGCGCCGCGCATGCGTACGCTGGTGAAGCCCACCATCGAGATCATGGAAGCGCTGCCCACGGTCATTCTCGGCTTTCTCGCCGGGCTTTGGCTGGCGCCGTTTTTCGAAACCCACCTGCCGGGCGTTTTCGCGCTGCTGATCATCACGCCGCTGGGTGTGCTGGCCTTCGGTTTCGCGTGGTCACAACTGCCGCTGCGCGTGCGTTCCCTGGTGCCGGACGGCTGGGAGGCCGCGCTGTTGATTCCTGTGTTGCTGTTCATCGGCTGGTTTGCCGTCAGCATGAGCCTGCCCATGGAACAGTTCTTCTTCGGCGGCGACATGCGTGCCTGGATGGATCGGGAATTCGGCATCGGCTTCGATCAGCGCAACGCCCTGGTGGTGGGCATCGCCATGGGCTTTGCGGTGATCCCCAACATCTTTTCCATCGCCGAAGACGCCATTTTCAGCGTGCCCAAGCACCTCACCTTCGGCTCCCTGGCGCTCGGCGCCACGCCCTGGCAAACCTTGTCGCGGGTGGTGATCCTCACCGCCAGCCCGGGCATTTTCTCGGCCCTCATGATCGGGCTGGGTCGCGCCGTGGGTGAGACCATGATCGTGCTCATGGCCACCGGCAACACGCCGGTCATGGACCTGTCCATTTTCCAGGGTATGCGCACACTTTCGGCCAACGTGGCGGTGGAAATGCCTGAATCCGAGGTGGCCAGCACGCACTACCGCATCCTGTTCCTCGCGGCACTGGTGCTGTTCATGTTCACCTTCGCCTTCAACACCCTGGCGGAAATCGTGCGCCAGCGTCTGCGCAAGAAATACAGCAGCTTGTAAGGGAGATGGGATGCAAACCGAACTGACTCCCGATATCGTCGCCGAGCGCGCACAGCGTCCGGCGCGTGCCGCACGCCTGCGCCACTGGGCTGCGAGCGGCTCGCCGTTCATCTGGTTGAACGCCGCGGCCATCGCGGTGAGCCTGATCGCGGTCATTGGCCTGCTTTCGCTCATTGCCGTGCGCGGCCTCGGACACTTCTGGCCCAAGGCCATCGTCGAGGCGAACTACGTTCAGCCCGACGGGACGCGCAGCCGTCTCATCGGCGAGATTCACGGCCACGAAGTCGTTCCCGCCGAGCGCCTGCGCAGCAGCGGCATCGAACTGCCGGCGGATGTCACCACCGCCGACCGCTACCTGATAAAAACCGGCAACCGCGATTCCCTGGGCTTCGACTTCCGCTGGGTGTTGAGCGATTGGCTTGAGGAGCGCCGTTATCCGGCCGAGCTGCTCGCGATCGAACGCCGCGAGTGGGGAAATTTCTACGGCTACCTCAGGAGCGTGGAGGAAAACGGCGCCACGGTCGCCGAGGGCGCCGATGCCTGGAGTGCGTTGCAGCAACGCCTGCAACGCGCGGAGGATCTGGCTGCACAGATCCGCCGCATCGAAAAAGACGCCATCGGCTCCGTCAACTACCGCATGGAGCGACTGCGCCTGGCGGAACGCCGCCTGGATCTGCAAGAGCGGGACGATCCCGTCGCCCGCGCCGACATCGCCGCTGAACGTGCGGCGCTGCAGAGCGACTACGACAAGCTCCAGTCGGAACTGCTGGCACTGCACGAACAAAGCCGCCGCGACAGTCTCACTGCCGAGGTCATGGATGGTCGTACCGTCACCATCCCGCTCGCTTCCGTGGTGCGGGCCTATCAGCCCAATGCCATGTCGGTGTTCGGCAAGACCGGATTCTATCTGGCGAAAATCTGGGAATTTGTCAGCGACGAACCCCGTGAGGCCAACACGGAAGGCGGCATCTTCCCGGCGATTTTCGGCACGGTCATGATGGTGATGCTCATGTCGGTGTTCGTGACCCCCTTCGGCGTCATTGCGGCAGTCTATTTGCGCGAATATGCCAAGCAAGGCCCGCTGACGCGCCTCATCCGCATCGCCGTGAACAACCTCGCCGGTGTGCCGTCCATCGTGTACGGCGTGTTCGGCCTGGGCTTTTTCGTCTACTTCCTCGGCGGCAGCATCGACCGGCTGTTCTTCCCGGAGGCGCTGCCCGCACCCACCTTCGGCACGTCCGGCATTCTCTGGGCTTCGCTGACCCTGGCCATCCTCACCGTGCCGGTGGTGATTGTCGCCACCGAAGAAGGCCTGTCGCGCGTGCCGCGCGCCGTGCGCGAAGGTTCGCTCGCGTTGGGCGCCACCAAGGCCGAAACCCTGTGGCGCACCGTGCTGCCCATGGCGAGCCCGGCCATGATGACCGGCCTCATCCTGGCCGTCGCCCGCGCGGCCGGTGAAGTGGCGCCGCTCATGCTGGTGGGGGTAGTGAAGCTCGCGCCGTCGCTGCCGCTGGACACCGATGCGCCTTTCCTGCATCTGGACCGCAAGTTCATGCACCTGGGCTTCCACATCTACGACGTGGGCTTCCAGAGCCCGAACGTGGAGGCAGCCAGACCCCTGGTCTACGCCACGGCGTTGCTGTTGGTGATCATCATCGTGATGCTCAACCTCTCCGCCATCGCCATTCGCAATCACCTGCGCGAGAAGTACCGCGCACTCGATCATTGACGGGACATCCCATGAATCAGCCCGCAAGCTACACCCACGGCATCGACCTCAGCGCCATCGACCGCGAGCGCCGGCATCGCGACCTGGCGTCCGAGGACATCTGTCTGCAGGTGAAAAAACTCAACCTGTACTACGGCAGCAAACAGGCCCTCGACGACATCAACATGATCATTCCGCGTCAGCGGGTCTCGGCCTTCATCGGTCCCTCCGGCTGCGGCAAGTCCACCCTGCTGCGCTGTTTCAATCGCATGAACGATCTGGTCGACGGTGTGAGCATCGACGGCGCCATCGAGCTGGATGGCGTGAACATCTACGACCGGCAGGTGAATGTGTCGTCATTGCGCCGCCGCGTGGGCATGGTGTTCCAGAAGCCCAATCCCTTTCCCAAGAGCATTTATGAAAACGTGGCCTATGGTCTGCGTATCCAGGGCATCAACAACCGCCGCACCTTGGACGATGTCGTGGAGAAAGCGTTGCGCGGTGCCGCCCTGTGGGATGAGGTGAAAGACCGGCTGCACGACAACGCCCTGGGGTTGTCCGGTGGCCAGCAGCAACGCCTGGTCATCGCACGCGCCATCGCGATCGAGCCTGAAGTGCTGCTCCTCGACGAACCCGCCTCGGCGCTGGATCCGATCTCGACGCTCAAGATCGAAGAGCTCATCTACGAACTCAAGGACCGTTACACCATCGTCATCGTCACGCACAACATGCAGCAGGCGGCACGCGTGTCGGATTACACGGCCTTCATGTACATGGGTGAACTCATCGAGTACGCCGATACGGATACCATTTTCACCAATCCGCACCAGAAGCAGACCGAAGACTACATCACCGGTCGTTACGGCTAACCCACGCGCGCTTCCTGAAGGGGCAAGGACACCATGGAAAAAGTACACATCGGTCATCACATCTCCCAGCAGTTCAACGAGGAGTTGGAAGACATTCGCAATCGCGTGCTCGCCATGGGCGGCCTGGTTGAGCAACAACTCGTCGACGCCGTGAAGGCGCTGACCGAGGGCGACAGCGAACTGGCGGAGCGGGTGATCACCGGCGATTACCGGGTCAACGCCATGGAAGTGGCCATCGATGAGGAATGCAGCCGGGTGCTGGCGCGGCGCCAGCCCGCCGCCAGCGATTTGCGCCTCATCGTGGCGGTGATCAAGACCATCACCGATCTGGAGCGCATCGGCGACCAGGCGGAGCGCATCGCGCGCATGTCCCTGCGCCTGTCCAGCAGCAACGCCGATCGGCGTCAGTATTCGTCGCTGCGCCATCTGGGCGAACGTGTGCGTCAGCAGTTGCACGACACCCTCGATGCCTACGCACGCATGGACACCGAAGCCGCCGTGGACATCGTGCGCGCGGACCTGGAAATCGACCGCGATTACGACGCCCTGATGCGCCAGCTCATCACCTTCATGATGGAAGACCCGCGCACCATCACCTGGGTGCTGGACATCATGTGGTCGGCCCGCGCCATGGAACGCATCGGCGATCACGCACGCAACATTTGCGAGTACCTGATCTACATGGTGAAGGGGAAGGACGTGCGGCACGTAAGCCTGGAGCAGATGGAGGCCGAGGCCAGGAAGTAGATGGAGACAGAGAGGGGGAAGGCGCGTTTAGCGCCAAATCGCCGCTTTGGCGGGATCCTTGGGTAGGCCGAACAGGCCTTCTTCGTACACCCGCGTCAACGTCTCCCGCGCGCGGGCATGGCCGGCGCGCGCCGCGGCTTCCCACTCGGCCAAGGCCGCCTCCGTATTTTGCTCGCAGCCCATGCCGTAGGCGTACAGCACACCCAGGTTGAAGCGGGCGTCGAGGTGTCCGTGACCGGCGGCCAGCTTCCACCAGGCCATGGCGTCGCGATCGCTGCGGAAGGTGCCCTGGCCCTGGGCGTACATCAGGCCCAGATTGTACTGTGCGTCGGCATTTCTTTGGCGTGCCGCGAGCGTGTACCAGCGCAACGCCTCCCGATGATGGCGCGCCACGCCGAGCCCACCGGCATGCAGCAGGCCGAGATTGAATTGGGCCACCGCATCACCGTCCTCCGCCAGCGGCTGCCAGTGGTGCAGCGCTTCGGCATAATCGCCGCGCTGGAACGCCGCGATACCCTCATCGAGCGGACCGGCGAACGTCAGGGGAGAGAAAAGGAGAAAGACAAGGACGCGAAGGCGCATGACGCTATTTCACCATGCTTCGCGGGTCGATGCGACGTCAAACCTGAAAGCTGTGGCATTGATGCCGGGTGTGGCACGGAATGGAAGGCGCTACAGCCGGGTGAAACCGATCCCGGAGCAGAAACTCCGGGATCCAGTGGCGGTTGTTTCCGCCCGGCAGTAGCCGGACGCGGATAACGTCTACGGGGATACCAGCAGGAATTCCAGCAAGGCTTTCTGAGCGTGCAGACGGTTTTCCGCCTGGTCCCACACCACGCTCTGCGGGCCGTCCATCACCTCGGCGCTCACTTCCTCACCGCGATGCGCAGGCAGGCAATGCAGGAACAGGGCGTCCTCGGCTGCAACGGCCATGAGTTCACCGTTGACCTGGTAATCGGCGAAGGCGCGGGCACGCTCGGCCTGCTCCTCTTCCTGACCCATGCTGGCCCATACGTCGGTGGTGACCATATGCGCACCGCGGGCGGCCTCCAGGGGATCGCGCATCAGGTGCACATGCCCTTCGCCCTGCGCCATGACGGCGGGGCTGGGGTCGTAACCCTCGGGCGCGGCGATGTTGAGCGTGAAGCCGAACTGGCGCGCGGCGTGGATGTAGGAATGGCACATGTTGTTGCCGTCACCGATCCACGCCACGGTCTTGCCTTCGATCTCGCCGCGGTGCTCGATGAAGGTCTGCACGTCGGCCAGCAACTGGCAGGGGTGATGCAGATCGGTGAGCGCGTTGATCACGGGCACGCGCGAGGCGGCCGCAAAGCGCTCCACGATCTCGTGGGCGAAGGTACGGATCATCACCGCATCCACCATCCGTGAGAGCACGCGCGCGGTGTCCTCCAGGGGCTCACCGCGGCCGAGCTGGGTGTCGCGCGGCGACAGGAACAGCGCATGGCCGCCGAACTGCGCCATGGCCACCTCGAAGCTCACGCGGGTGCGCGTGGACGACTTCTCGAAAATCATGCCCAGGGTGCGGTTCTTGAGCGGCTCGTAGATCTGGCCGCGCCGCTGCATCGCCTTCAACGCGATGGCGCGGTCCAGCAGCCCGCGCAATTCCTCGGGCGACAGATCGAGCAGGGACAGGAAATGCCGTACCGCCATGTTCAGCCAACCTCTTCCGCAAGAAACGCCCGCACCAGGGCACTCACTTTTTCGACAATCTGATCGGCCTCGGCGTCGGTGATCACGAACGGCGGCAGCAGACGCACATTGTTGTCGTAGGTCACGTTGATCAACAGACCGTCGTCCAGCGCGCGCTTGACCAGCGCGGTACACGGTCGCGCGAGTTCGATGCCGAGCATGAGGCCGAGGCCGCGGATTTCCACCACGCCTTCCACACCGTCCAGCGCACGACGGAAACCCTCCAGCATGCGCTGGCCCAGCTGCGCGACACGGGCAGCCATGTTGTCCTGTTCCATGACGTCGAGCACGGCCAATGCCACGGCGCTCGCGAGCGGGCTTCCGCCGAAGGTGGTGGCGTGATTGCCGGGCTGGAACACCTCGGCTGCCTCGCCCTGAGCCAGGCAGGCGCCGATGGGGAAGCCGTTGCCCAGGCCCTTGGCCAGGGACATCACGTCAGGCACGACGCCTTCATGCTGGAAACCGAACAGCTTGCCGGTGCGGCCCATACCGGTCTGCACCTCGTCGAACATGAGCAGCCAGCCGTGTTCGTTGCACAGCTCGCGCAAGCCCTTCAGGTAGCCGGCAGGCGGCACCTGCACGCCACCTTCACCCTGCACCGGTTCGACCATCACGGCGACAATGCCCGTGGCGTTGTGCGCTACAGTGCGCACCGCCTCGATGTCGCCGTAGGGCACGCGCAGGAAACCCGTGACCAGCGGTTCGAAACCCGCCTGCACCTTGCGGTTGCCGGTGGCGGAAAGGGTGGCCAGGGTACGGCCATGGAAGCTGCGCTCCATGACGATGATCTGGGGGTGATCGACTCCCTTCTTGTGGCCATACAGGCGTGCGAGCTTGATCGCTGCCTCGTTGGCCTCCGCGCCCGAGTTGCAGAAGAAGGCGCGCTCCATACCCGCGGCCCTGGTCAGGCGCTCGGCGAGCGTGATCTGGTGTCGGATCTGATAAATGTTGGACGTGTGCACCAGCCGTCCCGCCTGCTCACAAAGGGCGCGGGTCACGGCGGGGTGGGCATGGCCCAGGTTGCAGACAGCGACGCCGGCCAGGGCATCGAGATACTCCCTGCCCGCCTCGTCCCACAGCCACGCACCTTCGCCGCGTTCGAAAGCGACGGGCAGCGAGGCGTAGGTGGTCATCAACGCATTCGCCATAGGTACTCCAGAATTTCCGACACCGAAAAAGAAAAAGGCAGTTCCTGCGCGGAACCGCCAGTAAGCGTTCGATTCTAGGATCAGTCGGGCGGCACGTAAAGGCCGGGAGAAGGCGCCGGGCGCCAAACGTGACGCGCGACGGAAAAGCCCCGTGGCGGCGTCGGGTGACGCCCAGCGGGCTAACCCGACCTACGCAAACGACCCAAACAAAGAAAAAGCACCACCGGGAACACGGGGAGACGGGGGAATATGTCTGCAGGAGCGGCCTCAGGCCGCGATTTGGCTTTCGGCTACGCATCGCCGCCTGAGGCCGTCCCCAACAGAAAAGATTTCCCCGTGCCCCCCGTGTCAGGTGCTTTTTTCTTCGCTTACCCGGCGTAGTTGCCCGCCACGAAGTCCCAGTTCACCACGTTCCAGAAGTTCTCGATGAACTTCGGGCGCAGGTTCCGGTAATCGATGTAGTAGGCGTGTTCCCACACGTCCAGGGTCAGCAGCGGCTGCTTGCCATCGCGCAGGGGGTTGCCGGCGTTGGAGGTGTTGACGATCTCCACGCTGCCGTCGGCGCTCTTCACCAGCCAGGTCCAGCCGGAGCCGAAGTTGGTGGCGGCGGACTGGCTGAACTTCTCCTTGAACTGGGCAAAGCCGCCGAAGGCCTTGTTGATGGCGTCGGCCAGCGCGCCGGTGGGCTCGCCGCCACCATTGGGCGCCATGCAGCTCCAGAAGAAGGTGTGGTTCCACACCTGGGCACCGTTGTTGAAGATGCCGCCTGCGGGCGCCTTCTTGATGATGTCCTCGAGGGTAGCGTTTTCGAATTCGGTGCCCGGGATCAGGTTGTTCAGGTTGTTCACGTACGCCGCGTGATGCTTGTCGTGATGGAACTCGAGCGTCTCGGCCGACATATGGGGCTCGAGGGCGTTCTTGGCGTACGGCAGGTCAGGCAGCACATGCTTCATGGGTTCTGCTCCTTGGTTTTTTCCGTGTTGGTGGTTGCTTGGAATCCCGAAAAAGTCCGGTCAACCGGTGCGGGTAAGCATAGAGGCTGCGCCGGGCGGCTTCGGGAGGCTTAATCCCGAGCGGACCGGTAAAGATTAATACCTCAGGCTTTCCGTGTACATAACCGGGGTTACTGCCCCATTCGGGCTATCGATCGGCTGCGACGGCATCCGTAGAATTCGATAAAACAATAATATACAAAACAACTAAACAATTAGAAACAATCCAAAGGAAGAAGGAGAATCACATGCCGTCCCCCCGTACGGGCCTTGCCGCCCTGACCTTGGCGCTCGCCGCCTTCGTCCCCGTCGCCCATGCCACCAATGGCTACCAGCTCATCGGCGTCGGCGCCTATCAGAAAAGCCTTGGCGGCGCAGTGACCGCCAACCCCGGCAGCGCCATGACCGCGGTGGCCAACCCGGCCGGCATCGCCCGCATCGGTCGTCGCGCCGACTTCTCCATGGAAGCCTTCATGCCCGGGCGGGAGGTGGATTTCAGTCGCCTGGGCGGCGCCAGCGAGGACAGCAGTGTGGACCTGTACGGCATCCCCGCCATCGGCTGGACCGCGCCGGTGCATGACGACAGCCCCATTTATTTCGGCGGCGGTATGTACGGCACTTCGGGGATGGGCGTGGACTATCCGTCGACGCAGGCCATGCCGGCCATGGGTCCGAACCCGGCGATGTACTGGGACGGCTACAGCAGCATCTCCTTCTGGCAGATGGCCCCGGCGCTCGGCTGGAACGTGAATGACCGCCTCACCCTGGGCGCGGCCGTGCTCATCGATTACCAGTCGGTGGCGTTCAAGCAGCGCATGATGGCGGACACCGATGCCAACGGCTCCGGCGACAGGGTGATGTCCAACTTCGACCTGTCCCGCGGCGCCAGCGCCTTCGGCCTCGGCTTCTCGCTGGGTGGCGTCTACGAGGTCCACCCGAAACTCACCCTGGGTGCGTATTACAAGAGCGAGCAGGCCTTCGACCCGTTGGAGTACAACCTGTCCGAGGGTGACATCACGGCATTTGATCCGAGCACGGGTACATCCATCGCGCTGCCCGCCGGCCGTTACGAACTCGATCTGGACTACCCGCAGCAAGCCTCCTTCGGCTTGGCCGCGCGCCCGACCGAGACCCTCACCGTGTCCTTCGACCTACGCTGGATCGAGTGGTCCGCCACCATGAACAAGCTGTCGGTGAAAGGACCGGGCGTGGATATGCCCATGGACCCGGGCTGGAAAGACCAGACCGTGTACGCCCTGGGCCTCGCCTGGGCGGCCACCGAGCGCCTGAACCTGCGCGCCGGTTACAACTACGCCGAGGCTCCGTTCGACGAGGACAAGGTCAGCCGTAACCTGATCCTGCCGGCCATTGTGGAAGAGCATTACACCGTGGGTGCCGATTACCGCTTCAACGGCCATTGGGACCTGGGTTTCCATTACATGCTCGTGCCGGAGAAGCGCATGCGTGCACCGTCCGATGACGCGATGATGCCCGGCGCCGAAATCGCCCTTTCCGAGCGTTCCCTCGGCATCAACATCGGCTACCGCTTCTAAGCCGTTGTCGCCGCGGTTCCGTCGTGCATCGCGGCGGGGAAAACACGGGGGACATGGGGAGACACGGGGAAGGAATTCCATCCTCTCCGCGACGCTCCGTAGCCTCCGTGGTGATCCCCTTGATTTCCTCTCGCCCCTGTCTCTCCCGGGCTGTCTCTTGGTGACACTTCGCCTTTGAATGCGCTGTTGGTTACCCGCTCGGCGCGGAACTGTGCTAATCGAGGGCCAAGGTTACCCAGCGCATTCATGGAAGAACGTCCCCTCCGGGAGAAGGACAGGGTGAGGGGATCGAATCCGACGGATGAAACGGCGAACCCAGCCCCTACGAAGTTTCTTCCGTGTTCGCTGTGTCTCTGTGTTTGCTTTTTTTGCGGGCATTCGCCCACGGTGTGGGCTCCTTCTACGGGCAGGTTTTGCCACGTGCAGGAACGACAGGCCACGATGGATTAAACCAACAACGGCAGGAATCGCGGGCTGAGCCCGCTCCTACGCCGCATCGGTGCCGCCCCTCTGTCATCGCGCTCTGCTAACATCCCGCCCATGGATCCCATTGCCCTCAGCCTGTTCGCCAGTCGCATCGAGGCGGTGTGTGACGAAATGGGCGCGGCCCTGAAACGCGCCGCGTTTTCGCCCAACATCCGCGATCGCCTGGACTTCTCCTGCGCCGTGTTCGATGCGCGCGGCGAGCTGTGTGCGCAGGCGGCGCACATTCCGGTGCATCTCGGCAGCATGGCCTACGCGATGCGCGGCATCGTCGGGCGTATGGACTGGCATCCGGGCGACATGGTGGTAGTGAACGACCCCTTCCTGGGCGGCACCCACCTGCCGGACATCACGGTCATTGCGCCGCTGTTCGTGGGCGAGCGCATCGTCGGTTTCGTGGCGAACCGCGCGCACCACGCCAACGTCGGCGGCAACACCCCCGGCTCCATGCCCGTCTCCCGCAGCCTGGACGAAGAGGGCATGGTCATTCCGCCCACCAAGCTGGTGCGCGGCGGTGAACCGGACGACACCGTGTTCGACGCCATCCTGGAAGCCACCGGCGAATCCGGCGAGCTGGCCGGGGATTTCGCCGCCCAACTGAGCGCCAACCGCACCGGTCTGACCCGCCTGGGTGAACTGGTGCGCGTCATGGGGCCCGAGGATTACGAAGAAGCGCTTGCCGAACTGAACGACTACGGCGAGCGTTTGGCCCGCGCCGCCCTGGCGGACCTGCCCGACGGCACCTACCGCTTCCGCGACCTGCTGGACGACGACGGCATCGGCCACCGCGACATCACCATCGCAGCGACCATCACCGTGGACGCGGGCAGCGCACACGTGGATTTCGCCGGTACCTCGCCGCAGATCCCGGGCAACGTGAACTGCCCGCTCTCCGTCGCCGCGGCGGCGGTGTACTACGTGTTTCGCTGTCTGATGCCCACCCACACGCCCGCCTGCGCCGGCACCTTCCGGCCCATCACCTTGAGTGCGCCGGAAGGCTGTCTGGTCAATGCGCGCCGCCCGGCGGCGGTGGCCGCGGGCAACGTGGAAACCAGCACCCGCATCGTGGACGTGATCAGCGGCGCCCTGGCCGAGGCCCTGCCCGGACACATCCCGGCCGCCAGCCACGGCTCCATGAACAACGTGGCCATGGGGGCGCGCGGCACGCAGGCCTGGGACTATTACGAAACCATCGGCGGCGGCATGGGCGCCGGTGCCCGGGGCGGCGGCCTCAGTGCCGTGCAGACCCACATGACCAACACCCTGAACACGCCGGTGGAAGTGCTGGAAAGCCGCTTTCCGCTGCGCGTGGTGCGTTACGCCATCCGGCGCGGTTCGGGCGGCAAGGGCGCGCGGCCCGGTGGCGATGGACTGGTGCGTGAGTACGAATTCATGGCGCCCGCGCAGGTCACACTGCTCACGGAGCGCCGTCGTCACGCCCCCTGGGGTTTGGCCGGTGGTCAGGCCGGCATGCCGGGTGAAAACCGCCTCAACGGCCAGGCGCTGCCCGGCAAGACCTGCCTCACCGTGGCGGCGGGCGATCGCCTTGCCATTCACACCCCGGGTGGCGGCGGCTACGGTGGGGAGAACGGCGCTTGAAACGCGGCGTTCTGCTGTTGGTGTGCACGCTGCTGCTCGGCGGCTGCGCCACGGGTGTGTTCATCGGTGCCGGCGAACCGCCGGTCGCCACCGAACAGCACCAGGCCGATCGCCGTCTCGCCGCCGCGGTCACCCGCGCCCTGGTGGAGGCGCCGGACGTCCCCGCCATGGCTATCGACGTGGAAGCGGCTGCGGGCACGGTCACCTTGCGCGGCCATGTGCCGAGCCGGGCGGTCGCCCGCCGCGCTGTGGCCGTGGCACGCAGTGTGCGCGGCGTGCGCGCCGTGCAAGACGCCCTCTCGGTGAAGTAGCCCGGATGGAACGCCGTGGAATCCGGGCAGCGCACCCCGGGTTCCAGGGCGCGCGTCATCCGGGTTACATCGATGCAACTATTCGCTTTGAACGGAGCAAGACGTGTGCGGAATCTGTGGTGAACTTCGTTTCGACGGAACGAGCCCCGAACTGGCGACCGTCGGTCGCATGCTCACGCGCCTGGAGCGGCGCGGCCCCGATCATGAGGGCAGTTTTTCCGACGGGCCGCTGGCCTTCGGTCATCGCCGCCTGGCCATCATCGACCTGTCGGCCCGTGCTCACCAGCCCATGGTGGACATGGAGCTGGGTCTCGCCCTGGTGTTCAACGGCACCATCTACAACTACCCGGAACTGCGCCAGGAACTGCGCGGGCTGGGCTTTCGCTTTTTCTCCGACGGCGACACTGAGGTGATCCTCAAGGCCTACGCGGCCTGGGGCGAACAGTGCGTGGAGCGCCTGCTCGGCATGTTCGCCTTCGCCATCTGGGACATGCGCAACCAACGCCTGTTTGCGGCGCGCGATCGCATGGGCATCAAGCCGCTGTATTTCGCCGAGACCGCCGACGGCTTCCGCTTCGCCTCCAACGTGCAGTCCCTGCTCGCCGCCGGCGGTGTGGACACCAGCATCGATCCAGTCGCCCTGCATCACCAGTTCACGTTGCATGCCGTGGTGCCCGCACCGCGCACCATCCTCAACGGTGTGCGCAAGGTGGAGCCCGGCACCTTCATGACCGTCACGCCCGAGGGCGTGGTGGAACATCATCGCTACTGGCAGCTCTATGCCACGCGCCCGGCGGAGCCGAAGACCGAAGAGGAATGGACCGAGGCCATTCACGCCGGGCTGCAACGGGCCGTGAAACGCCGCCTGGAGATCGCCGACGTGCCGGTGGGTGTGCTGCTCTCGGGCGGTCTCGATTCCAGCCTGCTGGTGGGCCTGCTGGCCGAACAGGGGGTCGAGAACATTCTCACCTTCTCCGTCGGCTTCGAGGATCAGCCGGAGGAGAAGGGCAGCGAGTTCGAGTATTCCGATCTCGTGGTGGAGCGCTATGCCACCCAACACCACAAATACGCCATCCCCAACCATCAGGTGCTGGAGCGGCTGCCCGAGGCCGTGGCGCACATGGCCGAGCCCATGGTGGCGCAGGACGCGGTGGCGTTTTACCTGCTCGCCGAGCGCGTGTCCCAGGAAGTGAAGGTGGTGCAAAGCGGGCAGGGCGCCGACGAGGTGTTCGCCGGCTATTTCTGGTATCCGCGCATGGATGCCGAAGAGGGCACCGATCTGGAGCGCTTCGCGCGTCACTATTTCGATCGCGATCACACGGAGTTCCTGGAGACCGTCGCGCCCGACTACCGCGGCGAGGACCACACCTCACGCCTGGTGACCCAGATGCTCGCCCAGCCCGGCGCCGACACCTTCATCGACAAGGTGCTGCGCATGGATGCCACCACGCTCATCGTCGACGACCCGGTCAAACGCGTGGACAACATGACCATGGCCTGGGGCCTGGAAGCGCGCGTGCCCTTCCTCGACGATCACGAACTGGTGGAACTGGCCATGAGCATGCCGCCGGAACTGAAGCTGGCCTCGGGCGGCAAACACGTGCTCAAGAAAATCGCCCGCGCGCTGGTGCCCCATGAGGTCATCGACCGGCCCAAGGGCTATTTCCCCATGCCGGCACTGAAATACGTGCGCGGGGACTTCCTTGATTTCATGCACGGCATCCTGGATTCACGGGCCTGCCGCGAGCGTGGCCTGTTCAACCGCGCCTATGTGGAAAAGCTGCTTTCCGAGCCCGACAAACACTTCACGCGCCTGCAGGGCAGCAAGCTCTGGCACCTTGCCCTGCTGGAACTTTGGCTGCAGACCCACGTGGACAAGGTTGCGTCGGCCCATAATAGTTGACTAATATGCTAAGCCAAGCGGCCGACATGACGGCCCGAACGATCTGAACGAGGTGAATGAATGGACGTAATGGAGCGTATCCGCCAGCAGGTGGAGCAGAATCCCATCGTGATTTACATGAAGGGCACGCCCCAGATGCCCATGTGCGGTTTTTCGAGCCGTACCGCTCAGGCGCTGGCCAACTGCGGCGTGGAATTCGCGTACGTGAACGTGCTGACGGATCCCGAAATTTTTGAAAACCTGCCGCGGTTCGCCAACTGGCCGACCTTCCCGCAGGTGTACGTGAACGGCGAACTGATCGGCGGTTGCGACATCACCCTGGAACTGTTCCAGAAGGGCGAACTCAAGCCCATGCTGGAAGCCGCGGTTCAGGGCAAGGCCTGATTGAAGCCATAAGAACGGCGGTCCGCCAGGGCCGCCGTTTTTTTTTCGGAAATATTCCGTGGCATTTGTCACGGCTTACGCGCCGCTTCCGTGCATGATCTCAGGCAGTCATACACCGGAGCTCATCATGCGCAGCCTGTTGCCGCTCACGTGGGTGGGCATTTTGGCGTTCTTGCTGTTGTCTTCCCCGGTCGGGAGTGCGCCGGTGCCGGTGGTTGGCGATCCGGTGATCCTCTATTCGCTCACCGAATGTCCCTATTGCCGGCAAAAACAGGCGGCACTCAAAGCCGCCGGGATCCCCTTCGTGGAATATTTCGTCGACCAGGACGCGCGGCGCATGCGCGAGATGAGCAACAAATTGCGCCGCGCCGGTTACACCGAAGGCGGTTATGGCATGCCAATCGTGGACGTCAACGGCACCATTCTGCCCAACAATCCCCCGTTGGAAGACATTCTTATGTACCGCTAGGAAGGTTCGCAGGAGCGGCCTACGATGCACCCACCGCATCGTTTTCCGGGGCGATGTTGGGAATCCCGCCGGCCACCGAATCCCAGCGATTCACGATGGCGCAGAACAACTCGGCCGTGCGCTCCGCATCGTAAATGGCCGAATGGGCACGTGCGTGATCCCACTCGATGCCGCAGGCGGCCGCCGCCCGCGCGAGCACGGTCTGACCGAAGGCGAGACCGCCGAGGGTGGCGGTGTCGAAGGTGGTGAAGGAATGGAACGGGTTCTTGCGATTGCCGGTGCGTTGCACCGCAGCCCTGAGGAAACCCAGATCGAAAAAGGGATTGTGGCCCACCAGGATCGCGCGGGTGCAGCCATGCTGCTTCACGCGCTCGCGCACCGGTGCGAACACCCGTTCCAGGGCCTCTCGCTCGGTCACGGCCATGCGGAAGGGGTGATAGGGATCGATGCCGGTGAATTCCAGGGAACGCGGGTCCAGGTTCGCACCCGGAAACGGTTCCACATGACAGGCGAAGGTGGCCTCGGGTACCAGCAGTCCCGATGCATCGATGGTGAGCGTGACCGCCGCGATTTCCAGCAGGGCGTCGGTTTCGGGGTTGAAACCGGCGGTTTCAACGTCCACGACCACGGGCAGAAAGCCGCGAAAACGTTGGGAAAGGCTCGGCTTGGTTGATTCCGGGGAAGACATGGCGGTCAAGCTTAACGTATCGCGCCCTGCTTTGCGAAACCGGCGGCCCGGCGGTGCATAATAGCGACACCCAGTCAGCGGATGATGTTCATGCGCATCACACTCACCAAACCCGACGATTTTCACCTCCATCTGCGTGACGGCGGTGCCCTCAAGAGCGTGCTGCCGCACACGGTCCAGCGCTTCGCGCGTGCCATGGTCATGCCCAATCTGCGTCCGCCGGTCACCACGGTGGAACAGGCGCGCGCCTATCAGGGACGCATTCTCGCCGCGCTGCCGGAAGGCGCCGCATTTGCGCCCCTGATGACGCTGTATCTCACCGACAACACGTCGCCCGAGGAAATCGCGCGCGCCAAACAAAGCGGTATTGTCCATGCGGTAAAGCTTTATCCCGCGGGCGCCACCACGAATTCCGATTCCGGTGTCACCGATTTAGCCAAGGTCGAACCTGTCTTGCGCGCCATGGCGGAAGTGCGCATGCCCCTGCTGGTGCACGGCGAAGCGACCGACCCCAAGGTCGATGTGTTCGATCGCGAACATGTGTTCATCGAGCGTGTGCTGCGTCCGCTGCTCGATCGCGTTCCGGACTTGCGCGTGGTGCTGGAACACATCACCACCCGCGAGGCGGCGGCTTTCGTGCAGCACGCGGGCATCAACGTCGCGGCCACCATCACGCCGCAACACCTGCTCATGAACCGCAATGCCCTGTTCCAGGGCGGCATCCGGCCGCACCACTATTGCCTGCCCGTACTCAAACGCGAGCATCATCGCGAGGCGCTCGTGGAAGTGGCCATCTCGGGCAATCCCAAATTCTTCCTGGGCACCGACAGCGCGCCCCACACTCGCCCCACCAAGGAAGCTGCGTGCGGCTGTGCCGGCATTTACTCGGCCCATGCCGCCATTGAGCTTTACGCGGAAGCCTTCGAACAAGCCGGCGCCCTGGACCGCCTGGATGCCTTCGCGAGCCGCTTCGGCGCGGAGTATTACGGCCTGTTCCGCAACCGCAGCACCATCGTCCTGGAAAAAACCGAATGGGAAGTCCCCGCCAGCTATCCCATGGGCGACAGCACCGTGGTGCCGCTGCGCGCCGGCGAACGCATGGGTTGGCGATTGATGGAGTGATGAAACCATCCCTGTAGCTACCGAAAGCAGCGGGCCTCAGGCCGCGATGCGCAGGTGGTTGCAACCACCGCCGGTTATCGCCCAGAGGACTGGGCTCCTACAACG
>JAWLCT010000044.1:0-2556 GCA_041687015.1 Gammaproteobacteria bacterium
CATGCCATCGCCGGTAGGAGCGGCCTCAGGCCGCGATACACCGGCGGTTGGAACCACCGCCGGTTATCGCGCAGAGGACTCAACACGCCATTCCTGCGATGCATTGATTTCGTTGTCTCCCTGGTGCGGCTTTCGGCTAAAGAACCGGACTCCGGCCCCGTTTCTCATCCATAATTCGCGCTACACCTTCGGAACCCGCGCCCATGCAACACCAAGCCCGTAAGCGTTTTGGCCAGAATTTTCTTCGCGATCACACCGTGATCGATCGCATCGTGCGCGCCATCCATCCGCAGCCCGGCGATCACCTGGTGGAGATCGGCCCCGGTCTCGGCGCGCTTACGGATCCCCTGCTGCAGGCACTGGGCCGTCTGGACGTGGTGGAACTGGATCGCGACCTGATCCCGCGTCTGCAGGCCCGCTTCGCCGGCGCGGGCGAATTACGCATTCATCAGGCCGACGCCCTGCGCTTCGACTATCGCGATCTGGTGCAATCGGACGAGCGCCTGCGCGTGGTGGGCAATCTGCCCTACAACATTTCCACGCCACTGATCTTCCACCTCATTGATCAGGCGCAGGTGATCCGCGACATGCACTTCATGCTGCAAAAAGAGGTGGTCGACCGTCTCGCCGCGCCACCCGACACGGCCGACTACGGACGCCTGAGCGTCATGGTGCAGTACTACTGCCAGGTGGAACGGCTGTTCACGGTCCCACCGGGCGCCTTCCATCCGGTTCCGAAGGTGGATTCGGCCGTGGTGCGGCTGGTGCCGCACACGGCGCTGCCGGTACAGGTGAAGGACGAGGCGGCGTTCGCACGCCTGGTGGCCCAGGCCTTCAGCCAGCGCCGCAAAACCCTGCGCAATACCCTGCGCGGGCTGGTGGAGGCGGACACCATGGCGGCACTCGACATCGATCCGGGTCGGCGTGCCGAGACCCTGAGCCTGGCCGAGTTCGCGGCCCTGGCCAACAGCCTCGGTTGAAATCGGCTTAACTCGGAAACGCAGCGGCCGTTACACACCAGGGAGGGTTCGGTATGGCGAGTAACAGCGAGCAGCGACTTCTGGTGCGCGTGGGGCAGGTGCTTTTCGGCCTGCCGGCCCTGGCGTCGGAAGGCATCATCCCGGTCCCGACCCATGTGACGACCATCCCCGGCGCCCGCGCCGACGAAACCGGGGTGTTCCCGCACGGTGACGCCGCGGTGGCGCTGGTGGACCTGCGCGTCAAACTCGGTATCACGGCCCAACGCGGCTCCGTCGTGCTGGCCCGTGCCGCCGGCGCCCTGCGGGGTTTCGTGGTGGACGAGGTGCTCGGCTTCGCTTCCCCCGATGCCAAACCCTCTCCTCTGCCGCCCGGCTTGGCTCCGCGTGCCTTCCACGGGGCATTGCTGCATGACGAGCGCATCGCCCTGTTGAGCGATTTCGAAGCGCTTTATGCCCTCACCGACCCGGGACCGGCCCTGCGCCGCCTTGCGGATCCGGCGCCTGCCGCCGCACAACGGCCTCACCACGTGCCCTTGCACGAGGCCCTGGGCCGTGTAGCCGCCCAGGCACGGGGGGACGCACCGGGGGCCGAGCCGGCACCGGTGGCCCGACCGCCAACCGCCCCGGAGCCGGCGGCGGCCAGCGTACCCCCGTCCGCCGCCAAGCCGGAAGCGCCACGCCCGAGCCCCGCAAGCCCGCCTGCGACGGCGGCGCCGCCACAAACCGCCACGGCGCCTGCACAGCCAGCCGCACCCGCCGAACCGCCGGCCGAAAAGAGCGCAGCACCGACCACGGCGGCGCCGGCAGCGAAAACTCCGCGTCCGGCCGCAACCGTCCCTGCCGAACCGAAGACGCCACGCGCAGGGAACGACAACCCGCCTGCGGCAGCTTCGACGCATGCAACGCCCGCGAAACCGGCGCCTGCCGCAAAGCAAGCGCCCACACCGCCGCCGGCGAAGACGACGGCTTCGCACCCGACGGGTTCGCCATCCCACCGTCCCACACAAGAGTCCGCCTCGGCGGCAACACAGCAAACCGCACCGGACACCCGGCCTCCACCTCCTGCCCGGGAGACAGTGGAACCGGCCGCCGCGAAATCAGCCCCGGTACCCCGTCCCGCGCCCGAGGCTCGCCCGAGGACCACCACGGAAGCGCTTGCGGTGAAGCCCGGCGCGTCCGCTTCAACCGGGGCGGTGCCCCCGCCCGCGAAGCACGTCCCCTCATCCGCGGCGCCGCCCATGCCGGCGGCGCGCCGCAGCTTCCTGCCCCTGGTCGCCACCGCGGCGGTGATTGCGCTGGTGGTGGTGGCGCTCCCGTTCCTGTGGCAGCCGTCCCGCAAGATCGAAGCACCGGCGATCACCGCGCAACCGGCGCGCCCGCCCGTGGCCCGCGCGCCGGACATTCCCGAACCGGCCGTCTCCGAACCCGCGCCATCCAGGCCGATCGATCCGCCGGCCGACGGCGTTGCGGATTCCCCGGACGCCGAATCCGTTCCCAATGCCGAACCGTCGGTCGCCGAAACGGTGGCTGCCGCACCGGCGCAGTCACCGCCGCCCGCGCAGGAACCGGCGCCCGC
>JAWLCT010000044.1:2656-13622 GCA_041687015.1 Gammaproteobacteria bacterium
GGACGCCGAATCCGTTCCCAATGCCGAACCGTCGGTCGCCGAAACGGTGGCTGCCGCACCGGCGCAGTCACCGCCGCCCGCGCAGGAACCGGCGCCCGCCCGTTTGCCCAGCGTGTGGATCGAATCCACGCCCGAAGGGGTGGACGTGGTCGTGGAACACCCGGCGCCGCCCGAAGAGGCCGGAACGGATGCAGCGCCCGTGGAGCGCGAGGCTTACGAACAGATTTCGGTGCACACGGTGGTACGCGGCGACACCCTCTGGGACATCGCCGAGCGTTACCTCAACGACCCCTGGGCCTACCCCCAACTCGCCGCCGACAGCCGCATCACGGACCCGGACGTGATCGACGTGGGCGACAAGGTGCGTATCGTGGTGCGTGGCAGACGTTGAGCGTGACGCGTCACCTCTCACCTGTCACGGCCCTTATGCTTTACCCTTGACGCCTCACGCATAACGCCCAACGTGCCAATGTCTCACGTGCTCACCTGCGCCGAGCTCGGCGCCGCGCCGCTGCGCGCCCTGTACGCCCGTTACGGCGTCGAACTCATCGAAGTGCCCGACGGGGAATCGATCCCCGGTTCCTGGTTCGGGGATCCCGAAGCCGGCATCATCGGTCGCGCCGTCTATGTGCGCGGCGACACGCCCGTGCACTCGGCCCTCCATGAGGGCTGTCATCTCATCTGCATCGACGAAGCGCGTCGTGCCTGTCTGCACACCGACGCGGGCGGCGATTACGACGAGGAGAACGGGGTGAATTACCTGCAAATCCTGCTCGCCGATTGGGTGCCCGGCGTAGGTCGCGATCGCATGATGGCCGACATGGACGCCTGGGGTTACACCTATCGCCTGGGTTCGGCACGGGCCTGGTTCGAAAACGATGCCCAGGATGCGCGGGCGTGGCTGTTGCGCCACGGGCTCATCGATGAAACAGAAACGCCGTCGTTCCAACTGCGTGCCTAACTGTCTGGTTGAAGGCGCCCGGCGGGGTGACTAAGCTGAGTACACCCTCGGCCCCGGAACATGCATCCGCGCCACGGAAAAAGGCGCTCGCGAACAGGAGTTCGAAAACGATGCTGTCCTCCCGGCGCCAGTGTGTTGCTCCACGAGCCATGGCCTGCCTGCGGCCTGCCGAGGCACTGGATGTTGGCTTACAACTTGTGGACAGTGCACCCGGTATGAAGAAACCCGAAATTCACATTCTGCGCGACGACGAAACGCTTCACGCCGCCTGCGCGGAGCGGGTGGTGCAGATTGCCGGGGAATCCATCAACACCCACGGGGCCTTTCACGTGGCGCTGTCGGGCGGACAGACGCCGGAAGGCCTGTACCGCCGGCTCGCCCAGCCCGGCTTCGCCGGCCGCATCGACTGGCTGCACACCCACGTGTGGTTTGGTGACGAACGCGCGGTGCCGCCGGAGCACCACGACAGCAATTTCCGCATGGCGCGCGAACTGCTGCTTTCCCACGTACCCATTCCGACGGCACAGGTCCATCGCATCGCCGGGGAACGTCCGCCGGCGCTGGCGGCGGGTGATTACGCGCAAGTGCTGACGGCCACCGCCCCCCGGGACGACGGCGCACCACGGCTGGATCTGGTGCTGCTCGGGGTCGGTCTCGACGGTCACATCGCTTCCCTGTTTCCGGGCACCGAGGTGCTCAAGGAGCGCAAGGCCAGGGCGGCAGCCGTTTATGTGGAAAAACTGCGCGCCTGGCGGGTCACCCTCACTTACCCGGTGCTGGAAAACGCCCGCCATGTGATGCTGCTGGTGGCGGGCGCAAAAAAAGCGGACGTGGTGCGCCAGGTGTTGCGCGACGTGCCCGGGCCCGATCCGCTCCCCGTGCAGCGCCTGCGCCCCCGCGGTGAACTGGCCTGGTACCTGGATGCCCAGGCGGGCCGCCACCTCGACGGCGAGGCCCGCCCATGAGTGCGCACCTCATCCACGTGCTGGCCGGCGATGTCGGCGGCACCAAGACCCTGCTGCAAATCACCGAATTCAACGGCAGCGCACCGCGCGTACTCGCGGAACAGCGCTTCGACAGCCGCGCCTATCCGGGCCTTGCGCCCATGGCCTACGAGTTTCTTGCATCACAAGGCCGGCTCGGCATCGAGCGCGCCTGCTTCGGTGTGGCGGGTCCGGTCAGCGGCGATGCCACTCACCAGCAGGCCAGCCTCACCAATCTTCCCTGGCGCCTGGATTCGGACGATCTGGCGCAGTCCCTCGGTCTCAAACGCGTACGCCTCATCAACGATTTCCAGGCCGTGGGCTATGGCATCGAGGGGCTGGAGCGGGACAGCGTGGAGCCGCTGCAGGACGTGCCCCAGGAACTGGGCGGTGCGCGATTGGCCATCGGTGCGGGCACGGGTCTGGGCGTAGCTTTCCTGCACCGCATCGGCGAGCACTACGAGGTGTTCCCCACCGAGGCCGGGCATATGGACTTCGCGCCCACCGACGAGGACCAGGACGACCTGCTCACCTGGCTGCGCCGCCAGCACGACCGCGTGTCCTACGAACGCGTGGTGTCGGGCATGGGCATCGAGGATACCTTCCGCTTTTTCCTGGAAAGGGAGGGTCGCACGGACGAACTGCTGAACGCGCCGGACATTGCCGCCGCGGTCTCCGCCGCCGCCTGCGACGGCCGCCACGCCATTGCCGAGCGCACCCTCGCGCTGTTCGTGCACGCCTACGGCAGCGTGGCAGGCAACCTCGCCCTGGCGACCCTGGCGCGCGGCGGCGTGTACATCGCCGGTGGTATCGCACCCAAGGTTCTACCGCTACTCAAGGACGGCCGCTTCATGGCCGCGTTCAACCGCAAGGGACGCATGAGCGGGCTCACCCGCGCCATGCCCGTCTACGTCATCACCGATCCCAAGGTCGGGTTGTTGGGCGCTGCGCTCGCCGCCCGCCGCCTGTAAGGAGCTCTCACCCATGGATAGCACCAGCCACCGCATCGAAGTGAACGTGAAGAGCACGTACGTGGAGGAACATTCACAGCCCGATGACGAGCGCTTCGTGTTCGCCTATACGGTCACCATCCGCAACACCGGGCTCACGCCCGCGCGGCTGCTCACGCGACACTGGATCATCACTGACGGTCACGGCCGCGAACAGGAAGTGCGCGGCGAAGGCGTGGTGGGCGAGCAGCCGTACCTGAAGCCCGGTGAGGAGTACCGCTACACCAGCGGCACCGTGCTGGAAACGCCGGTGGGTTCCATGCACGGGCGTTATCGCATGCGCGCCGACGACGGCAGTGAATTCGATGCGGAAATCGCGCCGTTCACGTTGTCCACGCCGCGGGTTCTGCATTGAGGCGAGCGCTGCGGACCTCATCAGCAGCAGACATCTGCAGAAACAGAACCTCACCACGACGCCAGGCACGCCCAGGGCTTGAGCCGGGGAAGTCACGCCCACTATCATCCCGGTCTTCCCTGGCAATGCCTGGCGTCCTGGCGAGCACAACCCCGCGCATGAATCTTCGCTACAGCTATACCCTCATCGCCCCGATTTACGATCTGGTCGTGCGACGCCCCAGTGAAGGTTTGCGCCGTTCGAGCCTGGCTCGGCTGTCGGCGGAAGGAGACGTGCTGCTCGCCGGAGTGGGCAGCGGACTGGACATTCCCCATCTGCCGCGCGGGCCGCGCTACACGGGCATCGACCTCACGCCCGCCATGTTGCGCAAGGCGGAGCGCCGCGCGTGTACACGCGACGATGTGGTACTGCAGGTGGGTGACGTGATGGCGCTGCCCTATGGGGACGCCAGTTTCGATAGCGTGGTGATGCACCTGATCCTTGCCGTGGTCCCGGAACCCGAACGGGCCCTGGGCGAAGTGCAGCGCGTGCTGCGCCCGGGCGGACGGGTGCTCATCGTGGACAAGTTTCTACGGCCCGGGCAGCGCGCCCCGGTACGGCGGGCTTTGAACGTCCTCTCTCAGCGGGTGGCCACACGCACCAATGTGGTGTTCGAACAGGTTCTGGCGTGTTGTCCGTCCCTGTGCCTGGAAAGCGACGAGCCCGCACTCGCCCGTGGCTGGTTCCGGCGCATCGAACTGCGCAAGTGCCGCTGAGGCCGCCGGGCTGCGTGCAGGAAAGCGGCGGCAGGCACCGCCCCCCGTCAAACGTACATCTCCTTGCCTTCGGACAGCCGCAGCCAGCCCTTGATGATGCGGTAGATGACCCAAACCACGTTCGCCATCCAGATGAACCAGCCGATGATGATGATGGTGAGGATGGTGCCGATGATGCTCCACAGCAGACCGAACCAGAAGGTGCGGATCTGCCAGCGGAAATGGGACTCGAGCCAGGTGCCCTGCACGTCTTCGCGCTTGATGTAATTGAGCACCACGGCAATGATGAACGTGATACCCACCACGAAGCCCGCGGCCTGCAGGGCGTACACGACGGTGGTGAGGGTCTTGGCGGACTCGATGTCGGTACCGGGGCGGTTCATGGCGGGTTCCTTGTCGCGGGTTGGCTTAATCATAAAGGCGCAGCGGTAGGGTTTTCATCGGCAAACACGTGATTGCTCAGCGTGCTTTGCCGCCGTGCTCCTTCCGTGTTCCTGCCAGCGGTTCGGCATAAATCGCATCCACCTCCTGCGCGTAGCGCGCCAATACCGCGGCACGCTTCACTTTGAGCGTGGGCGTGAGCAGGCCGTTGTCCACCGTCATGGGTTGCCGCGTGAGATGCACGCGGCGCACCTTGGCCCAGGCGGGAAAGTCGTGCAGCCGCCGCTGCACCCGATGGACCACCTCGTGCCACACGTCGCGATCGGTGAGGCTTTCGGGATCATCGGCAGCGCGACCGTGCTGCGCGGCGAACGCGGGCCATTGCTCTTCATTGAGCACGATGATGGCCGCGAGGAACGGCCGCCCTTCGCCCAGGACCATGACCTGTTCAAACAAGGGGTCGAGGCTGATGGCCAACTCCATTTCCGCCGGCGGTACCTTTTCGCCGTTGGAAAGCACCAGCACGTCCTTGATGCGCCCGATGATGTAAATGCGGCCGTTTTCCAGGCGGGCCTGGTCGCCGGTGTGCAACCAGCCATCGCGCAACAGGGCAGCGGTGGCCTCCGGATTCTTCCAGTAGCCGCGCGTCACGCCCGGGCCGCGCACCAGCAGCTCGTCATCATCGCCCAGGCGCACCTGCACGCCCGGCAACGGCAGGCCCACGCTGGCGGGATCGTTGTCGTGCAGACGGTTGACGCTGAGCTGGGGCGCGGTTTCGGTCATTCCATAGCCCTGCAACACCGGCACGCCCAGACCGATGAACACCCGCGCCACTTCCGGGGCAAGCGCCGCGCCGCCGCTCACCACCAGGCGCAGGCACCCGCCCATGCGTGCGCGCACCTTGCGTGCCACCAGCACGTCCAGCAGCGGCCACAACAGATGCCCGGGATACCAGCGGCCACGGCGCTGCCCATGCAGAAAGCGCGACCAACCCACACGCACGGTGGTCTCGAACAAGCGGCGCTCGAAGGCCGAAGCGGCGGCCAGCCGGGCGGTCAGGCGGGCGTGGATGCGCTCGAATATGCGCGGCACCGCGGTGATTACCATGGGACACTGCGTCCTCAGATCGTCGGCCAGGGTGGCGACGGAGCGGGCGAAGACCACCTGCGCGCCAGCGGCCATGGGCAGGTAATAGCCCACGGAACGCTCGAAGGCGTGAGACAAAGGCAGGAAGGACAGAAAGCGATCCTCAGTGAATACGTCGACCACCTGCAGCCCGCTTTCCACCACGGAGAGGATGTTGTGATGGCTCAACATCACGCCCTTGGGTCGACCGGTGGTGCCCGACGTATAGACCAAAGTGGCCAGGGCGTCGGGCTCGGGGGTCGCCTGGCGCAGTTCGCCCGTGTCAGGTAACCAGTCTGCCACCTTGCGCACGCGCGGATCGGCCGCGGACAGGCTGTCGTCGTCACCGGCATCGAGCACCAGGATGCGCTCCACGTGACTGTGGCCGAGGGCCTCGGCCAGGCGGCGGTAGCGCAATTCGTCCTGCACGAGCACCAGCGCGGCCCCGGCATTCTCGAGAATGAAGGCGATGCTGTCCGGGCGGTCGTCGGTGTACAGGGGGACGGTAACCAGGCCAAGGCCCAGGGCGGCCAGGTCGAAGGCCACCCAGTCCACGCCGTTACGCAACGACAGCGCCACGCGCGTACCCGGGGCCAGGCCCTCGCGCGCCAGGGCGTCCTGCCAGCGCGCCACCCGCGCCGCCAAGCGCTGCCAGGTGAACGTGGTCCAGGCGGCAGACCGGCGGTCGTAGTCCACATAGGCCACCGCCTGGGGACTGCGCGCGAGGCGTTCCAGGAACAAGCCGTAGAGCGTGATCGCCCGGGCAGCATCGATGATGTCGCGGGTACGTTTCATGGGTCGCCATCTTACCCATTGCCGCGGCCCGGCGGCCATGGGACTGATAAAATCCATCGAAATTCCGGGAAAGCTCAACAATGGCTGTTTACGCAATCGGTGATCTTCAGGGTTGCTATGACGAACTGCGCACCCTGCTGGATCGGCTGGCCTTCGATCCCGCGCGCGACCGGCTGTGGCTGTGTGGGGATTTGGTCAATCGTGGGCCGCAGTCGCTGGAGGTGTTGCGTTTCGTGCGCGGTCTCGGCGAAGCAGCGGTGACGGTGCTGGGGAATCACGACCTGCACCTGCTGGCGGTGTGGCTGGGCAAGCATCGTCATTTCAAGGCCAACGACACCCTGGCGCCCCTGCTCGCCGCGCCTGATCGGGACGATTTGCTGGAATGGCTGCGCCGACGGCCCTTGCTGCATCACGACGCAACCCTGGGCTGGACCCTGGTGCACGCGGGCCTGCCGCCGCAATGGGACGTGGCCACGGCCCGGGCCTGCGCCGCGGAAGTGGAAGCCGCGCTGCGCGGAAGCGACTTTCATGCGTTCATCGACCATATGTACGGCAACGAACCGCATCGCTGGGACCCCTGCCTGAGCGGTTGGGAACGCCTGCGCTTCACGGTGAATTGCCTCACCCGGCTGCGTTTTTGCACGGTCGACGGCGCCCTGAGCCTGGCCCACAAGGGTGCGCCTGCGCGCACCGAAGGCCTGTTGCCCTGGTTCCAGGTGCCGGGGCGGCGCAGCGCGGGCGAGCGCATCGTGTTCGGCCACTGGTCCACCCTCGGCTTGTATCGCGGCACGGATGTGCTGGGCATCGACACCGGATGCCTGTGGGGCGGCGCCCTCACCGCGGCACGCCTGGACGACCCCGCCGTGCCCGTCACCAGCCTGCCGTGTGCGGGGGCGCGCAAGCCGGGCGAGGACTGAGGGGCCCGGAATTCCCCCATTTAAATTGACGTTATACTCCCTTGGTCCGGCGCCCAGGCCGGACCGCACATGGAACAGCCGGACCCGCGCAGGGTCGCGTCAAGGGAGAACGCCATGCTCGTGCCTCAACGTTCACTGGGTTTCAACATCGCCGCACTCGCGGTGCTCATCGGCTTGCCTTACGTCTTCCTCTGGGGTTACGTGCTGGTGGAACAGCGCGTCAGCCCGGGGGTGATCGCGTCCATCACCGGGTTGCTGGTGCTCGACATCGCCCTGCTCGCCCACTTCATGCGCGGCCTGGTGGCGCCGCTGAATCGCGTCGGCGAGGTGTTACGGCGCGTGGCCGACGGCGATCTCACCGCACGCGTCGAGCACAATTACCGGGGCGAATTCGGGCGCATGCTGGACGACGTCAACCACTCCATCGACGCCAACCGGGAGATGATGACGCGCATTCTGGACAACACGGTCAATGTGGCGTCGTCCAGTTTCGATACCGTGACC
This sequence comes from Gammaproteobacteria bacterium, assembly GCA_041687015.1. Classification (GTDB taxonomy): domain Bacteria; phylum Pseudomonadota; class Gammaproteobacteria; order Thiohalomonadales; family Thiohalomonadaceae; genus JALOAT01. The sequence goes on from JAWLCT010000044.1 coordinate 10,443, forward strand.
GCCGCCGCCAAGGTGGTGTTCAATGTGGAGCAGGAAGAGAATCACGTACGCAGCATTTCGGACGCCAGCAACCAGATCGCCATTTCGCTTTCGGCCATCGCACAGAGCGCCAGCGATGCCGATACCGCTGCCCAGCGTGCCGCGGAGGTGGTGCGCGAGGGCGAGGTGCGCGTCGGTGAAACGATCAGCAGCATGGAACAGCTCACCGACGCGGTGAGCGACGCCGCCACGCAGGTCGAAGCGCTGGGAAAATCCTCACAGCGCATCGGCGAGATCAGCAACGTGATCGGCGAGATCGCCGAACAGACCAATCTGCTGGCGCTTAATGCCGCCATCGAGGCCGCCCGCGCCGGCGAGCACGGACGCGGTTTTGCGGTGGTGGCCGACGAAGTGCGAAACCTGGCCGCGCGCAGCACGGAAGCAACCCGCGAGATCGACGCCACCATCGGTGCCATCCAGAAGCAGATCGACGAGGTGATCGGCTCGATGGAAAACAGCGTGACGCGGGTAGGCAGCGGACGCACCGCCACGGAACGCACCCAACAGGCCTTTGTGGCCATCCGGGAAGGCATCGGTACGGCCACCCGGCAAATACGGCAGATCGCCGAGGCGGTGAGCGAACAGAAGCAGGCGACGGAGGACATCGTCAACAGCATCCAGGTCATTGCTGCCCTGTCCAGCGGCAACACCCAGGAAGCGTACAAGACCGTGGATGCCATCGAGAAGATGAACGGGGTGGTCGGTCACCAGCTGCGCACTCTCGACAGCTTCCAGATCCCCGACAAGGCGGTGATGGTCGCGAAATCCGACCACGTGCTGTGGAAGAAACGCCTTACCGAGCTGCTGCTCGGGCGTACACAGATGCGCCCGGAAGAGGTCACGGATCACCACTCGTGCCGATTCGGCAAGTGGTACGACACGGAAGGCAAGCGGCGCTATGGCCAACGCCCGGCGTTCCTCGCCATCGAAGCGCCCCATCGGGAGATCCATGCGGTGGCCAAACACATCGTGGAACTGCATGCGGCCGGGCAGATTGGCGAAGCCCAAGACCTGCTGCTCGGCCTCGACGCACCCACCGCACAGGTGCTTGCGAATCTGGACGCCCTGCGGAGCGCCTCGCAGACATAGACAAAGGCCCCTGCGGGTTACGGGGCCGCCCTCGTAAGCCTTCTTCTTACATTCAACGGCAAGCGGCGCATCCGCAGCGGTATACTGTCCGCCCGGCACGCCGGATCGGATGGAACCGCCACCTGGGCAGGAGCCTTCACGCTCGACAGTCCACCGCCATGCTCATCCAACGCCGCTCCCTGACGTTCAACATCGGTTTGTTAGCCCTGCTCATCGGTCTGCCCTATGTGGCCCTGTGGGGGCATCTGCTCGCCGACCGGCGCATCGACATCACCATTCTTTCCTGGGTCATGGTGCTGCTCGTGTTCGACGCGGCGCTGCTCGCGCTGTTCGTGCGCGGTCTGGTGAATCCTCTGCGCCAGGCCGGTCTGGTCTTGCGCCGGGTCGCTGAAGGCGACTTCACGGCACGCATCGAACACCAGTATCGCGGCGAATTCGGGCGCATGCTCGACGATATCAATCATTCCATCGACGCCAACCGGCAGATGATGACCCGCATACTCGACAACACGGTGAACATCGCCACCTCCAGCTTCGAGACCGTGACCGCCGCCGCGCGCGTGGTTTTCAACGTCGAAGAGGAAGAAGAGCACGTGCGCAGCATCGCCGACGCCGGCAACCATATCGCCGTGTCCGTCTCCGGCATCGCGCGCAATGCGGCGGATGCCAACGGTGCAGCACAAGGCGCGGCCGATATCGTGCGTGAGGGCGAAGTGCGTGTGGGTGAGACCATCGCGAGCATGGCCCATCTCGGCGACGCGGTGACCACAGCAGCGGAGAAAGTGGAAACCCTCGGCAAGTCGTCACAACGCATCGGCGAGATCACCGGCGTGATCGGCGCCATTGCCGAACAGACCAACCTGCTTGCACTCAACGCGGCCATCGAGGCGGCACGGGCGGGCGAACACGGGCGCGGCTTCGCCGTGGTGGCCGACGAAGTGCGCAGCCTCGCCTCGCGCAGCGCCGCCGCGACCAGTGAAATCAACGCCACCATTCAGGGCATCCAGGACCAGATTGCTGACGTAATCGCCACCATGCAGACCGGCGTGGCACGCGTGGGCGAGGGCAAGGAAGCGACCGAGCGCACCCAGGAGGCCTTCGAAGCCATCCGCGAGGGCATCGACATCACCACCCTGCAGATCCGACAGATTGCCCAGGCGGTGGAGGAGCAGAAGCAGGCCACCGAAGGCATCGCCGGCAGCATTCAGGTCATCGCCGAACTCGCCACGGGCAATACGCGACAGGCACACAACGCCGTGGACATGATCGAAAAGATGAACGGGGCCGTGGGCAACCAGCTGCGTACGCTCGACGCGTTCCAGATCCCCCACAAAGCCCTCATCGTCGCCAAATCGGACCACGTGCTTTGGAAGAAGCGCCTGACGGAACTGTTGCTCGGCCGCGCGGAAATGCGCGCGGAGGAAGTGACCGATCACCACTCCTGCCGCTTCGGCAAGTGGTACGCCAACGAGGGCAAGGCACTGTACGGCCAGCGCCCCGAATTCACGGCCATCGATGCCCCGCATCGCGCCATTCACGAGACGGCACGGCGGGTGGTAGAGCTGCATGCGACGGGCCGCCGTGCCGAAGCGGAAAAATTGCTCCTGGCCCTGGACGAGCCCACCCAACAGGTGATGGACAATCTGGATCGCCTACGCGGCTGATCCATGCCGAACCGCGTGGCGGGTACCAGGAAGGACGCCCGCCAAGGCGCAGAACACACCAAAGCGAGCAAGGAACGGTCGTTCCTCCCGTCTTTGTTGGCGATCCTGGCGTCTTTGCGAGAGTGGTGGCTTCCTAAGATCCGGAACATCCATTTCATTCGCATGCCGAAGTGGTTGTTGACCGGCGTTCCCGAGCCTTAGCGCCAAGTCCATTTAACGCGCGATACCGGGAAGGACGCTCGCCAGAACGCGGAGCACGCCAAGGGGAGAACTGAAGTCCGCATCTTCTTTGGCGAGCTTGGCGTCTTGGCGAGAGGCAACGTCGCCCGCACCTGACGTCAGGCCGTGTGCTTTTTCTTGAACAGCTTGCCGAAGGCCGCGGCGGAAA
>JAWLCT010000044.1:13722-25495 GCA_041687015.1 Gammaproteobacteria bacterium
TTGGCGAGCTTGGCGTCTTGGCGAGAGGCAACGTCGCCCGCACCTGACGTCAGGCCGTGTGCTTTTTCTTGAACAGCTTGCCGAAGGCCGCGGCGGAAACAGGTTTCGAGAACAGATAGCCCTGGACTTCGTCGCAGCGGTGGCGACGCAGGAAATCCACCTGGGCCGATTGCTCCACGCCTTCGGCAATGACCTGCAGATCCAGGTTGTGCGCCATGGCAATGATGGTCGCGGCGATGGCCATGTCGTCGCGATCGGCAGGAATGTCCTTCACGAAGGAGCGATCGATTTTCAAACGATCGATGGGCAGGCGCTTGAGATAGGAAAGCGAAGAATACCCGGTGCCGAAATCGTCGATGGCCAGGGTAATGCCCAGGCGCTTGAGCGCATGCAGGGTTTCCAGGCCGTCGTTGAGATGGGCCATCACGAAGGTCTCGGTGATCTCCAGCTCCAGGTCCGCCGGGTCCACACCGGTGCGTTCCAGGACTTCACTGACGGTTTCCACCAGCCCGCCGCGAATAATCTGCTGTCCGGACAGGTTGACCGCCATGCGGCGTAGCGGAACGCCTTCGGCACGCCAGGCGCGCAACTGCAGGCAGGCGCTTTCGATCACCCAGCTGCCGATGATCCCCATGAGACCGGCATCCTCGGCCAGCGGCACGAAGACGCTCGGCGGGATCAGCCCCTTGGTGGGGTGATTCCAGCGCAGCAGGGCCTCGGCCCCGATGATGCGGCCGGACGGGATCGCCACCTGCGGCTGGTAATGCAGGAACAGTTCACCCCGCTCCAGAGCGCGCCGCAGCGCATTTTCCAGGTCCAGGCGTTCGATGGAAGCCAGAGTGAGCTCCGGCGTGTAGTACTGATAGGTGTTACGCCCATGCTCCTTGGCGCGATACATGGCGGCATCGGCATTGCGCAACAGCATCTGCACGTCCCGTCCATCGTCAGGAAACACGCTGATGCCGATGCTCGCGCCCACGAACAGCTCATGACCTTGCAGATTGATGGGATGACCGATGGCCGCGAGGATCTTGTTGGCCACCAGCCCCGCGTCCTGCACGTGGGTCAACTCTTCCAGAATCACCGTGAACTCATCACCGCCCAGACGGGCCACCGTGTCCTGCTCCCGCACCGCGGCACGCAGGCGCTCGGCCACCAGCTGCAGCAGTTCGTCCCCGAACTGATGACCGAGGGTGTCGTTCACGTTCTTGAAGTGGTCGAGATCCAGGAACAGCACCACGACCTTGCCGCCGTTGCGTTGGGCGCGCTCCATGGAATGCGCCAGCCGATCGTTGAACAACAGGCGATTGGGGAGATCGGTGAGCACGTCGTAGTGCGCGAGGTGGTGGATGCGCTCTTCCGACAGCTTTTTTTCCGTGACGTCGGTGAACAGGTTGATGTAATGCAGCACCTGACCCCGGTGATCGAGCAGCGCACTGATGCGGTGCCAGGCCGGGAACATTTCGCCGTTCTTGCGCCGGTACCAAACCTCACCCTGCCACTTGCCCTGATCGGCCACCGTTTCCCAGATGTACTGGTGTCGGGCATCCTCGGGCATATCCACGCTGAGGATCTCCTGCACGGTGTGGCCAACGGCTTCCTCGGTCGTCACGCCGGTGATGTGGGTGAAGGCCGCGTTCACGCGCAGCACACGGCGCTCCGCATCGGTGATCACCACCCCCTCGTGGCTGCCTTCGAACACCGTGGCTGCGAGGCGCAATTCCTCTTCCGTATCCCGGGTGCGGGTAAGATCGTGAATGCCCACCAGGCAGCGTACGGGGTTGCCATCGGCGTCAGAGACGATCTTGACCATGACTTCGACGGGGCGGCCGAAGGAGTTGTCATGGTGTTCCAGTTCGAGCGTGATGAAGGCATCGCGACGCTCCACCAGCGCCTCGCAGACGCGACAGGGCTGTGGCATGCCGCGCGGATGCAACAGGTCGGAAAGCGCCTTGCCGATGACTTCTTCCGAGGTGCTTTCCACGAACCGGCAGGCAGCGCGGTTGGCGCGAACCACGCGACGCTCCATGTCCACCAGGAACACCGCGTCTTCCAGGAAATCCATGGCGTGATTCCACTCCGCCGTGGAGCGGGCCAGTTCGCGCTCCGCCTGCACCCTTTCGGTCACGTCGCGGCCCAGTACCAGCAAACCGCTGCGTTCGCCGTCGGCATCGAACAGCGGCACGCGGATCATGTCGAGTACGCGCTCGCCGTTCACGCCCGGCACGGTCTCTTCCGAGCGCAGGGGCTGGCGCGTCTCCCAGGCCTGCGCGTCCCGCTCCGCAAAGTGCAATACCACGTCGCGCATGGCGCCGTCGACACACTCGGCCACTTCACTGCTGCGCCTTCCCACATAGACCGATTCGTCAAGGCCGAGCAGTTCGCGGCCTGCACGGTTCACTTCCAGGCAGCGCCCTTGTCCGTCCTTGAAACAGATGAAATCGGGCCCGGCGTCGATGAGCGTACGCAGCCGCTCTTCGCTGGCGCGGAGCGCCTCCTCCGCATCCACGCGCGCAGTCACATCGCGCGCCACACCCAGTACTTGCGCGCGCCCTTCCGCGTTGCGCGTCCGGTGCGCGTTGATCTCCAAGACCACCGGCTGCCCACCGGCGCGGGATGTGCGCAGGCGATAGGCAGGCACTTCGCCCTCGTCACCGGTGTCACGCCCCGCGTCGGCGAGCCGTTCGGCCAGGTCGGCGGGCAGGCCGTCGGGACGGTAGCCCAGCACTTTGGTGACGTTCGGGGAAACGAAGCCCAGCCGCCCTTCGGTGATTCGGAACATGAAGCTGTGAGCGTATTCGAGCAGGGCCCGCTGCTCGGCCCCCGTGGACTGGAGTCGCCGTGCCAGGCGGATGGCGCGTTCGGCCAGGGGGCGCAACAGGCGATTGGTGCCCAGCGAAGCAGCGAGCAACATCAACAGCACGGTGAGCGCAGGCAACATCAGCTCCTCCACCGCCGGCGCGTACACGACGTGATCGGGAAGCGACACGGCAAGCAGCCAATCGCCTGTCATCGGCGCGACGAACAGGAGATCGTCCGCCGTGCGCAGCAGTTGATGGCGGCCTTCGCGCACCAGCCCGCGCAAGACGGCAGGCGGTTCGGCAGGTACGAGACTGCCCTCGCCATGTTTGAAGAACCGTTCGCCCGGAACCGCAAGGTAAATGGATGAACCGGGCAACAGGTGATCCAGGTCGCCCAGGATGCGGTGGAATTGGCGATCCCGGAACAGCACGGCATCGGTGCCAATGCGCTCGCCATTGCGGCCATGGATGGCGGCCGCGGCAATCAGGTAACTCTCGCCGCCATGGTGCACGGGGGCACCGATGACCGGCGTGGTGCCCTCGGGAAGCGGCCAGTCGACGTCCGGTGGCAACGCCCCCACGGACACCAGCACCTGACCGTCAAGGTCCAGCCGTACCACGGCGATCGCCTCCGGGTGCAGCGCCAGCGCATCAGCGAGCTTCGGTGCGCTAAAACGGCGCAGCTCTTCGAGGCTGGTACGACCATGGACGTAGTCATCCAGCTTGTTGCGGATGACGGTGCGGCTGGTGACCTGCAGGGCCATGTCGGCAAGCCGGGTGGTGAACTGATCGAGCGCCAGGGCTTGCAGACGCACGTTATAGTCCACAGCGGATTCCACCGCGGATTTGGCGTAACGAAACGCGGGAATGGCCGTGGCAAGGCCGACCGCCAACCCGGTGATCAGAATGGCCGCGAGCGCGAAGCCGACGATCCGATTCTGTAGCCGCGTGGTTTCCATTTCATTCTTTTGACCGCTATCCCTGGGTTTGCGAACAAGGCGGCTCACGCGGGAGGTTTGTTTCGATTCAGCACAATAAAACTCAGGGCGTGGGGATGCCGGGCATCGGCGCTGAACTCATGGCGTTCGGTCTCGTGCCACTCGGCGGCGTCGATGGCCGGGAACCACGCATCACCTTCGATGCGCGCATGAACTTCCGTTAGGTATAGACGATCGGCGTGCGGCAACAACTGGCGGTAAACGGATTCACCGCCGATCACCATCACTTCGCCGTCGCCGGCGGTGGCGAGTGCTTCGTCAACGGAATGCACCACGTCGCACCCGGGTGCCTTGAAGTCAGGATCGCGGGTAATCACCACGTTGCGGCGGTCGGGGAGCGGTCTGCCGATGGATTCATAGGTGCTGCGCCCCATGACCACGGTCTTTCCAAGGGTATGGCGGCGAAACCACTTCATATCCTCGGGCAGGCTCCAGGGCAGGCGGTTTTCGATACCGATGACGCGCTCCTCGGCCATGGCGACAATTATCGAGATCATGCGTGAATAGCCTTCCCCAGCGGTGAGTCCGCCGCACTTTTGGTTAGAACGTCAGGCACGGAGGACGTGCAGGCGTTTGTAGCACAATTCCGCTACCTGCCTCTGTATCCCCAAAGGGCTCCCCCACCGCGCGTCCTCATCATCACTACGACACGAAGCATGAAGAGGTGCCAGTGCATCGGCACGCCTCATACGGCGACGGGCGCCTTGATATGCGGGTGGGATTGATAGCCTTCGAGCGTGAAATCTTCGTACTGGAAATCGAAAATGGACTGCACCTCAGGGTTGAGGTGCATACGCGGCAGCGGGTAAGGCTCGCGTGCGATCTGAGTGCGCGCCTGATCCAGGTGATTGGCATACAGATGCGCATCACCCAGGGTGTGAATGAATTCCCCCGCCTGCAGTCCGGTCACCTGCGCCACCATCATGGTGAGCAGGGCATAGGATGCGATGTTGAAGGGCACGCCCAGGAAGATGTCGGCGCTGCGTTGGTACAACTGACAGGACAGCTTTCCATCGGCCACATAGAACTGAAACAACGCATGGCAGGGAGGCAGCTTCATTTTCTCGATTTCACCCACGTTCCAGGCCGACACCATGAGCCGACGTGAATCGGGGTTGTTCCTGATCTGCTCGACGACCTGGCTGATCTGATCGATGTGGCGCCCGTCCGGGGTCGGCCAGGAACGCCACTGATAGCCGTACACGGGGCCCAGTTCGCCGTTCTCGTCAGCCCATTCGTCCCAGATGGTCACGCCGTTCTCGCGCAGGTAGGCGATGTTGGTGTCGCCGCGCAGGAACCAGAGCAGTTCATGGATGATGGACTTCAGGTGCAGCTTTTTGGTGGTGACCACCGGAAAGCCTTGCGCCAGGTCGAAACGCATCTGGTGGCCGAACACGCTGAGGGTACCGGTGCCGGTGCGATCTTCCTTGCGGGTGCCATGCTCGAGCACATGGCGCATCAGGGCCAGGTAGTTATGCATCAGGAGGCTCGTTTCGCTTGCGCGGGTGCGTTGAAGGTGTAGGCATACCACAACAGGAAAATGCCCACGGCGATGAGCGGCAGGGACAGCACCTGCCCCATGGTCACCCAGCCGAAGGCGAGATAACCGATGTGCGCGTCGGGCTCGCGCACGAACTCCACCAGGAAGCGGAACAGTCCGTAAAACAGCGCGAACATACCGGACACGGCACCCATGGGCCGCGGCTTGCTGGAGAACACCCAGAGGATGGTGAACAGCACCACGCCTTCGAGCAGCAATTCGTAGAGCTGCGACGGATGGCGCGGCAGCGGGCCGGCCCCCGGGAACACCATGCCCCAGGGCAGATCGGTCACCTTGCCCCACAGTTCACCATTGATGAAATTACCCACCCGGCCGGCGCCCAGGCCGATGGCCACCAGCGGTGCGATGAAATCCACCACGGCCAGCCAGGGGCGCCCTTCGCGGCGCGTGTACCACCACAGGGCGATGAGCACACCGAGCAGGCCGCCGTGGAAGGACATGCCGCCTTCCCAGATACGGAACAGGGACAGCGGATCCGCGGCGAAGGTTGGGAAGTTGTAGAACAGCACATAACCGATCCGCCCGCCCAACACCACGCCGAGGGCGATGTAAAACAGCAGGTCGTCTATTTGTTCGGGTTTCCAGCCGGAACCGGGGCGGCGGGCGCGCACGCGCCCAAGCCACCAACCGCCGGCGAAACCCACCAGGTACATGAGACCGTACCAATGGACTTTCAGCGGGCCGATGGAGAACGCAACGGGATCGATGTCGGGGTAAGGCAACATGGCCGGCAGTATAGCGGGGCCGGTCCCGCCGATGCATCCATGGGCGATGCCCGGCCTTGCGGGAGCGGCGTTATGCCCTTGTCCGTCAAGGACGGGGAGCATCGCGGCCTGAGGCCGCGCCTGCACGGCGTTGTGTTCGATACGCCTTTTCGCCGGGTCCGCTTGCCGCTAAAGTTGACACCAACAGTCAACTATCAGGTAAGCCATGAGCACCCACCGCAACCGCCTTGGCCAGGAAACCAGCCCCTATCTGCAACAGCACGCCGGCAATCCGGTCGATTGGTATCCCTGGGGCGAAGAGGCGCTGGCGCGGGCGCGGCGCGAGGACAAGCCGATTCTGCTGTCCATCGGCTACTCGGCCTGCCACTGGTGTCATGTGATGGCCCACGAGTCCTTCGAGGATCGGGAAACGGCGCGGCGCATGAACGCGCTGTTCATCAACGTGAAGGTGGATCGTGAGGAGCGCCCGGACCTGGATCGCATCTACCAACTCGCCCACCAGGTCCTGGTGCAACGGCCCGGGGGCTGGCCGCTCACCGTCTTCCTGACCCCCGATCAGACGCCGTTTTTCGCCGGCACATATTTCCCCAGGGACCGGCGCTACGGGCTGCCCTCCTTCAACGAAGTGCTGGAACGGATTGGCGAGTTCTACCGCAACCACCGCGAGGCCCTGGACGAGCAGAATGCCGCCGTGCGCGCCGCCCTGGCCCAATCGAACTGGAACGGACAAACGGCCGCGCGCCTGGACGACCGCCCCCTCACCGCGGCCCGCACCGCCCTGGGGGCCAGCTACGACCCACGCCACGGCGGCTTCGGCGGCGCCCCCAAATTCCCGCACAGCGCCGAGCTTGCCCTGTTGCTGCGCCTGGGCATCGAGGGCGACGGCGAGGCCGCGCGCATGGCCCTGCACAGCCTGCGCGCCATGGCCGAAAGCGGTCTGTTCGACCATCTGGGCGGCGGCTTTTTCCGCTATGCCGTGGATGCCCACTGGGAAATCCCGCATTTCGAAAAAATGCTCTACGACAATGCCCTGCTGCTGCCCCTTTACGCCGAGGCCTGGCGCTTTGCCGATGACGAACGTCTGCGCGAGACCGCCGAACGCACCGGCGAGTGGGTGATGCGGGAGATGCAGTCCCCCGAGGGCGGCTACTACGCCACCCTCGACGCCGACAGCGAGGGCCAGGAAGGCCGCTTCTACACCTGGAGCCGGGGAGCGCTGGCCGCCGTGGTGCCCGCCCGCGATGTCCAGTTCGCCGTCAGCCTCTACGGCCTGGATCAGAGCGCCAATTTCGAGGACCGCTGGCATTTGCAGCGGCGCAGTACGGTGGCGGAGATCGCCGCCACCTTCGGCCTGAGCGCCGGCACGGTGCGCGAGCGCGAGGAGGCCATTCGCACAGCCCTGTTCGATGCCCGTGAACAACGCACCCGCCCCGGACGCGATGAAAAGATTCTGGCGAGCTGGAATGGGCTCATGATCCGCGGCATGGCCGTGGCCGGGCGACTGCTCGGCCGAGAGGACTTCGTGGCCTCGGCCGAGCGCGCTCTCGACTTCGTGCGCACCCGCATGACGGACGAGGGGCGTTTACTCGCCAGCTGGAAGGACCACATCGCCCTGCTGCCCGCTTACCTGGATGACCATGCCTTCGTCATCGACGGTGTGCTCGCCCTGCTGGAGGCGCGCTGGCGCGACGGCGACCTGTCCTATGTCCTGCAGCTGGCCGACGTCCTGCTGGAACACTTCGAGGATGAATCCCATGGCGGCTTTTTCTTCACCGCAGACGATCACGAGCCTCTGATCCACCGACCCAAGCCCTTCGCCGACGAATCGGTGCCGGCGGGGAACGCCGTGGCCGCCTCGGCGCTGTGGCGCCTGGGTCACCTGGTAGGGCGGTTGGAGTACACCCACGCCGCGGAGCACACCCTGCTCGCCGCGTGGCCGCACCTGAGCCAGCACGCCATCGGCCACGCCACCCTGTTGCTGGCCCTGCGCGACCAGCTCACTCCCCGCCCCAGCATCGTGCTGCGCGGCGACCAACAGCAACTCGCCCCCTGGCAGGCGGTGCTGGAAAAGCGCTTCGACCCGGACCGCCGGGTCCTGGTGGTACCGCAAACTGCCCGCGATCTGCCCGGCGCGCTGGCCGAGCGCAAGGCACAGGCGGGGCCGGTGGCCTACGTGTGCGAGCCCGGCCACTGCCTGCCGCCCATCGAGCGGCCCGACCGGCTGCGGGACCTGCTTTGAGGCACTACTCGCCGCTTTGTTGATCCGGTTCGTTCTTTGCCGGCGGCCGGCTTCTGGTAAGCTGCATCCGCTTACCACCACTGTTGCAAATTACAAAACAAGTCATGCCGCTCCCGAAGACCGTCAAAGGATTCATCGTGCTCGCGGCCGCGGGCGTTTCGCTGGTGATGTTCACCACCCTGTACGGGGCCATCACCCGCGTGTACGACGACTCGGTGCGCGAGAGCGCAGCGGAAGTCTCGGAAACGCTCGCTCAGGGCACGTTCAATGCCATGTTCCAGGTGATGCGGCAGGGCTGGACCCGTCCGCAGGTCGAGGAATTCATCAGCTCCGTGCAGCGCTCCTCCGCCGGCGCCCCCTACTCCATCGACATCTACCGCGGCGATCGCGTCACCCAACTGTTCGGCCCCATCGACCAGGCCCGCATCGAAGGCCCGGTGTTGGAGACCTTCGCCAAGGCGGCCCCGGTTACCCGCGAATTCGACGGCATCCTGCAACACACGTTCCCGCTGGTGGCGCGTGACGAATGCCTGCGCTGTCACGTGAACGCCCGAACCGGGGAGGTGCTGGGCGTCATTGAAGTGCGGCAGGACGTGGGCGCCCTCGCCGATCAAGCCCGTGGCAACCTGCTCATGGCGCTGTTGTTCGTCAGCCCCATTCCCATCATCGCGGCCATCCTCGCGGCCTGGTTCTTCCAGCGCAAGCTGGACGGCTCCATCAACTTCCTGCAACAGAACATCGAACGCATCAACAAAGTCTCGGACCTGCGCAACATCGAACATCGTGACCTGGACCTGGGCTTCGCCGAGTTCAACAGCATTTTCGCCAAGGTGGGAGAACTCGCGGATAAGCTGCGCAACGTCGCGGTGGACAAGGACCTGCTGGAATTCGAGATCCGGCTGCTGGAAAAATTCGTCATCACCTCCGAGGTGGTGCGCGACTGGCGTGAATACGTGGGCTTGCTGCTCACCGACATCAACCAGGTCATCGAGGCCTATTCGCTGTTCTCCATCTTCAAGGTGGATGACGAGCTGTTCGATCTGGAGGTGTTCTGGACCCGGCCACCCGAGGACAATACCCGGCGCCTGATGGAGGAAGGCATCCGCAAGGCGCTGTTGTCACACCCGGCCTTCGGCAGCCTCGTGTCGCTGGAATTCCATCACCACGTCGCCGGCACCGGCGAGCCCGTCACCCTCTCCCGCGAACAGCTGGAGCTGCAGACCAAGTCGCTCATCGTGGAGACGCCGAAAATCGGCGGCATCGTGGGCATCGGTGTGCATGCCGATTTGGTGAAGGACCCGACCCGCCTGCTGGTGACCGAAAGCATTCTGTCCACCCTGCTGAACGTGGTGGGCTCCGTCAAAGCCATTTACAAGTACACCCGCGACCTGGAGTACTACGCCACCCGCGACCCGCTCACCAATCTCTACAACCAGCGCCTGTTCTGGGAGCTGCTCGGTTACGAGATCAAGCGCGCCGAGCGCCACGATTACTCCTTCGCCCTGCTGGTGATCGACCTGGACAACTTCAAGTCCATCAACGACACCTACGGCCACGCCTTCGGCGACAAATTCCTGCAGGAATTCGCCACGGCAGTACAGCAGGTGCTGCGCACCGGCGACATCTTTGCCCGTTATGGCGGCGACGAATTCGTGCTGATCCTCCCAGAAGCCGCGATCACCCTGGCCCACAGCTTGAGCGAACGCGTCCTCGAAGCGGCGGCACGCCTCAGCCTCGAAGCGCCCGACGGCAGCCGCGTGAAGGCGACCATTTCCATCGGTGTGGCGTTGTTCCCGGATCACGCCACGGACGTGAAAGACCTGTTCCTGTTCGCCGACAACATGATGTACAAGGCCAAGTCCGACGGTAAGAACCGTATCGGCCTGCCCACCGACGAGGATGTGGTGGAAATCTTCCGCAACATCGGCGAGAAGAGCCTGGTCATCGCCAATGCCATCGAGGAACGGCAGATCGTTCCCTTCTTCCAGCCCATCGTCACTTCAGGCGACGGCAAGGTGGCCGCCATCGAAGTGCTGAGCCGCATCGAATTGCCGGCCGGCCTGCTGGGCGCCCACGAATTCATCGAAATCACCGAAAAGCTGGGGCTCATCCACAAGCTCGACACCATCGTCATGGAAAAGACCTTCGAGCAGGTCACCCGGCATGGTTATGAGGGCCTCATCTTTCTCAATCTCTCGCCGCGTGCGCTGGTGATGGGCGAGTTCGTGCGCGACCTCAAGGCCCTGACGCACCAATACGCCATCGCGCCCCAGCGCGTGGTGTTCGAAATCACCGAGCGCGACACCGTCAAGAACCTGGGCCTGCTGGAGAAGTTCGTGAACGAGCTCAAGAGCGAAGGCTTCGGTCTGGCCATCGATGATTTCGGCTCCGGCTTCTCGTCCTTCCATTACCTGAAACGCTTCCCCATCGATTACGTGAAAATCGAGGGTGATTTCGTGGTGAACATGGCCAGCGATCAGCGTGATGCCGCCTTCGTGAAGAGCATTGCCGCCCTGGCGCAGGAACTCGGCATTCGTTCCATCGCGGAATTCGTGGAAAGCGAAGAGGTATTGGACTACGTACGCCGCGCCGGCATCGACATGGCCCAGGGTTTCCACGTGGGACGGCCCACGCCGGACCTCGCCCAGGCCGCTTCATTGACGGGCGGGAGTGACGATGCAGGCACGGTGCCCACGGGCATTCTGTGAAGCACGCCACGGCCCTTGCGACGGGATTCCATAAAATTCGCATTTCGGTATTCCCCCTCTGCCTGGATGCACCGCATGAAACGTGTACTCCCCTTTTTGGTTCTCTTCGTGGCCGGGTTCGCCCAGGCCGCCGACGTGATGTACGTGGACGACAAGCTGATCGTCACGATGCGCACCGGCCAGGGCAATCAGTACAAGATCCTCAATGCCCTGGAGAGTGGCACGCGCCTGGAGATCATCCGCATGGACGGCGAATTCGCACTGGTACGCGGCCCGAAAGGTAATGAGGGCTGGGTGCGCACCCAGTACCTGACCGACCAGCCCATCGCCCGCGACCGGCTGGTGGTGGCGGAGCAGAAGATCGCCTCGCTGGAGGCGGAGCGTGCAAAGCTCAAGGAACAGCTGAGCACCGTGCAAAGCGATCGCACCGAGGTACGCAAGGCCCGCAATCAGTTGGAGAAGGATTACGAGAAACTGCAGAGCGAACTGGCCGAACTGCGCCAGGTTGCCGCTGCGCCCATCAAGTTGCACGAAGACAACGAGGCCATGCGCGTGCGCATCGCCAGTCTGGAAGACGAAAACAACCGTCTGCGCACCACCAACGACAAGTTGCAGGACGATTCCTACCGCGAATGGTTCCTTGCAGGCGCCGGCGTGCTGGGGGGCGGCATTCTGCTGGGTCTCATCCTGCCCAAGCTGCGCCGCCGCCGCTCGACATGGGGTAGCGATCTCTAGTTCCAT
>JAWLCT010000045.1:0-24285 GCA_041687015.1 Gammaproteobacteria bacterium
TGGTCGATGAGTTCGGCCGGGACCTTCCGGTCTGGATCGAAGGCCTTGGTGGTGTAGCGGGTTTTGGCGATATGGGCGATGTCCATGGGCTGTGGGTCTACCGTTGGGTTCATTGAACAGGCTGGTGGAAAAGCGTGGTTCGGTCAATCCGGTCATGTCGGTGCCGCGATGGGCGGTTGCATGGCCAGGGGGCGATTCTACAGGTTGCGGCGCGTTGTATGGGGGGCGGGGAATCGCGCGTAGCGCGTAGGTCGGGTTACGCTGCGCTAACCGACCTACGTGGCTACGCCGCTGCAGGAGCGGCCTCGGGCCGCGATGCGGGGGCGGTTGAAACCACCGTTCGTTATCGCCCAGAGGACTGGGCTCCTACAACGCAACAATCGCGGGCTGAGCCCGTTTCTACGGGGAGACGGGGGTGCAGTGATACCTTGGCAGGCGCCGTTCGGGTCGGCGCCTGCCGGAAGGCTCAGGTGCTCTTGCTGCAGAGGTTCTTTTCCACGGCCATGACGGCGGCTTCCACGCGGGAATGGACTTCGAGTTTGCGTAGCACGGCTTTGACGTGGAGTTTGACCGTGCCGTCGGAGATGCCCAGGTTGCGGGCAATGACCTTGTTGCTCTGGCCCTCTGCGAGCAGGCAGAGGATTTCCAGTTCGCGCGGGGTGAGGTCGGCGAAGGGGTTGGCGGCGGGGCGCTCTTCGCTGCCGTCGCCCTGGATGGCCTTGGCAAGCACGGCGGTGAGTTCGGGCGCCACCACGGTCTTGCCTTCGCTGATTTCGCGCAGGGCGCTCACCAGATCGGCGGGTTCCATGTCCTTGAGCAGATAGCCCTGGGCGCCGCTGCGCAGGCATTCCACCAGATCACGCTCTTCGTTGCTGGTGGTGAGCATGACGATGGGCATGATGAGCTCGGCCTCGCGCATGATTCTCAGCACTTCGAGGCCGTTCATCTCGGGCATGCGCATGTCGAGCAGGATGATGTCGGGGTCGAGGCGCTGGGCCAGCACCTTTCCTTCCATTCCATTGCCGACGGCGGCGACGACGTCGATACCGTGGCGCTCGAGCAAGGTTTCCAGGCCGCTGCGGAACAGGGCGTGATCATCGATAAGCAGGACACGCATGGTCAGTCTTTGCGCACCAAAGGAATGATTTTTTGCACTTCCCGCGTCTTCACGTCGTTGGGATAGCGGAAAGTCAAAAGCAGGCAGGTGCCTTCGCCGGCTTCACTTTCGATGCACAGGTCGCCGCCCAGGCGGCGGGCGCGTTCCTGCATGATCGATTGTCCGATGTGTTCGCCCGGGTGACCGGAGAAGGCCGGCTTGCGCAAGCCCACGCCGTCGTCTTCCACCAGCACGCGGTAGTTGCCGTCGGGATCGGATTTGAGCATGACGCGCACCGTTTGCGCCTGGCTGTGCTTGCGCACGTTGGCCAGCGCCTCCTGCACGATGCGCAGCACCTGGATTTCCAGGTCGACGGGCAGGCGCGCGGAATCCCATTCGGTTTGCAGCAGCACGTACATGCCGGTCTGCTTGCGGAAGCTGTTGACCAGGTCTTCGAGGGCGGGCAGCAGGCCGCGGGTGTTGATGGGCGCGCGGAAGTGGGCAAGCAGTTCGCGCAATTCCACGTAGGCGTCGTCCAGGCCGGCCTTGATCTGCTGGATTTCGTCGTTCAGGGAGTCTTTGGTGATGCCGTCGACGGTTTCCTGCAGCATGCTCACCTGGAAGCGCAGGCTGGCGAGGGTCTGGGCCAGGGAGTCGTGCAGCTCGTTGGCCAGGGCGGTGCGCTCCTGCATGATGAACAGCCGCTTGGCTTCGCTGTCGAGGCGGGTCTTCTCGATGGCCATGCCCAGGTGACGGCCCACGGAGGTGAACAGCGCTTTCAGGTCTTCACGCAGTTCGAAGCTGGATTTCTCGACAAACAGGTTGTAGACGCCGAGCGTCTCGCCGCGGTACTGGAGCGGGACGGCGATCATTTCCAGGTCGTCGGCACCCTCGAGCATGGGCTTGCCCACGAAATGCCCGCAGTTGCGCAGGTCGTTCTGGAACATCACTTCGCCTTCCGAGACAGCATTGCCGCACAGGCAGCGCTGCACGGCAACGAGGCGTTCCTTTTCGATGACTTCGTCGTCGAGGCCGATGCTGGCCACCAGTTCCATCTGGTTGTTCTCGTTGAGCATGCGCACCGTGCCCGCCTTGGCATCGACGATGTCGCGCATGGTGTGCAGGAAGCGCACCAGCAGGTCGTTCAGATCACGTGAGACGTTGAGGCTTGCGGCCACGTCGTAGAGCACCTGCAGGGAACGCTTTTTCTGTTCGATGCGCTCGGTCTGTTTGCAAACGGCGGTTTCCATGTCGAGGGACAGCGCCTGCAGGGCGTCGGCCACGCTGTTGATGTCGTGAGCCAGCTCCTTGAAGCTGCCCTCGGCCGAGGGCGGCAGGCGAGCTGCGAGATTGCCGCCGCGGATGCGCAGGGCCCAATCACGCACTTCGGCGAGCGGCTGGAACAGTTCGCGCCGGACGGTGCGGACCAGATAAAAGAGCGCGGTGAGGCCGATGCCCGTGGCGAAGGCCAGCAGCCAGGCGAGCTGTGTGGCGTTGTCGGGGTTGCGCAACGCGAGGATGCCGGTGAGCAGGAGGGTGAGCAACGCGCCGGCAAGCACCGAGGCCCACGACATGCAGCGGCTTTGCAGCCGGGGACCCGCCTTGCGCTGCCAGCGGGCGCCCGCAGCCCGGGTTCCTGTGGCGACGTTCAGAAAACGCATGGTGTGCGGCAAGCCCTCGGCAGATCAGGGAAATCCCGTTCACGTGGGAACGGGGCCTCGTAGTCTACCATAGACCCGCCGCGCGTCCGCAGGGGAGCGCGCGCAGGCTCGTCGCTAATGAGGAAGACCTCAGCCGCAGCTGCACCCGCCGCCGCAGCCGCCGGATCCGCAGCCGCCCTGATCGCTGCCGGGGGGAACGTAGCTGGGGTCGTTGGGGTTGAGGAAAATAAAGCGGAACTCGCCCGGTTCCAGCTCCACGTAATCGAGGGTGGCGCCGGTGAGCAGCTGCTCGTGGGTCGGATGGATGATGACTTCGACGCCTTCGCAGTTGAAGACCAGGTCGTCATCGCCGGATTCGTCGAAGCCCATACCGTATTCGATGGAGCCGTCGTCCTGGCGACGGGCCGCGAGGCGCAGGGACAGGTTCTGCATACCGCCCTGCTCAGCGGCAACGAGGATTTGCTTGGCGGCGTCGGATGTCACTGTGATCATGCTGCTCTCCTTGTTGGAATCATGCATCGTGGGGGAGACCGCGGTTCCGCCGAACGAAATCCACGAAGGCACCGGCCCACGGGCTGCCGGCCAGGTGGCGCAGGTGCGCGTAATTGGCCAACAGGTTCTTGTAGACGATGCCGTCGTGGCGCCCGTCGATACCAGCGCCGCGCTCCACCTCATAAGCGTAAGTGAGTCCCGCCGGAATGTTTTCCAAGTGCGAGTAGTGGAACTCGTGGGCATCGAAGGCATGGCTGACGGGGCAGGGCGCCCAGGGTGCCTCGCCGGTGGCCCGTAGGCGGGTGTAACCCCGGCCCACCGGCTTGTCGGTCATCACGGTGTCGGCCTGGATCACGCCCGCCATCTCGGCACGGCGGCCGTTCCAGGTGATCGAACGGGTGAGATACATGAGCCCGCCGCACTCGGCGTAGGTGGGCAAACCGGCCTCGATGGCGGTACGGAGGGCGTTGCGCAGGGCGGTATTGGCGGCCAGTGCGTCCATCTGCGTCTCGGGGAAACCGCCGCCGATGAACAATCCGTCCAGCTCGGGCAGGCGGGTATCGTGCAGTGTGTCGATGGGAACCAGCCGGGCGCCCGCGGCCTGTAAGGCCTCCAGGTCGTCGGGATAGTAGAAACCGAAGGCGCGGTCGCGCGCGATACCGATGCGGACGGGTTCACCGGTGGCGGGACGGGCGGCGGCGGGAACGGTGGCCACGGGCGCTGCGGTGGCGGCCAGCCGCTCGAGTGCATCCAGGTCGATGTAGTCGGCGACGGCCGTGGTGATGCCCTGCAGCACGCGCTGGGCCTCGGCTTGTTCATTGCTGGGGATGAGGCCCAGATGGCGCTCGTCAATGCCCAGCCGCGTATCGCGGTGCACCAACCCCAGCAACGGCAGATCGGTGTAATGGGCCAGTGCCTCGCGCAGGCGGGTGGCGTGACGGGCCCCGGCCACCTTGTTGAAGATCACGCCGCCGATACGGATGGCGGGGTCGAAACGCTGGAAGCCGAGCAGCAGCGGCACCACGCTACGGGTCATGCCGCGCACGTCCACCACCAGCACCACGGGACTCCCAAGCAGCGCGGCGAGGGCCGCATTGCTCTGCGTGCCCTCCACATCGAGGCTGTCGAACAACCCCATGTTGCCTTCGATGATGGCGAGGTCGGCGTCCCTCGTACGTTGTGAGAAGGCCGCGTGGACCTCCGTGGCCTGCATGAGGTGCAGATCCAGGTTGTAGCAGGGCCGCCCG
Source organism: Gammaproteobacteria bacterium (assembly GCA_041687015.1). Taxonomy (GTDB): domain Bacteria; phylum Pseudomonadota; class Gammaproteobacteria; order Thiohalomonadales; family Thiohalomonadaceae; genus JALOAT01. The sequence continues at coordinate 4,497 of JAWLCT010000045.1, forward strand.
CTGGCAGCCCCGAGCCACATGGGGTCAATGAAGTCCGGCCCCTTTTTGAACGGCTGCACACGACGCCCGCGTGCAGCGAGAGCCCCGCAGATCCCGAGCGTGAGGGTGGTCTTGCCCGAGGACTTGTGGGGCGCCCCGACGAGGAAATGACCTGTCATGCGGCCGCCTGGAATTTCTCCCGGTTGCGGTCCTGCCACATGGCCCAGGCCTGGGACTCGGCGTCTTCACGGGTCTTGGCGCGGCCCATCATGTGCAAGGTGAGCGCCACGGTACCGACGATGGCGGCGACACCGTACTCGTCTTCCGCCGTACCGCCCCAGACACGCGCCAGGTGGCTCACGTCCAGTTCGTCATTGCGGACGTGACGTTTTTCGAACATGGGCGGCCATTCCTCTTCGGCCAGCTCGCCGTTGTGCACACTCTGGATGAGACAGGAAATATCGGGATTTCGCTCGATTTCCCCACCTTCGCCCTTGATGACCGCCATGTGCGGCTGGCCGAGCATCTGGGCGGCGATCTGGTGCGTTGGGCGGTAACCGGGATGAAAGATGCCCTGCATCATGTGCGGCGCGTCGAAGGGATTGAGCAGGCGCGCGATGGTGTGTACCGGGGAGCGCAGGCCGAGCAGGGGACGCAATTCGATGATCTGGTGAAGCTTGGGGCTCAGGTGCTCCAGGTCCATGTAAGCGAAATTGAGGTCGCTCAGGTGGCGGCGGGCCTCCTGGAAGCTGGTGGCCACGGGCACGCCCAGCACGGGCAGCACGTTCTTGGTGTAGATGCGCCCCGCCGTGTGGCCGCTGGCGCCGTGCATGAACACGCGGATGCCGCTGTCGGCCATGAGCAGGGTCGCCAGCAGATACCAGGGCAACTGGCGCTTCTTGCCGGCATACGACGACCAGTCCAGATCCACTGCCATGCCTTCGTTGGGCACGTGCAGGTGCTCACGGATGGCGCGCACGAAGGCGGCCACTTCCTCGGGTGTCTCTTCCTTCACGCGCATGAGCATGAGAAAGGCGCCGAGCTGAATGGGCTGCACCTGGTCGCTCATGATCAGGCGCATGGCGTCGAACGCCTCCTGGCCACTCAGGGCACGCGAACCGTTGCGGCCCTTGCCGAGAATACGGATGTACTGCGCAAACGCATGTTCTTCGCTCATGCCTTTTACCTTTTGATCAAAAGCATTAACCACGGGGTACACGGGGAACACGGGGGAAGAAGGGGAAAATGATTCCTTCCCCGTGTTCCCCGTGTACCCCGTGGTTAGATCTTCTCGCACTGTAAGACCTTACCACCCGTCAGGGTACCCCAGAGACGACGACACCGCTGTCCTTGCGGAGCAGCGGTGTCGTCCAGCCGTATGGGCGAGGAGCCCTTATGCCGCGGCTTTTACCGCTGCGGTGTCCTCGTCCTTGGCGTCCACCTGTTCGTCACCCAGCGACTCCGGCAGGAAGCGCAGCGCCTTCACGGCAACCGCCGTGGCCGCGAGGGCAATGGCGATGCCGGCAAAGCCCAGCACGACTTCTGCGAGGGTCGGGGAGTAGGCGTTGATGGCGCCGTCCGCGAACGTGGTGCCCGTCACCTCGAAGCCCGGGAAGATGGTCATCGGGTAAGCCTGGCCACCGATCACGATGACGTAGATCTGGGCGAAGCCGCCGATGATGACCAGCGCTGCCGCGGTGGCGATCATGCTGCGGGACTTGCCGGTGCTCGGGTGATAGATCAGCGCCAGGGGCAGCAGGCTGCCGAGGCCGATCTGGACCACCCAGAACAGCGCCGTGAAGATGCCGCCGTCACGCAGGATGAAGGCTTCCACACCATGATGCTCGGTGGCGTAGAGATTCATCAGGTGGTAGGCGAGCACGAAATACAGCACGCCACCGACGAACACACCCAGCAGGTTCTTGAGGCGGAACACCACGGCGTCACCCAGCGGGCGATCGGTCATGCGGTAAGCGGCCATCAGCACCAGCAGGAACACGGCCAGTCCGAACGAGAAGGACATGACCACGAACATGGGGGCCATGACCGCCTCGTCGAAGGCCTGGCGCGACACCAGGAAGCCGAAGATGGAGCCGGTACCGGTGGTGAGGATCAGACGCCACAGGAAGGCCACGAAGCCCACCTTGCCGCTGAACTTCTTCATGGAGCGGTCCAGCATGGTCCACAGGTAGGCGCCCACGATGACCATGAAGCCGGTGTACAGGATCACGTTCCACGCGAAGATGGACTTGAAGTTGTACTTGGTCATGGCAACGATGAGGCGGTCGGGACGGCCCAGGTCGAGTACCAGCACCGCAAGACCACCCGCCAGCAGGGCGATAGCCAGCAAGCCCGAGAGGGGCGCCAGGGGCTTGTACATCGACTTGCCGAACACCGAGCCGATGGAGGCCACGTTCAGGGCACCGGACGCGGCCACGATCAGGAAGATCGCGAACACGTGCGGCATGCCCCAGACGATCTGGTTGTTCATGCCCGTGACCCAATGGCCGTTGTGTTCCATGTAGTACACAGCGCCAAGGCCGGCGAGGATGAACGCACCCAGGATGGCGAGCAGGGCCCAGAAGCCCTGACCACCCTCGATTTGCGTAAAGCGCACTTTCTTCATGCTTCAGCCTTCCGAATCGTTAGATGCCGCGGTAGCGCACGCCGGGGTTCAGGCCGAGGTCGGCGCGGATGGCAGTGGTGGCGTAGGTCTTGACGGTCTGGGCGATCTCGCTGTTGGGATCGTTCAGGTCGCCGAAGATGATCGCCTTGTGGCCATCCTTGTTGCAGGCCTCGACGCAGGCGGGCTGCTGACCTTCGTCCACGCGGGTGACGCACATCGTGCAGGCTTCCACCGTACCCTTGCCGCGTGGGGCATGGGGACGCTGGTCGGTGACGTCCTCGTGGATGAACGAGCGCGCCTTGTAGGGGCAGGCCATCATGCAGTAGCGGCAGCCGATGCAGATGTGCTTGTCCACCAGCACGATGCCGTCCGGACGCTTGAACGATGCCCCGGTGGGACAAACGTCGGCGCAGGGCGGGTTTTCGCAGTGCTGGCACATCATGGGCAGCGAGTGCACCGAGCCCGTGGCCTTGTTGCGCAGGTCCACCTTGCGGATCCACTGTGCGTCCGTCTCGGGACGGCCGTGATCCGTAACACCGTTCCACTCGTGGCAGCCCTTGACGCAGGCGTCGCAACCGCTGCTGCACTTGTTGGTGTCGATGAGCATGCCCCAGCGCACCTTGCTGGTGACTGCCTCGTCCGCGGGCTTCGCCTGGGCGACGCCATACAGCATCACACCGGAAGCGAGGGAAACACCCGCGGCCAGCTTGGCGCTCTGGCTCAGAAACTCACGACGGGCCAAATCCGGATGCTTCTGTTCGCTCATTCTGTTCCACCTGTCTTTTCGCTATCGCCCGCGAGCTGATTGAGCAGCTCGTTCGCGGGCTGGTGCGCCGCGGCCGCCTGTTGCATCCCGGGGGTGACGATGGGGTGGAATGAGGCGGATTTTTCAGGCTTGGTCGCGTGACACCCGAAACAGTCGATCTTCACGCCCGCGTACTGATGGCAGCTCACGCAGAAGTGCTGACCCTCGTCTTTGCCGGCCGCGACGTCTTCCTGCACGGGTGCATGGCACTCGAGGCATTCTTTGAGGCTGTACTTCGTGGTACGGATGCCTTCGTGCATCGTCTTGTCGCGGTGAGCCATGAGGTAATCCATGTGCTTGCGGCGCATGACATCCGTGTCTTCGACGCACTGGTCACCCTTGGCCTCGGGCAATTGAGGCATCGGCACCCGGCCGCCCCCGGCGGCAAGGGCCGGTGCTGACATCGTCAGCACCAGCACCGCCGTATGGAGTAGCTTGGTCAACCGGTTCATTGATGGCTCCTTAGTCGCCCATACCCATCTGGATGTAGCCCGTGGGGCACACGTCGGCGCAGATGTGGCAACCGATGCACTTGGCGTAATCGGTGTACACATAACGGCCGGTGGTTGCATCCTTCCTGGGCGTTTTCAGCACGGCATCCTGCGGGCAGAACACCACACAGTTGTCGCACTCGAAGCACATGCCGCAGCTCATGCAACGCTTGGCCTCGGCGACGACTTCCGCCTCTTCCAGGGGCACCAGACGCTCTTCGAAGTGGCCCAGCACCTGTTCGGCGCTGACTTCCATGTGCTTGCGCTTGTGGCGCGGCGTGAAGGCGAAGTGACCGAGGAACAGCTCGTCGGCGGCGATGATCTCGTGCGCCGAACGGTCTTCGTAGTTGTGCACCGCGAACTTGTCCGCGGAGGTGCCACGAATACCCAGGTCGATTTCCTTCGCGAAGCCTTCCGCCTGGACGATTTCGTCCTTGGTGCGGGGCTTGAAGGATTCGGGCTCCAGACCGGCTTCACGCAGCTTGTTCAGCAGGTTGAAGTGGTGCACGTCGACCTTCGGACGGTTCACCAGCTGCTCGTGCTTCAGGTAGTGATCCACGCTCTCGACGGCGACGGAGGCCTGGCCGATGGCGGTGGTGAGCAGGTGGGGGCGCACGATGTCGCCGCACACGAAATAGCCGGGCTTGTTCGGCACCTGGTAGTGCTTGTCGGCATCAATCAGGCCGCGGGCGTTCTGGAAGGACTCCATGCCCACGAGGTCACCGGTCTGACCGATGGCGGCGACGATGAGGTCGGCCTCGATCACGTACTCACTACCCTCGATGACCTGGGCCTTGTCGTCGAGCTTGGCGACCTTGAGGCCGGTAGCACGGCCGTCGGCACCCTTGACGACTTCGACGGGGCTCAGCTGGCCGAAGATCTTGACGCCCTCGCGGGTGGCGTCTTCGATTTCGTGCTGCGCCGCCGGCATCTTCTCGATGGCCGAGCGGGAGATCAGGGTCACGTCGGCGCCCTGACGCTGTGCGCTCAGCGCAACGTCGCTGGCGGTGTGCCCGAGGATGATGTACTCCGGACGATCCTTCTCGTTCTCGACGGTGATGTTACCGAGACGGCGGGCCACGGAGGCGACGTCGATGGAAGTGTCACCACCACCGATGACCAGCACCTTGCCGGAGACGTGCTTCAGGCGGCCTTCGTTGAAGGCGGCCAGGAAGGCCACACCGGTGATGCAGTTGACGGCATCGGCGCCGGGCACGGGCAGGGCACGGCCGGACTGGGCACCCAGGGCGAAGATGATGGCGTCGTACTGCTTCTCCAGGTCGGCGAGCTGCACGTCCTTGCCCACCTTCACGCCGCACTTCACTTCCACGCCCATGCCGGCGATACGGTTGATTTCACCGTCGAGCACGTCGCGGGGCATACGGTAGCCGGGGATGCCGTAACGCATCATGCCGCCGAGCTGGGGCAGGGCTTCGAAAATGGTCACGCCGTGACCTTTGCGGCGCAGCTGGTAGGCCGCGGCCATGCCGGCGGGACCACCACCGATGATGGCGACCTTCTTGCCGGTGTCGGCGCCGGCTTCGAACTGCAGACCGGCCTTCAGGGCCTGGTCACCGATGTACTGCTCGACGGAGTTGATGCCGACGTGGTCTTCGACCTGGTTACGGTTGCAACCGTCTTCACAGGGCGCCGGGCACACACGACCCATCACGGACGGGAAGGGGTTGGCGTCGGTGGAGCGACGGAACGCGTATTCCTGCATGGTCATGCCCTGGGGCGGCTTCTCCATGCCACGCACGATATCCAGCCAGCCGCGGATGTCTTCACCCGAGGGGCAACTGCCCTGGCAAGGCGGCGTGCGATGCACGTAGGTGGGGCACTTGTGGGTCCAGCCGGCCTGCCAAATCTCTTCGCTCCACGAGCGGCGCTTGTAATCGCCGTCCTTGTAGCGGCGGAAGGTCAGACTCTTCTTCATTTCGTCGCTGGAAGTCGCCATCTCAAATCTCCTGTGCGTTAAACCTTGTTATGTTCCGCCGCGAGGCGGATCACCTGTGTTTATTCGGCTGCTTCTTCTTCGGTGTCCTCTTCGACACTGGGCCGCGTCAGCACGATGGCTGAGCTCACGAGCTGATGGACACTGACGATCATGTCCATCCCCATGCCGTAGTAGGGGAGCACCTTGGCAAACTGGCTCTTACAAATCGCGCAGATGGCCGCAAGATTGGTGACCTTCCGGTCTTCCACCACTTCCTTCAGGGCTTCCATGCGGGGCAGGGCGCCCTTCACACGGATTTCCATGAGATCGTCCGTGAGCAGACCGCCGCCACCGCCGCAGCAGAAGGTCTTCTCGCGGATGGTGTCAGGATCCATATCCACGTAGTTGTTGCAGACCGCCTTGATGACGGCACGCGGAATGTCGAACTGGCCACCGGGCTTGTCGCCCATGCGGCTGGCGCGTGCCACGTTGCACGAGTCGTGGAAGGTGACCGTGCGATGGTCGTTCTGGGACTTGTCCAGCTTGAGCTTGCCTTCCTTGATCAGGTCCCAGGTGAACTCGCAGATGTGCTGCGGTGCCGGGTAACGCGGATCCAGCTGCTTCTGAAGCTGAAGTGCCCACTCGTCGGTCGCACCGTGACCGACGCCGGCCGTGGTGTTCCAGAAGTTGTAGGCCACGCGCCAGGCATGACCGCACTCGCCGACCACGATGCGCTTGACGCCCAGGTCGATGGCGGCTTTGCGGATACGTTCGGCGGCGCGCTTCAGGTTCTCGTAGCTGCCGATGAACATGGAGAAGTTCGCGGCTTCCGAGGCATAGGTGGACACCGTCCAGCTCACGCCTGCCTCATGGAACACCTTGGCGTAACCCATCAGACCGTCGATGTGCGGCTCGGCGAAGAAGTCGGCCGACGGGGTGACCAGCAGGATGTCCACACCCTTCTTGTCGACCGGCATGGCCACGCGCGTACCCGTGTCGTCGAAAATCTCGTCGGCGAATTCCTCGAGCGTCGCTGCGAGGGCCGGGCCGGGCAGGCCGAGATTGTTGCCGACCTTGTGCACCTTGCCGAGGATTTCGTTGCAGTATTTCTGGCCGTAGCCGATGGAGTCCATGATCTCGCGCGCGGCCATGGAAACTTCGGCGGTGTCGATGCCGTAGGGGCAGAACACCGAGCAGCGACGGCACTGCGAGCACTGGTGGAAGTAGCTGTACCACTCGTCCAGCACTTCGCGGGTCAGGTCACGGGCACCCACCAGCTTGGGAAAGTACTTGCCGGCGAAGGTGAAGTAACGGCGGTAGACGCTGCGCAGCAGGTCCTGACGCGCCACCGGCATATTCTTCGGGTCGTGGGTGCCCTGGAAGTAGTGGCACTTGTCGGTGCAGGAGCCACACTTCACGCAGGCGTCCATGAACACGCGCAGGCCGCGGTACTTGCCCAGCAGGTCACCCATCTTTTCGATGGCTTTCTCCTGCCAGTTCTCCACCAGTTCGCCGGGGAAGCCCAGTGCCGCCTGATGGTCGGGCGCCGCAACGAAGGGCTTCAGATGCGCCGTTGCGTCGTTTTGCAGAGCGGGAATAGTCGGGTATTCCCGCATTTCGGGGGTCTGAAAATCGGCCACGCGATTCTCCTTAGTTCACTGTCCGGCTCGTGCGATTACTTGTCCAGGCTCGCAGCCCAGGGCGCCAGATGACGACGATCACGCGGGTTGTCGATCTGGTTGCGGGTCGGGCTGAAGAACACACCCGGCGCATGCAGCAGCTTGCTGATGGGGAACACGATCATCAGCAGGGCAACCAGGAACAGATGGACCAGCAGCGCGGGGTCGCTGGGCAGCGGCTGCGGGTCGAAATACATCAGGCCGAGGAAGAAGGCCTTGACCGCAATGATGTCGGTGTGCGCCACGAACTTCATCATGAGGCCGCTCGCGCCGATGCCGACCAGCAGGGCGAGCATCAGGTGATCGGACGGCGAGGTGATGTAGCGGATGCGCTCCACCACGATACGACGGCCCCACAGTGCGAGCAGACCCGCGACCATGGCCAGACCACCGTAAATACCGAAGGGTTGAATGGAAGTGAGCAGGAAACCAGGCTCGGCTACGAAATAGCGGCCATGCCGCAGCAGCACGAGGGCGAGGCCCACATGGAACATCCACCCGAAGATCCAAATCCACTTGTTGGACTTGAACAGACTTTCGAAGAGCACGACCTCGCGGGCCATGCGCAACACCACACCCGACCCGGTAGTCGGCGCGGGCGTCGTGGGAATCTTGAGCGGAGCGGGCGTCTTGGCGTACTGCATGATCTTCCGGGCAAGCCCGAGAACGAACAGTACCGTCGCCAGGTAGAAAAGAGCTACGTAAAACGTCGTCAGGAACGACATTGGACAACGACCCTCTGCTGATGGAGATGCAAGCATCGGGGGGGGATTAGTCCCCCCCGAAAGCCCAAGGCTTTAGATACAGCCGGTCGGCTTCGGCAGGCCGGCGATCTTGCACGCCTGCTTGGCAGGACCGTACGGGAACAGCTCGTACAGGTACTTGCTGTTGCCCTTCTCGGGCCCAAGCTTCTTGCCGATGGCCTTGGTCAGCACGCGGACCGCCGGGGCGATCTGGTACTCGTTGTAGTACTCGCGCAGGAAGTGGATCACTTCCCAGTGAGCGTCGGTCATCTCGACGCCTTCGCTCTTGGCGAGCTCAACGGCCGCAGCCTCATCCCAGTCAGCCAGGTTGAGCAGGTAGCCTTCTTCGTCGGTCGCAAGGGACTTGCCGTTTACTTCAAGTGCCATGACATCTTCTCCTCAGTCAGTTGAATCTCGGTTTTACAACCACGCCTGAACCTTGTCGTTGGCAACGACCAGATCCACAAAGCCGCTGTAATCGACGAGCTTGATACCATCCATGACTTTCCCGCGAATACCGCGGGCCTTCAGATCCGGCTCGAGAGCACAGATGGTGAAGTCGGCCATCGCCTTCGTCAGCGCCTCGGAAACCGCGGTGTTCTGCATCGCGGCATAGACGCCGTCTTCGATCAGCAGAATGGTGCTGCCCTTCTGGGCATGGGCCAGACAGCTTTCGAAGGAATTCTTCTCGAAAGGCGACTTGTTAACGGTGTGCAACATGCTTTTCCCCTCTTAAAAGGTCAGGACGACGTCCTGCTCTTCCATCAGGCCGGTGATCTCGTCGCGAGACATCACCTGCACGTCGACGAGCAGGTCTTCTTCCGACAGACCGCGAGCCTCAAGCGACTCTTTCTCGACGTAGAGCTTCTCGACGTCGTACATCTCCAGAGCGCGGTAGGTGGGGGAGAAGTTCTTCATGCCAATGTCAGCGGTGTCCTGGCCCTTGGCGAGCTGGTAAACGCCGTCATCGATGAACACGAGGCTGACATCCTGCTCGAACGCAGCGCCGATGAGCACCACTTCGAGAGATTCCAGCGCATAGACGGTTCCGTACGGAGCCTTGCGGTTCACGTAGCAGAATCTCTTTACCGCGCCGCCTTCCATCATTTCGTCACTCATTGCTTAACCCCCTGATCAGTCGCCGAACACCACGAGGCGATCAGACTGAATGCCGCCTTCGATCAACTGCCCGAGACCGGAAATCCGGAAGCCGGGAGCGATGTTGTCTGCGTCCTTACCGTTGCGCTTCGACTCTTCGGCATCGGCGATGCCGCGGCGCTGGGCCGCGGCAACGCAAACAACGAGGTCGATATTGTGCTTGGCAGCAAGGTCGCTCCAACGGTTGACGATGTTGCGGTCATCCTGGGGCGGCGTGGTCAGGCGCGTCGCGTTGTTGACGCCGTCGTGGTAGAAGAACACGCGAAAGATCTCGTGTCCCTTCGCCAGTGCGGCTTCGCAGAACTTATATGCGCTGTCCGACGCCTGGTGAGTGTACGGACCCTCGTTAACCTGGATCGTAAACTTCATTGGAACGTCTTACCTCTCGACTTAGAAGCGGATGTGAGCCGAAGCGTTCAGGTTCACACGACCACCACGCCAGTTGTCGATGTGGTACTTGGTGAACGGCAGGCCGGTCAGTTCGAAGAAGCGGGGCCAGCCAATACGCTCAACCCAGTCACCGATACGCTCCCAATCCTTCGCGTCTTCCTTGTAGACCTTCAGGATGTTCTTGACGACGGCGGCGACTTCCGGCCAACGCGGAGCGTTGTTCGGCAGGCCAGCGGCGACCAGCTTGTGGAACATCGGCTTGGAGCGGGCGTTGGAGTGCTTGCCGCCGACCCAGATGGCGAGCTTGGAGTGCTCGGGGTCGTTGATCTGCATCGGGGGGCAGGGCGGGAAGCAGGCGCCACAGCAGACGCACTTCTTCTCGTCGACTTCCAGCGAGGGCTTGCCGTTGACCATGGCCGGACGGATGGCGGCAACGGGGCAGCGGGCCACGACGGACGGACGCTCGCACACGTTGGCAACCATGTCGTGGTTGATCTTGGGCGGCTTGGTGTGCTGGATGTTGATGGCGATATCACCCTGGCCGCCGCAGTTGATCTGGCAGCAGGACGTGGTGATGTGCACGCGGTTCGGCATGTCTTCCTTCACGAACTCGTCGTGAAGCTCGTCCATCAGCGCCTTCACCACGCCGGAGGCGTCGGTGCCGGGGATGTCGCAGTGCAGCCAGCCCTGGGTGTGGGAGATCATGGTCACCGAGGGGCCGGTGCCGCCGACCGGGAAGCCTTCCTTCAGGAGGGCGTCAATCAGGGGCTGAACCTTGGCTTCGTCGGACACCATGAACTCGATGTTGGAGCGCATGGTGAAACGCACGTGACCTTCGGCGAACTGGTCGGCGATGTCAGCCAGCTTGCGGATGGTGTAGACGTCCATCTGGCGCTGGGTGCCGGCGCGGACGGTCCAAACCTTGTCGCCGCTCTTGGCAACGTGCATCAGCACGCCGGGACGGGGACGCTCGTGGTACTTCCATTGGCCGAAGTTCTTCTTCAGCACAGGGTGCATGAACGGAAACGGATCCGGCACGCCACTCTCAATCGGCATACGAGGAGCAGACATCATTACCTCCGATTTCTCTCAAGAATTACTGCTTAATTGGTTTTGCGGGGCACCCCGGTTGTCCCGGCGATGCCCCGCATCAGTCGACTCAAGCTTGCCGATTAATTGGCAGCGGCCGCCTTACGCTCGAACCACTTCTTCGCTTCTTCGTCCCAGCCATCCGTACGGATGTAGGAGTTGGAGCGCGGCTGGTTGATCATGTTGGGATCAACCTCGAGGCCGACGCCTTCGAGGAAGTTGACCAGGCCGATACGCTCGATCATCTCACCGGTACGCTCGTGTTCCAGGGCGTTCTCGGCGAAGAAGTCGATGGTGTTCTGGGCCAGCTCGACCAGCTTCTCGTAGTCTTCGTCGTTTTCGAGCTTCATGAAGGGGACCACGACGGTACCCATCAGGTCGCCGATCTTCAGGGTGCGCTTACCACCGATCAGGATGGACACGCCCTTGTCGTTGCCCGGGGACAGCGCCTTGGTCATGACGTTGATGCAGTGCATGCAACGGACGCAGTTCTTGTTATCCACGTCCAGGGTGTCGTCGTCGTTCAGGGACAGCGCGTTGGTGGGGCAGCGGGTGATGACGTTGTCGATCACGTACTTGCGGCCCTTGGCGCCCACGAACGCCTTCACCTCAGCCTGGTCGACCTGAATGTCGTCACGCCAGGTGCCGATCACGGACATGTCCGCGCGGTGGATGGAGTTCATGCAGTCATTGGCGCAGCCCGACACCTTGAACTTGAACTTGTAGGGCAGGGCGGGACGGTGCATGTCGTCCAGGAAGCTGTTCACCAGCTCGCGGTGAATGCGCTGCTCGTTGGCGCAGGAATGCTCGCAACGGGCGGCGCCCACGCAGGACATGCCGGTACGCACGGCGGGGCCGGCGCCACCGAGGTCGAAGCCCATTTCGTTCATTTCGTCGAAGGCGGGCTGAACGTTCTCAGTGGTGATGCCCTGGAACATGATGTCGCCGGACTGGCCATGGAAGGCGATCAGACCGGAACCGTACTTCTCCCAGATGTCGCAGAACTTGCGGAGAGTGGCGGTATCGTAGTGCATGCCGGCGGGCGGCTGGATGCGGAGGGTGTGGAACTCTGCAGCGGCGGGGAACAGGGCCTTATCGTTCTCGTCCTTCAGCTCGGTGAAGCGGGGGATAACGCCGCCGCCATAACCGATGACACCCACGGTACCACCCTTCCAGTAGCCCTTACGGGTACGGTAGGAGGTCTCGAGCTGACCCAGCAGGTCCTTCATCATGGGGGCGTATGCCTTACCCTCATCGTTGGCCAGGCGCTTCAGACCGGTAACGAAGCTAGGCCAGGGACCGCTTTCCAGTTGGTCAAGCAACGGGGTGTCGTGCAATTTGTTCGCCATTACTCTTTCTCCCGTAGAGATTTGTTGAGTTACGTACCGTCAGATAAGGACTTTTCCTTGCTGGCGGTACGTGCTGCAGGTCGCCCTGCACACGTCATTTCGCTTGAACAGCACCGTGGAGCACACAGCGCCTCCAATTGGCCAGAAGTTTAGGAGTTCCTAATGGGCCAAAGTATCTTTCCAATGGGGGGTGGCTACGTGAAAGGGGGCTATCCTGAATGGGATATGTTAATTCCCCTATCAATCCAGCTAATAAGACCATTCCAATATTAAGAAGTCTTAATAAGCCAAGCACTTAGAACCACCTACCGTCGGACTCGGGCTTTGGTGCTCCGGCTTCCGGCGTCGTGACGCCCCTTGCGGCGCGCCACGCTCTGCGATAAATAGCTGACTAAACAGCTACGTTATCCGGGTCTAAACCACGTGACCGGCTTTTCTACCCGATTCCCGGGAGGAAAGAAAGGACTTAACGCACTTGAAGTCCGTTTTCACGGTCCTAATTAAATGCGGACCCGTTTCAAACCATACTGCGCAAGAGGGCTCGACATGTTGTACCTGAGCGAAGTGCTCATCCAGAACCCCCAGCTCGAGAACTTCGAGCAGCTGGTCGAGATCGTGAAAGAGCGAGCCAAGTCGGAGATGTTCTTCCGAATCGATGTGAAACCCAATTTCTCCGACACCCCCGAGAACTGGGAAGACCGCCTCGAAGCGGCATTTACCTGAGAGGCTGCCGATGAAGTACCTGAACAAAGACGAACAACGCGGTGAGGCGGAGTGCTCCCAGGATGCCGTGAAGTCCAGCGAGCTGCTGCTGCGCCGCCTTGCGGAGCTTGATGCCGAGCTGGAGGGAGACCTCCCGCCGGCGGCCCGGGCAAAGGCCCTGCTGGACTCCTCTTATATACTGCTCGACCTGGAGCGTCTGGACGAGGCATTTGCCCGTGCCCGGGAGGCCTTCGATCTGGCGCTGCCGCAGGAGGACTGGGAACAGGCCGTCCAGGCCTGCGACGTCATGTCCCAGACCGAATCGCCGGATGCTGCCAAGGCCTTGGCCCACGGGGTTTGGCTCGGGGTCACGTACCCCATCGATCCGGAATTGTCGGTGGCCATTCTGCAGCGCCTGGTGGAGGAGACCCCGCCCAAGGCCGACGGTGCCGCCGTGGCCGCCGCCGCCGCCCGCTATATCGTGGACCTGCGGGCCGAGGGCAAGAAGCGCGAGGATCTGCAGTTCTTCACCGGCCAGATGTTGGGCAACGTGGCCCGTCAGCACAGCGGTGTCGACAGCCAGGAACTCTTCGATTTCTGGACCGAGCGCATGCAGCTCGATGATCCGGCTCTGGTATTGTCACGGCTCGCCAAAATTCTCGACGTCATCGTGCCCGAGGCGTGGTGGTACGACCGCGACGCGTTGCGGGCCAAAATCCCGGTGGACTGACATGTACTGGCAAGAGGAAACCGAGGTCGGCCAATTCGTCGTTCCCGACGACATCATCGATCTGGTCTTCGCCATCACCTGCCGCACACTGCCCGTGGATCACGCCCAGGCACTCTATAGGGCGGTGACCGGGGCCTTGCCGTGGCTTGCGGATGAACCCGATGCAGGGATTCATGCCATCCATGGCGCGGATTCGGGAAACGGCTGGGAACGGCCGGATGACCTGCTGTTGTTGTCGCGGCGCACCAAGCTGGTGCTGCGTCTGCCCAAGGCGCGCGCCGACGCGGCCCGTGCCTTGAGCGGCCAACGTCTTGACGTGGCGGGGCACACCATGGATGTCGGCGAGGCCAGTCCGCGCCTGCTCAGCAAAACCACCACCCTGTACGCCCGCTATGTCAGTTTCGGCGGCCCGCAACGCGAAGATGCCTTCCTGCGCGAGTGCTTCGCACGGCTCCGTGAGAGCGGCGTGAGCGCCAGGAAGATCCTGTGCGGCAAGACCAACACATTGCATACCGACGACGGTCCGCTGGAGACCCGCAGCCTGATGGTTGCCGAACTCTCCCTGGAGGATTCGGTGCGCTTGCAGGAACGCGGCATCGGGGAGCACCGGCGCATGGGCTGCGGCTTGTTCATCGCCCACAAGTCGGTATAATCCGGGCGCCCAAAAATTCCTTAAAAAACCAGTCATAACGTGAGTTAAGGAGACCACATGGCCTACGTAGTAAACGGCAACACCATTGAATGCGACGATCACGGCTATCTCGTCAACCAGGACGAATGGAGCCGTGAGTTGGCCGAAGTTATCGCCCAGGAAGAGGGCGTGGCCCTCAACCAGCGCGCTTGGGACATCATCGAGTACCTGCGCGACGAATACTTCAACAACGGCGGCAACCAGCCCAACGAACGCAACATGGTGAAGCACTTCAAGGAGTTCTGGAACGACTCGAGCGTCGACGCCAAGGCTCTGTACGAAAGCTTCCCCCGTGGCCCCGCCAAGCAGGCCAGCAAGATTGCCGGCCTGCCCGAAACCAAGCGCAAGGGTGGCTACTAATCGCTCCGCTTCGGTGCCAAAAAACGCCCGCTCATGCGGGCGTTTTTTTTGGGGAGGAGAAAGGCAGAAAACACGGAGTCTACGGAGAGCCACGGAAAAAACACCGTCCATCTGTTGCAGGAATTCAGAATTCGAACCGCGGACGCGAAGCACAACGACAGTGGACGCGAGAGAAACAGAAAACAGCCTAAGCTTCTCCGTGACCCTCCGTGGCCTCCGTGGTTCCTTCTTCCCCTCTCAAAGTTCGATGGAAACCGCCTCCGCTTCCACACCTTTTTGGCCGTCACGATTGAAGGCCGCAAGAAGGCGCAGGGCGACCTCCTGCCAGTGTTCCTTGCCGTCGGCCACCGCCCGGGGCAGAGCGTTCGCATCGCCGCCGTGCCATGCCTCGTAGGCACGCACCAGCGAGGGAAACAGGGAACGGCGCATGCCGGTGAGATTGGCAAAGAAAAAGTGGATTGACGGTACCGCATCGCGTGCCATCAAGGCAGGGAGCGTCACCGAGCAGTCGGCCAGGTGATCGCGCACCGCGCGCGCCGTGTATTCGGCGCGGCTACGGAAAACACCGGCGAGCAGATTTTCCCACCCGGGACCCAGACACCGGCCGGCCTCCACTTCGCCTGTCTCGTGCAGAATCACGCTGTCGATTTCACGTTCGGTCATGGCATCGAGTGCCCGCGCGAAATCAGCTTCGAAATTGTAGTGGGCCACCGCCCGCCCCATGGCATTGTCCCGCTTGTGCCAGTGCCATTCCTCCAGACGTTCCCAAAGCGTGCGCTGCAGGGATTCACGCCGCACGAACACCGTGTCGCCGACGCTCATGGCCGGCGGTGCGGTGATGTCACGGGCATATTCCCGCCCGGCGACATAGACGAGCAGTCCGTCGAGAATTTCCTCCCGTTGCAGATCGGCGAGGAAGAAATGCGGCTTGGCGGAGCTGCCGTAACCGCCGCTGTAAACCAGTCCTTCCGGGGCAAGCAGCGCGTTCAGCTCATCGGAGGCGAAGGGATCCAGTTCACGGCTGGCAAAGGGAACCCGCGCAAACTCCGCGTCTTCCAGTTCGTGCCACAGGTGTTCGCGTTCCACCAGCCATTGCCCGAGTTCCTTGTCCGGCAGCGACTCGCCATAGTCGAACCCGCGCTCCCAGCGGAAATACTCACGCATCTTGAGCAGATAAATGCAAAGGGAGTAATCGCGCGCGAACAGGGCATCGGAAATGTGACAGTTGTGCTGTACGCTCGCGCGCAGGCGGGAAAATTCGGGCGTCATGGGAAGGGCCTCGGATCAATGCTTGGCCGGCAGGCAATTGCCCAGTAAAATTCTTGGATATTTCAACACTAGCATGGCGGGTTGGCACTGCCAAACCTTCCGGGAGAAGACGAATGCGCGTACGCAGCCGCTGGTACAGAAAGGACAGGTCCGCTTCCATCGAGGAGATCGCTGGCGCGCTCGCCTTCATTGCCTGGCGCATCGGCCAGACCACGGTCAACAAGATGTACAACGCCGGATTCAATTACCGTTCCAACGTGCAGCAGCTGGCGGTGATTGGCGAAATCCTGATCTTCCTTATTCAGGTGGCGGATCGCTTGGCCTACGAAGCGCTGGAAGAGGAGGACCGTGTGCGCTTCGTGACGGAACTGGCGCGCCGTCTCGCTGGCACCCTGAGCGACAACATGACCGACGAGGCCGGCCCGGGTGACTACCGCGGCCCCTTCATCGAGCGCCTCAACGAGCGTGCCGAGGCCTACGCGGAATTCGGTTTCACCGATGGCGAGCCCAGCTATCCCTTCCTGCGTTACCTGGGCACCTGCGTGGACCAGTTGATGGGCGGTAAGGAGAACAAGTGGGTAATCGAGCACGTGATGGAAGTCGAAGCCCCCACCGCTGTGAAGACCCTGCGCCGCGCCTTCGACAACCTGCTGGAAGGCAAGAAACCCGAGATGGAAGACGAGGGCGCCGCCTGAGCGCTTGCGGGTGATAACATAACGCCCGTTTTTGATCGGGACATTCCTGCATGCGTGGACGGTTCATCACCCTCGAGGGCCTCGAGGGCAGCGGTAAGAGCACCAATCTCGCCCACCTGAAGGCACGACTGGAGGCCGCCGGCAAACCCGTGCTGGTTACGCGTGAACCGGGCGGCACGGCCATTGGCGAGCAAATCCGCGAACTGCTGCTGGACCACCGCAACGACGGCATGCACCCGGATACGGAGCTGTTGCTCATGTTCGCGGCCCGCGCCCAGCATGTGCAGCAGGTCATCCTGCCAGCGCTCGAGGCGGGCACCTGGGTGATTTCCGACCGCTTCACCGACGCCAGCTATGCCTATCAGGGCGGTGGCCGCGGCATGCCCGAAGAGCGCATCGCCGTGCTGGAAAGCTTCGTGCAAGGCGCGCTGCAGCCGGACCTCACCATCATCCTCGATCTGCCTGTGGCCACCGGCCTGGAGCGGGCGGGCAAGCGTTCCGCACCCGATCGCTTCGAACGTGAACAAGCGGCATTTTTCGAACGTGTGCGTCAGGTGTATCTGACGCGGGCCGAGCGCTGGCCCGCCCGCTATCGGGTCATCGACGCAGGCAGGGCGCTGCCCGAGGTCATGGTACAGCTCGACCACGTCATCGACGGCGTCCTGCGCCCATGAGCGAACTTCCCCAGCCGTTTCCCTGGCATGCCGAGGTCTGGCAAACGTTGACGCGCCGGGCCGAGGAAGCGCGCCTGCCTCATGCCTTGCTCCTTTCCGGGCCCGGCGGACTCGGCAAGCGCCATCTGGCCGAAGCGTTTGCGGCATGGCTGCTGTGCGAAAACCACGGCGCTCAGGGCGCCTGCGGGGCGTGCCGGGGCTGTCATTTGTTGCAGGCGGGGAGTCATCCGGATCTGTTGCGTGCCTTTCCCGCGGAGGAGGGCAAGGATCTCACCATCGCCCAGATCCGAGAGGCCACCGCCTTTCAGGAACTGAAGCCGCAGTATGCCGGGCACAAGGTCATCGTGCTGGCGCCCGCGGAACGCATGAATGCCAATGCGGCCAACGCGCTGCTGAAAACCCTGGAAGAACCGGCTGCCGGCACGATGCTGATCCTGGTAACCGACCGACCGGCGGCGCTGCTGCCCACCATTCGCAGCCGCTGTCAGATCGTCCAGCTCACGCCCGCACGGGGCGATGCGGACACCCTGGCCTGGCTGGCTGCGCGACTGCCCGCAAACGCCGATGCGGCGGAAGCGCTGGCCCTTGCCGATGATGCCCCATTGGCTGCCCTGGAACTGGTCACCGGCGGTGGTGCCGAACGACGTGCGGGCGTACTCGACGGCCTGGAGCAAGTGGCAAAGGGCGCACCGGTGTCCGGGGTGGCCGGGACCTGGGTGAGTGGTGGTGCCGATGCAGCCGTCCACTGGGCCTACGTCACAGTTTGCGAATTGATCCGCCTGAAAGCGGCCGGACCGGAGGGCTTGACCGCTCCAGGTGGTGAACGGGGGCGTTTGCAGGCCATGGCGGAGCCGGTAGACTTGGCGGGACTGTACCGGATACTCGACCGGTTGCAGGAGGCGCCGCGGCTGTTGCGCGGCCACGTACACCCGCAACTTTTGCTCGAAGAGATTCTCGTCCACTGGGCAGCGCTGTTCCCGCGGCCCCGCGCGGCACGAACGAGGTGAACTGATGCAAGCAGGAATGGCCGGACGCCAGGGCATTTTATCCCTGACCATCAAGGACAAGAGCGCCCTCTACGCGGCCTACATGCCGTTCATCCGCAACGGCGGCCTGTTCATTCCCACCAACAAGCCCTATGAATTGGGGGATGAGGTGTTCATGCTGCTCACCCTCATGGATGAGAACGAAAAGCTGCCCGTGGCCGGCAAAATCGTCTGGATCACGCCCAAGGGCGCCCAGGGTAACCGTGCGGCCGGCATCGGCGTGCAGTTCTCCGACCAGGACGGTGGTGCGGCCCGCAACAAGATCGAGACCTACCTGGCCGGCGCCCTCAAGTCCGATCGCCAAACCCACACCATGTAACCCGCGCTCGCGGGGTCGCCTCCATGACTGCCTTGCTCGTCGACAGCCATTGTCATCTCGATCGTCTTGATTTCGCACCTTTCGGCGGCACGCTCGAGGGCGTGCTGGCCCATGCGCGCGAGCAGGGCGTGGGCTGGTTTCTCTGCGTTTCCATCGATATGGAAAACGCGCCGGTGGTGCGCGATATCGCCGAGCGGCATGCCAACGTATTCGCCAGCGTGGGCGTGCATCCCAATGAGCAGGGCATCGAAGAGCCGAGCGTGGAAACGCTTGCAAAACTGGCCGCCCATCCGCGCATCGTTGCACTGGGTGAAACCGGCCTGGATTACTTCCGCAGTGAGGGCGATCTGGCGTGGCAGCGCGAACGCTTCCGCAACCACATCGCCGCGGCACGGCGCGTAGGCAAACCGCTCATCGTGCATTCGCGTGACGCGAAGGAAGACACCCTGCGGGTGTTGGACGAGGCGGGGGCTGCCTCGGTGGGTGGGGTGATGCATTGCTTTGTGGATGATT
Source organism: Gammaproteobacteria bacterium (assembly GCA_041687015.1). GTDB lineage: Bacteria > Pseudomonadota > Gammaproteobacteria > Thiohalomonadales > Thiohalomonadaceae > JALOAT01. The sequence goes on from JAWLCT010000045.1 coordinate 23,741, forward strand.
GGGCCACGGCCGAACGTGCAATGGAACTCGGTTTCTATATCTCCTTTTCCGGCATCGTCACCTTCCGTACCGCCGAGGCGTTGCGTGAAGTGGCGAAACGGGTTCCGCTCGACCGCCTGTTGGTGGAGACCGATTCACCTTACCTCGCCCCGGTACCGCACCGCGGCAAGAGCAACGTGCCTGGATTTGTGCGTCATGTCGCCGAGCACATTGCCGAGCTGCGCGGTCTCTCCCTCGATGCCCTCGCGGAGCAGACCACCGAGAATTTCTTCAAACTGTTCGCATCAGCGCCGCGCGTTTGAACGCGCCCGAATTTCCCCCACGCGACAAAGAAACAGCGCTGTAGGAGCCCAGTCCCTCTGGACGATAACGGCGGTGGTTTCAACCACCTGCGTATCGCGGCCTGAGGCCGCTCCTACAAGGGGAATGGTGCATCGTTCATCGTTCGTTGTAGGAGCCCAGTCCTCTGGGCGATAACGGCGGTGGTTTCAACCACCTGCGCAATCGCGGCCTGAGGCCGCTCCTACAAAAAACGGCGCGTTGTG
>JAWLCT010000046.1:0-23337 GCA_041687015.1 Gammaproteobacteria bacterium
TATCGCCCGCGGAGCGGGCTCCTACAACAAACAACACGCCATTCCCCCGTAGGAGCGGCCTCAGGCCGCGATACGCAGGCGGATGAAACCACCACCGGTTATCGCCCGCGGAGCGGGCTCCTACAACGCCCAGCGCGCCATTCTCCTGTAGGAGCGGCCTCAGGCCGCGATACGCAGGCGGATGAAACCACCGCCGGTCCTCCGGGTGATGGCGGTTTCAGACGGTGGGGACGGCGTTCGGCAGGCCGCCTTCATGCCAAAGACGCTCGGTGCGACGGCTCAGTCGTCGTCGGCGTCAGGCCAGTTCGGGTCGGCCTTTTTCTTTGCGCGCGGCGTGATGGGCTCGTCTTCGTCCAGCAGAATGCGGTTCGCCTCACCTTCGAAGTCTTCGTACTGACCTTTTTTGACTGCCCATACCAGAATCACGACCAGTACGAGGCCCAGCACGATCATGGCGGGGATCAGCGTGTAGATGACTTCCATTACTTCACCTCCAGCGGCGGCGTCACGAGCGGGGCGCTGCGTTGCGTCTGTTCGGGCCGCTGTTTGAACAGTGAGCGGATGCGTGCGGCATTGCCAATCACGAACAGTGAACTGAACGGCATGGCGACGGCCGCGAATAGCGGAGTGATGTAGGCGGCCATAGCAAGAGGAATCATCACCACGTTGTAGACAAGCGAGGCGGTGATGTTCTGCTTGATGGTGCGTAGGGTCCGCTGCGACAGCTGAATGGAAATACGCACCTTGTCGAGCTCATTGGACACCAGCACGATGTCTGCGCTTTCCACGGACACGTCGGTACCCGATCCGATGGCGATGCCCACGTTGGCGCGGGTCAACGCGGGCGCGTCATTGATGCCGTCGCCCACCATCGCCACGTAGTCACCCCGCTGCTGCAATTGCGCGATGACGCGATCCTTGTCCTCGGGCAGGACCTCGGCGATGACCTCCATGCCGCCCAGGCGTGCCGCGACGGCCTCGGCGACGCGACGGCGATCACCGGACAGCAGGGTCATGCGGATCCCGGCGGCACGCAGGCTCTCTACCAGTGCCGGCGCATCCGCGCGCAGCACGTCCGTCACACCGAAGACGCCGCAGCAGGCGCCATTCACGGCAACGTACACACTCGTCGTGCCCTGATCTTCCCAATGGTGCACCGTCTCCTGGAACACACCGGTGTCTTGCACACCGTTCTTGGCCAGCCAGTCTGCGGTACCGATGACCACAGATTCGCCTTCGGCGGTGGCGCGTACGCCAAGACCCGCTTCGCTCTCGAAGCCGTTGATGGTCGGCAGCGCAAGGCCCCGCTCCCTGGCAGCGGCCACTACTGCGCGGCCAATCACGTGTTCCGACAGGCGTTCGACCGCCGCGGTGACGGCCAGCAGGCGATCGGCATCCTGCCCGGGCGCGGTGACCGTCTCGGTCAGGCGCATGCGCCCCTCGGTGAGGGTGCCGGTCTTGTCGAACACCACGTGGGTCACCTTCGACAGGGTCTCCAGCACGGCGCCGTTTTTCACCAGAATGCCGTGGCGCGCGCCGAGCCCGGACGCCACCGCGATGGCCATGGGTGTAGCGAGGCCGAAGGCACACGGGCAGGTGATGATGAGTACCGAGGTGGCGGCCATCAGCGCCACCTCGAAGTCGGTGCCCACCCAGAACAGGAAGGTCACGGAGGCGAGGGCCAGGGTGACGAACACGAACCAGGGAACGATGCGGTCCGCGGTGCACTGAATGGGCGCCTTCGAGGCCTGTGCCTCTTCCACCAGCTGGATGATCCGGCCAAGGGCCGTATTGCGCAGAGTCGCTTCCACGCGCACCTTGAGGGCGCCGCTTTGGTTGAGCGTGCCGGCGGAAACCTTGTCACCGACCGTCTTGGTCACAGGTACCGATTCGCCCGTGAGCATGGCCTCGTTGACGGCGCTGCGCCCTTCCACGATCTCGCCATCCACGGCGATCTTGTCACCCGGACGTACCAGCACCATTTCGCCCATCTTCACGGCGCGGATAGGCACCATCTCTTCCTTGCCGTCGCGCAATACCGTGGCGCCCTTGGGCTGCAGGTCGAGCAGGCGCTGGGTGGAGGCCACCGCCTGGCGTTTGGACAGGCCTTCGAGGTAGCGCCCGATGAGAATGATGAACAGGAAGTTCACCACCGTATCGAAATACACCTCGCCTGTGGTGCTGCCCGTGAACGTGATGTAGCAGGAGTACAGGAAGGTGACTGTGGCGCCCAACGCAATGGGCAGGTCCATGGTGGGATGACGGTTGCGCAAGCCCGTCCAGGCGCCTCTCAGGAACGGCCAGCCGGAGTAAAGCAGGGTGGGCAGCGCGAGCACCAGGCCGACCCAGTGGAACAGGCTGCGGAATTCGTCCTGGGACGCACCCGAGTAAAGGGCGATGGACGTCCACATGAGGTTGGACGCGGCGAACGCCGCGAAAGCCATGCGGAACAGCAGATCGCGGTCGTGCTTCTTGAGCTGGCCTTCGGCCGCTTCCGGGTCGTAGGGGACGGCGGAATAGCCGATATCCGCCAGGCGCCGGATGATGGACGACAGTTTCAGCCGATCGTTGTCCCAACGCACCTGTACACGTTTGCCGCTGAGATTGACCTGGGCGGACAACACACCCGGCATCTGGCCCAGGGTGCGCTCGATGAGCCATACGCAGGCGGCGCAATGAATGCCCTCCACCAGCAGGTGGATGCCGCGTTCGGCCCCGGTGCGAACCACGAATTCGTCCTGGACCTCTTCAAGGTCGTAAAGGGCGACATCCTTGGGTGGCGGAGGGGGCGGCGCCAGCAGCGTGCCTTCCGGCGTACGCTGGTAAAAGCCCTCGAGCCCCGAGTCGTAGATGAATTTGCAGACGGACTTGCAGCCGATGCAGCAGAACTGCCGGCGTTTTCCTTCGATGGTCTCTTCGAAAACCTCCCCGTCCGGGACAGGCAGGCCGCAGTGGAAACAGTCTTGGGGTGATGCGGCCGTGGCGGGCGGTTCAGTCGACGACAACGGAGACACGGCGCGCGATTTCGTAGTTATGCTCACCCTGTCGTACCTCGACGATCACGTCCCATACGCCTTTGAGCGGGAACACCAGATCGCCCACGTACTGGCCGCCGGTGACTTCCGCGAGGGGCATGCTGAAATCCGCGTTGGCATCGGACGGGCGGAAGGCACGGACCGTGACGTCGGCGCCGACGAGCGGCAGACCGACCTTGTCGGCGGCAGTGATGCGGAATGCGGCGGGACGCTGCAGAACGATGCGCTCCGGCGTCTGCAGGCTCAGGTCCCAGGCAAGCGCGTTGCGCGCAGCGATCCGCTGCTGCACGGTGCGCTCGTAGTCGCGGCCCTTTTCGTAGTAATCCTTGGAAACCAGGCCGGGGTTGGTGACGAAGGCCATGGTGATCATGAAGATGTTCACCCCCAGGACCACCGCGACGAGGGCAAGCCATCCGAGCACCCACGGGTTGCGCAGCGCGCGCTTGCTGGACTGAGAAATCCCGTTCTGCAATACGTCGATGCTTTCGCTCATGATGACCTCTAACCTTCGTCGTCGGTGGCAACCCCGGACTCGTTATCCGATCAGCGGGGGCCGAAAATCACGCTTTCACGCTCGCTCGCCAGCGACGGGTCCTCGGTGGCAAGGATCCGGAACATGACAGGCGTGGATTCTTCCTTCAAGCGGGCACGCGGCACCCGCACGTAGACGGTATGCGGCGTGATGTCGCCGGGCCGCAGCTCGATTTCGCCGCCGCCCACCAGCGTAAGCCCATCAGGACCCTCGGCCGTCAGCGTTGCGCGGACCGGCTGATCGGTCTTGTTGAGAATCTTCAAATAGTACTTGTTCTGGATCGAACCGTCACTCTGTTGGACGAAGAGCGGCTGACGTTCGTGAAGCACCTTGAGTTCGATGCCCGCAAGCGTTGAAAGGCCATAAAGAATGCCGCCCAACGCCAGCGTGAGAATGGTGATGTACACCAGCACGCGCGGACGCTTGAACAGGGCGATGGCAGGCTTGCCTTCCAGCTCGTCGAACGAGGCGTAACGCACCAGGCCCAGGGGCTTGTCTATTTTTGCCATCACGCTGTCGCAGGCGTCGATGCACAGGCCGCAGGTGATGCAACCTTCCTGCTGACCGTCACGGATGTCGATGCCGGTGGGGCAGACCGCGACGCACTGACCGCAGTCGATGCAGTCGCCTTTGTCGGGATCGTGGGCGCCCTTCTTCATCTTGCCGCGCGGCTCGCCACGCAGGCGATCATAGGCAGGCAGAATGGTTTCGCGGTCGTACATCACACCCTGAATGCGGGCATAGGGGCAGAGCCAGAAGCACACCTGCTCGCGCATGAAGCCTGCCAGGCCGTAGGTGCCGGCGGTGAACAGGCCCAACACGGCCCAGGCCACGGTCGGCGCGGAAAGGGTCAGATACCCCTTCCAGAGTTCGAAGACATCGGTGAACCAGGCCGCGAAGGAGATGCCGGTGAGCATGGAGATGACCAGCCATGCCGCATGCTTGGGCACCTTGACCTTAAGTTTTTCCAGGCTCATGGGCGCCTTGTCGAGCTTGCGACGCTGCGCCGGATTCCCCTCGATCTTGTCCTCGATCCAGGTGAATACGTCGGTCCATATGGTCTGGAAACAGAAAAAGCCGCAGAACACGCGGCCTGCAATCGATGTCACCACCGCGAGCAGGATCGCGAAAAATAGCAGCGTCAGGGACAGCATCCAGATGTCCTGAGGCATGATGGTGATATCGAAGATATGGAATTTGCGGTTAGGGATGTCGAGCAGCACCGCCTGCCGGTCACCCCAGCGCAGGTAGGGGCCAAGGAAGAAGATCAACCAGGCCGAGGCGGTCAACCACTTCAAGGTTCGGAATTTGCCCGGCATGCGCTTGGCATGGATGGTCTCGCCGCCGGTGTTCACGTGCCAAACGCTTTGTTCGGCGTACAACTCGTCGACACGATCTTGACGGGTCGCGTTGTCAGTTTCAGTAGTCACACTTCCCTCCCAAACGCCTGCTGGGTTCTTGCGAGGATGCCCTCGGAATCCGCCCAAAAGGGCCTAGATTGTAAGCAATTTACGTAACTTGTGGTTGTTTACTGCATGCGCGGGGCATATTAGCACGGACTGATGGAGGGCCGATATGCGATTGCGCAACCCCCTCGCGTGACTGCTTGTTAGAAAAAAGAGGGGGCATCGCTGCCCCCTCCGATACGGCTCCCTTACCGGGATGCACATTCTTGTTTCTTACTTCTTGTTCATCAAATTGCGGACCTTGATGCCAAGAAAAATCATCATGACGACCATGAAGGCAACAGACAGGTAAGCACTCAATTCTACCCAATCCATTTCTACACCCCTCTAGTTTGGCGGGAGTCCGCATGGCCTGTGGCCATGCGGTCCCGATGACGCTGAAGGTTTATGACGCCAGTTACTGTCCGCCACCCAGCTGGTGGACGTAGACCGCGAGCTTCTTGATGTCGGTCTCGGTCAGCTTGGTGTTGCCGAAGGTGGGCATGACAGCATTGCGCGTTTGCTTGTCGGAAGGATCGTTGACACCGTGAGTGATGGTGTACTTGATGCCTTCGACCGTGCCGCTGAAGCGCCAGATACCGTCGGTCAGGTTGGCAGCACCCAGGGCCTGCATGCCCTTGCCGTCCATGCCGTGGCACGCGAAGCAGCCCTTCTCCATGAACAGCGGGCTGGAGGTGGGCTGGCCCTGCGCGATGGCGTTGGCGAGCTGGTCGATCTCGGCTTCAGACAGCTCTGCGCCGCCCTTGACCGGCATCATGCCCATACGACCATTGGTGATCGACGCCTGGATGGCGTTGATGTCGCCGCCATACAGCCAGTCGTCATCGGCCAGCACCGGGTAGTTGGGACCACCCTGGCCGCCACCGCCGTGGCAGGCCGCGCAGTTGTCACCGAACAGCACCTTGGCGGACTTCACGGTGTAGTCACGCAGTTCCTGGTCACCGAGGATGCCGGCGGCGTCCGCGGTGGTCAGGCGCTCTTCGTACTTGGCACGCACGGCCTCGATGGCTTTCAGGTCCTGCTTGTACTCGCCGATCTGCGTCCAGCCCAGGATACCCTTGGTATAGCCGGTGATACCGGGCCACATGGGATAGAACACACCGTAGAGCACCACCAGCAGCCAGCTGGCGTGCAGGCCGATCATCCACCACTTCGGCGGCGGATTGACGAGCTCCGCCAGATTGTCATCCCACACGTGCCCGGTGGTGGGCACCTGGTACGGGTTAGATTTGTCGGTCATTTGCTTTCTCCGTATCCGCGTCTATCGGTTCAAGACGCTGTGACTCGAACTTTGCTTTGTTCTTGGGGTGGAACACATACACATAGGCGAAGACCATCAGGCAGAAGATGCCCACCGTGACGATCAGACCAATCCAATCGTGCAGCGTCATCGCTGCCCAATCGGTGTGAAAGTATTCCTGGAGATTACTCACGGTAATCCACACCCTCTTCGAACTTCACCATGGTGCCGAGCACCTGCAGGTAAGCCACGACGGCCTCCATTTCGGTCTTGCCCTGAACCTCGGCCTTGGCGGCAGCGATGTCGTCGGCCGTGTAGGGCACACCGATGGCCTTCATGGCGCCCATGGCGTTAGCCACGTGATCACCATCGACCTTGTTGGCGTCGAGCCACGGATAGTTAGGCATGACGGACTCCGGTACCACCGAGCGCGGGGCGCGGAGGTGACGGATGTGCCAGTCGTCGGAGTACTTGCCGCCCACGCGGGCCAGGTCCGGACCGGTACGCTTGGAACCCCACTGGAAGGGGTGGTCGTACATGGACTCGGAAGCCAGCGAGTAGTGGCCATAGCGCTCCTTCTCGTCACGGAACGGACGAATCATCTGCGAGTGGCAGGTGTAGCAACCTTCGCGCAGATAGACGTCACGGCCGGCGAGTTCCAGCGCGGTGTAGGGGCGCACGCCTTCACCGGCCTGCCAGTCCGCGAGGGTCTGACCGGCTTGGCGCTGCCACACCACTTCGGGGTGATTGTTATGCTCCATCGTGTCCTTGAGATAGAACAGCGGCACGATTTCCACGAGACCGCCGACCGACAGGAGCACCATCAACATGACCAGCATAACGAAGACGTTACGCTCGGCCTTGTCTTGAAGCTTGGTCGAATGAATCTGATCAGCCATTGTTGTCTACTCCTTCGGCTCAGGCAGCGGCAGCGGCCGTGCGGACGCTACGGGAAGCAGCCGCGCGGATGGTCATGACGGTGTTGAACAGCATCACGACGGCGCCGGCCCAGTAGATGACACCACCGATGGCACGCATGGCGTAGTACGGGTGCATGGCGGCGACGGATTCGGCGAAGGTGTACGTCAGGGTGCCGAACTCGTCGTAGTCACGCCACATCAGGCCCTGCATGATGCCGGACACCCACATGGCGGTGATGTAAACCACGGCGCCGATGGTGGCCATCCAGAAGTGCAGGTTCACCAGCTTGGCGCTGTACATCTCGGTGTTCCACAGCTTCATCACCAAGTGGTACAGGGCACCGGCGGCAACCATCGCAACCCAGCCCAGGGCACCGGAGTGCACGTGGCCCACGGTCCAGTCGGTGTAGTGCGACAGGGCGTTAACGGTCTTGGACGACATGACCGGACCTTCGAAGGTGGACATGGCGTAGAAGGCCAGGGACATGATGAGGAAGCGCAGCACGTAGTCGGTGCGGAGCTTATCCCAGGCACCCGAGAGGGTCATCATGCCGTTCACGGCACCACCCCAGGAGGGGATGATCATGGCAAGGGAAACGGCGGCACCCAGCGAACCGGTCCAGTCAGGCAGCGCGGTGTACTGGAGGTGGTGCGCACCCAGCCACACGTAGCCGAACATCAGGGCCCAGAAGTGGATGACGGACAGGCGGTAGGAGAATACCGGACGGCCCGCCTGCTTCGGCACGAAGTAGTACATGATGCCGAGGAAGCCCGCGGTCAGGTAGAAGCCCACCGCGTTATGACCCCACCACCACTGAATCATGGCGTCCTGCACACCGGAGAACACGGAGTAGGACTTGGTGAGGCTGACCGGGATGGCGAGGCTGTTCACCACGTGCAGATAGGTGATCATCACCATCATGCCCATGAAGAACCAGTTCGACACGTAGATGTGCGAGGTCTTGCGGGCCGCCACGGTCATCACGAAGTTGAACGCGAACGACAGCCAGACCACGGCGATCATGATGTCGATCCACCATTCGAGCTCGGCATATTCCTTGGCCTGGGTCAGACCCAGCGGCAGGGTGATGACGGCGCAAACGATGATGAGGTTCCAACCCCAGAACACGAACCAGGCCAGGGCGTTGCTCCACAGCCGCACCCCGCAGGTGCGCTGCACGGAGTAGAAGGCCGTGGCCATCAGGGCACAACCACCGAAGGCAAAGATCACTGCATTGGTATGCAGCGGACGCAGACGGCCGAAGGACAGTTCCGCCATATCAAAATTGAGGAACGGCCAGGCCAACTCGGACGCGACGTACACACCCACCAGGGTGCCTACGACCAGATAGACGATCGCCGCGACGGTAAACCATCTGACGACGTCAAAGTCGTATTTATTTTCTACTTGTGCTTCCACGAGTAGTTCTCCTCTCTATTGCCAATAGTTACTTGCCAAGCTGCTCCCGCCTCAATCGGGGTTGAAGATCGTGGCGGCAAACCCCATTTCCGAGCAGTGCCCGGATCCTACCTCCTGTGGCTACCGTTTAGGTAGCGGCGATACTCCTTATTTTTCTTCCCTGTGGTTCATCGAAACCCCTGCTTGCGCGTCAACCGTGTCCCACGCACGGCAGCCCGACTCGCGCACAAGACGGGCGGGCATCCGTGGAACGGGTGAACATGAAACAGAAACAGCGCGGTGCCTGGCGCGAGGAGGGGTGGTCAACGCGATGGGATGTCAGCATGCAGCAGCACCTTTGTTGCGCCGCCGACCGGTTCGGGACGCACGCTCGCATACTAGCCAGCCACTACATGAAGAAACATTGATATTCGTCAAACAAGAGGGCAATTCCCACACGGAGAAAACCGACAATTCAGCTGCGAAATCAAGCCTGTGAACTGAGTCTCGGGTGGGCGGGACGCACGTTGGTGGCGAGGGCGCGCAGGCGTGGGAGATCGAGGATGCGGATGTGTTTGCGTTGTACCGTGAGCAGGCCTTCTTCCTGAAACCGGGTAAACAGGCGGCTGACCGTTTCCACCGCCAGGCCCAGGTAATTGCCGATGTCGTTGCGGGACATGCTCAGGTGAAATTCGGACACGGAGAATCCGCGCTGCCGGTAGCGGTCGGACAGGCTGATCAACAGAGCGGCCAAGCGTTCTTCGGCGCTTTTCTTGCCCAGCAGCATGAGCAGCGACTGGTCATGCAGGATTTCCTTGCTCATGACCTTGAGTAACTGGTGCTGGAGGCTGGGAATGCGTTCGCTCAGGGCTTCCAGCTCGTCGAAGGGGATTTCGCACACACTGGAGGTTTCGAGTGCCTTGGCGGCGCAGGGGTGGAATTCGGCGGTGATGGCGGCCAACCCGAGCAGTTCGCCCGGAAGATGAAAGCCGATGACCTGCTCATGACCGTCTTCGGTGGGGGCGTAGGCCTTGATGGAGCCGGAGCGCACGGCATAAATGGCCTGAAAGCGGTCGCCCACCTGGAACAGGTGTTCGCCGCGGCGCACCGGCCGCTTGCGCTTGATGATGCGATCGAGCTGCTCCAGGTCGGCCTCGCCGATGCCCACAGGCAGGCAGAGCTGAAAAAGATTGCAGTCCTTGCAGGCAACCTTTATCTGCGTCAGCGAGATGACTTTGTCGAGGTCTTCGCCTCCCATCGGGGCCCCGTCCGAGCGTGTGGGAGGGCCATCCTCTTATATGTGACGAGCACTTGCAAGGCTCTGTTCAACAGAACCCGCAGGATCGGGTATCCTACCGCCGCATCAATCCCCCGGCGCGGGGCGAGGAATCGTCATGGCAGCACGCAGGGCCAACGTAGCCCGTAATACCCTGGAAACCCAAATCGAGGTCAGCCTGGATCTGGACGGCAGCGGCCGTGCGGAACTGGACACCGGGGTGCCCTTTTTCGAGCACATGCTCGACCAGGTGGCGCGCCATGGCCTGGTGGACCTGCGCGTCCACGCCCGGGGCGACCTGCACATCGATGCCCATCACACGGTGGAGGATATCGGCATCGCCCTGGGTCAGGCGTTCGCCCAGGCGGTGGGGGACAAAAAAGGCATCCGCCGCTACGGCCACGCCTATGTGCCCCTGGATGAGGCCCTGTCACGGGTGGTCATCGACCTCTCCGGTCGGCCGGGGCTGGAATACCATGCCGAATTTCCGCGCGCACGCATCGGTGACTTCGATGTGGACCTGCTGCAGGAATTCTTTCAAGCCTTCGTAAACCACGCCCAGGTCACGCTGCACGTGGATTGCTTGCGGGGCCGTAACGCCCATCACGTGGCCGAGACTATTTTCAAAGCCTTCGGTCGGGCCCTGCGCATGGCCCTGGAACGGGACGAGCGCATGGCCGGCGAAATGCCTTCGACCAAGGGCACTCTTTAAAACCTTCAAACCTTCGCGGTGTTTCTTCCATGAGCTCCGTCGCCGTCATCGACTATGGCATGGGCAACCTGCACTCGGTGGCCAAGGCCCTCGAACACACGGGTTGTGTCGACAGGGTGCTGGTCACCCACGAGCCCGAACTCATCCGGCGCGCCGATCGCGTGGTGCTGCCCGGCGTGGGCGCCATCCGCGACTGCATGGCCGAATTGCGCCGGTTGCACCTGGACGAGCTGGTCCAGGAAGTGGTGCAAACCAAGCCGTTTCTCGGCGTCTGTGTGGGCATGCAGGCACTGATGGAGTGGAGTGCCGAGAACGAAGGCACACCCTGTCTCGGCCTGTTCCCGGGCCGGGTGGAGTATTTCGGCGCCGATCTGCGCGACCCGGATACCGACGCCAGCCTCAAGGTCCCGCACATGGGGTGGAATCAGGTGCACCAGCGCGCGGACCATCCGCTGTGGCAGGGGATCGCACAGGATACCCGCTTCTATTTCGTCCACAGCTATTGCGTACAACCCGCCAACGCCGATTTCGTGGCCGCCACGGCCCGCCACGGTGTGACTTTCGCGGCAGCGGTGGCGCGTGGCAATATCTTCGCGACCCAGTTCCATCCGGAAAAAAGCCATACCGCGGGACTGACCCTTTATGCCAACTTCTTGCGCTGGGACGGCCAGTCCTGAACGCGCGCCCGGACCCAAAAGAGGAAGCACATCCATGCTGTTGATCCCCGCCATCGACCTGAAGGACGGCAAGTGCGTGCGTCTGCGCCAGGGCCGCATGGAGGATGCCACCATCTTCTCCGACGATCCGGTGGCCGTGGCGAAACGCTGGGTGGATGCCGGCGCCCGGCGGTTGCACCTGGTCGATCTCAACGGCGCCTTCGAAGGCAAGCCGGTGAACCAGGCCGCCATCGAGGCGATTTGCCGGGCCTTTCCCGACCTGCCCATTCAGATCGGTGGCGGCATTCGCGACGAAGAGACCGCGGAAGCCTACCTGGCGGTCGGTGCCCAATACGTCATCATCGGCACCAAAGCAGTGAGTGCGCCCCATTTCGTCCAGGATCTGTGCCTGAACTTCCCGGGTCACATCATTGTCGGCCTGGATGCGAAAGAAGGCCGCGTGGCCGTGGACGGCTGGTCCAAGCTCTCCAAGCACGATGTCATCGACCTGGCCCGGCACTTCGAGGACGACGGCGTGTCGGCCATCATTTACACCGACATCGGTCGTGACGGCATGATGAGCGGCGTGAACGTGGAGGCCACGGTGCGCCTCGCCGAAGCGGTGCAAATCCCCATCATCGCCTCGGGCGGCATCACCAACCTGGAGGACATTCGCCGGTTGTGCGAAGCGGCGGAGTCGGGCATCACCGGGGCCATCACGGGCCGTGCCATCTACGAGGGCACGCTTGATTTCGCCGAAGGCCAGCGACTGGCCGACGAACTCTGCGGGTGAAGAAATCCCCGCAAATGAGCGCCGTTCAAAGAGAATGCGGGCTAATCGGCGCTGATTGGCGGAACTTGAACCCCACATTCGCGTACATTCGCGGTTATTTGCGGACTTAACAAACCCATGGGCCTCGCCAAACGCATCATTCCCTGCCTGGACGTGGACAACGGCCGGGTGGTCAAAGGCGTGCAATTCGTCGACATCCGTGACGCGGGTGATCCGGTGGAGATCGCGCGCCGCTATGACGAACAGGGCGCCGATGAGATCACCTTCCTGGACATCACCGCCAGCGCCCACGAGCGCGAGACCATGGTGCATGTGGTGGAGCAGGTGGCCGGCGAGGTGTTCATCCCGCTCACCGTGGGCGGCGGCATCCGCACCAGCGCCGACGTGCGGCGGATGCTGAATGCCGGTGCCGACAAGGTGGCCATCAATACCGCCGCGGTGTTCAACCCGGAATTCGTCAAAGAGGCTTCGGACCGCTTCGGCGCCCAATGCATCGTGGTGGCCATCGACGCCAAGCGCGTGAGCGCCGAAGGCGAGCCCCCGCGCTGGGAAATCTTCACTCACGGCGGACGCAAGCCCACGGGCCTCGACGCCATCGATTGGGCCCGCAAGATGGTCGATTACGGTGCCGGCGAGATCCTGCTTACCAGCATGGACCGCGACGGCACCAAAGCCGGCTTCGACCTGGAACTCACCCGTGCCGTCTGCGATGCCGTGCACGTCCCGGTCATCGCCTCGGGCGGCGTCGGCAACCTCGATCACCTGGTCGATGGTATCGTGCAGGGTCACGCCGAGGCGGTACTGGCCGCGAGCATCTTCCACTTCGGCGAATACACCATCGAACAGGCCAAACGCCGCATGGCCGAGTCCGGCATCGAGGTGCGGCTGTGAGATTAAGAATTAACCACGGGGGACACGGGGATCATGAATGCGGGTTTCATCCCCGTGTCCCCCGTGTTCCCCGTGGTTGGAGCTTTTCTCTTGAATTGGATTGACGAGATCAAGTGGACCGAGGATGGGCTGGTGCCCGTCATTGCCCAGGAGGCCGGCTCCGGGCGGGTGCTCATGTTCGCGTGGATGAACCGCGAATCCCTGGAACGCACCGTGGCCGAGGGGCGCGCGGTGTACTGGTCCCGCTCGCGCCGGAAGCTGTGGCCCAAGGGTGAGGAGTCCGGGCATGTGCAGCGGGTGGTCAGCTTGCGGCTGGATTGCGATGCCGATGTGCTGCTGATGGAAGTGGAGCAGGTGGGCGGTATCGCCTGCCACACCGGGCGTCACAGTTGCTTTTACCGGGAACTGCGCGACGGGCAGTGGGTGGAAACCGACGCGGTGCGGCGCAATCCCGACGAGATTTACAGGAAATCATGAACGACATCCTTTCGCGTCTCGACGCGGTCCTGGCCGAGCGCAAGCAGGCTGATCCCGAGTCCTCCTACGTGGCCAAGTTGTACGCCAAGGGCCTGGATTCCATACTGAAGAAGGTCGGCGAAGAAGCCACCGAAACGGTGATTGCCGCCAAGGGCGGTGACAAAGGCCAGGTGATCTACGAAACCGCCGACCTGTGGTTCCATACCCTTGTGATGCTCAAGCACCTCGACCTGGGCCCGCAGGACGTGCTGGACGAACTGGCGCGCCGCTTCGGGCTCTCGGGCATCGAGGAAAAAGCCAGCCGAGGCCAGTGATGACCGACTGTATCTTCTGCCGCATCGCCGCGGGCGAGATCCCGGCGAACAAGGTCTACGAGGACGAAAACTTCGTGGCGTTTCACGACCTGCACCCCAAGGCGGCGGTGCATCTGCTGGTGATCCCGCGCAAGCACATCGCCAGTCTGGCCGAACTGGAGCAGGGCGACGAAGGTCTGATGGGGCAGATGATGCGCTTGTTGCCGCAGCTCGCCCGTGAGCAGGGTCTCGACGGCTTTCGCACCATCATCAATACCGGCCGCAGCGGCGGCCAGGAAATTTTCCACCTACATGTCCATTTACTCGGCGGCGAGGGGCTGCCGGGCTTCTAATCGGGGAGTGACGTAATGGGTATCAGCATCTGGCAGCTTCTGATCGTTCTGGCCATCGTGGTCCTGCTGTTCGGCACCAAGAAGCTGCGCAACATCGGTTCCGACCTGGGTGGCGCCATCAAGAATTTCCGCGGCGCCATGCGCGATGGCGAAGCCGAAACCGAAGAGCAGAAGCCGGCCGGTGAGCAGGCTCAGCTGCGCAAGGAGGAAGGTACGGTCATCGAGGGTCAGGCGACCCGCGAAAAGGACAAGGCCTGAACAGTCTGAGCGGGCCGTCGATCGTGCGCGCGGGGACGCTTTCCTATGTTTGACGTGGGTTTCTGGGAACTGATGGTGATCGCCGTTGTGGCGCTTATCGTCATCGGCCCCGAGCGCCTGCCGGGCGTTGCCCGGACGGCAGGGTTATGGGTCGGTCGCCTGCGTCGTTTTGTGGCCGGCGTGAAGGCGGATATCGAGCGTGAGGTCAAGGCCGAGGAGCTCAAGCGCGTCATGGAAGAGCAGGCCAAGAGCTCGGGGATTCACGAGATCATCGAAGAAACCCGTTCCGTGGCCGGCGAGCTGAATCGCACCGTGGCGCTCGACCAGGATGCGGCAACCGCACAGGCCCCCGCCGCTCAGCCCAACCCGGCCCTGTCCTCGGCCGCTTCCACATCATCTGCCGCCGTGGACGCCACCCCGGAAAAGCAGGACCCCACCGAAACCCCGAAACACCATGGCTGAATCCCCACACGACAACGCCGTGGACACGGAACAGCCACTGGTCACCCACCTGGTCGAACTGCGCAACCGGCTGATGCGGGCCGTGCTTGCGGTTCTGCTGATTTTTGCCGGCCTGGTGTATTTCGCCAACGACATCTACACCCTGCTGGCCGGCCCGCTGCTGGCGCACCTGCCTGCCGACGGCACCATGATCGCCACCGACGTGGCTTCGCCGTTCTTCACGCCCATCAAGCTGGTCATGATGGTGTCCGTGTTCGCGGCCATGCCCTTCATTCTCTACCAGGTCTGGGCGTTCATGGCCCCGGGCCTGTACAGCCACGAGCGCAAGCTGGTCTTCCCGCTCATGGTGTCGAGCGTATTCCTGTTCTACGCGGGCATGGCCTTCGCCTATTTCGTGGTCTTTCCCCTGGTGTTCGGGTTTTTCACCTCCACGGCACCCACCGGCGTGGCGGTGATGACGGACATCAGCAAGTACCTGGACTTTGTCCTCACCATCTTCTTCGCCTTCGGCATCGCCTTCGAGGTGCCCATCTTCACCATCCTGCTGGTGTGGACCGGCATGACCTCGCCCGAGAGCCTGCGCGGCAAGCGTCCGTACATCATCGTGGGCGCCTTCGTGGTCGGCATGCTGCTCACCCCGCCCGACATCTTCTCCCAGACCCTGCTCGCGCTCCCCATGTGGCTGCTGTTCGAAACAGGTCTGTTTTTCTCCCGCTATTTCCTGAAGCTCAAGGCAGAGCGCGAAGAGGAAGACGCCGCGGATCTGGACATGGACGCCACCCTGGCCCGCTACGAAGCCGAGCAAGCCGCCGTCGAAGGGCAGTCTGACGAAAACAAGAAGTCGTAGGGAAAAGCCAGGAACCACGGAGGCCACGGAGGGCTGCCACGGAGAAAAATTCTTTTGGTGTTTCCGCTTCGTTGTTTCAGCCTGTGACAGGCTGTATTGGCCATCGGCCCGGTTTACAACCGTTCCCCTCCGTGGCCTCCGTGGTTGAATCTTCTTCTTTTTCTTCTTCTGCTGCCCCTACACCGTCCGCTGCACGGCCTCGGCGCCCGCTGCGCGTTCCGGGTGGAAGGTGCGGTAGATGATCGGGATGAGCAGCAGAGTGATGACCAGGGACAGGCTGAGGCCGCCGACCAGGGCGACCGCCAACGGCTGGAGCATTTCCGCGCCTTCGCCCAAGCCCAGTGCCAGCGGCAGCATGCCCATGACCGTGGTGAGGGTGGTCATCATAATGGGACGCAGGCGCAGGCGGGCCGCTTCGATGATGGCGGCATCGCGGGCCAGTCCGCGCCCGCGGGCCAGTTCCACGTATTCCACCAGCACGATGGCGTTGTTCACCACGATGCCGGCCAGCATGATGAGCCCAAGCCACACGGGCATGGACAACGGCAGGCCCGTGGCCACCAGGCTGAGCGCCACGCCTACTGCGGCGAAGGGCACCGACACCAGAATCACGATCGGGTTGCGCAGGGATTCGTATTGCACCGCCAGCACCACGAATACCAGGAACACCGCCAGCCCCAGCAGAATGCGCCCAAGGGCGGTGCCCTCCTGCAAGGCCTCCACACCGCCGCCGTCGTAAATTGCATAGCCGGGCGGCAGTTCCAGATCGGCCAGGCGTGCCTGGATGGCCTTGTTGGCGCTTGCCAGGTCGAGGCCCTCGCCCAGGCTTGCGGTGATCTCCACGATGCGCCGCTGGCCGTCGCGCAGGATCTCTGCCGGCGATACCGCCAGTTCGATGCGCGCCACGTCACCCAGCCGCACGGCACGGCCATCCGCGTGATTGGCAACGATGATCTGCTGCATGGCCAGGGGCGATGTAACGTCGCCGCGCGGCAGGCGCAGGCGCACGGTGAAACTGCGATCCCCCTCGAACAGCTCCGTCACTTCCTCGCCGTCCAGGGCCCGGCGCACGGCTATACCGACGCTTTGTGGATCGAGCCCCAGGGCTGCGGCACGCGCACGGTCCACGACGACCTTCAGTTCCTGCCGGCGTTCCTCGGCAGAGTGGGTGAGGTTGTTGAGGCCGGGAATACCCTTCATCAAAGCAACAGCGCCATCGGCGATGTGGGCCAGGCGATCCAGATCCGGTCCTTGCACACGCACACTGATGTCGTCGTCACCCCGGCCCACGCGAATGCCGCGGATGCCGCGCTGGCGCATGTGTACCTGCATGCCCGCGAAGCCATGCCTGGCGATTTCCGCCTGCATGCGCTGAATCCATTGCTGGGCGCTTACATCGCGCTGTTCCCGCGGCACCAGTTGCACGGTCATGGAGCTGCGATTACTGCTCTCCACCTGGTTGCGCCCGAATACGAAGCCGCCAACGGTGGCGAATACGCTCTGCACCTCGGGCTGGGCACGCAGCAGTGTTTCCAGGGTGGCCATGCGCCGGTCCATGTCGGAGAGGTCGATGCCCGAGTCGGCATAGACGCTCACCACGATCTCGCCGTTGTCCATCTGCGGCAGGAAATCCTGCTTTCCAAACATGAAGACCGGGACGCTTGCGCCCAGTGCGGCAACAAGCGCCACGACCAGCGCAATACGCGGCAGCGGCTTGGCCAGCAGGGCACCCACGAAGGCCGCATAGCGGTCCTGCAGCCAGGCCACCAGACGATCGGCGGGGGCCTTCTGGACGCGGTTGACCGGCACGCGCACCCCCCAGGCCGGGACCAGGGTGATGGCCACGGTCATGGAGGCCACAATGGCAGCGGAGATGGTGAAAATGAGTTCGCGGAACAGCAGGCCTACCAGGCCCCCGATGAACAGGAACGGCAACACCGCCGCCAGATTGGTGCTGGTGGAGGCCATGATGGCGCTGGTGATCTCGGCGGCGGCCGTAGTGCCCGCAGTCACCGGTTCCTCGCCCTTGCGCTGGTGGCGATAGACGTTCTCCAGCATGACGATGGTGTTGTCCACCAGCATGCCGATGCCCAGCGCCAGGCCACCCAGGGTCATGATGTTGAAGGTGAGCCCGCCCAGGCTCATAAGCGCGAACGTCACCATAACCGCGAGTGGGATGGCGGAGCCGATGATCAGGGTGCGCCGCAGGTCACCCAGGAACACATACACCATGATCATGGCCAGCACGGTGCCGCTCAGGGCGGCGGCGGTGGCGTTGTCGAGGGCGTTGCGTACGTACAACGACTGGTCTGACACCGGCAGGACATCCACGTCTTCGGGGATGAGCTGCTGGGATTGCAGCCACTGCAGCCGTTCCTTGATCCGTTCCACCACGTCCACGGTGTTGGCGTTGGGTTGCTTCTGTACGGAGATCTTCACGCCGGGCACGCTGTCCAGGCGTACCAGCACCCGTTGGTCCGCGTGGGTGTCGCGCACCTCGCACAGTTCGCCCAGGGCGACGGTGGTGCCGTTGGCCAGGCGCAGGGGCACACTGCGGATGTCCTCCACCGAGGCGAAACGTGCGGTGGTGCGCCCACTCAGTTCCCGCCCGGGCAACGTCAGTCGCCCCACCGCGGTTTCACTGTTGCCCTGCTTCAGGGCCTGCACGACGTCTTCCAGCGTGAGCCCCATGGCGGCGAGGCGTTGCTGGTCGGGCAACACCTGCACTTCGCGCTCCACGCCGCCGCCCACTTCCACGGCGGCCACCCCGGGGAGGTTCAGGAAGTGCTTGGAGAAGTCGTAGTCCACCCAGGTGCGCAGCGCTGCCGGATCGCGCAGGGGTGAGCTGACCACGAACTCGATGACGGCAATTTGCGAGGGATCGCGCTTGAAGATGGTGGGCGGGTCGATGGTGTCGGGCAGCAGGCGGCGGGCGCGGTCCAGGCGCGTGCTGGCATCGCGCAGGGCCACGTCGATGTCGGTCCCGTATTCAAACGAGAGGTCGACGCTGGAACGGCCTTCACTGCTGCGCGACTGGATGGCGATGCTGTCTTCGGTGACCGCGAGCTGCTCCTCCAGATGGCGGGTCACCTGGTCTTCCATGATGCGCGCCGGCACACCGGGATCGGCGACGCGTACGCTGATCTCCGGATAGATGATGCTGGGCAGCAGGTCCACCGAGAGGCGCGCGAACGCAAACAATCCCAGCACGACCACCGCCAGGGCAATCATGGTCACGCCCACCGGGTGGCGGATGGACCAGGCGGCCAAACCGCCCCCGTGTCCGTAACCCTTCATCGGCCGCCCACCACCTTGACGGTCTTTCCGTCAGTGAGATTCAGGAAACCGCGCACCACGACGAGGTCGCCGTTGTCCAGCCCCGAGACGATTTCCACGTGCTCGCCCAGTTGCAGGCCACTCACCACCGATGTACGGCGCGCCACCTGCTCTTGCACACGGAACACGAATTCACCCTGAGCATCGCGTTGCAGGGCCGCAAACGGCACGGTCAGGCGCTCCGAGCGCCGCGCGTGGATGCGCAAGCGGGCCAGTTGGCCGGGTCCGGCGCCCGGGGGCGCCGGATCGAGTGCGACCTCCACCATGCCCTGACGGGTGGCCGGATCCACGTTCGGGTGAACGCGCAGGATGTGTCCCTGCAATGCACGCGCGCCAAGGGCGTCGATGCGGATCTCCACCGGATCGCCGACCTTGAGATCGGGCAGCAGCAACTCGGATACGGGGACTTCCGTGACCAGCGAATTCGTGTCGGTGAGGGTCAACACGTGCCCGAAGCGCTGCACCACATCGCCCGGCTCCACCAGCCGCGCACTCACCACGCCCGCAAACGGTGCTGTCACGCGCGTAAAACCCAGGCGTACGCGCAACAGTTCCGTTTCGGCCTTGGCAATTTCCGCGCTGGCACGTGCCCGGCTGAGTTCATCTTCGGAAATGAGCCCCTGGGCCTGGAGGCGCTCGATGCGACGCAGGTTGTCCTCGTTTTGGCGTTGTTGGGCTTCGGCCTTGCGCAGTTCGGCAGCCAGCAGTGCATCATCCAGTCTTGCGAGCAGCGTCCCCTTGGCCACTTGATCCCCTTCGTGGTGGGGGAGTTCCAGCAACCGCCCTTCCTCCCGCATCAGCACGCGTATTTCGCGTCGTGCGCGCAGCGTGCCAATGCGCTCCAGGGTGGCACCGTGATCCCCCCGGGTCGCCTGGGCGGTCTCGACAAGATGCGCGCGTTCCGGTGGGTTCTTAGCGGCGGGGGGTTGCTGGCCGCAGGCGCCCAGGGTGACCACGAGCAGGGCGAGTGTGGCTTTTGCGACAATGTGCATCAGGTTTTCGTTCCAAACGACTGGCAGTTGCAAGCGGGGGGCGACAGACGGCACCATCTGACCTGACTGCAGGAAATCAGAAGAACTCTATAAGGATAAGCTGAAACCACCATGAAAAGACCCCCGTTTTTCCCGCTCGCGGCCTTTCTCATGGCCTTTTCCAGCGCGGCCATCGCAGCGAAGGACACCATCGTATTTTCTACTGCCCCCACGGAAAAGTCCGGTGATGTGAGGGTGTTTTACCAACCGTTACTCGACCTGGTGGCAAAGGCCAGCGGCAAGCGGGTGGTGATGGAGCCTGCGGAGAACTACGTGGAATATACCAACCGCATGCGCCAAGGCGCCTACGATATGGTGTTCGACGGCCCGCATTTCGTGAGCTGGCGCATGGAAAGGCTGGGCCATGTCCCGTTGGTGCGCCTGCCGGGCAAAATCCAGATCGTCGTGGCGGTACGTGATGAGGACGGCGTACGCTCCCTCGATGAGCTGGCCGCCGGTCGTCCCGTGTGCACCTTTCCCTCACCCAACATGCTCGCCATGATTTTCCTCAGCCACTTCCCCAATCCGGCGCGCCAGCCCGAACTGGTGACCGTAAAGGGGCTGCCGGCGCTGGCGGCCTGTCTGCGCGAAGGCCGGGGTGAGGCCGCCGTGCTGCGCCAGGAACCCTGGGACAAACTCGACCAGACCGGTTTGCGCGCGCTTGCTGTGCCGGCACACGGCTACCCCGAACGCACCATCAGCATTTCCGCCGACATCGAACCGGAAATTCGCGCAAAAATCGCCGAGGCCCTGGTGAGCGAAGAAGGCACCAAGGCCACCGAACGCCTGCTCAAGGCCTTCAAACACGAACGTTTCGTGCCCGCCGACCCGAAGGAATACGAAGGCATGGTAAACCTGCTCGCGCCTTTGTGGGGGTTCCAGTGACATGGGCCGCGAGATCGTCACCCAGATCGTCATCAATGCACCGGCAAGCCGACTCTGGCAAATCCTGTGCGATTTTCAGGCCTATCCGGGCTGGAATCCGTTCATCCGCGAGGTAAGCGGCGAACTGAAGGAAGGTGAACGCCTTGCCGTGAAACTCCATCTCCCGGGTAAGGCGTCCTGGCGCGTGCGCCCGAAAGTTACGCGGGTGCGTGAAGCTCACGAGCTCGCCTGGCACGGACGGCTATTGGTCCCCGGCCTGCTCGATGGAGAACACGCCTTCTTGCTCATTCCGTTGGACGAGAAGCGCACCCAACTGGTGCAAAGGAAGCGCTTCACGGGCATGCTGCCTGCCGTAGCGTGGCCTGTCATCCGCAGGAACACCCGACGCGGCTTCCTGCTCATGAATGCGGCACTCAAGAGCTTCATCGAAACACAACAACACGCCTGATCATGGAATTCAAAGACTATCTCAAGATCCTTGCCCTCAAGGACGGTTCCGACCTGTATCTCAGCACCGGCGCACCGCCCTGCGCCAAATTTCATGGCGTGCTCAAACCGCTCGAAAAAGTGGCGCTTGCGCCGGGGAAAATCAAGGAAATCGCCTACTCGATCCTGACCCCGGAGCAGATCAAGGAGTTCGAACAAAAGCTGGAGATGAACCTCGCGATTTCCGAATCGGGTGTGGGGCGTTTTCGCGTGAACATCTTCCGGCAGCGCAACGAGATGTCCATGGTCGTGCGCAACATCAAGACCGACATTCCCAAGCTTCAGGACCTCAACCTGCCCGAGGTGCTGCCGAAGGTCATCATGGAAAAGCGCGGTCTCATCCTGTTCGTGGGCGGCACCGGATCGGGCAAATCCACCTCCCTCGCAGCGCTCATCGATTACCGCAACAGCAACGCCGGCGGGCACATCATCACCATCGAGGACCCCATCGAATACGTGCACCCGCACAAGCGGAGCATCGTCAATCAACGTGAAGTGGGCGTGGACACGCTCAGTTTCGCCGATGCACTCAAGAACACGCTGCGTCAGGCGCCCGACGTGATCCTCATCGGTGAGATCCGCGACCGCGAAACCATGGAACATGCCCTGGCCTTCGCCGAAACCGGCCACTTGGCGATTTCTACGCTGCACGCCAACAACGCCAATCAGGCGCTCGATCGCATTATCAACTTCTTCCCCGAGGAGCGTCGCCCGCAGTTGCTCAACGACCTGTCCAACAACCTGCGCGCGTTCGTTTCCCAGCGCCTGATCCCGACCGTGGACGGCAAGCGTTGCGCCGCCGTGGAAGTGCTGCTGGGATCTTCCACGATCAAGGAACTCATCCGCCGCGGCGATCTGCACGCCATCAAGGAAGTGATGGAGAAATCCGAGAACGTGGGCATGCGCACCTTCGACGGCGCGCTGTTCCATCTCTACAAGGAAGGCACCATCACCCTGGACGAGGCGCTGAAGAACGCCGATTCGCCCAACAACCTGAGGCTGCGCATCACCCTCTCGGAAAAAGCGGACACACCGTCCGCCACTGGCCTGAACCTCAGCCTCGAAACCATCGAAGAGGAACAGCCCAACGAAGCGTGAGCGGTGGAGCGATCCGGTGCGCCGATTGGGCGGCGCATCCGTTCGCAGTAGCGGGCTCGCGATCTCTTACAACACCGGCCTGTTTATGAGCCGCAGAGATCCGCCGAAAAGAGTAATCCTTCCAGGCGTGTTGCCGCGACCAGTGCCTTGAGTTCCTCGGTGCAATAGGTATGTGCGAAGTGATCAGCGGAGGATTCGAATACCATATACCTGCGTTCGTCGAATGGTTTGAACTCCAAGGAAGCTAGACCCAGGAAAACGCCGACTTCTTCATCGTAGTTTCAGGAACGATGTACTCGTCAGGAATGACTTTGAGCGTATTGAATATGTGATACGCAATTCCTTCACACCGGGCCTCCAAAAACTCTCCGAAGTGAACCAGCGTGTCCGCCAGTAGTTCATAGGCTTGCTGGTTCAATACAAGATTTCCCAAGGCCCAGGTGGTCACGTCAGGGATTCGGACCTGATGATGGTGCTTTGAATCCCGTCAGCTATCGGATGGGATGGTCCGCTTTAGCTGCAATCGACCCAACTCGAGCGCCTCTCGAAGAAGATAGAGCATCAATTTGAAGCCAGGATCATTGCCCTGCTTGCATTCATCGGCTAATCGCTCGAGTCCGGAGATGTGTTCTTCTAACCGTTTTTCGCAGTGGGAATTTTCCATTTCAGCGTCTCCTTGCTTAGTTTTGCGAAGTTACCGTGCCTGAGAGATGTACTAAAACCCGAGGTCGAATAGCCGCTGACTTGGGGCTGGCGCGAAAAGATGTGCTGCGAGCGCGACACTGCGGCGGCTTCGAAGGCCGTTGGCCAGCACTGAGTGCGCTCGCTTCCAATCCCTGTTAGACCTTATCCGTGGGTTCGCGGCCAGGAAGGCAGGAGCGTTTAGCCCTC
>JAWLCT010000047.1:0-21177 GCA_041687015.1 Gammaproteobacteria bacterium
GGAATGGTGCGTTGTTTCTTGTAGGAGCCCGCTCCGCGGGCGATAACCGGCGGTAGTCGCAACCGCCTGCGTATCGCGGCCTGAGGCCGCTCCTACATGGGGAATGGTGCATCGTTCGTCGTAGGAGCCCAATCCTCTGGCGATGACGCCGGTGGTTCCTGCTGCCTAGCGCGGCCTGAGGCCGCTCCGTTTAACGCCAAATCGCCGCAGGGCTCGACAACTAAGACGTTATTTACCGGCACGGCGGGTTGCTGCGATAGCCTGGAAAGGAAGGGCGGAAAATTACAGTAACGCTGCAAAAACGAAAGCCCGCATCAGCGGGCTTTCCTTTTGCGATGGCTGAACACCTGGTCAGGGCATGGTGTCCACGTCTGCGCCTTCCTTGGGCACCGGCAGCAGATCCTCGCGGCTGATGCCGAGCTTGATGACGGCACCCGCGGCCACGTAAATCGATGAGTAGGTACCGAATGCGATGCCGATGAACAGCGCCAGGGCGAAGTTGTGGATCATTTCGCCACCAAGCAACAGAAGCGCCAGAACCACCATGAGTGTGGTGCCCGAGGTGTTGATGGTGCGCGACAGGGTCTGATTGATGGAGGCGTTGATGATCTCGGTCACCGTGCCCTTGCGCATCTTGCGGAAGTTCTCGCGGATGCGGTCGTAGATCACGATGGTGTCGTTGAGCGAGTAACCGATGACGGCAAGCACCGCCGCCAGCACGGTCAAATCGAAGTTGAGGCCCAACAACGAGAAAATGCCGATGACGATGATGGCGTCATGGGCCAGCGAGAGCACGGCACCGATGGCGAGCCGATACTGGAAGCGCAGAGACACGTAGATCAGGATGCCGATGAGCGCCAGCAACAGGGCCAGACCGCCGTCTTCGGCGAGTTCCTCACCGACCTGCGGGCCCACGAATTCCTGGCGCAGCAACTGCAACTGCGGCTCGGCCTGACGCAGCACGCCGGACACCTGTTCGGTGAGCTCGGCGCTGGTCACGCCCTCGCGGGGCGGCAGTCGGATCATCACCTCGCGGGCGGTGCCGAAATGCTGCACCGTGGCGTCGCCGTAACCGGCCTCAGCCAGGGTGTCGCGTACCTGAGTGAGTTCGGTGGGCGTCGGGTACTGCATTTCCAGCAACAGGCCGCCGGTGAAGTCGAGGCCGAAATTCAGCCCGCGCACCGCCAGGGAACCCAGGGCCACCACTGTCAACACGACCGACAGGATGATGGCGGGGTTGATCCAGCGCAGAAAATCGATGTGGGTATCCTTGTACTTGAACTGCATGACCACTTACCTCAGATGGACAGCTGGGTAAGGCGGCGACCGCCCCAGACCAGATTGACGACGGCGCGGGTAACCAGGATCGCCGTGAACATGGAGGTGAGAATGCCTATGGACAGCGTAACGGCAAACCCCTTCACAGGCCCGGTGCCGAACATGAACAACACGAACGCCGCGATGAGCGTGGTGATGTTCGAGTCGAGGATGGTGCCAAAAGCGCGGCTGTAACCGGCGGAAATACTGGCCTGCGGCGAGTTGCCGTTGCGCACTTCCTCGCGGATGCGCTCAAAGATCAGCACATTGGCGTCCACGGCCATACCGATGGTTAGTGCGATACCGGCGATGCCGGGCAGCGTAAGGGTGGCCTGCAACATGGACAGCACGGCGACGATGATCACGATGTTGGTGATCAGCGCCAGGTTCGCGACCCAGCCAAACTTGCGGTACCACATGGCCATGAACGCCACCACCAGCAGGAAGCCGATGAGTGAGGCACGGAAGCCCTGTTCCACGTTGTCCTGGCCAAGGCTGGGACCGATGGTGCGCTCCTCGACGATCTGCATGGGCGCGGCCAGGGCGCCGGCACGCAGCAACAACGCCAGAGTGCGGGCTTCCTGGGGGCTGTCGAGGCCGGTGGTCTGGAAGCGCTTGCTGAAGTGATCGCGGATGACCGCCACCGAGATCACCTCCTCGGTCTTGCGCGTGATGCGCTGCGGCTTGCCGTCGACGGTACGCACTTCCGACTTGGTCTCGATGAACACCACAGCCATGCGCTTGCCGATGTTCTCGCGCGTGGTGTCGCTCATGCGTCGCGCACCCTGGCCGTCCAGGGTCACGCTAACCAACGGGCCACCGGTTTGCGGGTCGAAGCCGGAAGCGGCATCCACCACCTGGTCGCCGGTGATGATGATGTCCTTTTTGAGCACCACCGGCTCACCGTCACGGGAACGGTACAGACGCGAACCCGGCGGCACGCGGCCGGCCAGTGCGGCGCCGACATCGGCCTGCTCGTCGACCATGTGATATTCGAGGGTGGCGGTGGCGCCGAGAATGTCCTTGGCGCGCGCGGTGTCCTGCACGCCGGGCAGCTGGACCACGATGCGCTGATCGCCCTGCTGCTGGATGACGGGCTCGGCCACACCCAGTTCGTTCACGCGGTTGCGCAGGGTGGTGATGTTCTGCTGCAGGGCGAACTTCTGCACGTTGCGCAGTTCGGCCTCGCTGATGGTGGCGTACAGGAACGGCGTGCCGTCCTGGTCGGCGCTGTTCAGTTCCAACTCGCGGTAGTTGCGGCGGATCAGGTCGCCGGCCTTGTCACGCGCCTCGGCATCACGGAAGCGGATTTCCACGCGGTCACGTTCGCTGAGCACGGTGAGGTAGCGAACCTTCTCTTCGCGCAGCAGGGTACGCACGTCGCCGGCGTAGCGTTCCAGGGCCTGGGTGATCGCAGCGCGCATGTCCACTTCCATCAGGAAGTGCACGCCGCCACGCAGATCGAGACCCAGGTACATGGGCAAGGCGTTCAGGCCGGACAGCCAGTCCGGGGTGGCCGGCGCCAGATTGAGGGCGACGGTGTAGTCCGGGCCGAGCACATCACGCACGGTGTCGTAGGCGCGCAGCTGTGTGTCAGTGGTATCGAAGCGCAGCAGCAGGCCTTCGGCGGTGAGTTCCTCCGCCTTTGGCGTGAAGTCGTTGCGGTTCAATACCGAGCGCACTTCGTCGCGGACTGACGCATCCACCTGACCGCCACGGGTGGCGGATATCTGCAGGGCCGGGTCGTCACCGTACAGGTTAGGCAGCGCGTAGATGGCGCCGACGATGAGCACGACGGCGATCAGGAGGTTCTTCCAGAGCGGGTACTGATTCATGACCACCCCTAAAACGAGCGCCGCCGCGTCGTGCGGCGGCAGCCAAATATCACAACAACCTTGTTACAGGCTCTTGATGGTGCCCTTGGGCAGGACGCTGGCGACGGACTGGCGTTGTACCTTCACCTTGACCCCGTCCGCGATTTCGAGTTCCACGTGGTTTTCGCTGGCCTCGGTAATCCGGCCGTAAACGCCGCCCTGGGTAACCACTTCGTCGCCCTTGGACAGGGCTTCGACCATTTTCTTGTGTTCCTTCACACGCTTCTGCTGAGGGCGAATAAGCAGGAAATAGAACACCACGAAGAGAATGATGAAGGGCAGCAGGGCCTCGAGGATGCCCGGTTGCTGTGCCTGCGGGGCGGCCTGGGCGTAGGCGTCGGAAATGAAGAAGCTCATGGTGGGTCTCCGCTTGTTGATTCTTGCTTGGCGCGTTGGCGCGCCATTATGGCATAGGCGGTATGGGTTGTCCGCGTTGCGCATAGAACCCGGCCACGAAGTCCTCCAGGCGGCCCGCCTGTATGGCCTCGCGCAGGCCCCGCATCAATTCCTGATAGTAGTAAAGGTTGTGAATGGTATTGAGCCGCGCACCCAGGATCTCGTTGGTCCGGTCCAGGTGACGCAGGTAGCTGCGGCTGTAGTTGCGGCAGGTGTAACAGCCGCATTCCGGGTCCAGCGGACGGGTGTCGAACTGGTGCACGGCATTGCGGATCTTCACGTTGCCGAAGCGGGTGAACAGGTGGCCGTTGCGAGCGTTGCGGGTGGGCATCACGCAGTCGAACATGTCCACACCGCGGCGCACCGCCTCCACGATGTCTTCGGGGGTGCCCACACCCATGAGATAGCGCGGCCGGTCCTTGGGCAGCAGGGGGGTGACCGCCTCCAGGGTGGCCATCATCTCGTGCTTGGGCTCACCCACGGACAGGCCGCCGATGGCGTAGCCGTCGAAGCCGATGTTCATCAGGCCCTCGGCCGATTCACGGCGCAGGTGCGGGTACATGCCGCCCTGGACGATGCCGAACAGGGCGTTCGGGTTGTCGCCGTGGGCACGCTTGCTGCGCTCGGCCCAGCGCAGGGACAGCTCCATGGAAAAGCGCGCCTGGTCCTCGGTGGCGGGGTACGGGGTGCACTCGTCGAAGATCATCACGATGTCCGAGCCAAGTGTCCGCTGCACCGCCATGGATTCTTCGGGTCCCATGAACACCCTGGAACCGTCCACGGGCGACTGGAAAGTGACGCCCTCCTCCTTGATCTTGCGCATCTCCCCCAGGCTGAACACCTGGAAGCCGCCCGAGTCCGTCAGAATGGGACCAGACCAATGCATGAAGTCGTGCAGGTCCCCGTGGGCGCGGATCACCTCCGTGCCCGGGCGCAGCATCAGGTGAAAGGTGTTGCCCAGAATGATCTCCGCGCCGATGTCGCGCAGCTCCTCCGGCGTCATCGCCTTCACCGTGCCATAGGTCCCCACCGGCATGAACGCCGGCGTCTCCACCGTACCGCGGGGAAACATAAGCCGACCCCTGCGGGCTTGGCCGTCAGTGCTGTGCAGTTCGAAGTTCATTTGGAAGAAGAGTTAACCACGGGGGACACGGGGAACACGGGGGGGATCAAGGGTTTGCTCCTATTGAGGACGGCTGGGAGCCACGCAATGAGCCTTCCGTCGCGAGCAGAAGCTCGCTCCCACAGATGCAGCGGGTCTTTTGAACTTGTGGGAGCGGGCTTCCGCTCGCGATAGCGTGACATACGCGAGGCAATACATTGGTCATATTCATTCCCCCCCGTGTCCCCCGTGTTCCCCGTGGTTAATGCTTTGCTTGGGCAGCACGAACATGGCATCGCCATAGGAGAAGAAGCGGTAGCGCTGGGCCACGGCGTGGCGGTAGGCGGCCAGGGTTTCCTCGTAGCCGGCGAAGGCGCACACCAGCATGAGCAGGGTGGATTCGGGGAGGTGGAAGTTGGTGACAAGGGCGTCCACCACCCGGAAGCGGTACCCGGGGTAGATAAAAATATCGGTCTCGCCGGCAAAGGGACGCAGTTCGCCCGAGCGTGCGGCGCTTTCCAGGCTGCGTACCACGGTGGTACCCACCGCCACCACGCGGCCGCCGCGGGCCTTGGCTGCGGCCACGGCAGCACAGGTGGCCTCGGGCACTTCCAGGTATTCGGAATGCATCCGGTGATCGCTCAGCGCGTCGGCACGCACCGGCTGAAAGGTGCCGGCGCCCACGTGCAGGGTGACGAAGGCGCGCTCCACACCTTTGGCGGCCAGGGCCTCGAACAGCGCCTCGTCGAAGTGCAGCCCCGCCGTGGGCGCCGCCACCGCGCCCGGCGCCCGGGCGAACACCGTTTGGTAGCGCTCCGCGTCCTCGGGCTGGGCCTCGCGCGCAATATAAGGTGGCAAAGGCATGCGCCCGTGCGCCTGAAGCAGCGACAGCACCGGCGCCGGAAAGCGCAAATGGAACAGCGCATCCTCGCGGCCGAGCACCTCCACCTCGAAAACCTCCTCCAGGAGCAGTCGGCTGCCCGGCTTGGGCGACTTGCTGGCCCGCACATGGGCCAGCACATGGTGTGGGTCCAGGATGCGCTCCACCAGCACTTCCACCCGCCCGCCGGTGTCCTTGCTGCCGAACAGCCGCGCCGGGATCACCCGTGTGTCGTTGAACACCAGCAGGTCACCCGGCTGCAACAGTGCGAGCAGGTCGCCGAATTGGCGGTCCTGCACCTGCCCGGTGGCCCCGTCCAGCACCAACAGGCGCGAGCGCGCACGCGGCAGGGCCTGCTGGGCGATGAGTTCGCTGGGGAGGGAGTAGTAGAAGTCAGTACGACGCATGGGGCGCGCATGGTAGCAAAAAGGCGGGGAATCCGGTGTTGCGGAACCTTGCGTCCGGGCAAGCATGAGAGCCACCCGGCCGGGTTTTGCCCGCGGTCACCCCGGTTTGGGACATTTAACCCGAACTCGACGCGAACGTCACCTTACTTGACGGTAACTTGCCGCGAAGTCATGGGCGGCCGGATACCCCTGAACTAATCTGATGTTGCCCTGCAACGCCCCTCTGGTTAGTCATGCGTTGGCAGGAAGCCAGGAAAGAAAAAAATGGACGCGAATCGATGCTGTTTGTTCGTGCTCGACCGGCCCACCTTCCAGAATGTGGCGCTCGCGGATTACCTCGGCCGGGCCACCGGCCTCGATTGCCGCGTGGTCGATGCCATCCCGCAACACGCCGGCCGCACAAACGCCCTGCTGCTGTGCAACGCCCATGGCAAGAATCCTCTGGAGATGCTGCGCTGGCTTGATACGGCAGGTGGACTCACCGCTTCGGCGCAGGTGTGCCTGTTCAATGTACAAGCGAGCCAATGCCCCGTAGAGGTGCTCGACTTTGCATTCCTCAAGGGTGTTTTCAGCGCGCAGATCAGTCACACGCAGTTGGTACAGGGCATCAAGGCCGTGCTTGCCGGCGATGCCTGGCTGCCGCGCCACTTGCTCATGGAACACCTGGAAAAGACACGGCGCCGCCCGCGCACACGGTGCGAGCCTGCCGTGACCTTGACCGCCCGCGAAATCGAGATCGTGCGTCATGTGGCCGCGGGCCATACCAACGGCGATATCGCGCAACAGATGCGGGTCAGCATCCATACCGTGAAGACCCACATCTACAACCTGTTCCGGAAAATCGGCGTACGAAACCGCACCCAGGCCACCAACTGGGCCAATCTGCATCTGCACGACCTTTTGGCCGATCGCACGGCAACGCAGCGATCGAGCGTTCCCCCCAAGCCCCTCGACGACCGGATGCCCGTGACGCTGGACCCGGGTTTCGGCTGCCGTGCGGCGCGGATACTGGAGGATGTCCGATGACGACACGCACGCAGATTTCACGCGGGGTGCTGGTCACGCTCGCTTTGTTGTCGCCCGCTTCGGGCCTCACGCACGAAGCCCATGGCGAGCATGCCGGCCATCAGATGCAGGGCTCGCACGACGTCCACGCAAGTCATGCCATGGACGACAGTCACGACGCCCACGCACTCCATCGGCAGATGCTGACGCAGGCCGGTGAGTCTGCCTATCACCGCTCGGAGCGCAGTTACCAAACCCCGGCCGTCACGCTCACCGACAGCCGCGGAACCCCGGTGCCACTGGCAGCACTGCTGGATGCGGAAGGCCCCGTGATCCTGAATTTCATCTACACCAGCTGTTCCACCGTCTGTCCGGTGCTCAGCGCCACCTTTGCGCAGGCGCAGGGCCCGCTGGCCAATACACCACGCAAACCCCGCATGGTGTCCATCTCCATCGATCCGGCCTTCGACACACCGTCGCGCCTGCGGGACTATGCCAAAAAGTACCACGCCAACGACGATTGGCATTTTCTCACCGGTGACACCGCGACGGTCATTGCCATCCAGCGCGCCTTCGACGTCTATCGTGGCGAGAAATCCAATCACATTCCGGTCACGTTCCTGAAGGCGTCCGCGCACGATCCGTGGGTGCGGCTCGAGGGCTTTACCAGCGCCGCCGACCTGGTCCGGGAATATGCCCAGCTCGTGGCCCACTAGTCTGCTCGGGTCGCTGGTGCTCCTGGCATCCTCCGGGCCAAACATCGCGGCCACGCTGAGCCAGGGCCAGCAGATTTACGAGCACGGTGTGCCGGCAAAAATCCGTCCGGCACTGGGGACGGTGCAGGGTGACGTCCCCTTCGACGCGCAGCAACTGGTGTGCGCAAGCTGCCACCGGCGTAGCGGGTTGGGTTCAAGCGAGGGTGGCATCGTGATTCCAGCCGTCACCGGCGATGTGCTGTTCAGCCCACGCATCATCCAGCGTCGCGAGCTGTGGGGCACACGCACGGAAGGAAAAGGCACCCGCCCCGCTTACACGGCCGAAACCCTGGCGCGCGCCATCCGCGAAGGCGTCGATGCTGCCGGTCGCCCACTCGATCCGTTGATGCCGCGTTATGCCCTCGATGACGCCGAGATGAACGCGCTCCTCGACTACCTGCAGTCGCTTTCGTCGCAGCATGCCCCGGGCGTGGATGCATCGAGCATTCACTTCGCCACCATCACCAGCGATCGCATCGCCCCCGATTCGGAAGACGCCCTGCTGTCACTGCTGCGTACGTTCTTCGCCACCAAGAACGCACAGACACGCCGTGAAGGCCGGCGCGCGGCCAATCCGCCCTGGCACAAGGAAAACACCTTCCCCGCCTACCGTACCTGGGTGCTGCACCACTGGCGTCTGCAAGGGCCAACCGAAACCTGGGCCGCACAGCTCGAATCCTTGTACGCCCGGCAACCGGTGTTCGCGATTTTGAGCGGCAGTGTCGGAACCTCCTGGGCGCCCATTCACCGCTTTGCCGAGGCGAACGGCCTGCCCACGCTGTTCCCCCACACCGATCAACCGGAGGCGAACGGCTATTACACCTTCTACACCCACGAAGGCGTGGCGCTGCGTGCCAAGGCTATCGCCGAAGATCTGCTGGGGCGTTCCGTTCGCCGGATCATCCAGGTAATTCCCCGCCAAGGACCGGGCCGGCACGGTGCCGCCGCATTCCGCGCGTCCTGGCACGGTGCAGCGGAAATCGTCGACGTGGAACTGACGGGCGACGGTGGCCACGACGGCCTGACGCCCGGCTCGACGGACGCCGTGCTGTGGTGGGCGGAGAGCACTGCACTGGCGACGTCGGGCCTCATCCGCAGCCGTGCGGCCGCCCTCTATCTCGCTGCCGATCCCCCACAGTCGAATGAGCACCTCGCGCTGACTGCGGCACAGGTGTTTGCGGTTCATCCATTCCGACAGCCGGACTCCCTCGAAGCGGGCGTTGCGCCGTTGCGGAACTGGCTGCGCGTGCGCGGTCTCGCGGCAACCGACCTGCCACTCATGGCCGACGCCTTCCTTGCAGCCACCGCCACGGGCGAAGCGCTGATGCACATGAACACCCATTTCTCGCGCCACTACTTCATCGAAAAACTGGAACACGGCCTCAACCGCGCCACCTTCTCCGGCCTTTATCCGGCGCTGTCCTCGGCGCCCGGCCAACGCTTCGTCGTGAAAGGGAGTCACATCGTGGAGCTGGATAGAAACGCGAGACCTCTGCGGCACCGCTGGGTGGTCCCCTGAGGAAAACCACTCAACGAAGTCCGCGGCCAAAGCATCCAAGGGAAGGAGAACCAAGGTGAAAAGGACAAGACAGACGGCCTGGCTCACGCGGGCCATAAAGCAGTGCGTGATCCCGCTGTTTCTGGTGGCGGGCGCCACGGTCGCACCACAGGCCCCGGCGCAGATCCCTGAACTCAACGTGACCAAGCCGGACGGTGCGCTCGTCGAGGGCTACCGATGGCTGATAGAAGAGGATCGCACACACCACATCGTGCCGGGTGAAACCTGCATGAACGGCGACCTGGACGAATGCCTGTCGGTGGATTTCCATCGCAGCTATATGCCGGTGATCGCCGAGGGCTATCACACCGATCCCCTGCCGGACCTCGATCCGGAAAAACACTATTTCGTTTCCATCCTTCCCTACTCGGCGGGAACCGCTCACGGTTCGGGACTGAGTGGTGCACCCATCACCCCGGGCCAGTCGGCAGTGAACGTGGTGGTGAACGACTTGCCGACGCCCACGGCGCAAATCCGCATCTTCGTGTTCCACGACAACTTCCCCATCAATAACGCACCGGATCTGCCGGAAGAGTTGGGACTGGCCGGTTTCCGTGTGCTGTTGTTCGATGCGGCTGGCCGTTTCGGTATCGCGGGTGGCCAGGTGTTGCAGGATGCCTTCGGCAATCCCCTCGGCACCACCTACAACCCCGACGGCAGTGTGCTGGCGCTGGGCGACGGCAACGTGTACACCGGGCCCGATGGTTACGTCACGGTAAAAAACCTGGCGCCGGGAAAATACGGTGTGCAGATCGTGCCGCCTTCCGGGCAGGGCTGGCAGCAAACCAGCACCATCGAAGGTACGAAGACCATCGATGCCTGGGTTAAGGCCAATGAGCCGCCGTATTTCATGGAATTCGGCCCGCCTGGACCACACGTATTCGTCGGCTTCGTGAAAGACAGCAACGTCGCACCCTGGCTTGACGACGAAGGCCAGCCGCTGCTGACCGGCGGCGCCACGATACGCGGCAAGATCATGAACATCCATGGCTCGCGTCCACCGGATTTCACCTTCTACACCGGTGCACCGTTTCCTGCCTGCTGGGTCGGTCTGAACGATCTTTCCGTCGGCTTGGGTAAGGGGCTGTATGCCACGCCATGTAATGACGACAGCACCTTCAGCATTCCTGATGTTCCGCCGGGCAATTACCAGCTGGCCGTGTGGGACACCAATCTCGATGTAATTTTCGGTGCCTACAACTTCACCGTGGCCGAAGGTGCCACGGACGTGAACCTGCTGGATGTGCCGGTCTTCAACTGGTTCGCCAAGCTGGAAAACCAGGTGTTCTACGACGCCAACGAGAACGGCTTCTGGGACGCTGACGAAGTGCCCATCCCCGAGCAGAACATCAATCTGCGCTGGCGCGACGGCACCATCTACCAGGCCATGCCCACGGACACGGAAGGCGCTTCTCCGTTCGACGAAGTGTTCCCGTTCTTCAGCTGGCTGGTTGCCGAAGTGGACTTCGCCCGCTTCAAGGCCACCGGCGCCACCATTGTCGTGGACGCGGGCGGCGCCATCGATCCGACCGATCCGTGGTCGTTCGACGGCAACCTCAACCCGCAGCCGCAGTCGGAAAACGGCGGCCTTCCTTACCGCGTGGAAACGGGGCCCGTGTTGACTCAGGCCTTTCAGGGCTTCCTTGGCCAGAAGAGCGTGATCCAGTGGGGCAAGAAGGCCTATGCGCCCGGTGAGAACGGCGGCATTTCCGGCATCGTGTTCTACGCCACCACACGTGCCGAAGACGATCCGCAGTATGCCGTGGCCGAGGAATGGGAGCCGGGCATTCCGCGCATTCAGGTGGCGTTGTACGAAGATGACGGCGCCGGCGGCATCAAGGATCTGAACGGCGACGGTGCGACCATTGCCGACGTGGACAATTACCCCTTCGGGAATTTCCCCGGTGCGGAAGACTTCGACTGGAACGAAAACGGCGCATTCGATGCCGGTGATGCCATCCAGATCACCTACACCGACAGCTGGGACGACAACCTGCCCACCGGCTGCCAGGGCGACGTGTTCATGGTGGATGGCACCTATCCCACCGATTGCTACGACGGACTGCGCAACTACAACCAGGTACGTCCCGGGGTCTTTGACGGCGGGTATGCCTTCACGTCGTATCATCCGGGTGGCATCGACTCAGGCAGTGAAGAAATGGCGACCATCCCGCCGGGCAACTACGTGGTCGCGGTCGGACGTCATCCCGTGTACAAGGTCATCAAGGAGGAAGACAAGAACGTCGACCTGGGCGACAGCTATGCGGTATCGCCGCTCCTGCTGCCGCCGGAATGCGTGGGCGAGCCGCACACCGTGCCGGCGCTACTGAGCCTGCAGACCGATCGCACCGGCGCCCTGCTGCCCGGCCAGACCGACGGGATCGCGGCACCGTTCGCCGGTGACACGCGCCCGCTGTGCGACCGCAAGCAAATCACGCTGGCCGACGGCGCCAACGCGGCGGTCGATTTCTTCCTGCACACCCAGACGCCCATCGCGGGTCACGTCGTCGGCTTCATTCTCGACGACCTCTCCAACGAGTTTGATCCCACCGCGCCGGCATTCGGTGAGAAGTATTCGCCGCCGTTCCTGCCGGTTTCGGTTCGCGATTGGACCGGGCGTGAGATTCACCGCGTGTACTCCGACCGCTGGGGTCGCTTCAACGCGCTGGTGCCTTCCACCTACACCATGAACCTTCCCATGCCGAGCGGCGCCTCGCCCAACATGCTGGTCACGTGCATGAATGCGGCGAATGACCCGCAGTTCAATCGGCAGTACAGCCAGTTCTGTTACACCTTCCAGTACATGCCGGGCACCACCACCTATCTGGATACACCTGTGGTGCCGGTGGCGGCCTTCACGGGTCCGGGGCAATTCCCGGTGGATTGCGAATACCCGGACGGTACGCCCGTGGTGTGGTCTGCCATGGGACAGGAAGCCAACGGCCCGTACGTCTTGCCCAACCAGACCCTCACCATCAGCTCAGCAGGTACGGTGCAGGTGATCAATCCGAACTATGGCGAGGCAAATGAACCCGAGTTCATCCCGCGTGACTTTGGTTTCGGTGGGAGCCCGGGTTCGGTAACGGTCAGCGGTGTGGAGCTCAGCGTCGTCAGCTGGAACAACGACACCATTGTCGTCCGCATTCCGGACAGGCGGCCCCGTGTGCCCACCGGCCAACTCGAAATCACCCGCGGCGACAATGGCATGACCACACGCACCAGCGTCACGGTCACTGTGGGTCCCATTGCCGGCAACGTCATCGAAGTGGCGGCAGGACCGGGCACGCCCATCCAGAACGCCGTCGATACGGCGAACGCGGGCGATCTGATCCTGGTCGGCCCGGGCACTTATGAAGAGATGGTGATCCTGTGGAAGCCGGTACAGCTGCAGGGCGCCGGCGCGGCGACCGTGATCAACGCCGTGAACGCCCCGGGCGAGAAACTGCAGGCCTGGCGTGACAAGGTGTGGTCACTGTTCGACAGCGGCGCCATCGACCTGCTGCCGTCCCAGACCCTGACCGGCCCCCTGGCGCTTGCCGACGACCAGTTGTTGACTGAGGAAGGCGCGGGCGTCGCCGTGTTCGCCAAGCAAGGCGACTTCACGGCATCGAGCAACGCACGCATCGACGGCCTGTCCATCACCGGTGCCGACAATGGCGGCGGTATTGTGGTGAACGGCTATGCCGACTACCTGGCCATCAGCAACAACCGGGTGTACGGCAATGCCGGTGTCTACGGCGGCGGCATCCGCGTGGGACACCCGGCGCTGGTGCTGGAGACCAACGCGGGCCTGGTGCACCAGGACGGCGACAACGACAACGTCAACATCCACCACAACTGGGTGGCCCAGAACGGCGGCCTGTTCGGCGGCGGCGTGGGTGGCGGTGTCGGTCTGATGCACGGTTCCGACGGGTATCGTGTCACCGACAACTTCATCTGCGGCAACTTCACCCAGGGTGAAGGCGGTGGCGTGGGCCATCTGGGTCTCAACGAAGGCGGTCTGATCGCGCGCAACCAGATCCTCTTCAACCAGTCCTTCAACCAGGGCGTGGCCGTGTCCGGTGGCGGTGTGTTCGTGGGTGGTGCGCCGAGTCTGGCGGGCCCCGGCGGACTCACCGCGGGTGCGGGTTCGGTGACCATCGAGGACAACCTGATCCAGGGCAACCTGGCCGGTGCCGGCGATGGCGGCGGCATTCGCCTGGCCCTCATCAATGGCGCCGACGTGGAGCAGTATCGCAACCGGCCTGAGAACTGGCACCGCGTCGATGTGGTGGAAAACACCATCGTCAACAACGTCGCGGGCTATGCGGGCGGCGGTATTTCACTCCAGGATGCCGTGCGCGTGCAGCTGCTGGGTAACACCATTGCCAACAATGACAGCACCGCGACCACCGGTGCCGCCTTTGAACCCGGCTCACCCAATGATTCCACACCGCAGCCGGCGGGCATCGTGTCCAACGCGCACAGCCCGGAATTGGTGGAAGCCTTCGCCCCCATGGATCCCGCCACGCGCGACACGTACGGCGTGTTCTCCAATGCGGACATCATCAACAACATCCTGCAACACAACCGTTCGTTCTCGTGGCACAACGTGCCGTTCGCCGACCCGCCGGCGTTCGGACTCAGCCCGGACATCGGCGCCGGTGAGGCACCGGTGTACTGGGATCTGGCGGTCTTGCCTGCGGGTACCGGGACCTTGACGGAAGTGGGAGGCATTCACGACGCCTGCTTCGTCAACGAGTACTTCAACGGTGAGCGTGGCCAGACGGTGTTCGAGCAGGAGGTGACCACGACCATCTCTGCCCAGCCCGCATTTGATGAAGGCGGCAACTTCATCGACGTGCGCTATGGACCGCTCAGCATCGGTGATTCCGATTACACCCCGGCGACTTGCAGCGCGGCCGTCGGCGGCATCGGGATGATGCGGCGGTAGTCAGGCAATCGCCCCTCCGCTACGGCGGAGGGGCTTCCAACCGCAAAGGAGTGCAGGCAAATGAAACGCGAACGGGTTTTCGCACGGCGGCTGGCCCCCCTGTATGCGGCGGTGCTCTCCGTGCTCGCAGGTGGCGCCCATGCGGCCGCTTTCGTCCAGTGCCCGGGCGATAACGACGGCGATGCCATCATCGATGAACGTGACCATGACAACCGCAACGCCAAGTGCATGCATCTGGCGGCAGGCGATGGTTTCATCAATATGGCGGACGGAAAATTGCAATACATCTTCGGATTCACCGATGTCACCGGCCACCCCGAAGCCACGGTGATGGATTACGCCAAACTACGGGCGGAATTCTCCGCGCCCAACATCGTGCTGGACGAGGGTGACGAGTTCTATCTCACCCTCAGCAACGTGGGCATGATGATGCGCCCCGACTTGTTCGACCCGCACACGGTACATTTCCATGGTTTCCCCGAGGCGGCGTCCATCTTCGATGGCCTGCCCGAATCGGCGATTGCCATCAACATGGGTTCCAGCCTCACGTATTACTACAACGTGGTCGAACCCGGCACGTTCATGTACCACTGCCATGCCGAGGCGACCGAACACATGCAGATGGGCATGCTGGGCAACCTGTATGTGCGGCCTGCACAAAACCGGCTGGCGCACAATACCGAGCTGAACGGCTACATCCACAAGTCCGGTGATCAGTACGTCTACAACGACGGCGACGGTTCCACACGGTACCACGTGGAAAAGGCCATTCAGCTCGGTTCGCTGGACTCCGCCTTCCACGATGCCAGCCTCTCGGTGGCACCGCTGCCCTTTGCCATGATGAAGTCGGACTATGCCGTGCTCAACGGCCGCGGCTACCCCGACACGGTGAACACGGCGGATCTGCCGAATTCCGAAAACGGCTATTTGTCCCAGAAGGAAGACGCGCTGGTGCAGGCCCAGCAGGGCGACCGGATTCTGTTGCGGCTTTCCAACCTGAGTGTCACTGACTTTTTTACCGTCGGCACCACCCTGGGCGTACCGATGAAGGTGGTTGGACAGGGTGCACGCATCCTGCGCGGTGGCGGCGTTCCTGAAGGCGACGACCTCTACTACGACACCAACACTGTCACATTAGGTGGCGGCGAGGCCAGG
This sequence comes from Gammaproteobacteria bacterium, assembly GCA_041687015.1. Lineage (GTDB taxonomy): Bacteria > Pseudomonadota > Gammaproteobacteria > Thiohalomonadales > Thiohalomonadaceae > JALOAT01. The sequence continues at coordinate 15,383 of JAWLCT010000047.1, forward strand.
GACGTGATCATCGATACCGCCGGCGTGCCACCGGGTACCTACTTCCTCTACACCACGAACCTCAATTATCTGAGCAACGGCGACGAGGATTTCGGCGGCATGATGACTGAAATCGTCATCAACTAATTCGAACCAGGGACGGGCGAACTCATGAAAACCAAACGCAATCATGCACCGTGGCTGATCTCAGTCACACTCATGCTGCTGGCACTGGTGTCGCCACCGGGCCATGCCGTGGTGGACGGGGTCACCGGTACGCATTTCACCCTCACGGCCAAACAGGATTTCATCACGACAGCCGACGGCAACAGCCTTACCGTTTGGGGTTACGCCAACGGCTCAGGGCGCGCCCAGTACCCCGGGCCGACCTTCATCGTCAACGAAGGCGATACGATCACCGTGGAACTGACCACGGCCATCGCCAAACCTGACGACACCTACGTTCCGGTTTCCATCGTGTTTCCCGGGCAGGAAGGTGTGACGGCGGCGGGCGGCGCCGCCGGCCTGCTCGCCCGTGAAAGTCACGGGCCGACAGACACCGTTACGTATACCTTCACCGCCACCCGGCCCGGCACCTACCTGTATCACAGCGGCACCCAACCCGATCTGCAGGTGGAAATGGGGCTGGTGGGCGCCATCGTGGTGCGGCCCCGGCTCGGAGCGCAGTATGCGTACAATGACCCGTCCACCCGTTTCGATCACGAATATCTGTTCCTGCTGACCGAAATGGACGAACGCATCCACACCGCGGTCACCGCGGGCAATTACGACGTGGATACGCGCGATTACTTTTCGGTGTACTGGTTCATCAACGGCCGCACCGCGCCCGATACCCTGTCGGACGCCGGCGTACCCTGGCTGCCCACGCAACCGTACAACTCACTGCCACGTACACGACCCGGCGAAACGGTGCTGATGCGAGTCATTGGCGCCGGCCGGCAGCTGCATCCGTTCCACACCCACGGCAACAACGCCCTGATCATCGCCCGCGACGGTCGCCCCTTATCGAGCACGCCCGGCGCAGGCACGGATCTGTCCTACTCCGACTACACCATCCAGACCGTCCCGGGCCAAACCTACGACGCCTTGTTCAGCTGGACCGGCAAGGGGCTGGGATGGGACGTCTACGGTCACGCGGCGGGCGACGGCAGCACCTGCGTGGACACGGTGGACAACCGCACCGGCGCCGGCGCGGCCGATGGCTTCGATGACACCACCTGGGAGTATTGCGCCGACCACACCCAGCCCTTCCCGGTGGTGCTGCCGGAAAACCAGGACCTGGTATTTGGGGCATGGTACAGCGGCTCCCCGTTCCTGGGCGCCATGGGCAACCTTCCCCCCGGTGAGGGCGGCCTCAATCTCTATGGCGGGCTGTTCTACATGTGGCACTCCCACACGGAAAAGGAGCTCACGAACTTCGACATCTTCCCGGGCGGCATGATGACCATGCTCATCGTCGAGCCCCCCGGCACGCCGATTCCGTAACGGTGCGGCACCACCCCATCAGCCTGGCCAAGGAAGGGATTCGACATGAACCTGCTGACAAAAAACCTGTTGTGGGCCGCAGTGGCCGGCGCGTTTGCCGCACCGGCCGCAGCCCAGGACGTCTATTTGGTTGCCCGCGCATACCAACAAACCATGCCCGACGGCGCGATTGTCACCATGTGGGGCTACGCACGCGATCTCGACGGGGATTTCAACACCACGGAAGATCAGGGTCCGGTATCCTCGCCGGGTCCTGCCATCGTGCTGCCGGACACCGCCACGTACCTCACCATCCACCTGCATAACGAACTGGATCAGCCCACCTCGGTGATGCTGCCCGGTCAGCGCGCCGACAGCATGGCGCCGGTGTTCTTCGTGGACGGTGAGGGCCGCCGGCGGACACGTTCTTTCACGCATGAAACTGCGCCAGGGACCACGGGCATATACACCTGGACCAATCCCCGCCCGGGGACCTATGCCTACCAGAGTGCCACCCATCCCCAAGTGCAGGTGCAGATGGGCCTGTACGGGGCCATGAAAAAGGACAGCGCACCGAACGAAGCCTACCCGGGCGTGAGCTACGACGCCCAGGCCGTGCTGCTCTACAGCGAAATCGATCCGGCGCTGCATGCGGCAGTGGTGGGCGGCAGCTACGGTACCGAAGCCTATCCCAGCACCATCGATTACCAGCCCCGCTATTTCCTGGTGAACGGTGCACCGTACACGGAAAGTACACCGGCCATCGCGGCCGGCTTCCGCGGCGGACGCACCCTGTTACGTTTCATCAACATGGGGCTGCGCACCCATACACCGGTGTTGGAGGACGGGCACCTCGCCATCGTCGCCGAGGATGGGAATCTCTACCCGCATCCACGTGAGCAGTATTCGGTGATGCTTGCTGCGGGTAAAACCCGCGACGCAATCTTCGTGCCCGCTGCCGATCGTACCTACACCGTTTACGATCGCATGCTCGACCCCGGCATGCTCGCCCGCCTCGAGGTGGCATCCAGCACGACACCGGAGGCCATGCCCGATAGTTACTCGGTGGAGGAAGGCGGCACACTCAACGTGGCAGCGCCGGGTGTACTCGGCAATGACACGGATCCGGAAGGTGGCGAGCTCACCGCAGTGCTGGTGCAGGATGCCACCCACGGAGATCTCACCCTGAACGCCGACGGTTCCTTCGACTACATACCGGAGACGAATTTCAGCGGCACCGATGAATTCGGTTACCGCGCCCAAGGCACGCTGCCCAGCAACGTCGCTACAGTGACCATCACCGTCACGCCGGTCAACGACCCGCCGGTCGGCGCAGATGATCACGCCACCACCCTGGAAGGCACAGCGGTGATCATTGACGTGCTCGCCAATGATGATGATCCGGACGGCGACGAACTGTTCGTCAGCGATCTGAGTGACCCGCCCGGCGGCACGGCGACCGTCAATCCGGACCAGACGGTCACCTACACCCCGGAGCCCGGCACCACCAGCGACAGCTTCACCTATGCGCCCTTCGACGGTGAACTCGCTGGTGCACCGGTGACCGTCACTGTCGACGTGCAGTCGGCTTCCAACACGCCGCCGGTGGCCGTGGACGACAGCGCACAGGCGCGCCGCAATACGCCTATCACCATCCCTGTGCTGGTCAACGACATCGATCCGGATGGCAACATCGACCCGGCCAGTGTCAGCATCACCAGCGGCCCGAACATGGGTGGCCAGGTAGTGGTGAACGGGGACGGCAGCGTGACCTACACGCCGGTGACCAACTTCCGTGGCACCGATACGTTCGCCTACAGAGTGAGCGACACGGCAGGTGCACTGTCCAATGAAGCCACCGTGCGTGTGAACGTCCGCTAAACACCGCCAGATCAGGGCAACCCTTCACGGGTTGCCCTGGAAGGATGACGCCATGAACGAGCTATCGAGAAAATCGCTTTCGTGTCTGCTGATGTTTGCGTTGACGGCTTCCACGACAGCCATGGGTGCGGTCGACGAAAAACGCGATGCGGAGCCGCAAACCATCGTCGCCAAGGATCTTCGCGAGCGCTACGGCATCGAAGTCAAAGGTGTACGCCACGCCGCCGGCGGTTACATGCTGGACTTCCGCTACAAAGTGGTGGACACCAAGAAAGCCGCCGGCTTTCTTGGCCACGATTTGATACCGCAACTGCTCGACGAAAAACGGAATGCACGCCTGATCACCCCCACCCCGCCGAAGGTCGGGCCGCTACGCCAGACCGGCGCGGTACTCAAGGAAGGACGCACCTATTTCGTTTTTTTCGCCAATCCAGGCAAAGGGGTGAAGGTCGGGGATCCTGTTGCCATCGTGCTCGGTGATGTGACACTGGGCGGGCTCACCGTGCAATAAGCGATTCCTGCTGCAGCAGCCAGGGAAGGGATGAACATGAAAATTAAGACGTGCGGCTGCCTGTTCATGGGTGGCTTGGCATGCGCCTCGGGCGCAATGGCGGGCGAACTCGCGCCCGAGGTGGCCGAGCGACTGAAGAGCGCAAAACCCGATGAACCCATCCGCGTCATCGTCACCCTTAACGATCAAGTGGACGTGGATGCCTATCGCGGCCGCCGGCACGGCGATCTGGTGCGTGCGCTGCGTCGGCATGCGCAGGTCAGCCAGGCACCACTGCGTGCAGCCATCGCAGGTGAAGGCGTCGCTAACGCGCAGCCGTTGTGGATCATCAACAGCCTGGCGGCCGAAGTCCCGGCGCGCCTGATCCAGTCGCTGGCTCGGCGCCCCGACGTGGCCCGCGTGCGCCTCGACGCGGAGGCCACATTGCCGCCCACCGAGTCGACCCAGGCACCGCCCACCTGGAATCTCACGGCGATTCGTGCCGACGCCATGTGGGGTGAAGGGTTTACCGGCAGCGGTGCCGTCGTCGCGAGTCTGGACAGCGGCGCCGATATCCATCATCCCGACTTGAACGGCAAATGGCGCGGCGGCACCAACAGTTGGTACGACCCTTACGGACAGCATGCCAATCCCTACGACAGTCACGGTCATGGCACGCAGACCCTTGGCATCATGGTGGGCGGCGACGCGGGCGGGGTAAGCATCGGTGTCGCACCCGATGCGCAATGGATCGCCGCGCGCATTTTCAATGATGCGGACACGGCCTACGTCAGTGCCATTCATCTCGCCTTTCAGTGGACGCTGGACCCGGACGGCAATCCGGACACCGACGACTCGCCCCACGTGGTGGTCGGCGCCTGGGGGCTGCTCAACGTCAACAGCTGCGATCCGGAATTCCAGCCGGACATCGGGGCCCTGAAGGCCGCGAACATCGCGGTGGCCTTCTCGGCCGGTAACGACGGACCTTACGGCAGCACCAGTCTCAGCCCGGCCAATTATCCCGAGAGCTATGCCATCGGCGCGGTGGACGAAAACCTGCGCGTGGCCGGCTTCAGTGCGCGCGGCCCATCGGCTTGTGAGGGCGGGCTCTATCCCCACGTGGTGGCCCCGGGTGTGAATGTGCGCACGGCGGATCTGTCCTTCGGTGGCGTGGCGCCGGACCCGTACATCACTGTGAGCGGCACATCGTTTTCTGCGGCCCATCTCGGTGGCGCCATGGCCCTGCTGCGCGCGGCGGCTGTTGATGCCGACGTCCACGCTATCGAAGCAGCGCTCAACGACAGCGCCGTCGATCTGGGACATACCGGACCCGACAATACTTACGGCCACGGCCTCATCGATGTCGTCGCGGCCTACCAGCGTCTTGCACAGGCGCCGGCGGAAGACCCCCCCCCGGCAGAGGAACCGCCTCCGGCGGAAGAGCCGCCTCCTGACGAAGATCCGCCCGGCGGCGATCCGACCGAAACGGATGGCGATGGCGACGGCTACAGCGCACAAGCGGGCGACTGCAACGATGCGGACGCCGCGGTTCACCCGGGCGCTGCCGAGCAAAAATCGGATGGCATCGATCAAGACTGCAATGGCTATGACCTGACCATCGATGTAACCCGAGCGCTGTACACCGCGCGGCGGCAGAGCCTCGAGGTCATCGCGACCAGTCAGTTGGGTGCCGCTGCCGACCTGAGCGTACAGGGCCTGGGACCCATGACCTGGAGTGCGGCCAGCGGCACCTGGCGCCTGACGACCCGCACCCCCACCAGCCCCGACACCGTGACGGTCTCCGGGCCGGAGGGCACAGAAACCGCTGCGGTCACGACCCGCTAAGCATCGGGGCCAGTGATCTTGTCCCACCAGCTGAAGGAGCCCAGTCCTCCAGGCGATAAACACAGTCACCCGGAACCACCGGCGTATCGCCCGCGGAGCGGGCTCCTACAACGAA
>JAWLCT010000048.1:0-20652 GCA_041687015.1 Gammaproteobacteria bacterium
CTGCTTATGCTGTACATGGTTACGGGCGTTGGAGTAGGGCTAACGAATATGCTCGCTATCTGGCGTTGTTGCCATGACGCCACTCAAGCTGTTCGCGAGGGCTGGCAGTCTTTTGATTCGGCGGATTGCATCTATGCTGCTTTGACTCAATCTAAGGTTGTGAATTGCTGGGCAGTCCATTCGCCTCTTCCCTTGTTGTGTTGTTATACAGCCCCCCCTTTATACACAAGGGTGGTCGTGTTCGCAAAAATGAGCCTTTAAGCTCGGTTCTTCGCTGCAGGGAAATTGAAGTGTGGGGAATTGTGTGTTCACACGCGCGTTTGCCCGAACAGCGGTACACGTGCAATCGGTTGGAGCTTCGAGTACTCACACGGGTGAGCGCCGGAGCGCCTAACCAATCAGTACTGTCGGGCAACCCATGACGGTGATGCCGCCATGGCCGCAGGAATCGCCCATGCGTGCGGCCCGTTTGCTGCCGATGAGTACGCTGGAAGAGGCAGAAGAGGCTTTGTCAGGCGGTTATCCGCGTGCTGTCGTTGATTTCACTGCGACCGCTTCCATCCAGGCCGAGCCCGATTGACGCTCACCGAGAGATTGCCGTCCGCAAAAAAAAGAACGGAGCCGAAGCCCCGCTCTACAAGCTGTTGCTCAAATGATGCCGCACATCACGCATGAGCAGCACCAGCCCGCGTCCGATGACGCACGGGCAGTCCAGGCCTGTTTATTGAAGTTCTCTTGCGTGATCAAGCGCCTTCTGGAGCTCGATGAGCACCCCGGTGGAGGCACGTTCGGCGGACAGGGCGAAGTTGTGCTTGAACTCCGAAAATTCCGCCTTGCCTTCACTTCTCAGAGTCTTTTTCCAGACCTCGGCACCCTTGTGGTTGTGGGCGACACAGTCCATCACGACCGTGAATGAGGTGGGCGGCCAAGTGAGCATGCTGTCCGACCTGGAGTCGGTAGTCAGCTTTGGGTGGAAGACATAGGAGATCTTTTTTTCTGCGATGAATGCGGAATCCTGCGGGTCCTCCATCGCGTATACGGCCGCGTATTTCTTGGAAAGTACGCGATCGAGTCCGTATTCCAGGTCGGCGTAAGGCTTATAGGTCACCTTGTCGCCGCCGCCACCGGGTGTTGTCACTGCCAGCGCACGATCCTGTTCGGAGATGTAGTAGCCAACGACTTTGGGTGACTTTCGTGCCTGCACGTTATTCACTTGGTCGAGTTTCGGGCTCATTGTAATTGGATGTGCACACCCCACCAGCAGTGTCACCATCCCCAGTAAGGCGGTAAGCGTCAGTTTTTTCATGTGCGTCGTCCTTTCGTAGTCTTCATCGTCTTCAGCGTGTTGATGAACTCTGGGTCGGAGAGCAGTCTGTCAATCAGACGCTGGACCACTCCGTGGTAATTTTGCTGCACTGCGGGCAAAGCGACTGCACCGGCAAATGCGGACGGCCATTCGTGATGGGCGGTGTGGGTTTTCTGGTAATGGATGATGCCGTCTTGGCCTAGCGTGAATTCCACCTCGACGTCCGCCGTTCCGGTATTTATGCCGCTGGCATCGACCGCATTTCTGACGAGCACGCCGGTGATGACCAAGTTCGACGCGGGGTCGAGCTTGCCAGCGTCGTATAGCTCTTGCTTGAGGGCGGCAGCGACGTAGGCACTGAAAGAGCCGTACGGCGAGACAAGCGTGGAACCGCGCATGGAAATCTGCGTGACCTTCGCTTCATCGCCATCTTTGGGCGAGAAACTGCCCACATTTACGGACCTGGGCAGATCGCGCATATTTTGGACGTTGGATACAGACGGCCGGTAGTTCGGGGCCTGCATTGAGCAGCCCGCGAGCGAGGCTGCAAGCAGCAGCGCGGTGGCATGGAGGCGCATATCCCTTCCCTGATTGTTGTTATTGGCAGGGGCGATGCTAAGTAATTGACGTTAGGCTGGCAAGCGGCCCGTCAAGGGGCTAGAGCCAGTTGGTTAGCATGATGCCGATACCGATGCGGCTGTTGTAGTGGTCGTAGTCGATCAGGCTTTCGCCGTAGCCATTGAAGTACTGGACGTAGCCTCGTACCTGGGTGCCCAGCGGGAAGCTGTAATCCACTTCCACGGCGCCCCGGTTGGCATCTCCGCGCAAATTGTTGCGCAGCATCAGACCCCACACCGCTTCCCCATCCCGTAACAGGGCGCGCAGCTCGAAATTCCCCAGATAGTGCTCGATATCGGGATTGTCGTCGCCGACGGAGTCGTCCGGTGAATCCTTCTCGCTCTCGGGGATGCGGATCCACGGGCGCAGGCTCAGGTAGAGATCGCCCCGTTCGACGATGACCTGCGCCATGATGCGATTCCAGCTGCGCGACAGCAGACCGCTTTGGCCGTTGGACTGATGATTGATGCCGAGGGTGAGAATGCGGCTGCGAAAGCCCAGAAACTCGGTCTCATGCGGAAAGGTCATGAATATTTCGGGTTCATAGACCGTTTCCCGGAAAGACGCCGACGTCTGGCGGTTGTAGAGCTGCCAAAGGGAGAGCTGGGTGTACCCGAAGTAGAGCCGGTCCTGACCGGCCAACAGGCCCTTCACCAGGGGGATCTTCAGGCTTATCTGGTATTTCGCCTCGAGCCACTCCAGGTCGATGTCCTGGTCCCCGTAGGGCGCCTCGTTGGGCGCGTCCACATAGGTGAGCGGCAAGATGTAAGTAGGCCGGTGCGGCACGATGGCGAAACGGTTGTCCGCCAGGCCTTCCTCCAGGAGCAGGCGTTCGGTGATGGCTGAGGATGGCGGCGTTCCAGCGGCAACGGTAACGGGCGCGGAGGCCGCGAGCAGGATGAACGGCAAAAGGGTACGGCGCATGGGAAGCGGTTTTGAGGCAAACGGCCATGAGCTTAGCCCATCGGGCACGCCAATGGTGGGGCCCATGCTTGCCGAAGGACTGTTCATGGGCATACCCTGAGCGGCGCATAACCACGGCGGGAGGGAGCCATGTCCAACGGCAGTTATGAGCTGGTGTTTCACGGAGAGATCCTCGACGGTTTCGACCGGGAGCGTGTGAAGGCGGAATTCGGACGCCTGTTCAATCTCACGGCTGAGCGCCTGGATCAGGTGTTTTCCCACCCCCACGTGGTGTTGCGCAAGGGCCTGGATTCGGCTCAGGCGAGCCACTACCAGTCGGCCCTGACGCGGCTCGGCCTCAAGACCTTGATGCGTCCGGCCATGGCCGATGCGGAGGCCGCGGCCCTTGTGGCTGCGGAGGGTGAGGGCGGCGTGGCCGTGCCGGTGGAGGATGCGCGCGCGGAGGCACAGGCGGATGCACGCCGTTTGCCCTTCGAGTTCACCGGGCGGGGCGGCGAATTCTTCAAGATCTGGATCGTCAACATTTTCCTCACCATCCTCACTCTGGGCATCTACTCGGCCTGGGCCAAGGTGCGCACCCAAGGCTATTTCTACGGCAACACCCGACTGGACGGCGCCAGTTTCGAATACCTGGCCAAGCCGCTGACCATCCTCAAAGGCCGTCTCATCGCCTTCGCCTGCCTGGTTGCCTACACCCTGTCGGAGCTGGTGCATCCATTTCTGCCCCTGATCCTCGGCTTGGCCTTCGTCGCGCTGTTGCCGTGGATCGTGGCGCGTTCCCTGGCCTTCAACGCCAATAACAGCGCGTGGCGCAACGTGCGGTTCGGCTTCACGGGCACCACCTGGGGCGCCGCCAAGGCCATTCTGTTCTGGCCCCTGGCGGGCATGCTCAGTTTCGGCCTGCTCGTGCCGTTCGCCATGCATCGTCAGGCCGCCTACATCGTGGGCAACGCACGCTATGGCACGGCAGCGTTCGGCTTCGACGCCAAGGTGGGTGCCTTCTATCGACTGTTCCTGGTGGCGCTGGCCATGGCCGTGGCCGGTTTTCTTGCGGCAGCGGCGATTGGCGCGCTGCTGCCCCCGATCGCACCGGTGCTGGCCGTGGCCGTGTACGTTGTGATGTTCACCTGGTTCAATGTGGCGCGCGTGAATCTCGTCTACGGAAATACCCGGGTGGCTGAGCATCGCCTGGAGTCCGGTTACGAGTTCTGGTCCTACCTGCGTCTCGGACTGGGCAACCTGCTCGGTCTGGTGCTGACCCTCGGTCTGTTCTATCCCTGGGCCCGGGTGCGCTCGGCCCGCTATGGCGCCGAGCACCTGCACCTGCTGGCCGATGGCAGTCTGGACGATTTCAGCGCCAGCCAGGCCCGTGAGGTGAGCGCGCTGGGTCAGGAAATGGGGGATGTGTTCGACGTGGGGCTGGGGCTTTGACGATCGTCTACGGCGATTACTTCGACGGGCGCAATTCGCGCCGTGTCCCTGCCGAGCTGCATGCAACCAGTGTCTTCGTCAGCGTACGGGCGGACGGTCGCGAGCGGGTCGTCCCCACCCCCTGGGAGGCGGTGGAGGTGTCTTCCCGTCTGGGTGACACCCCGCGCTTCCTGCGCTTCGCCGATGGGGCGAAGTTCGAAACCCGCGACAATGCGTCCATAGATGCCCTGCTGCGCGGCCGGCGTGGTCATGGTTGGCTGCATCACCTGGAATCACGCCTGCGCTATGTGGTGTTGGGGCTGGTGGTGGTGGTGGCCTTCGCCTGGGCGCTGGTGCAGTTCGGCATTCCGGCGTTTTCCGAGCGCGCGGCCTTCGCCTTGCCCGCGGAAACCAGCCGACATCTGGATCGTCAGGTGCTGGAGATGCTCGACCGGCACATGCTCAAGCCCACGACCCTGAGCGAGGCGGAACAGACGCGGCTGCGTCGGCGCTTTGCTCCCGTGGTGGCGCAGGTCGATCCCGACTACCGTGTCCACGTGGAATTCCGCAGCGCGGCCGACACCATCGGTCCGAATGCGCTGGCCCTGCCTTCGGGGACGGTGGTGTTTACGGACGAACTGGTGCGGCTCGCCGCCGGTGATGATGAACTGGTGGCCGTACTCGCTCACGAAATCGGCCATGTGGTCCGCCGTCACGGCCTGCGCCAGGTGATTCAGGGCTCGCTGTTGTCGGCTGCCGTGGTGGTGATGGTGGGCGATGTGTCGTCGGTTTCATCACTGGTGACGGCGTTGCCCGTGATGCTCACCGAACTGGGCTATTCGCGCGATTTCGAGCGCGAGGCGGATGCCCATGCCGTGGCCACCCTGCAGGCGCAGGGCATCGATGTGGAGGTTTTTGCCTCGGTGTTGGCACGCCTGGATCGGGCCCTGCATTGTGAGGACGCGGAGACCTGTGAACGGGCCGAAGACCCACGCTGGAGTTCCTATCTCTCCACCCACCCACCCACCCCCGAACGCCTGCGCTGGATCCGGGCCCTGGAGGGGCGTTCCTGAACGAAACCGTGCCGGGATCGGCAACCGCGGCATCGTCAGCTGGTATATTAGGGAATTCTGAATCGACCCTGACGAGGAATGCGAATGTACGATACGTTCAAGCCCGAACAGCCCATGGGCCTGATGGATTTCGTGAAGGCGGCCAAGGCTGCCATCAAGGAAGTGAACGTGGACCAGACCGAAGCGATGATGGCCGAGCGTGCGGACCTGCTGGTGGTCGATGTGCGCGAGTCCTCGGAGCACGAGCAAGGCCACGTGAAGAACGCCCTGCTGGTGCCGCGCGGCATCCTCGAGGCGGCAGCCGATCCCAGCTATCCCAAGCATAACGCGGAGTTCGCGGCGGCGCGCGAGCGTCCCGTCGTGGTTTATTGCGCCACGGGCGGCCGCTCGGCCATGGCCGCTGCGGTGATGCAGATGATGGGCTTCAAGGAGGTTTACAGCCTCGCCGGCGGTTTCACCGGCTGGGAGCAGGCGGGCAAGCCTGTTGCCCGCGAAGCGCGTTACGTCTGATCTTGCGCGTCATCGACGAAAAGGGGCCGCCGGACGGCCCCTTTTTCGTTTTGTGACACAGTTCACGCTGTGTGTGTCCGGGTCTTTTCCCGCGCCAGTCCGGCATCATAAGTTTGGCGCGCCCCGGGCCCGCCGGGGAAAAGACCAACGACAACCGCAGGAAAAACGTGATGATACGGAAGATCGCTTTGTGGCTTTCACTTGCAGTATTCAGTGCCTCCGCGTTCGCAGTGGACTCGGCTTCGCTTTCCAAAAAGAAGGTGACCAAGGCGGGGCTCTATCTCACGGCCAAGGAGGCCAGCGAGCACATGCACAAGCACGGCGCCCGAACCCTGTTTCTGGACGTGCGCACGCGTGCGGAGGTGAATTTCCTTGGTATGCCCACCCTCGCCGACGCCAACGTACCCTATTCGGAGATCAGCGAATGGTATGCGTGGGACGACAAGGGGAATTTCAAGCTGGACGTGAATTCCGACTTCGCTGCCGAAGTCGAGAAGCGTCTCAAGGCCAAAGGACTCACCAAGGCCGATAGCGTCATCCTCATGTGCCGCTCGGGTCAGCGCAGCGCCAAGGCAGCCGATCTGCTTGCCGATCTCGGCTACAAGCGCGTCTACACGGTGGTGGATGGCTACGAGGGCGACAAGGTCAAAGACGGCGCGCAGAAGGGCCAGCGTCTGGTGAACGGCTGGAAGAACACCGGTTTGCCCTGGTCCTACCAACTCGAGAAGACCAAGATGTACAAGGTCGGCAAGTAACGTCTTTGAGGAAGTCCCACCACGGAGGCCACGGAAGTCCCGTCCGTGGCCTCCGTGGTTTTGCTCTTCCGCTTCCCTTCGCTTTTCCTCAGGACCGCTCCAGCACCGCAGCGAAGAAGCCGTCGGTGTTCTGGCGGTGGGGATAGAGACGCAGGTAGGGACCTTCCATGCGCAGCCCTACGCCGCGACGTTCGAGGATGTCGTTGGCGGGGACGAGCCTGAAGCCAGGGTGGGCGGCAAGAAACTGCGCCACCACGTCCTCGTTTTCCTCCCGCAGGATGCTGCAGGTGGCGTAGACCACACGACCACCCGGTTTCACCAGGGCGCTGGCGGCATCCAGGATGGCGCTCTGCATGGTATTGATGCGCGCCAGGTCGATGGACCGCCACTTGATGTCCGGATTGCGGCGTAGCGTGCCGGTGCCCGAGCACGGGGCATCGACCAGCACGCGATCCATTTTTCCGCCCAGGCGCTTCACCCGTGGGTCGTGCTCGTCCCGGATGGCGATGGTGCGCACGTTCTGCAGTCCGGAGCGCTTCAGGCGGGGCTTGATCTTCTCCAGGCGCCATTCGGCGTTGTCCAACGCATAGACCGCCCCGGTATTGGCCATGGAGGCACCCAGATGCAGGGTCTTGCCGCCGGCGCCGGCGCAGAAATCCACCACGCTCTCACGGCGTTTCGCCTCGACGAGCAGGGAAATGAGCTGGCTGCCCTCGTCCTGCACCTCGAACCATCCTTCGGCGAAGGCCTTGGTCTTGAACAGGGGACTGCGATCGGCGCGGCGCAGGCCCACCGGTGAATAGGGCGTCGGCGCGGTCTCGAAGCCTTCTTCGGCCAGCCGTGTTTGGACTTCCTCGCGTTTGGCCTTGAAGGTGTTCACGCGCAGGTCCACGGGCGCCGGGGCGTTCAGCGCCTCGGCCAGGGCAAGGGTCTCGTCGGCGCCGAGCAGGTCGATGAGCTTCTCGGCGAGCCAGTCCGGCAAATTGGCGCGCACGGCCAGCGGCAGGGCATTGCGATCCAGGGTGCGCACCCGCTCAGCGAGGGAGGGTCCTTCCGCGTAACCCGCGTCCGCCAGCGCGCGCCCGCTCCAACCCTGATTCAGGAGCAGATGGGCCGCGACCAGATCCGCTGCACGCTCCGAATCGGCCGCCGCTGCGAGCAGGCGCTTGCGCCGCAGGCAGGCATAAACGATCTCCGCCACCACGCCCCGATCCCGCCCGCCCATCTCCCGATGGCTGCGAAAAAACGCCTCCATTTGTTTATCCGCCGGCGCGTCCCCCTGGAGCACCGTGGCGAGCAACTGGACGGCAAGATGAAAATGACTGGCGCGAGACATTGAATCAACCTCTGAGCGGGCGCGTACTTTACACCATCCGTGGTAACGGCTGTGGTCAGCCAGACGCGAGAGAAGCAACCAAGGAGGGCCACGGAGATGAGAATGTTCCTGGGTGTGGCCTCTGTGGCTGGCCATCTTGGTTCAGAAATTCATTAGTCCGTAAAACGAAAAACAGTTTTCAGCACCTCCCAGAGAACGGCACACAACGGCATTCGTTTCTGTTCTCCGTGGCCCTCCGTGGCCTCCGTGGTTCATCGCCTTTTTTCTTTTCCCCTGCTTTTCACCACCGCCCCCGAGGCGAGGTGAACAGGCGGACGCCGCGGCGGCGGAAGAAGGGGATGAGGGCCATGCCGGCGACGAAGCCGCCGATGTGGGCGAACCAGGCGACGCCGCCTTCGCCCGCGGGCGCGGCCAGGGAGCTGATGATCTGCAGCAGGAACCACAGGCCGAGCACCAGGGCGGCGGGCATGTGGACGGTGTGCAGGTAGAACCCGAACGGGATGACCACCAGCACGCGGGCGGCCGGGTGCAGCAGCAGATAGGCACCGAGCACGCCGGAAATGGCCCCGCTGGCGCCAATCATGGGAATGGTGGAGTTGGGCTCGGGCAGGCCCTGGGCCATGGCGGCGGCGATGCCACACAGCAGGTAGAACACCACGAAGCGCGTGTGGCCCATGGCGTCTTCCACGTTGTTGCCGAAGATCCACAGGTACAACATGTTGCCGGCCAGGTGCATGAGCCCGCCGTGCAGGAACATGGAGGTGAACAAGGTGGCGGTGGGCGGGATCACGGCCAGGTCCGATGGCAGCTGTGCGTCCGTGAACAACACCGAGGGAATGAATCCCAGTGAGTACACGATGCGTTCCTGGCCTGCCGGGTCGTGGGCGGCCTGCCAGAAGAAGACAAGCACGCAGGCGGCGATGAACGCCACCGTGATGACGGCCGGGCGCTCGGTCGGGTTGTCGTCGCGTATGGGGATCATGCTTCGCTTCCACTGCCGGGTGGCGCCAGCATAGCATTCCCCTTGCTGCGGCCGTGGCGCGGGCCGCGGTACGCGCGGTCATCCCATGCAGTGGAGGCGCTGGCTCAATGGCGCCAGTGCGGTCCGAACACCTGACGATAATCGGCCGGCAACTGGGCCACCACATCGTCCATCTCGCCTTCGGAAACGGCCTCGTACAACACCTCGATGACGGAACGCGCGTGTTCCCGCGCGGTGTCCGGGTCCACGCCCTCGAGTTCACTTATCCGCCGCACGAATTCATCGACGCTCAGACGCTGACCACTGCCCGCGTGCTCCGTGTGCAGGAAGCGGGCGATCTCGGGCGGCAGTTGGGCTGCCAGATGCAGGGGTTCGCCGCCCTTGAGCCGTTCACTGAGGATCATGAGTGTGGCGCGGCTCGCCTGCAGGGCGGCCTCGCGGCTGTCCACGTGAGCGCGCTCGCGTACCCGTGTCAGGAAATCGTAGCTTTTCATGGGATCGCCTCCGCCGTTCCTTTAACGACTAGCATCAGCGGCCCGGTTCTGCCTTCAGAGAATCAAGACAGAGGCACAAAGGACGCAGAGAGCGGGCAAGGGGAGGCACGGGAGAAATCGCGGCACGTCTGACCTGTATTTCCCCCAACGATCTCGCATCGCTACGTCGATTTTCGGCACTGCCCCGGCTCCGGCGGTCGGAAACTACACGCCTGTTTTCGTCCGTCGCTCAAGAGGATCCTGCCGGTAGAAGCGGCGTAGTTGGTCGTACACGGCGGGGTAGGCCTGCGCGAGCACCTCCGGAAGCTCGAAGAAGTACTCGCTGCTGACGGCGAAGAACTCCTCGGGCGCCTCGCCGGCATAGGGATCGATGGGTGGGTCTTCGCCACGTTCGACACGGGTGTTCAGATCATCGAATGCCGCGCCGAGAGCCTGGGACCAGGCGCGCACATCCATGCCGCGATGCAGGGGCGGCAGGCCTTCGGTCTCGCCGTTGCGCGCGTCCAGTTTGTGGGCGAACTCGTGGATGACCACGTTGTAGCCGTCCCCCGCGCCGGAGGCCTGCACGTCCTCCCAGGAGAGAATCACCGGGCCGTATTGCCATGCTTCGCCACTGCGGATCTCTTCACCGGTGTGCACCACACCGGCTTCGTCGGTCCATTCGAGCCTGGGAATGAATTCGGCCGGGTAGACGATGACTGCCGACCAGCCGTCGTACCAGTCGAGGCCGAGCTGCAGTATGGGCAGGCACGCCTGGGCGGCGATGGCCACCCGCATGGTCTCGTCCAGCACCAGGTCGCCGGCCGGCTCGAGGGCCTTCTCGTGCAGAAACAGCAGGGCGAGCTCGCGCAGGCGCCGGTCGTCCCCGGCCGTGAGGCCGTCGAAGACCGGAAAGGCCCCGCGCACCTTGTCCCAGACCGGGTCGGGGATGCGCGCCCGCCGCAGGATACGGCGGTGGCGCCAGGCGCGCAGGCTCCACATGATGCGGTTCAGTCGACCCCGTTTGCTTCGCCGCGCTCGTCCTTGCGGTTGCCTTCGCGTACGCGCAGTTTGCGGCCGTGGAATTCCTTGCCGTCCAGGGCCTTGATGGCGCGTTGCGCCTGGTTGCGGGGCATTTCCACGAAGCCGAAGCCGCGCGGCCGGCGCGTCTTGCGGTCGCGCATGATGCGGGAGGTCTGCACGACGCCGTAGGGGGCGAACAGGTCACGCAACTCCTCGTCGGTGGCCTTGAAGGCCAGGTTGCCCACGAACACGGTCTGCGATTCCGCAGAGGGTTCGGCAGGCGCCGCGGCGCCGGCACGGATGGCGCTCAGCCAGGCGCCCAACAGGGCACCGACGGCAAGCAACAGGGCGTGGTCGAGGCGGGCATCGGCGGTGAGGGTTGCGGGCAGTGCATAACCGATGATGGCGAGAAGCAAGGCGATGACGAGTGCCTTGGCGAGATGCGCGAACGGTGGGAAATGCATGGGGGTTCCGATCCTTGTTTTGTGGTTATCTTCGGTAAGTACGGTGGCTTTCGGGTGGATTATACGTCGGTCAATGGGTGACCGCGGTTCTCAGTTTTTTTTCCATCCGCTACCATGCAACTCCCGGTCGCACGGCCGCACGCACACTCCCATGGAACACGGCGCACTCACTGAAGTCCTCATCCTGCTCGCCACCGCGGTGGTTGCGGTGGCGGCATTCCGCCGTCTGGCACTGCCCCCC
Organism: Gammaproteobacteria bacterium; assembly: GCA_041687015.1. GTDB lineage: Bacteria > Pseudomonadota > Gammaproteobacteria > Thiohalomonadales > Thiohalomonadaceae > JALOAT01. The sequence goes on from JAWLCT010000048.1 coordinate 11,116, forward strand.
GTCCTGGCGTATCTCGCGGTGGGGATGTTGGTGGGACCCCACGGCCTGGCCTGGATTCCGGACACGGAAGACACCCATTTCCTCGCTGAATTCGGCGTGGTGTTCCTGCTGTTTACCCTGGGCCTGGAGTTCTCGTTGCCGCAGCTGGTCGCGCTGCGGCGCGAGGTGCTGGGCCTGCGCGGTTCCCAGGTGATCCTCACCACGGCGCTCGCCTGGCTGGGCGCCTGGCTGCTCGGCATGTCGCCGGAAGCGGCCTTCGTGATCGGTGGTGTGCTCGCCATGTCGTCCACCGCCATCGTCATCAAGCAAATGGCCGAGCAGCTCGAACTCAATTCCCGGCATGGCCGCAATGGATCGGCATTCTGCTGTTTCAGGACATCGCCGTGCTGCCGTTCCTGATTGCCATCCCGGTCTTGGCCTCGGACAGCGATACCTCGTTGGCGGCGGAAATGGGCTGGGCGCTGGTCAAAGGTTTGGCCGTGGTGCTGGCCATGCTCGCGGTGGGCCGCTGGCTGCTGCGTCCGCTGTTCCATGAGATTGCATCCTCGCGTTCCTCGGAGCTGTTTACCCTGACTGCGCTGCTGTTTGCCCTAACGGCTGCCGCCGCCAGTGCGGGCGCCGGCCTGTCCATGGCGCTGGGCGCTTTCCTGGCCGGCATGATGTTGGGCGAGACCGAATCTCGCCATCAGGTGGAAGCGGACATCCGGCCTTTCCGCGATGTGCTTCTGGGCCTGTTTTTCATCACCGTCGGCATGTTGCTCGATGTGGGCGCGCTGCCCCGCATCTGGCCCTGGGTGCTGTTGCTGTTGGCGGCCCTGGTGGTACTGAAGACCGCGTCCATCGTGGCCATCAGCCTGCTCATGGGTCAGCCCGCCGGCGTGGGACTGCGCGCCGGTCTGGTGCTGGCGCAGGGCGGTGAGTTCGGCTTTGCATTGCTTGCCCTCGGTGTCAGTTTCGGCGTGCTGGACAGCAGCTCCACCCAGGTGGTGCTGGCCACGGTGGTGCTCAGCATGGTGCTCACGCCGTTCCTGGTGCGCTACAACGGCCTGATCGCCAAATGGCTGTTCCGGGAGAGCTATCAGGCCCGTCTGCTCGGGGGCGTCGCATGATTACGCCCCGGCTGCTCGAGGTCGTGGAGCTGGGGGGGTATCCCAACCTGGCGCCGCTGTATGGGCGGCTCGGTTACGCGGCCACTACCGTGCAGGTGGGACGTAAGGCGGTGACGGCGGTGAAGACGCTGCGTCCGGCGGTGGTGGTGGCCGAATTCAACTACCAGCGCGATTTTCGCGATCGCACCTCCAGCCTGGAGTCACTGCTTGCCAGCCTTCAGCGCGCACCCGACACGCGGGTGCTGGTGTTCTATGAGCCGGCCGATGCCGGGCCGCTGGAACAGCTGCGCACCCGGTTTCCCGGCTTCGATGCCCTGGCCCGCCCCGTCACCGAAGCCGCCGTGGAAGCCTGGCTGCGCCACACTCAATAACCTACGGCGGCACTATGGTATAGTGCGGGCCATCGAACTCCGAGGAGACCCCCTTGAAGCTGACCATCTACGCCGAAGGCCAGACCATGCCGCTGGAAGTGCCGGACACCATCCTCGCGGACGCCCATGAGTTTTTCGACAAGCTCGATCACGACATGGACGCGGGCTGGCAGATGAGCCGTCAATGGGTGGACGAGCCCGATGCGAAACAGCGCAGCCAGATCGTGGCCGACCGGATGCTGAACGCCATGCACACGGGCAAGGTGGAACTCGCCCTGTTGCTCGCCGGCTACATTCTCGCGCGCAATCCCGGTGCCAGCGCCGTGCGTTTTGGCGAGGAAGGGGACATGTCGCAGACGGAGATTGTTCAGGGCTAGAAGCGGGGTGACGGGTGACGCGTCAGACGTCGCACGCTTCACGCGTCACTTTTCAGGTCTTCATCGCGCCAGATGGCTTCGAACGCGTGTTCGACGGCCAGGAAGCCATCCACGATGCGCGGATCGAAGTGCTTGCCGCGTTGCGCCAGGATGAGCGCCCGGGTCTCCGCATGGCTTTGGGCGGGCTTGTAGCAGCGGCGGCTGCGCAGGGCGTCGTAGACGTCGGCCAGCGCCAGGATGCGCGCAGACAGGGGAATGGCGTCGCCTGACAGGCCGTAGGGATATCCGCTGCCGTCCCAGCGTTCGTGGTGGCTCTCCGCGACTTCGATGCCCAGGCGGATGAAGCCGTTGCCGGGATGTTCCCTGTCCACGGCGCGCAGGGTTTCGGCGCCGATGACCGCGTGCGCCTTCATCACGTCGAATTCCTGAGCCGTGAGTTTGCCGGGTTTTTGCAGTACGTGATCGGGGATGCCCACCTTGCCGATGTCATGCAGCGGGCTGGCGGTATACAGATCGTCGATGAAGCGTTCGTCGATATCCGGAAACTGGCCCGAGGCCGCCAGCACGCGCGCCAGCACACGGCAGTATTCGCGCAGCCGTTCCAGGTGTGCGCCGGTCTCGTGATCACGTGATTCCGCCAACCGCGACAGCGCGAAAATGGTGGAAAGCTGCGCCATGGAGATCGCGCACACTTTCTCCTGCACCAGTTCTTCGAGGTGGTTCGTATAGGCCTCAATCTGGCGACGATGGGCCAGATCGCGATCGCGCAGGCGTTTCTTTTCCAGGCTGGCGCTCAGGCGTGCCTTCAACAGCACGGGATTGAACGGCTTGGCGAGGTAATCCTCGGCTCCCAGTTCGATGCAGCGCACCACCGCGTCGATGTCGGTCAGTGCGGAAATCATGATCACCGGCAGGTGGCGCAGTTCCGGATCCGCTTTCATGCGCTGCAACACCGCATAGCCGTCCAGCTCCGGCATCATCAAATCGAGCAGCACCAGGTCGAAGCGTTCGCGCTGCAGCCGCGTAAGTGCCTCGCGCCCGTTCACTGCCGTGTCCACCCGGTAACCGAGTTTGAGGATCCGGCGCGCCAGAACGTCGCGGTTGGCGTCCACGTCGTCCACCACCAGGATGCGTTCGCCGCCCGCGGTGGGCGCGGGGAATTCCGCGGGCGCCGCCGCAACGGTGGAAACGGGCTCGAAGGCGTTAAGACGCTCGCCCAGGGACTGCACTGCCACGAGGACTTTGTGCAGGTCGGGAACGAACACCGACTGGAGCGGCGGTGCGATCAGCGGCAACAGGGCCTCGCTGCGGGTGCGGATTTCTTGCAGGAGCGCCTCGGCATCAGCCATGGCCCTGCGCTTGTCCGGGTGCGGACCGCACAGGGCGTTGACGACCTCCAGCAGACGCCGCGCACTCTGATGCAGGGTGTGGAAGGCGCTGGTCAGGGTGGACTCGCCCGCGGCCTCGGCTTCTTCCAGCAGCATTTCGCTGTAGCCGATGATGTGATTCATGGGCGTGAGTAAATCGTGGCGGCGTTGCGCTTCCCCCGGAACGCTGGCTTCCTGCCCACTCATGTCGAACCCGTGCCCAGCAGGCGCTCGATTTTGCCGAGCAGGCGCTGGAAATCCACGGGCTTGGTGTCGTAGTCGTCGCAGCCCGCCTCGAGACATTTCTCCCGATCGCCGGCCATCGCGTGCGCCGTCAAGCCGATCACCGGGATGTGGCTGCGCGCCGTCTTGAGGCGCCGGGTGGCCTCCCAGCCGTCCACCACCGGCAGGTTCATGTCCATGAGCACCAGGTCGGGCTGTTCACGTGCCGCCACGGCCAGCCCTTCGGCGCCGTCCGCCGCGGTGAGCACCCGGTAGCCCTTGCGCTCCAGGCGGCGCGACAGCATGTCGCGGTTCATTTCGTTGTCTTCGACGAGCAGCAGCGTGGCCATATCAGGTGGATGTGGTAAGACCGAGCAGGCGCCGCACCTCGGCAAGCAGTTCGTCGCGCTGGTAAACGCACTTTTGCAGCACGTTTTGCACATTGCCTTCCAGGCGCCGGCGGTCCTCGGCAGTGAGCTCCTTGGCGGTGACCACCACCACCGGGGTGGTGCGCCAGCGCGGGTCACAGCGCATGGAGGCGATGAACTGGAAACCGTCCATGACGGGCATCATGAGATCGAGCACCACCAGATCGGCCGGGGCTTCGCTGAGGCAGGCGAGGCCGGCTTGACCATTGGCGGCCTCCTCGACCACGAAACCTTCCTTTTCCAGGGTGCGGCGCACCAGTTCGCGGGTGGGCGCGTCGTCTTCCACCAGCAGCACACGGGCATCCTGGCGCCGGTAACGGGCGAGCACGTCGAGCAATCGGGCGCGATCGATGGGTTTGGTGAGGTAGTCGGCGGCGCCCAGGGTGAAACCCATCTGCTGGTCGTCCACCATTGTGAGCATGATCACCGGGACGTCGTAAAGTTCCGGGCTGTTCTTCAGCGCCGTGAGCACGGCCCAGCCGTCCATGCTCGGCATCATCACGTCCAGGGTGATGGCATCGGGCTTGAGGGCATGGGCCTTGGCCAGGCCTTCCTCGCCGCCGGTGGCGGTTTCCACGCGGTAGCCCTCGGCTTCGAGAAACCGGCGCAACAGCTCGCGCACCACCGCGTCGTCATCGATGACCAACACGTAGCCGGCGCTGCCGTGCGCCCTGGGGTGGGCGCGGGTGGTGCGTTCCGCGGACACGCCGCTGACCCGGGCGGGCAATTGCAGGGTGAAGGTGGAACCGCGTCCCAGCGAGGAGCTCACGCGCACATCGCCGTCCATCATTTCGCAGAAGCGCCGCGTGATGGTGAGGCCGAGGCCCGTGCCGCCGTATTTGCGGGTGGTGGAGGCATCCGCCTGGCTGAAGGGCTGGAACAACTTGGTCAGTTGTTCGGGCGCCATGCCGATGCCGGAATCGGCCACTTCGAACTCCAGCCATTCCTGACCGCTGCGGCGCACGCGGCGCTCGGCGCGCAACCGCAGGGTGCCCCGCTCGGTGAACTTGTTGGCGTTGGAGAGCAGGTTGAACAGGGATTGGCGCAGCTTGGTGAGATCGGCATGCATGGTGCCGATGTGCGGGTCCCAGTGGGTTTCCAGGGTGTTGCCGCTCTTTTCCACCAGCGGAGCCACCGTGGCCACCACCTCGCGCAGCATGTCGGCCACGTCGAAGGTCTCCAGGTACAGGTCCATCTTGCCCGCCTCGATCTTCGACAGGTCGAGGATGTCGTTGATGAGCCCGAGCAGGTGGTTGCCGGCGGCGTGGATTTTCTGCAGGTCCGGCACGATGTCGGCGTAGCCGCCTTCGTCCGCCTCGTCCACCAACATTTCGCTGTAGCCGATGATGGCGTTCAGCGGCGTGCGCAGTTCGTGGCTCATGTTGGCGAGAAACTGGCTCTTGGCCTTGCTGGCTTCCAGGGCCTCGTCGCGGGCGTTGGCCAGTTCGGCGGTGCGCTGGCGGACCAGGTCTTCCAGGTGATCGGCCAGCGCACGCAGTTCCTCGTGGGCGTGGTCGGCCTCTTCGGCCATCTCCGCGGCGACCGCTTCCGCCTTCTGACGGGCGGCGGTTTCCTGCGCCAGCTGGAGTTCGAGCAAATCGCGCTGGGTCACGGCTTCAGGGAAGTTGAGGGGCCCTGCTTTGTAGCACGGGCTCCCGAAGGGGTCAATTTGGTCCGACGGCCTACGGGATCAGTACCGCCAGGGGCACGAACAGCTCCTGTTCGCTCAGTCCGCCGTGCACGCCGCGCTGGGCGAACGGGCGTTCGCCGGGCAGGCGTTGGGTGATCACATGATTGTCGCGCATGAGGAGCAGGTAATCCCCGACACGGTGGGTCAGTTCCGGGTGCCGCTCGCCAAGGCCTAGCCAGTTCTCCTCCAACAGCCGAGCGCGCGGCAGCAATTCACATTGTCCCGCCAGGTGCGTGGCCACGTACTCTTCGAAAAATGCACGGCGGTCGACGTGCACGTAGGCATAGGCGGCGCGCGGTTCGCCGCACAGGGGCAGCGTGAGGCAGTCCTTGAGTCCCGGATGGTCCGCCACGTCGACCACGCGATCGGGCTGCGTGTCGATCATCCCGTGGTCTGCCGTGACCAGCACCGCCGCGTCGGTGCCTGTCAGGCGATCGAGCAGTTGTTCCAGAGCGCGTTCCACCTGGGCCAGCCGCGCCACGGTCTCGGCGCTGGCCACCCCGTCGTGGTGAGCGGTGGCGTCCAGTTCCGGCCAGTACGCATAGGTGAGTCCCGGGGCCCGTGCCAACGCGGCGAGCAACGCGACCAGGCCGTCCAGGTCCTTGTAGGCATGGCGTTTCGCAGGACCCGACAGGGTGCGGCTGTAGGCCGAATCGGCGATATAGAACGGATTCACCACGTTGCCCGGGCGTTTGAGCCCGGCGAATACGCTGGGGCAGCCCATGATGTCCCTGGGGGTGAAGCCCGCTTCCGTGTACGACGGACCGCCATGCCGGGGCACGAAGGGCAGGACCGTGGCGACGCTGCCCAGTTCGCGCAGCCAGGTGAACCAGCCGGTCATGCCGTGCTGGGCCGGTGCCAGGCCGGTGTAGAAGCTGGTGATCGCGCTCACGGTGGTGGTGGGGAATACCGACGTGAGCCGTTGATGGCGATGCTGTTTGATCAGGCTGCCATGGGTCCGCACCATGCTGTCACCCAGCCCGTCCACGATGAACAGGATGAGATGCCGGGCCGACGTGACCTTCTCCGGCAGCGACAGGGGGGCATAACCGCGCGTGTCGCCGCCCGCCGCCAAGCGCAGGGCCGCCGTGAGATTGACCAGGCTGGATTGCTGATAGTCGGGTGCGGGCATGGTGAATCCTGTCGCCTCAGTCTAGTGTACGGCTTCGCCCGATGACATCCGTCCGGGAATAGCGGAGCATACGGCCATGCGCTCATTGCTCGTAATTGCGATTCTGTTCACCGTGCCGGCCCTGGCGTCCGAACCCGGTGAGCTGCGTGCCGCCGCGCTGGCGGGCGATGCCTACGCCCAGCTCAATCTGGGTGCGGTCTACGACAATGGCCTCGGCGTTGGGGCCGATCCCGTGTTGGCCCTGTATTGGTATCGTGCCGCGGCGGACCAGGGCGTACCCGAGGCCCAGTTCAATCTGGGCCATTTACTGGTGACCCACGGGGAACCCGGCGAGGGCGCCCGCTGGCTGCGTAAAGCCGCCGAGCAGGGCCTCGCCGATGCGCAGTACCTGGTCGGCGTGATGTACGCCGAAGGCACCGGGCTGCCCGTGGACACCCCCGCCGCACTGGACTGGCTGCGCCGCGCGGCCGACCAGGAACACGCGGCGGCGCAGGCCTATCTGGAAGCGAGTTTTCCCACCTTTCAGCCCTGATCACCCCTGCCCGGGGGCAGTTCACGAAGGCCGCGATATCGCCGGAAACCGGATTCCGGTAGAATCCGCCGCCATTTTCCCCCATTTTGAGTAGCACCTTCGTGATCGAGAAACTTCGCAACATCGCCATCATCGCCCACGTGGACCACGGCAAGACCACGCTGGTCGACCAACTTCTTCAGCAGTCCGGCACCCTCGGCCGCGGTCAGGCTTCCGAGCGCGTGATGGACTCCGGCGACCTGGAGAAGGAGCGTGGCATCACCATCCTCGCCAAGAACACCGCCATCGACTGGAACGACTACCACATCAACATCGTGGATACGCCGGGCCATGCCGACTTCGGCGGCGAGGTGGAACGCGTGATGTCCATGGTGGATTCCGTGGTGTTGCTGGTCGACGCCGTGGAAGGTCCCATGCCGCAGACCCGTTTCGTCACCCAGAAGGCCCTCGCACGCGGTCTGCGCCCCATCGTGGTGGTGAACAAAGTGGACCGCCCCGGCGCGCGTCCCGACTGGGTGGTGGATCAGACCTTCGACCTGTTCGATCGCCTGGGTGCTACTGACGAACAACTCGACTTCCCCATCGTTTACGCCTCCGGCCTGAACGGCTTCGCCGGCCTCACGGCGGACGTTCGCGACGGCGACATGACCCCACTGTTCGAGACTATCGTCAAGCATGTGCCGGCGCCCGACGTGAACGTGGATGGCCCTTTCCAGATGCAGGTCAGCTCGCTGGATTACAACAGCTACGTGGGCGTCATCGGCATCGGTCGCATCGCGCGCGGCAAGGTGAAAGCCAATACCGCGATCGTGGCGGTGGATCGCGAAGGCAAGCGCCGCAACGGCCGTATCCTGCAGATCATGGGTTTCCATGGTCTCGAGCGCGTGGAAGTGCCCGAAGCCCGTGCCGGTGACATCATCGCTTTCACCGGCATGGAGGAGCTGAACATCTCCGACACGCTGTGCGACCCGCAGGCCGTGGAGCCACTGGCGCCGCTCACCGTGGACGAGCCCACCGTGAGCATGACCTTCCAGGTGAACACCTCGCCGTTCGCCGGCCGTGAAGGCAAGTTCGTCACCTCACGCCAGATCCGCGAGCGTCTGACCCGCGAGCTGGTGCACAACGTCGCCCTGCGCGTGGAAGAGACCGACGACCCGGACAAGTTCCGCGTCTCCGGCCGCGGCGAACTGCACCTGTCGGTACTCATCGAAAACATGCGCCGCGAAGGTTATGAGCTGGGCGTGTCCCGTCCCGAGGTCATCGTGCGCGAAGTGGACGGCGAGAAGCAGGAGCCGTACGAGCAGCTCACCGTCGACGTGGAAGAGCAGCATCAGGGCGGCGTAATGGAGAAGCTCGGTACGCGCGGCGGCGACCTGAAGGACATGCTGCCCGACGGCAAGGGCCGTGTGCGCCTGGACTACATCATCCCCTCGCGCGGACTCATCGGCTTCCGCACCGAATTCCTCACGGCCACCCAGGGCACCGGCCTCATCTACAGTGTGTTCGATCACTACGGCCCCATGAAGAAGGGCACCTACGGCCAGCGCATCAACGGCGTGCTCATCGCCAACGGCCAGGGCAAGGCCCTGGGCTACGCGCTGTTCAACCTGCAGGAACGCGGCCGTCTGTTCATCGGCCACGGCGACGAGGTCTACGAAGGCATGGTCATCGGCATCCACTCCCGCGACAACGACCTGGTGGTGAACCCCCTCAAGGGCAAACAGCTCACCAATGTGCGCGCGGCCGGTTCCGACGAAAACATCGTCCTCACCCCGCCCATCCGCATGTCCCTGGAACAGTCCCTGGAGTTCATCGACGAGGACGAACTGGTGGAAGTCACCCCCGAATCCATCCGCATCCGCAAGCGGTACCTCAAGGAAAACGACCGCAAGAAGGCGTCGCGCGCGGATTGAGAAAAGATGTAACCACGGGGACACGGGGAACACGGGGAAATCAAGGGATGGGCGAGCAGTGCATTACCACCGCTCGTCGCATCTCAACGTCCTTGCACCTGAAGAAATTCTTGTTCTTGACCCCGTGTTCCCCGTGTTCCCCGTGGTATAGCTTTGTCTTCTTCTTCGTCCCGAAAAGAGGAACCGCCCATGCCGCGCACGCTGTATCCGGAGATCCAGCCTTACGTGCAGCATTCGCTGGGCGTGGATGCGCCCCACGTGTTGCACGTGGAGGAGTGCGGGAATCCGCAGGGGCTGCCCGTGGTGTTCGTGCACGGTGGCCCCGGGGCGGGTTGCGAACCTTGGCATCGGCGTTTCTTCGATCCGGCGCGCTATCGCATCGTGCTGTTCGATCAG
>JAWLCT010000049.1:0-5486 GCA_041687015.1 Gammaproteobacteria bacterium
GACACGTCGCACTCGATGGGCAGCGCGCCCGAATCTTCGGCGGTGTTGAAGAAGATGGGGGCGATCTTGCCGCCCAGGATCACGCCGCCCTGGCGCTTGTTGGGGACGAAGGGGATGTCGTCGCCCATGTGCCAGAGCACGGAATTGATGGCGGACTTGCGCGAGGAGCCGGTACCGACCACGTCGCCCACGAAGGCCAGCGGCAGGCCGCGCTCTTTCAGCTTTTCGATGGTGGCGAGGCCGTCGGGCATCTTGGCCACCAGCATGGCCTTGGCGTGCAGCGGGATGTCGGGGCGGCTCCAGGCCTCGGAGGCGGGCGAGAAGTCGTCGGTGTTGGTCTCGCCGGGGGATTTGAAGACGGTAAGCTTGATTTCACGCGGCAGTTCGGCGCGGTCGGTGAACCATTTGGCCTCGGCCCAGGCCTCCACCACGTCCTTGGCCCAGTTGTTGGTTTTGGCCTTGTGGATCACGTCGTGGTAGGCGTCGAACATCAGCAGGGTCTTGCTGAGGGCGCGGGCGGCGATGGGGGCCATGTCTTCGTCATCGAGCAGGTCGATGAGCGGGCGGATGGTGTAACCACCCAGCATGGTGCCCAGCAACTCGGTGGCGTGCTTGCGGTCGATGAGCGGACAGGTGCAGGCGCCCTTGGCCACATCGGCCAGGAAGGCGGCCTTCACATAGGCGGCTTCGTCCACACCCGGTGGCACCCGATGGGTGAGCAGGTCGACCAGCGTGGTTTCCTCGCCCGCGGGCGGGTTCTTGAGCAGTTCGACCAGCGCGGCGACCTGCTGGGCGTCGAGGGGCAGCGGGGGCAGGCCCTGGGCAGCGCGCTCAGTGACGTGGGTGCGGTATTGTTCGAGCATTTTCAATAACCTATGAAGAAATCCTGGTCCGTGCGCGCAAGGCGGTCACGCTAAAGACCCGTAGGATACCAGAAGCATGGGGCATTCCCGGAAGCACACCAGCCCCGCGTTGTGTAAGGAATAACCAGAACAGCGTGAATCCCTTCACGGCAATGATGAGGCGTTGTCGTTACTTTGTCCCCGAAGCCGCACGAGATTGAGGAGACACGCCGTGGAAGCCCTGGCCTTTGTGCTTGCGTTGGGTTTTCTGTCGCTGACCTCCGCCGTCGACATCGACGTTCCGCCCGCAGCTGTTCAGGAAGAGCAGACCGAGGTGCCCGAACACGGGATCGATCTGCGCCGTCAGCGCATCATGATCACCAACCAGCTGTTCCGCGAAATCCGGCTCGCGGGACTGCCCAAGGAACGCGACGAGGGACCTGAAAAAGTCCTGGTCGCGCAACGCTGAGCCGCCTCACGTTCGCCCGGAGAGGCGCGCTCGCTTTAGGCCCTCACCCGAAAGAGCCGCCCTGTTGGGAAGCGGTCGGGTGAGGGCCTTTTATTTTGTGGCTGGTGGGTACTGGGTGGCTGTGGGGCGTTTCACGTCACGCGCTCAGCTGAGCCGGTGGGAAGATGAGCTGGTGGGAAGAAAGGCATCGCGGCCTGAGGCCGCTCCTACAGCGGGGGATGCCCATCGGCCAGGTGGTGCTAGCGGCCTGCAGAGACGACCCGTTTCCTGCCCATGGCCTCCGCCGCGGCTTCGCGGATGACCTTGGCGATGGCGTTGAAGGCGGCCTGGCGGTAACTGCCCTTGCGGTACAGCAGGCCGATGCGGCGCGTGGGGACGGGCTCGGTGAACGGCAGGTAATGGATGTTGGGCTCGTGGCCGGCGGCGAGCTGGGGCATGAGGGTGATGCCGATGCCCTCCGCCACCATCTGGCGTACCGTTTCCAGGCTACTGCCGCGAAAGCCGCGGAATTCGCTGGCGCCGGCGAGCAGGCAAACGTCCAACGCCTGACCGCGCAGGCAGTGGCCCTCCTCCAGCAGCAACACGTCCTGGCCATGCAGGTGATCGAGCGTGGCCCGTTTGCGCGCTGCCAGCGGATGATCCGTCGGGACCGTCATCAGGAACGGTTCATCGTAGAGATCCTGTTCGGCGAATTCGTCGGTCTCCACCGGTAGCGCCAGAATGAGCAGATCCAATTCAGCGCGTCGCAGGCGTTCGAGCAACACAGCGGTTTGCTGCTCGTGCAGGAACAGCTGCAGGTCCGGGTGCCGCTCACGCAGGCGTGCCATAAACAGCGGCAGCAGGTACGGCGCCACCGTGGGGATCACACCCACCTGCAGGCGACCCTTGAGCGGGTCACGAAAGGCCGCGGCCAGATCCTTGATGGCCCGCGCCTCAGCGAGCACGCGCCGCGCCTGGGCGGCCACTTCACGGCCGGCCTCGGTCATACGCACGGTGCGACCGTTGCGTTCTACCAGCTGAATACCGAGGGTGTCTTCCAGTTTCTTGATCTGCCCGCTCAGGGTGGGCTGGCTGACGCAGCAACGCTCGGCGGCACGGTGGAAATGCTGCTCTTCATCGAGCGCCACCACGTATTCCAGATCGCGTAGGTTCATGACGGTGTTCCCGGTTGGAGTCGTCATGTTACACGGGCCAACATCGATTTACCTGTCATGGCCCCGGCTTTTCGCCGGGGTGGGCGTTTCCCCTGCCTCGTCATTCCCGCGAAGGCCGGGATCCATTTTCCTGCCACGTCATGGACCCCGGCTTTCGCCAAAGTGCGTATGCGCACTGCCCGTTCAATCGGCCGTCCCCGACGCTCACCGGACGCCGGCTTTCGCCGGCGCCACGTCCGCCGTGGGCGTCGCCAGTGCCTTGGTGAGTGCCTGGCGTGCACCGGTCGCGGCGCCGGTGAGGGCAAAGCCGAGCAGGCGCTTTCCCGCGCGGAATTCGGCCTGGATGCCGTCGTCACCCGCTTGCACGTCCCACACGCCTTCCGCATTCGGCGCCGGTGGCGCCACCACCACGGGGCAGGCGGGCGTTTTCACCACCACGGGCATCGGCGGATAGACGAGACCGCCCTCGCCGCCTGCAAGCACCGCCGCCAGCACACGCGCCTGCTCCATGAGCGGCAACACGAAGGGCAGCACGCTGCCATTCACCTCGGCACAATCGCCCAACGCGTACACATCGGGTGCACCGGTGCGAAGTTGCGCATCCACACGGATCCCGCGCCCCACGTCCAGCCCACTGGCCTGGGCAAGGCGCGTGTCCGGTTGCAGGCCTATGGCGGAGATCACCACGTCGGCCTGCAGCTGGGCGCCGTCGGCAAGCGTAAGGCGGTATCCACGCGTGTGCCGGTCGACACGCTGCACCGCTGTGCCAAGCCGCCATTGCACACCTGCCGCAGCGAGGGCCTGCCGCACGGCCTTCCCGGCCTGCGCGGGCAACAACCGGCCCAACGGCCAGGCGTCGGGGCCGATGACCGTCACCTGCTTGCCGGCGGCGAGCAGATCGTTGGCGAACTCGCAGCCGATGAGGCCGGGGCCGATGACGGCCACATGCACCGCTTCCGAGACCGCGGTATGGAAATGCGCGTAGTCATCGAGGCTGTTCACTGTGAAAACCGCATCCACCGCATCACCTTCCAGCGGCGGACGGATAGGGCGTGCGCCCACGGCGAGCACCAGGCGGTCATAACGCAGCCCTTCCCCGCCGACGGTGACCACGCGCGCTTCGGTATCGATGGCGTCCACACGCGTGTGGGTGAGAATGCGCGCGTCCAGATCCTTGGCCATCTTGGCGGCGTCGGCGGTAACCAGTTGCGCCGGTGCCTTGCCTTTGGCAAAGGCGTTGGAAAGCATCGGCTTGGAATAAAAGGCGCCGTCATCCGCCGTGACCATTACCAGCGGCGTGGTGGTGCCGCGCTTGCGAAGTTCACGCGCGAGGGTGTAACCGGCCAGGCCGGTGCCGATGATCACGATCGGGTCCATGGGCTCTCCTGATTGTCGTTGATTGTTATTTGTAGGAACCCACTCCGTGGGCGATTGTGCAGCGCGCCGCTTTATCGCCCACGGTGTCGGCTCCTGCAGGACGTACCTCAGATCTCGACCATTTCGAAATCGGATTTCGCCACGCCGCACTCAGGACAGGCCCAGTCGTCCGGGATGTCGTCCCAGCGGGTGCCGGCCGCGATGCCTTCCTCCGGCATGCCCACGCTCTCGTCGTAAACAAAGCCGCAAACGATGCACTGATACTTTTTCATGGTGTCTCTCCTCTGTTTCCGTTCGTTCAGGCGCGCACGCGGGAAAGTGCAGCGCGGTAATGGTTGGCGTGGCGCTCTTCCACGGAGGTGAGCGCGGCGAAACGCTTGGCAGCCTTTTCGAGCACGGCTTTGAACTGGTCGGCATGCTCTTTCGATTCGGCAATCTGCTCATCGAACTCTTTCACAGCCGCCTGTTGCTGTTCTTCCAGGGCGGTGTGGCGGAAGCTCGGGTACATCTCGGTGTATTCGTGGGTCTCACCCTCGATGGCCAGTTCCAGGCAGCGCGCCGGGTCGAGGGTGCTCGCCGGGAACAGCAGGTCCATGTGCCCGAAGGCGTGCTGGACTTCCTGGGCAGCGGTTTGCTCGAACACCCGGGCGGTTTCTTCGTCCCCGTGGGCGCGGCAGATGCGCGCGAAATACATGTACTTGATGTGCGCCATGGATTCGCCGGCGAGGGCAGCCTCGAGGTTTTCCAAGGTCTTGATGGTTTTGCTCATGTTCCTCTCTCCGTTTTGTTGTGGGTCGGGTAGGAGAATAGGCGCACGCCTTTGATAGCTCCAATGGATTGTTTCTATTTGCACGATAGCCCTCTCCTATTGGTTGTTGTGCGTGGCCGGGCATTTCCCTGTCCCTGGTTTCGCGCGAGAATCAGGCGAATCCACACAAAGGGGCGGCCATGCGCTCGGAAAAAGTGTTCTTATTGGTTGCCGTGCTGGTGGGACTGCTGATTTCCGGCATCGGCCCGGCGGATCGCCTGACCTGGCTCCTCGAAGTCACGCCCATCCTCATCGCGCTGCCCTTGCTGGCCGCAACCCACAGCCGCTTTCCGCTTACACCCCTCGCCTACCGCCTCATCGCCGTGCATGCGGCCATTTTGATGTTGGGCGCCCACTACACCTACGCGGAGGTCCCACTGGGGTTTTGGGTGCAGGAGGTGTTGGATCTGGGCCGTAATCACTACGACCGGCTCGGGCATATCGCCCAGGGCTTCATTCCGGCCATCATCGCGCGCGAGATCCTGCTTCGCCGTTCACCGCTGCAACCGGGCAAATGGCTCTTCTTCCTGGTGACGTGCGTGTGTCTCGCGATCAGCGCGTTTTACGAATTCATCGAATGGTGGGTTTCTCTGCTTGCCGGTGCCGAAGGCGATGCGTTCCTGGCAACCCAGGGCGACGTATGGGACACGCAATGGGATATGTTCCTGGCCATGAGCGGCGCCATCGCGGCGCAGCTGATGTTAGGGCGTGTGCATGACAGGCAGCTGAAATGGATTTAGCCGCTCGCCTCAGGAACGGTTCTTTCTTCCGCACGCGAAAAGACATGGTGCCGTTCTTGCTCCCGTAGGAGCCCAGTCCCCTGGGCGATTCTTCAT
>JAWLCT010000049.1:5586-18664 GCA_041687015.1 Gammaproteobacteria bacterium
TAGCCGCTCGCCTCAGGAACGGTTCTTTCTTCCGCACGCGAAAAGACATGGTGCCGTTCTTGCTCCCGTAGGAGCCCAGTCCCCTGGGCGATTCTTCATCCCACGCGGAGAAAAAAGCTGGAAACAGCCGAAGGAATAACATGGTGCCGGAACCGGCAACGAAAGCCCCGCCGTTCTTACTCCCGTAGGAACCCAGTCCCCTGGGCGATTCTTCATCGCGTGCGGAAAAAAGCTGGAAACAGCCGAAGGAAAAACACGGTGCCGGAACCGGCAACGAAAGCGCCGCCGTTCTTACTCGCGTAGGAGCCCAGTCCTCTGGGCGATTCTTTCATCGCGCGCGGAGAAAAACAGCCGAAGGGATAACATGGTGCCCGGGACCGGAATCGAACCGGTACGGCCTTGCGGCCGAGAGATTTTAAGTCTCTTGCGTCTACCAATTTCGCCACCCGGGCATGGGCAGGAAGTCTAACGGCGGTAACGGCAAAGGGGGAAGGAAATGGAGGCTGGGGTCGGAATCGAACCGGCGTACACGGATTTGCAGTCCGCTGCATAACCACTCTGCCACCCAGCCCGGGAGGCACTTCAGAGAGCTCGCTGAACTCTACTGTACTAAAAAAAAACCCCGGATGATGCCGAGGTTCTTTATTTGGAGCGGGAAACGAGACTCGAACTCGCGACCCCAACCTTGGCAAGGTTGTGCTCTACCAACTGAGCTATTCCCGCTTGAGAGGCGCAAATTTTAAGGATTTTCAGCCGTCTGTCAATACTCGTTAGAGTTGCTCTCGGGCTTCAATCGCTTGCCGGTGCTCAGTACCGGCCAGGCCGCGGAAAGATACAGAACCATTGACCAGAGTGTCAAGATTGCCGCGAGGTAGAGTAACGCAACCCCCAGATCCACCACAGGAATCCCCAGCAGCGGCTCACGGTAAAGCAGCAACAGCAGCGCCGCCATCTGGGCCGTGGTCTTCACCTTCCCCACCATGGACACCGCCACTTTCGCACCGGCCCCCAGCTCGGCCATCCACTCGCGCAGCGCGGAGATGGTGATTTCACGACCGACGATGATGGCCGCAGGAATGGCCAGCACAACGCCGGCGTAAGCACTCGGGTTTGCGTCCACCAGCAGCACCAGGGCAGTGGAGACCATGAGCTTGTCGGCGACCGGATCGAGGAAGGCGCCGAAGGCCGAGGTCAGTCCCAGGCGCCGCGCCAGGTGCCCGTCCAGCCAGTCGGTAACCGCCGCCAGCGCAAACACCAACGCAGTGGCTACGTGCGCCCAGCGCGCGTCCAGGTAGAACAACACCACGAACACGGGGATGAGCGCAATGCGCAGCAGCGTCAGCAGGTTAGGAATGTTCAAAGGCATCAATCAGGCCCCGTCGGGGTGGAAGGCATCGTAAATTTTTTGCGCGAGGGACAAGCTGATGCCGGGCACCTTGGCCAAATCCTCCACGCCGGCGCGCGCCACTTCCTGCAATCCGCCGAATTGCCTCAGCAGCAACTGACGCCGTTTGCTACCCAGCCCCGGAATGTCTTCGAGAACGGACGTGGTGCGTGCCTTGGCACGCCGCTGTCGGTGTCCTGCAATGGCAAAGCGGTGCGCCTCGTCCCGGATTTGCTGAATCAGATGCAAGGCAGACGAATCCGGCGGCAGCGAGATGGGCGCATTATGGTCAGACAAGATTAGCTGCTCAAGCCCGGGTTTGCGCGACGGTCCCTTGGCCACGCCCACCACTGTCACACCTGCCACACCCAGCGCCGAGAGAACGTCACGGGCCTGCGCCACCTGTCCCTTGCCACCGTCGATGAACAATACATCCGGATAGGCGCCCTCGCCTTCCTTGAGTCGCTTGTAGCGGCGCTCGAGGGCCTGGTGCATGGCGGCGTAGTCGTCGCCCGCGGCGATGCCTTCGATGTTGAAGCGGCGGTAATCGGACTTGAGCGGCCCGTTGGTGTCGAACACCACGCAGGAGGCAACCGTGGCCTCGCCCATGGTGTGGCTGATGTCGAAGCACTCCAGGCGCTTGGGCAGTTCATCCAGATCGAGGGCCTCCTGCAGGGCTTCGAAGCGCATCATGAGGCTGGCCTTGCTCGCCAGGTGTGCCGCCAGGGCGGTCTCCGCGTTGGTTTCGGCCATGCGCTGCCAGCGCGCACGGTCACCGCGCACCCGGCCGGTGATGCTCACGCGATGACCTGCGCGGGCGCTCAGCACTTCCTCGAACAGGGCCGTGTCCTCCAGGTCGCGGTTGACGATGATGTCGCGCGGCAGCGGGCGCTCGTCGGAGGCGAGATAGTACTGGGCCAGGAAGGCCTCCAGGATTTCGGTGTCGTCGGCTTCGCCGGTGTTGCGGGGGAAGAAGGTCTTGTTGCCGAAATTCTGCCCGCCACGGATGAAGAACACCTGCACACAGCCCACTCCGTTGCGGCTCACCGCGGCAATCACGTCGGCATCGCCGCCCTCCCCGCTCACGTACTGGCGCTCCTGAACCCGGCGCAGGCTGGCGATCTGATCGCGGTAAAGCGCCGCCTGCTCGAAATCGAGGCGTGCCGCGGCTTCGTCCATGGCGCGGACCAGTTCATCCACCACCTGGTTGCTGCGCCCCTCCAGGGTCATCACCGTATGGCGTACGTCTTCCGCGTAGCGCTCCGGTGAGACGAGGCCCACGCACGGGCCGCTGCAGCGCTTGATCTGGTATTGCAGGCACGGGCGGGTGCGGTTCTTGAAGTAGGTGTCTTCGCACTGCCGCACCCGAAACAGCTTCTGCAGCAGGTTCAGGGATTCCCGCGCCGACACGGCACTGGGGTACGGCCCGAAGTAGCGCGCCTTCTGACGCCGCTTGCCCCGGTGATAGCCCAGCCGCGGATAGTCGTCCTCGGACAGCAGGATGTACGGGTAACTCTTGTCGTCGCGCAGCAGGACGTTGTAGCGCGGTTTGAGCTGCTTGATCAGGTTGTGTTCGAGCAGCAGCGCCTCGTTTTCCGTGTGGGTGACGGTGATCTCGATGTCGCGGATCTGGGCCACCAGGGCGCGGGTCTTGGGGCTGGTGTCGTTGCGCCGGAAATAGCTGGAGACGCGCTTTTTGAGATTGCGCGCCTTACCCACGTAGATGACCGTGCCCGCCGCGTCGATCATCCGGTACACGCCGGGACGGGCGGTCAGGTGCTTGAGGAAGTTTTCGGCGTCGAACGCGGGAAGGACGTCCGTCATGAATTCAAGGGGTCGAGCAAGGCCCGGATGTCGCTGAACACGGCGTGGAACATGGGCTCAGTGAGCCGGCGCGTCTGGGTGTTGTAGCGGCTGCAGTGGTAAGAGTCCACCAGCCAGCGGTCGCCCTCCAGGGCATGGCGCGCGCCGTGGCCGAAGCGGTAGGCACTGGCGCGCAGGCCCAGTGCCTTCAACACGGCCCCGTGCGCCACATTACCCAGGGCGAGAATCACACCGCCGGTGGGCAGGCGTTCCAGTTCGACCGCAAGAAACCCGTTACAGTTGCTGACCTCGGCGCCGATGGGCTTGTTCTCCGGCGGCAGGCATTTCACGGCATTGGTGATACGGCAGTCACGAAGTTCCAGGCCGTCGCCACGGTGCGTAGCCGTAGACTGATTGCTGAAACCGAAGCGGTGCAGGGTTTCATAGAGCAGAATGCCCGCGTAATCGCCGGTAAAGGGCCGTCCGGTGGCATTGGCCCCGTGCATGCCCGGGGCCAGCCCCACGATGATCAGCCGCGCATCATCGGCGCCGAAGGGCGCCACCGGGGCAGCGTGATAATCCGGATACTGACGGCGCACACCGGCCAGAAAGGTGGCGAGTCGGGGGCAGGCTCGGCAATTCGGATCGAAGTGCGTGATCGGCGCCTTACGCGCCGCGCGCTTTTTTGAAGTCATTTAACGTCTTCCAGCAAACCGTAGCGCATGGCGAGGCGCGTCAGGTCCGCGTCGCTTTTCACGCCCAGTTTGCCGAACAGACGGGTGCGGTAGGTGCTGACGGTCTTGGGGCTGAGGTGGAGCGTATCGGATATCTGCTGCGGCCGATCGCCGCGCATGAGCATCATGAACACCTGCATCTCCCGTTGGGAAAGCCGGTCCAGAGGGGATTCGTGCCCGGGCAGCATGGACAGGGCCACCGACTGGGCGATGGCATTGCTGACGAAATGACCGCCCGCGTGCACCTGGTGAATGGCGCTGACCATTTCCTCCACGCTGCAGCCCTTGGTGAGGTAACCCGTGGCGCCCGCTTTGAAAAGGCGGGTGGGATAAGGTTCCTCATTGTGAACGGTGAGGATGATCACCTTCACCTTGGGGTTGAGGCGTACGATGCGACGGGTGGCCTCCATGCCCCCGATCCCGGGCATGTTGACGTCCATGAGCACCACGTCGGGCGGGTTCTTCCGCACCAGCGCAATGGCTTCTTCACCCGTCTCGGCTTCGGCCAGTACGCGGATTCCTTCTGCGCGGGCAAGTACAGCACGTATCCCGGAACGCACCAGGGCATGGTCGTCCACAAGAAGGAGATTGATCATGAACCCGCTCCCGAACAAACCCGGCGTACCATACCACCGGTTCGCGGAAAAATGTAGTCCAATGCAGGATGATACCTACAGGACGTAATCTCGGGGAGGGAGGGATTTGAGACAGGACTCTGTGTCGTGCGGCGCAAGGCAGTTATCGAGCCGGCCCGGCGATGACCATCCTGGCCCGGCCCCAGCGTGCAGCATGTGTTGGGGCGCCCTCCCTGGCAGGCAGCTCCGTTACGAGTACAGAATGCCACGGATACGCTCCGGCTTCTGTAGGAAAAGGCAGCAATTCACGTAGGGCGAGAAAGACAGATGTTTCCAACGACCCATGCCGCGCGGAAACGGCTGGCGGGATACCCCAAGGCAACGTAGGAAGAACGCAGGAGAAAGGAAGGGAATTGGCGGAGAGGGAGGGATTCGAACCCCCGGACCCTTGCGAGTCAACGGTTTTCAAGACCGCCGCTTTCGACCGCTCAGCCACCTCTCCCCGGGGCCGCAAGGATACCGAAGGTCGGGCGAGCCCGCCAGCCTTGATATTCCCGTGCAAATCAATATCTTTGAACAGCGGGCGGCGTTGCCGTCCTGCCCACGTTAACCGGAGGTACTGCATGAATTCGAATACTGTGGCGGTCCATCGCACGGAAGTCGCGAGCGCCAACAAGCTGATCCGCAACACTTATACCCTGCTCTCCTTCACGCTGTTGTTCAGCGCGCTGATGGCCGGCGTCTCCATGATGGTGCGGTTGCCGGTGGGTGCCAGCCTGCTGTGCTCCGTCGGCGCCATCGTGCTGCTGTGGTTCGTGCTGCCGCGCACCGCCAATTCCGCAGCGGGGCTGGGTGTGGTGTTCGGCATCACCGGCCTGCTCGGCTTCGGCCTGGGCCCGGTGCTCAATGCTTACCTGGGTCTGCCCAACGGCGCCGAGATCGTCATGTCCGCCCTGGGCCTGACCGGCTTGGTGTTCATGGGCCTCTCCGCCTATGCGCTGACCACGCGCAAGGACTTCAGCTTCATGGGCGGCTTCCTGGTGGCCGGCATCTGGGTCGCCTTCATCGCGGGTCTGGTGGCTTTGGGCGCGGCCCTGTTCGGCTATCCCATGCCCGGCCTGGCGCTGGCCGTGTCGGCCATGTTCGCGGTGCTGATGGCCGGCTTCATCCTCTACCAGACCAGCCTGATGGTGAACGGCGGCGAGACCAACTACATCCTCGCCACCGTGGGTCTCTACGTCAGCATCTACAACCTGTTCACCAGTCTGCTGCACCTGATCGGGGCATTCAGCGGCGACGAGTAAGCGCTGCGCACCCTCGCAAAAAAGGAAAAACCCGGTTTGGCCGGGTTTTTCTTTTTCTGGGCTGACCTGGACGGATACGTTCAGAAAAACGACGAACGGCGGATGCCGCGTCCACTCAGGGCGAAGCGCCCCTGCCTCGACTGCGCTGCAGATCAGCCACAATCCCCTGCCGCCGGCATTTGCTATTCCACGAACGGAATACCTTCTTCCTCAAGAAACTCGACAGCGAGCGCTTTGAGCGCTTCGTCCCGCCGGGCGAACCACTGCTCCCGAATGCCGGCGACGGCAACCAGATCCTTGAAACGCCGGAAGGCACCTTTCCCCCGAATGGCGCCGGCGAGCTCCCTTTGCAGCGCTGAATCGTCCAGGGACAAGACGAAGTCTTCCATGAGGCGGTATTCGTTGAAGTCATACTTTCCCGGCAGTTGGACAAAATCGTCCGACGAAAGCACTTCGCGGAGCTTCGGCAGCTGCTCTTGCTGCCACTCGGGAAAATCGGAATCGTCCGCATCAAGCAAACACATCTCATCCTCCGTGAAGCAAACCAGTTCGCCCGTCTTGCGATTGATCCAGGCCTGCCACTCATCACTGAGGGGCTCCATGGCTTCAACAACGTCTTTCAAGGATACAGGTAGCGACATAGCTTTTTCCGAACGGATGTGCCTGACTAGCGCTGGCTCGACGCCCCCTTGCGGCGGCCATTCAACTGGTATTTCACCACGGCGGCATTGTGCTCCTCGAGGGTCGCGGAAAAATGATGGCTGCCGTCGCCGCGAGCCACGAAATAAAGCGCGTTACCAGGTGCGGGGTGGAAGGCCGCGTGCAGGGCATCACCGCCGGGCATGGCGATGGGCGTGGGCGGCAGGCCGCGGATACGGTAGGTGTTGTAAGGATTCCTGGCTTCCAGGTCACGGCGGCGCAGGTTGCCGTCGAAATCGACACCCAGGCCGTAAATGACCGTGGGGTCTGTCTGCAGACGCATGCGCTTTTGCAGACGCCGGACGAACACGCCGGCGATGGCGGGGCGCTCGCTGGCGAGGCCGGTTTCCTTTTCGACGATGGAGGCCATGATCAGGCCTTCGTAGGCGTTGCGATACGGCAACCCCACGTCACGCCCCTCCCACTCGAAGGCAAGCCGTTCTTCCATGGCACGGTAGGCGCGCTGCAGGAAGGCCACGTCCGTAAGGCCTTGGGGGAAACGGTAGGTGTCCGGAAAGAAACGGCCTTCCGGGTGTACCCCCGGGTAGCCGAGGCGCTCCATGATCTCCTCATTGCTCAGACCCGTCGTCAGAGTCTGTTTCAGGCGCGGGTGAGCGGCCACGGCCTGGAGCACCTGGCGGAAGTTCCAGCCTTCCACCAGGGTCAGGGGATATTGCGCCACCTTGCCTTCCACCATCTGGCGCAACAGGGCTTCCGGCGTGGTGCCCGGGGTAAGGTGGTAGGTGCCGGCCTGGATGCGCCCGGTGCTGCGGGTCAGGCGTCCCATCAATACCAGATAGCGCGCCGAGCTCAGGATGCCGCGGTTTTCCAGGTCACGCGCAATGACACCCAGCGCCCGGCCCGGCTCGACCACGTATTCCATGCCTTCCTCGGGCAGGTTCAGGGGGGCCGATGCAAAGCTGCGGTAATCGAGCCAGAACCAGCCCACGGCCAGGCTCCCCGCCAGTAGCAGCGCACCAAGGAATTTGAACAGCACTACACGCATGCCTGCTCCTCAAGCAGCCGCGCCAGCAGTGCGGGCATGACACTCGGAATGGCGTAGCTGTGTTGTTCGAATCGGGTCACCGGCCACAGGCCGATGAGGCTGTTGGTCAGGAACATGCCATCGGCCGTTCGCAGGTCATCGACGGTCACGGATTTCTCGGCGCACGGGATGCCCATGCGGGTGGCACAGGCCATCACCGCATCACGCATGATGCCCCGCACACCGCATTGATCGATGAGCGGCGTGACCAGCGATGCATCCTGTACCAGGAAAATGTTGCTCATGGTGCCCTCGACCACCTGGGATTGCGGGCCCAGCATCAGGCCTTCCTGAATCGCGGTATCGTCCCATTCACCCCGTGCCAGCACCTGTTCCAGGCGGGCAAGGTGCTTGAGGCCGGCCAGATCGGGATTGATGCCCAGGCGCGTGCGACAGAGCCGCACCGCTACCCCCTTCTCGCGGTGTGCCGCGGGATAGTCGGGCCACGGCAGCGCCGCCACCACCCGCGTGGGCGGTCCCGCACTGTCCGGACGGTAACCGCGTCCACCGCTGCCCCGCGTGATGGTGATTTTCAGCACCTGGCGTTCTGCGCCACCGCACACCTGCTGCGCTTCGGTGCGGAGCTGTTCGCGATCAGGCAGGGCGATACCTAGCTTGGCACAACCCCGGGAGAGGCGTTCGAGGTGCGCATCAAAGAGCAGCGGTTTGCCGCCGTTGACCGCGACGGTTTCGAACAGGCCATCGGCGTACTGAAATCCACGATCAGTGACCGGGATGGTATCCGCTGGCAGACCGTTGACAAGAAACACGGGAGGGTGGCGCGGGGGCGCGGGAGGAAGTGGCCGTGACCTGCTCGGTCACGGCCACTGTGATTCACCGGGGCTTGCTGAAAATCAGCGTGCCGTTGGTGCCGCCGAAGCCGAAGGAGTTCGACATGGCGTAGTCGATTTTCATCTCGCGCGCCGTATGCGGCACGTAGTTGAGATCGCAGCCCTCGGACGGGTTGTCCAGGTTGATGGTAGGCGGCGCAACCTGGTCGCGGATGGCCAGGATGCTGAACACGGCTTCCACACCGCCGGCCGCGCCGAGCAGGTGGCCGGTCATGGACTTGGTGGAGCTCATGGCCAGCGTGTAGGCGGCGTCACCGAAGGTGCGCTTCACCGCGTCCGTCTCCCCCTTGTCGCCGGCCGGCGTGGAGGTGCCGTGGGCATTGATGTACTGCACCTGCTCCGGGTTCAATGCGGCGTCGCGCAGGGCATTGCGCATGCAACGGCTGGCCCCCTCGCCGCCTTCCGACGGCAGCGTCATGTGATAGGCGTCGCCGCTCATGCCATAACCCACCAGTTCCGCGTAGATGCGGGCGCCGCGGGCCTTGGCGAATTCGTATTCCTCAAGCACCACCACGCCGGCGCCGTCGGACAGCACGAAGCCGTCGCGATCCTTGTCCCAGGGGCGGCTGGCCTTTTCGGGCTCATCGTTGCGGGTGGACAGGGCACGTGCGGAACCGAAACCGCCCAGGCCGCAGGGTGAGGTGGCCATCTCCGCACCGCCGGCGACCATCACGTCCGCATCGCCATAGACAATCATGCGCGCGGCGTCACCGATGGAGTGGGTTCCGGTGGCGCAGGCCGTGACGATGGCGATGTTGGGACCTTTCATGCCGTACATGATCGACAGGTTGCCCGAGATCATGTTGATGATGTTGCTGGGCACGAAGAACGGTGAAATTTTGCGCGGTCCGCCTTCCCGGTAGGCCTCGTGGCCCTTTTCGATGCCGGGCAGGCCGCCGATGCCGGAACCGATGGCCACGCCGATACGCTCGGCATTTTCTTCGGTGACCGTCAGGCCCGCGTCTTCGATGGCTTCCTTGGCTGCCGCGATCCCGTAGTGAATGAAGGGATCCATTTTCTTCACGTCTTTCGCGGGGAAGTACTGCGTCGGGTCGAAGCCCTTCACAGATCCGCCGAAACGGGTCGAAAAGGCGGAGGCATCAAAGTGCGTGATGGGCGCGATACCGCTCTTACCCGCCAGGATGTTCTCCCAGGATTCCTTCACGCTCAGGCCCACCGGGGACACCATTCCCAAGCCCGTGATGACAACGCGCCGCTTTACCAAGAGACATTCCTCGTGATGTTGGTCAACAAACAAAAGGCCGCGACCACTCACGTGGTCCGGCGGCCTTTTCTACTGCTTCGTTTGGAATCAGCCCGCCGAATGGGAATTGATGTAATCGACGGCCTGCTGAACCGTGGTGATCTTCTCCGCCTCTTCGTCCGGGATCTCGGTCTCGAACTCTTCTTCGAGAGCCATGACGAGCTCCACGGTGTCAAGGGAATCGGCGCCGAGATCGTCGACGAAGGAAGACGTCAGATTCACTTCCTCTTCCTTAACCCCAAGTTGTTCGACAACGATCTTCTTGACGCGCTCTTCAACCGTACTCATGACGGATACTTCCTCCCAATGGAACAAGATTTTTGATGCGGCGGTATTCTAGTGAAAACCGCCATTCGATGCCAGATAAAACAATTCCGTAACTGTGATGCCGTACGCGACTGATCCGCTTGCGGTTTTTCGCGATTACGCCATGTACATTCCGCCATTGACATGCAAGGTTTCGCCCGTGATGTAGGCCGCTTCGGGCGAAGCGAGGAAAGCAACCGCTGCGGCGATTTCCTCCGGTTGACCCAAACGTGCCAGCGGGATCTGCCCCAGCAGCGCCTGCTTGTGCTCTTCGGCGAGGGCACGGGTCATGTCGGTGTCGATGAAGCCGGGTGCGACGGTGTTGGCGGTGATGCCGCGGGAACCCACCTCGCGGGCCAGGGCCTTGGTGAAGCCCATGATGCCCGCTTTGGCGGCGGCGTAGTTGGTCTGACCGGCGTTACCCATGGCACCTACCACCGAGGCGATGCTGATGATGCGGCCCTTGCGCGCCTTGCTCATGCCGCGCAGGCAGGCCTTGGACATGCGATAGACCGAGGACAGGTTGGTGTTGATGATCGCCTCCCACTCCTCGTCCTTCATGCGCATGAGCAGGTTGTCGCGGGTGATGCCGGCGTTGTTGACCAGGATGCTGGGGACCCCGAAGGCCTCGTTGACGGCGCTCACCACGGCATCCACGCTCTCCTGGCTGGAAACGTCCAACGCCATGCCCTTGCCCTTGATCCCCTGCTCCGCCAGATAGGCGCTGATCTTTTCGGCACCGGATTCACTGGTGGCGGTACCGATCACGGTGGCGCCCCTTTTGCCCAGAGCCAGGGCAATGGCCTGACCGATGCCGCGGCTGGCGCCGGTGACGAGTGCGATTTCGTTTTCGAGGGACATGTTGTTTCTCCTCAGGCGGTTTCGTTCAGGGCCTGCGCCAGGCTGGCCGCGTCAGTGATGGCGATGGTCGCCATGTCCTTCTCAATACGCTTGTTGAGCCCCACCAGCACCTTGCCCGGCCCGCATTCCACCAGCTTGTCCACCCCGTCGGCACGCATGCGGCGGATCGTCTCCACCCAGCGTACCGGGCTGTAGAGCTGGCGCACCAGGGCATCGCGGATGGCGGCCGGATCGCTTGCGGGAGCCACGTCGACATTGTTCAACACCGGGATCTGCGGTGCCTTCACGTCAATGGCAGCGAGCCGCTCGCCCAGGCGATCGGCGGCGGGCTGCATGAGACTGCAGTGGGACGGAACGCTCACGGGCAGCAGCACGGCCCGCTTGGCGCCCGCGCCCTTGGCCAGATCCACGGCGCGCTGCACGGCAGCGGCCGAGCCGGCCACCACGACCTGTCCCGGCGAATTGAAGTTCACGGCAGACACCACGTCGCCCTGGGCGGCCTGGGCACACACATCGATGACCTGCGCATCTTCGAGACCAAGAATGGCGGCCATGGCACCCGCGCCGGCCGGCACCGCTTCCTGCATGAAGCGGCCGCGATCGGCCACCAGCTGCACTGCGTCAGTAAAATCGAGCGCACCGGCGCACACCAGTGCCGTGTACTCGCCCAGGCTGTGCCCGGCCATGACCGCCGGCGTCTTGCCGCCCTTCGCCACGAAAGCGCGCCAGGCGCCCACACCTGCTGCGAGCATGGCTGGCTGGGTCACGTGGGTCTTGTTGAGTTCGTCTTCGGGGCCGTTGGCCACCACCTGCCACAGGTCGTAACCGAGCGCCGCTGAGGCTTCCGCGAAGGTTGCTTGCACTTCAGGGTGCTGGGCAGCCAGATCCGCATACATGCCAACCGACTGGGATCCCTGGCCGGGAAAAACAAAGGCAAGAGACATGGTGGTCACTCTCTACTCGTTATTCGTTGTTTGAACTCACGCAGCCCGGATTCTGCTCCGCTCCATCCGGACTACGCCATCCGTCAGTACTTGATAAGGGCCGAGCCCCAGGTGAAGCCGCCGCCGAAGGCCTCCAGCAGGATCGTCTCGCCACGCTGGATGCGGCCGTCGCGCACCGCGACGTCGAGTGCGAGCGGTACCGACGCGGCGGAGGTGTTGCCGTGGGTGCCCACGGTGAGCACCACGCGTTCCATGGACATGCCGAGTTTCCTGGCCGTCGCCGCGATGATGCGCGTATTGGCCTGGTGCGGCACCAGCCAGTCGATGTCACTCTTCTGCAGGCCGTTGGCTTCCAGGGTCTCGTCCACGATGCGGCCGAGGGTGTTTACCGCCACCTTGAACACTTCGTTGCCGCGCATTTCGATGAACCGACGCCCGTCCTGGGACGTCCCGCCGGGGACATTGAGCAATTCGTTGTATTGCCCGTCCGCATGCAGATGGGTGGACAGGATGCCGGGCGCGTCGCTCGCCTCGATGATAACCGCACCGGCGCCGTCGCCGAACAGCACGCAGGTGCCGCGGTCAGTCCAGTCGACGATGCGCGAGAGGGTTTCGGCGCCTACGACCAGTGCGCGGCGCGCCGCACCGGTGCGGATGAATTTGTCTGCCACACCGAGCGCGTACACGAAACCGGTGCACACCGCCTGGATGTCGAAGGCTGCGCCGCCATGGATGTCCAGGCGGTTCTGGAGCAGGCAGGCGGTGCTGGGAAAGACACGGTCGGGGGTGGTGGTGGCGACGATGATCAGATCGATGTCCGACGCACCGACACCCGCCGCATCCATGGCTTTCCTTGCGGCCTGCTCGGCCAGATCACAGGTGGTTTCGCCGTCCGCGGCGACGTGCCGCTCCTCGATGCCGGTGCGTTCACGGATCCACTGATCCGTGGTATCCACCATGTTTTCGAGGTCGTGATTGGTGAGGATCTTCTCGGGCAGATAACCGCCGGTGCCGATGATGCGCGAATATTTCAAACCACGTGCCTCTCTTGCAGTAGCGCCCCCAGCTGCTCGCTGATGCGCTCGGGGACGTTCTTCCCGGTCTCGACGATGGCTTCCTTGATGGCTTGGCTGAAGGCGAAGGCGTCGGCGCCGCCGTGGCTCTTGATCACTATGCCGCGCAACCCGACCAGGCTGGCACCGTTATAGACGCGCGGGTCGATGCGCGACCGGAAGGCCTTGAGTACGGGCAGGGCGACAAGACCCGCAAGGCGCGTCAGCAGATTCCTCTTGAACTCCGCCTTCATGT
>JAWLCT010000050.1:0-16548 GCA_041687015.1 Gammaproteobacteria bacterium
CCGGCTCACCCGCCCGCCAACTCGCGCCAACGTTTTTCCAGGCGTGCGGTGGATACCGGCACGGCGGTCTTCAGTTCCTGAGCGAACAGCGAGACGCGCAGTTCCTCGATCAACCAGCGAAATTCCGTCTGTTCCACAGACAGCCCGCCCTTGTCCAGGCGTTCACCCACGGGTTGCCACAGCCTGGCCAGCTCGTCGCCCAGTTGCCGATCCCGCGCGGGATTGCGGTCAACTTTCTCCAGGCGCAGACGCGCGGCTTTCAGGTAGCGCGGCAGATGGCGCCGCCAGGGCGCCGGCGTGCGGGTGATGAAGCCGGGATACACCAGATGTGCCAGTTGCCCACGCACGTCGGCGATGGCATGGGCGCGGTGAACCGCGGTGCTGCGCAGCAGTCCGGCAATCGTGTGGAACTCGGCCAGCACCTCCTGCATCTTTTCGGCCAGTGCCGTTGCCTCGGCAATCAAGCGCGGCCTGCCCTGTTCGCAGCGTGCGTCGAAGGTCGCGGCGCTGCGCGGCCACGGTTCATCCAGGAACACGGCGTCAAAGGCGGCCTGTGCCAGGTCGTCCTTCAGGTCATCACAGCGTCCCACCGGCGCATAGTGCAGACACATGGCCTGCAGCCCCGGCAGCGATTTCTTCAGATACCTCACCTTGTCCGGCATGGCCAGCATGAACAGGCGCCGCAGCCCGGCGCGGGTCAGCGCCTGTGCCTCGTGCGCATCCTGCAGAAAACGCAGCGCCACACTGGCACCCTCGTCCACCAGGGCTGGATAGGCACGCAGGGTGATGCCCTGGCGTGGCAGTGTCACCTCGGGCATCAGTTCACCGAAGCTCCAGCGGGTGAGACCGGTCTGCTCCATTTTCGAGAACGGCGCCGCTTCGAAGGCCGCCTGGACCTTGACGGTCAGCTTCGCCTGCAGTGCCGTCAAATCGCGACCACAGGCCAGCTCGCGTCCCTTCTCGTCCACCACCCGCAGATTGAACGAAAGGTGCGGCGGCAGGGTGTCGGGCTGCCAGGCCTCGCGTGGGACCTCGACGCCGGTCATGCGCCGCAGTTCCTCGGCCATGGCATCGCGCAGCGCGCGTCCGCCCGGTTGCAGGCGTTCGCACAGCGCCTGCGCGAACTGGGGCGCGGGCACGAAGTTCCTGCGCAGGGACTTGGGCAGGCGCTTGATGAGGGCGGTGATTTTCTCCTCGCGCAACCCCGGTACCAGCCATTCCAGTCGGGCGGCGTCCAGCTGTGCCAGCGCGGCCACGGGCACTGTCGCGGTGACGCCGTCGTCGGGCTCGCCGGGGGCGAAGTGATAGCTGAGGGCGAGGGGCACGCCGTCCATGTCCAGGCGCGAAGGAAACTGTTCGGCGCTCACGTCCACGCCCTGGCGCATGAGCGCCTCGCGGGTCAGAAACAGACGCCTGGGATCATCACGTTCTGCCTCGCGGCGCCAACGTTCGAAGCTGTCGCCGTCGTACACACCCTCGGGTATTTGCGCAGCGTAGAACTCGAACAGGAATTGTTCGTCCACCAACAGGTCGCGGCGGCGGCGCTTCGCCTCCATTTGCTCCACTTCGTCGATGAGGCGCCGGTTGTGGGCAAAGAACGGCGCGTTGGTGCGCAGCTCGCCCGCCACCAGAGCCTCGCGGATGAAGATCTCGCGTGCCAGCTTGGGGTCGATGGGGCCGTAGTTCACGCGTCGCCTGGCGACCACCACCAACCCGTACAGGGTCGCCTGTTCGTAGGCGGCCACCCGCGCCGGCTTTTTCTCCCAGTGCGGCTCAAACCAGTTGCGCTTGAGCAAATGGGGCGCGAGCTGCTCGATCCACTCCGGTTCGATGCCCGCGACGGTCCGGGCGAACAAGCGTGCCGTCTCCACCAGTTCGGCGGCCATGATCCACTTGGGCGGTCGCCTGGCCAGCCCGGAGCCGGGGAACAGGGTGAGCTTCAGGTTGCGCGCCCCCTGATATTCCGGAAGCGGGCGGCGCCGGCCCTTGGGCTTCTTGGCGTCATCGGTATCTACGCGCTCAGCCACATGGCCGAGCAGGCCGGTGAGCACGGCACGGTGAATGGCGGCGTAGCCGGCGGGCTCGTGATTGACCCGCAGTTTCAGTTCTTCCGCGAGTGCGGCCAACTGGCCGTGGATCTCGTGCCATTCGCGCAGGCGCACATAGGACAGGAACTCGCTTTTGCACAGCTTGCGCAGTTTGTTCTGCGAAAGGTGGCGCGCCTGTTCGCGGTAGTAATGCCACAGGTTCACGAAGGCAGTGAAGTCGGAGCGCGGCACCGGCTTGCCGGTCTCGTCCTCGGCGTCGAGAAAACGCGCGTGGGCCTGATCGGCCGCCTGCTGCGCCTCCATGGGGCGCTCGCGCGGGTCCTGGATGGACAGTGCGCTGGCGATGATCATCACCTCGTGCAGGCTGCGCTCCTGGTCGGCGGCAATGAGCATACGGCCCAGGCGCGGGTCCACAGGCAGACGCGCCAGACGCCGCCCGACGGCCGTGACGTTGCGCTGGGCGTCCACGGCGTGGAGCTCCTGCAACAACCGGTAGCCGTCGTTGATGTAACGCCGGTCCGGCGGGTCCATGAACGGAAACGACTCGGGATCGCCCAGCCCCAGGGCCGCCATTTGCAGGATCACGCTCGCCAGGTTGGTGCGCAGGATCTCCGGCTCCGTGAAGGCCGCACGACCGAGAAAGTCCTCTTCCGAGTACAAGCGGATGCATACGCCCGGCCCCACGCGCCCGCAGCGGCCGGCGCGCTGGTTGGCGGCGGCCTGGGCGATGGGTTCGATGGGCAGGCGTTGCACCTTGGTGCGATGGGAGTAACGCGAAAAACGCGCGAAACCCGGGTCGATGACGAAGCGGATGCCCGGCACGGTCAAGGAAGTCTCGGCCACGTTGGTGGCAAGTACGATGCGCCGACCGCCGTGGGGCTTGAACACCCGGTCCTGTTCCGCGGCGGACAGGCGCGAGAACAGCGGCAGGATTTCCGTGTGCCTGAACGGCTGCTTGCGCAAGGCTTCGGCGGTCTCGCGGATCTCGCGTTCGCCCGCCAGGAACACCAGGATGTCGCCGAGCGGATCGATGCGGGTGAGCTCATCCACAGCATCCACGATGGCGTCGATCTGGGAGCGGTCACGCTCGTCCTCGTCGCCCGCGAGCGGGCGGTAGCGCATCTCCACCGGGTAGGTGCGGCCCGACACTTCGATGACCGGCGCGCCGTCGAAAAAGCGCGAGAAGCTCTCGGTGTTGATGGTGGCCGAGGTGATGATCAGCTTGAGGTCCGGGCGGCGCGGCAGCAGACGTTTGAGGTAGCCGAGCAGGAAATCGATGTTCAGGCTGCGCTCGTGTGCCTCGTCGATGATGAGCGTGTCGTACTGGTCCAGCAGCGGGTCCGCTTGCACCTCGGCCAGCAGCATGCCATCGGTGAGCAGCTTGACGAGGGTTTGTTCGGACACGCGATCCGCAAAGCGCACCTTGTAGCCGACGGTGCGGCCAAGCGGCGTGCCCAGTTCCTCGGCGATGCGTGCGGCCACCGAACGGGCGGCGATGCGCCGTGGCTGGGTATGGCCGATGAGTCCCGCCACGCCGCGGCCCAGTTCCAGACAGATCTTGGGGATCTGGGTGGTCTTGCCCGAGCCGGTCTCACCGGCGATGACCACCACCTGATGGCGGGCGATCGCTTCGGCGATGATGTCCCGGCGCGCCGAAACGGGCAAGCTTTCCGGGTAGCTCGGGCGCGGCACCTGGGCACGGCGCGTCTGCAGGCGGGCGGCACTGGCGGCGAGTGCCTCGCTCACCTCGGCGAGCCCGCGATCGACGGGCCGGCCGTCGGCCGCGCGGCGGCGCAGCCCATCCAGGCGGCGCGACAAGGCCCGTCGGTCGGTGAGCAGGCAGTCGGAAAGGCGTTGGGAAAGGGAGGCGAAATCGGGGCCGGACATGGCCGGCGATAATACCCCATCCCGCACCCCACAGGCTTCCATTAGCGCCTGCTGAAACAGCCACGAAACACTTGGCAAACGGTGCAAACCACGGTACTAAGCGGGTTTCAAAAACCCGCACGGGCTAACGAGACAAAGGGGGGCCACCGTCATGGCGAAGATGATCGATTGGACTGATGAATTCAGCGTGGACATCCAGGAAATCGACGAGCAGCACAAGAAGCTCGTCAATCTCATCAACGCCCTCTACGCGGCACTCGCCTCCAAAAACCCGTCGAACAAGGTCGAGGCGATCCTCGACGAGTTGGTGGACTACACGCGTACCCACTTTGCCGTGGAGGAATGCCTCCTGCGCCTGTTCGAATACGACGGTTACGATGAGCACAAGGCGATTCACGACAAGATCGTGGAGCGGGTGCAGGCGTTCCAGGCGCAGTTCAAGGGCGGTGATCAGAAGGTGGGGATGGAATTGCTGTACTTCCTCAAGGACTGGCTCATGGATCACATCCACAAGGTGGACAAGAAGTACGCGCCGCACCTCACCAGCCGGGGCGTCAAGAAAACCTGGTTGCGGAAGTTCTTCTGAGCGCCCGGGAGGCGCCCCGTGCGCCTCCGGCCATTCAGACATTCGATGACTTGACCTGGGTCAACAGCGCCTGACGGGGCGGGTGCTAGTCTCCGGCCGGTTTTCACCGGAAAACCAGACAACAGCCATAAGTCAGGGGGATGTCATGGCCGTCATGATCGCATGGAGTGACGAATTCAGCGTCGATATCCAGGAAATCGACGAGCAGCACAAATGCCTTGTCGGTCTCATCAACAAGCTCTACGAGGCACTCGCCCGGAAGGACAGCGCAGACGTCATCGAGCAGGTGTTCGATGAGCTCATCCGCTACACCCGCGTGCATTTTTCAGTGGAAGAATGTCTGATGCGCCTGTTCGATTACGAGGGCTACGAGGAACACAAAAAGATTCACGACAAGATCGTGGATCGGGTGAACATCCTGCAAGCCCAATTCAAGGCCGGTGACCACGGCGTGGGGATGGAACTGCTGTATTTTCTCAAGGACTGGCTGATGGACCACATCCAGCGGGTGGACAAGAAATATGCCGGGCACCTGATGGCGCACGGCGTCAGGCAGAAGTGGCTGCGGAAGTTCTGGTAGAGCACCGCCCGGCAGACGTTGCCGGCGGCCATGCTTGAAACGAAAACCCCGCCGAGGCGGGGTTTTCGCTGTCACTCGCCTTTAGGCGGGCATGACGTTGGATGCCTGCAGCCCCTTGGGCCCGCGGGTCACCTCAAAAGTCACCTTCTGGCCTTCGCGCAGGGTACGGAATCCTTCGCCCTTGATGGCGGAGAAGTGAACGAACACGTCCTCACCACCTTCGGACGGGGTAATGAAACCAAAGCCCTTGGCCTCGTTGAACCACTTGACAGTACCGACACTCATTGAAGCAAACCTCGAAAATAAACTAAGGGATTGCAGCAGGTCACGACGGGTTGGAGGAAAGAGGGCTTTCGACAACCGAGCCAGGATCCGCCTGCAGTGGGAAGTATAGCCGCTGACGGAATGCCAGTGGACAAAAAAAGTTGCGCGCCCGGCGCGATGTTTCCGAGACCTCCCGCTGCCGCGAATGCAGTAGAATGGCGCCCCCTTTTCCGGGGCCTCCCCGCGCCATGTCTCAGGAGATTCGAAACCCATGCACGTCCTCGAGAAACTGCTCGAAAAGGTCGTTTTCAACAGCCGTTGGCTACTCGCCCCCTTTTACCTCGGCCTGCTGGGCGCCATCGTCGTGCTGCTGGTCACGTTTGCCGGCGAGTTCTTCCATATGTTGGCCCACGTCACCAGTGCCACCGAAGGCGAGATCATCGTTGGCATCCTGTCGCTCATCGACATGGCCCTGATCGGCAACCTGCTGCTCATCATCATTTTCAGCGGCTACGAGAATTTCGTATCCAAGATCGACACCGCCGATCATGAAGATCGCCCCGAGTGGATGGGCCACGTGGATTTTTCCGATCTGAAGATGAAAGTCATCGGGTCCATCGTGGCCATCTCCGCCATCGAGCTGCTCAAGTCGTTCATGCACATGAGCGCGGCCGAGATGACCCCGGCGGGCAACGTGGAACTGGCCTGGAAAGTGGGCATTCACCTCACCTTCGTGCTGTCGGGCGTGCTTTTCGCGCTCATGGACTGGCTGAGCGAAAAACGCAAGGCCCATTGAGCCCCCGCAGCGCACAGAAACGGCCCGCAAGGGCCGTTTCCTTTGTCTGAAGCAGACCGTGGTTCAGGCGCCCCGGCTGGAACCGCCGGCAAAACGGCAGGAAACAAAAAACCCGCGCCCCTTGCGGGGCGCGGGTTTTGGGGATGGTGGCTACGCTCAGAATCGAACTGAGGACCCCAGCATTATGAGTGCTGTGCTCTAACCAGCTGAGCTACGTAGCCGTGGAGGGCGAATTGTACGCACCGCCCGTTCGATGTCAAGAATGCCCGCACCCGGGCGCCCGGATCGAGGCCGCTACGCACCCGAAGCGCCACGCCCGGGCCGGCGCCACCGGCCGGGTTCAGCGCTCACGGTTGTGGCGCAGGTCCAGCCGCCGCACGAACTCGCCGACAATGGCCTCATACAGCCCGTTGTCGAGGTGCTTGTCCTCGATGCCGGCATCGATGTTCGGGTTGTCATTCACCTCGATGACGTAAACCCCGTCCTTGTTCTGCTTCACATCCACGCCGTACAGGCCGTCGCCGATGAGATTGGCGGCCTTGAGGGCGACGTCCACCACTTCTCTTGGTGCCTGCTCCACCGGCCAGGTCTTGAACGCCCCTTCGGTGAACTTGCCCTTCTCGTCGTAGTGCACGATCTGCCAGTGCTTCTTGGTCATGAAGTACTGGCAGGCGAACAGCGGCTTGCGGTTGAGCACGCCGATGCGCCAGTCGAATTCCGTATAAAGGAATTCCTGGGCAAGAAACAGTTCCGTGCTCTGGAACAGCTGTTCCGCACGGGCATGCATCTCCTCGCGATTGTTGACCTTGAACACCCCCTGAGAGAAGGAACCGTCCGGCACCTTCATTACCATGGGGAATCCGATGGTCTGCTCCGCCGCCTGCAAGTCGTTCTTGCCCACAATGGCGGTGCGCGGCGCCGGTACCTTGTTGGCACGCAGCAGCTCCGCCAGGTAGACCTTGTTGGTGCACCGCAGAATGGATTGTGGGTCGTCGATGACCACCATCCCCTCGCTCTCGGCCTTCTTGGAAAACCGGTAGGTGTAGTGGTTGATACGCGTGGTCACCCGGATGAGCAGCGCGTCGTACTCGGCCAGACGCGCATAGTCCTTGCGTTCGATGAGCTCCACATCCACCCCCAGCTCGCGCCCGGCGCGGATGAATTTCTTCAGCGCACTGGGTTTTGAGGGAGGTTGCGACTCCGCCGGGTCGTAGAGGATGGCGAGGTCATAGCGTGCCGGGGTTTTCTTGCGCGAACGCCACTTCTTTTTCTGATAGTTGCCGAGCGCCTCGGCGAAACGTTCGAAGCCCTGCTTGTTGAGCTTGTGAATGCTGCCCGACTTGATGGCGGCGATGCGCCACTTGCCTTCGCGCTCGAAGGTCACCCGCAGGAACGGGCAGGGAAAAATTTCGAACAACTGCCGGGCCAGGCCCGACAGCTCGGGAATGCCGAAACACTGGCCGAAGAAGATCTCCACCCGGAACTCGTCAATGCCGCTGATGGAGTGGTGCTTGCCCAGGCTCTTCTCCACCAGCTTGTCCAGGTCTTCGGCATCGAGCCCGTACATGGCCTTGCTGGAAAGATCGAGGATGCTCTTCACCGAAGGAACCACGCGATGCCGGCGCGCCTCGGCAAGCAGCGAACAGTAGTACCCCACGGTGAGGTACTTGTAGCTGCGGCACAGGTTGATGACCTGGACGTTCTTGAGCTTCAGGTACTGCTGGCCCGTGAGATAGTCGTCCACGTTGACGATGGGGATGCCTGCGGCCGGTTCGATTTTCCAGTCCGACAGATCCTCGACGACGATGATTTGAGTGGTCATTTGCGGGCACGCGCTCCTTTGCCGCGGCTCTTCGCCTCTTCCTTCGGTTTGCTGATGATCAACGCGGCACGTAAGCCGCTTTTTCCATAGCGCGCCATGCGCGCGAAATCTTTCTGCAGGATTGGCATGCTCATGCAATCGGTATCGGTTTTGCCCTTATCCACGTCCACATACGGGTCGTGCACATACACGAAGCGATCATCGAATCCGGTGATCACCACCCAGTGGGGAAATTTTTCCTTGTAAATGCGGTAGGAACTGATGAGAACCACGGGAATGGCGCCGGCGTTGAACTTCTCCTTGGCCTCGTCCAGCGAAAGCTGGCGGTAGTGGATGGGGATTGGCTTGCTTGCCAGTTCTTCCAGGAAGTCCTCATGAACCAGACGGATCACTTCCTTCTTTTCGTCATTGCGCACCGAGTCCACGAACAACGCGCCCTCGTCGTTGACGTATACCTCCACGTCGAAGCCGCGGTTGTAGGCCGACAGAGCGAGCCCATAGGGCCCACAGCCGCCATGACCGGAGGTCATGAACACGGTGGTGGATTCACGCCACAGGCGCAGCTCAAGGCTGCGGCAGAGATCGATGGCCTCGTCGAGCACCCGCATGGCCATCATGAGCGCTGCCGGACCGCAGGTGAATTCGAGGGTCTGCTGGTAGTAAGGCACATGGGCCATGTTGGGGCGCAAGGCCACCAGCGACTTCTGGAAGCGCAACGCTTCCATATGGTCTTCGTAATAATCGGAATAGATGCCGAACTGGCGGTAGCCCAGCTTGGTGAACAGGGCGATGGAAGCGGCATTGTCGCGGCGGATTTCCAGGCGCATGTCCACGCGGTCCTGGGTAATCGCCTCCTCCTCGGCAGCCTTCACCAGACCGGAGGCAACACCGCGTCCGCGCGCCTGGGCGTCGATGGCGATGGAGTACAGGCGCGCCAGCGAGGTGCCTTCATTGAGCAGCACCAGCACATAGCCTTCGATACGCCCCCCCTCCTCCGCCACCAGGGTGAAGGCGTGAGCACGCGTGAGCATGTAACGGAAGCTGCGCCGCGACAGACGGTCGGTCTGGAAACACTGGTTCTCCAGCGCGACCAGCGCATCGAGATCGGCAACAGTAGCGGGCCTGATCATCCGGGGACGATCCAAGAAAGGTAAGGCGAAGGAATCTAGCATTTCGCAATCCGCCGATACACTGGGCAACACACAAAAATCCGTTTGCCTCCGCCCCACCCCGGGCCCACAATCCCACACATGCAAATCCCCGGCCTGATCCCCCTGATGAAGGAGCTCATTGCGGCGCCTTCCGTCAGCAGCGTCAATCCTGCCTTCGACTCGGGCAACCTCCCCGTCATAACGCTGCTGGAGCGCTGGCTGGGGGATCTCGGTTTCGCGGTCGAGGTATTGCCCTTGCCCGGCCGCCCGGATAAGGCCGACCTCATCGCCACGCTGGGCAGCGGCCCCGGCGGCCTGGTGCTCGCCGGCCACACGGACACCGTGCCCTACGATCAGGGACTGTGGCAGCACGATCCATTCCGGCTCACGGAAGCGGATGGCAAGCTGTTCGGACTCGGCACCTCGGACATGAAGGGGTTCTTCGCCCTGGTCCTCGAGGCCGCCCGCGGGCTGCGCGCACAGGACCTGCGCCAACCGCTCATTGTGCTGGCCACGGCGGACGAAGAAAGTTCCATGGACGGCGCCAGGCTGCTCGTGGACCTGGGCCGACCCAAGGCGCGCCACGCGCTCATCGGCGAGCCCACCGGGCTGCGCCCCATCAATGCCCACAAGGGCATCCTCATGGAGGCGATCCGTATCACCGGCCGCTCCGGCCACTCCAGCGATCCGTCCCTCGGGCTCAACGCCATCGAGGGCATGCACCGGGCCATGAGCGAAGTGCTGCGCTGGCGGGACGAGCTCCAGGCGCGCTATCGTGACGACCGTTTCCGGGTGCCGGTACCCACGCTCAATCTTGGCCACATCCACGGCGGCGACAACCCTAACCGCATCTGCGCCGCCTGCGAGTTGCACATCGATCTGCGCCCCGTACCAGGCATGGCCCTGGAGGAATTGCGTACCACCCTCAAGTCACGCCTCGACCAGGCGCTGGAAGGCAGCGGCTTCGGCGTGGACGTGACGCCCCTGTTCCACGGTACCCCGCCCCTGCACACCCCGGCCGATTCGCCCATCGTGCGCGCCGCCGAACGCCTCACCGGCCACACCACCGAAGCGGTAGCGTTTTGTACGGAGGGCCCCTACCTCAACGCGCTGGGCATGGACACCATCATCCTCGGCCCCGGCGACATCGCCCAGGCCCACCAACCCGACGAATACCTAGCCCTGGACCGCCTGCAACCCACCGTCGACCTCTTGCGTCAGCTGATCCGGCGGTTCTGCCTGGAAGAAGAAGGTGATTAACCACGGAGGCCACGGAGAAGATCGGGTGAAAAGGCGCCTTCTTAACCTGGTCCGTTCTGAACACCTTCCGTGAGCGGATTAGACTTCGTGGCGCAATGCAGAACCCAAGGCATCTATAAGGCGCCACCGGTGAGGTCGTCTTTCCCCTCTCATTCTCCGTGGCTCCAGGTGGCTTCCGTGGTTAAAGCCTTTCTCCCATGCTTGCGCCACGATCCCGGACTCACCACAATAGCCCGCATGCTCGATCCCCAGACCTTCGTCCGCTGGTTTCGCAATTCCTCGCCGTATATCAATGCGTTTCGCGGGCGTACGTTTGTAATCGCCTTCGGTGGGGAAATGCTGCGCGATGCGCAGTTCGCGGGGCTGGTGCACGATGTGGCACTGTTGCACAGCCTCGGGGTACGGCTGGTGCTGGTGCATGGGGCGCGCCCCCAAATCGAGGAAAAGCTGCGTGCGCGGGGCGCCGAAATCCGTTACGTGAACGGCCTGCGCCTCACCGACGCCACCGCGCTGGCGTGCGTGAAAGAGGCGGCCGGCACGGTGCGCGTGGACATCGAGGCCCTGCTGTCCATGGGCCTGGCCAATTCACCCATGGCGGGGGCAGACATCCGCGTGGTGTCAGGCAATTTCGTCACCGCCCAGCCCCTGGGTGTGCGCGAGGGCGTGGATTACCAGCACACTGGCGAGGTGCGCAGCGTGGACGCGGCGGCCCTTGATCGCGCCCTGTCGGCGCGCGCCTTGGTGTTACTCTCGCCCATCGGCTATTCGCCCACCGGCGAGGTGTTCAATCTCAGTGCCGAGGACGTGGCCACCGCCGCGGCGGTGCACCTGAAAGCAGACAAGCTCATCTATCTGGTGGACGGCCCCGGCCTGCTGGACGACAAAGGCGCGCTCATCCGCGAGCTGCCGCCCGGCGAGGGCGAGGCGGTGTTGCGCGAACGCGAACTGCCCTGGGCGATCGCCCGCGGCCTGGCCAGCGCCGTGCAAGCCTGTCGCAAGGGCGTGCGGCGCGTGCACCTCATCGACCGGCACGTGGACGGCTCACTGTTGCTGGAACTCTTCACCCGCGACGGCATCGGCACCCTGGTCACCGGCGAGGCCTACGAAGGCACGCGTCAGGCCACCATCGCCGACGTCGGGGGTATTTTCGAACTCATCCGGCCGCTGGAGGAAGAAGGCGTACTGGTGCGGCGCTCGCGTGAACGCCTGGAAATGGAGATCGATCATTTCGTGGTGGTGGAGCGCGACGGCACCGTCATCGCCTGCACCGCGCTCTACCCCTTCCCCGAAGAGCAGGTAGGGGAAGTGGCCTGCATGGCCGTGCACCCGGACTATCGCAGCCAGGGCCGCGGCGACGAACTGCTGCGCTATGTACAACGCCAGGCGCGCGGGCTTGGTATCCGCCGGCTGTTCGTGCTCACCACGCGCACTGCACACTGGTTCCAGGAACGCGGCTTCGTGGCGGCGGACATCCAGGATCTGCCCGTGCAGAAGCAGGCCATGTACAACTATCAGCGCCGTTCCAAGGTCTTCATCAAGCCCCTGTCATGAGCGCCCCGACCACACCGCTGCGGCCCTTTCTCAAGTGGGCCGGCAACAAATATCGCCTGCTGGAACGCATCCGCGCCATGCTGCCGCCGGGGCGGCGCCTGGTAGAACCGTTCGTGGGATCAGGGGCGGTGTTCCTGAACACCGACTACCCGCGCTACCTGCTCACCGACACCAACAAGGACCTGGTCGACCTCTATCTTCTGTTGCAGGCGGAGGGCGCCGACTTCATCGACGAATGCAGGCTGTTGTTCACGCCCGCCAACAATCAGGCCGATCGCTATTACCGTTTGCGCGCGGAATTCAATGAAAGCGACGATGTGCGTCGACGTGCCGCACTGTTCGTTTATTTGAACCGGCATGGTTACAACGGCCTGTGCCGTTATAGCGCCAAGGGGGGGTTCAATGTGCCCTTCGGCCGCTACAAGCGACCTTATTTTCCCGCGACGGAGATGTTGGCCTTTCACAGGAAGTCGCGCCGCGCGGTGTTTCGCCACGCCGATTTTGGGGAAACCATGACAAGTACCCGCGCCGGTGACGTGGTTTATTGCGATCCGCCTTATGTGCCGCTCTCTGCCTCATCCAATTTCACCAATTACAGCGCAGGCGGATTCAGCGCAAACCAGCAGATCGAATTGGCGGATAGCGCACGCCGGCTTGCCGGCAAGGGCATCCCGGTGTTGATATCCAATCACAACACCCGCTTCGCCCAGGGTATCTACGCCGGTTCCAAAATCGAGAACTTCCAGGTACAACGCAATATCAGCTGTAACGGCACGCACCGCGGCAAGGCCGGTGAGCTGCTGGCACTCTTTGAAACCTGATGCGCCTCGCAATCGTTTTCGCCACATTGCTAACCCTCCTGTCCTGCAGCGATCCCGATGCACGCGATGCAAGCGGTCGCACCGCGCTCATGCACGCCGCTGAGGCGGGTCGCATCGAGGATGTGCACGCCCAGCTCGCGCAGGGCGCCGACGTCCACGCCCGCGACCGGTGCGAGTGGACGGCCCTGTTGCTCGCGGCCCGCGAAGGCCACGCCGCGGTGCTGGAATTACTTCTTGCCCGCGGCGCCAATCCCGACGACGCGGACAAGGCGGCCTATACCGCCCTGATGGTGGCCGCGGGCAACGGCCGCACGGATGCCGTGCGGGTGCTGCTCGACCATGGCGCGGCGGTGAACGCTGCGGAATCCACCCTCGGCTGGACCGCCCTCATCTGGGCAGCCAAGGCCGGTCACAGTGCCATCGTGGACCAATTGCTTGCCGCCGGCGCCGATCTGTCAGCCCGTGACATCAAAGGCAACGATGCCCTGCTCTGGGCGGCCCGCAACGGGCATCTGAACGCCGCCCGTATCCTGCTTGCCCATGGCGCCGATCCCGCCTCCGCCGACCACGACGGCATCACGGCGCTGGTCCATGCGGCCACGGCCGGCCACCGGGAATTACTCGACGTTCTCGCCGCCGCAGCGGCCGGTTACAAGTAAACCCGTCCCGACCGCCCGACGGAAATCTTCCTCGGGCATGCTATAAGAGGGTTTGGCACGCCTCCCGCCCCCCTTTAACAGGAAAATCCCCGAGCCTCCGCGCTAACACCACCTTTGCCGCGAAAAAACTTCGGTCTATACATAGATCCAATGTTTAACATTTGAAAACAGCAAACTATAATCGCCACGTAGTTCGAGCATACCCCCTCCAAGGAGTAAACAATGGCAAGAAAAAAACCCATCGACGAACTTTCCGCCGATGAACTGTATGAGTTGGCCCGTCAGCGCGAGCGCGAAGAACTGGAAGCCGAGCGTGAGGCCAACCGCGCACGTCTCGACGAGTTGCGTGAGCATCGCCGTGAAGTGATCGCCCAGCACCGCAAGGAACTGGCCAGCATCGATCGGGAAATCCGCCAGTTGGGCGGCCGTACCCGCACCGCCCGCGCCGGTGGTGGCGGCGGCGAAGGCAAGATCTCGCAGCGCGTGCTGAGCCTCATCGAAGCCTCCGGCCGCATCAGCACCAAGGATCTCAAGGCCAGTCTGGATGCAGCCGGTGTGGAAACCAAGAACCTGAACCAGCTGCTGGCCTA
Organism: Gammaproteobacteria bacterium; assembly: GCA_041687015.1. Taxonomy (GTDB): domain Bacteria; phylum Pseudomonadota; class Gammaproteobacteria; order Thiohalomonadales; family Thiohalomonadaceae; genus JALOAT01. Next base: position 14,016 of record JAWLCT010000050.1, read on the forward strand.
TCTGAAGCGCAACGGACGCGTGGTGTCCCCTTCTCGCGGCGTTTACGCGCTGCCCAAGTAAGAGCGGACCAAAGCGCGGCCCGGCACCGGGTGCCGGGCCCACCCCAACGTTTCGCGCGCGCACCCGATTCGGGCTATGTTCCTCCCATGGAGCATCGGTCGGCCATCGCCTGGGTACCCGAAGCCTTCGACCTCCCCGCCCTCGCCCGTGCGGCTGCGGACTGCCGCGGCTGCGATCTCTACCGTAACGCCACCCAGACTGTCTTCGGCGAAGGCAGCGAACAGGCGCGCGTGGTGCTCATCGGCGAACAGCCCGGTGACAAGGAAGATCTTCAAGGGCGTCCCTTCGTCGGCCCCGCCGGCGGCATGCTCGACCGCGCCCTGACTGATGCAGGCATCGCGCGCGAACTGGCCTACGTCACCAACGCTGTGAAGCACTTCAAGTGGGAGCGACGTGGCACGCGCCGCATCCACAAGAAGCCAAGCGAACGGGAAATCGAGGCCTGCAATCCCTGGCTGTTGGCTGAAATGACCGCCCTGAATCCGGCTGCGGTGGTCTGCATGGGCGCCACCGCCGCGCAGGCGGCCTTCGGCCACAGCGTACGCGTGCATGCCCTGCGCGGAGCGTTCCATACCACACGGTTGTCGCCCTGTACGGTGGTCACCGTGCATCCCTCGGCGATTTTGCGCCTGCGCGCCAGGCCGGAATGGCGCGAAAACTACGAACGCGAATACGCCGGCCTCGTGGCCGATCTCGCGCGCGTGCGTGTATTGCTGGAGAATCGTTGACCGCCGACGCCCTGGTTAATCTTTTCCTCGTTTCGGAATACCATCCGCAGACCCCCACACGAGAACACTGCCATGCCCAACCTCGAAAACGCCGCCTGGGAAGCCGTCTATCCGGACGGCTGGACCGCCGAACACACCGATGACAGTGTGGTGCTGTATGACCAGGAAGCCGAAGTCGGCACCGTGCAGGTAAGCTGTATTTGCGCCGACGAGACCGTCACGCGCGACGATCTGCTGGATTTGGCCGATGAACTGATCACCGAAGGCAAGCGCCACACCGATGTGGAGATTGGCGGCAAGTGGGGCATCATGTTCCGCTATTACGACGGTGAGCAGGCCTGGAAGGAATGGTATCTCGCCGCCGGCACTTGCGTGTTCTATGTCACCTACGACTGCCCACGCGAAGGGGAAGGCGTGGAAGACGAGGAAGTGGCGCAGGTGCTCGAAAGTCTTGCCATCACGGGCGACTGAATTGCTGACCCGACGCGGAGGTTGCAGAGAACGCAGAGACGAACGCTGTTCCCATGGAAGATGAGGAACAAGCATTCTCTGCGACCGCCGTGTCTGTGTGCCTCTGTGTTGGGCTATCCCTTTTGAGCAAGTAGGCGCTTTCACAACGAATCGGCGAGCGGCTCGGGTCCGTTCCTGCCCTGTCGGTAGACGCGCCACGACCCATCGTTTTCGGCGGCACAAACACCGTAGCGGAATGGCGAACGCAGCGGTGCATCAATGGGCCCGGCAGTGAAGCGTAAATCCGCAAACCACGCGCAGCGCCTTGCGTTGTTGTGCTCGGTCGCTTGCAGGACCGGAAATTTTGCAAAACGCCGGTATTCCGCGAACGCGGGTTGTTGCCAGGCCGCGCGCACCCACGCCGCCTGTTCACCCTCACCGAAGCGCGGGATGCGATGCCACACGGCGTCGTCCAGCGGTCGGTACTCGGCAGCGATGCGACGCAAAAGACCCGCGTGCTCATCGGCGACGACCGGCGAACTGCGACGCAGATTCACCTGCGCGATGTGGTAATCGTCACCGTGGGCGATCACCACGCGCCAATTGAATGGTGACAACGGCTGAGCCAGCGCACTGACCACAACGTCTTCGAGCTCCGCCGCACGCGCATAGCGTTCACCGAAATCCCTCGCCTTCTCAAGCAGCACCGCCTGGAAACCGACGTAACACGTGAGCAGGAAAAGGGATGCGCGCGCCGGTACGGGTGAACGCCGGATCAACGAAAATAGAAGGCCGGCAAGCAACAACCCCGTGAACCAGGGATCGATGATGAAAGTGGCGGGATACGAAGCCTTGTAATCCGACAGGGGCGCGAACACCTGAGTGCCGTAACTGGTGATCACGTCGGCGGCAATGTGCACCACCAGGGCCAGGGCCACCAGCGGGAAGGCCTGCCGCCAATCGAACGAACGTCCTCGCCCGAACAGCCAGGCACAGGCCAGGGCGATCATTAACGCCCACAGCGGCAGCATGATCAGCGAGTGGGTGAGACCGCGATGAAGGTTGATGTAACTGAGCGGATCCACCAGCCATTGGAGGACGCTATCGCCGTCCGGGAAGGCGGCGGCAAGAAATCCGACAGCCGCTGCATGGGTGGGCGTGGCGAGTCGCGTGCCCGCGAGGGCACGGCCAAGCACGGCGCCGCTGATGGCGTGGGTCAGTGTATCCATGAACTGATTTTAGGAATGGCCTAAGGTCGTGACTTTCGCGCGTTTCGTGGAAGAGCCGACTCCGT
>JAWLCT010000051.1:0-16251 GCA_041687015.1 Gammaproteobacteria bacterium
GAACACGGACGAAGAATTCATCTGCGACTACGCCGTCGCTCTTGCCAATCTTGGCATTCATCACGGCTTGAAGGTCACCGTGGAGCATGACACCTTGCCCAAAGGGCTGCTCTTTCAATCCTGAAGCGCGTGGCGCTTCATTCGCACGGGACATCTGGCTTTGCTCACGCACCAAGGGTGCGCGATTTGTTCGCGGTAGCCACGTGACACGCGTTTTAGTGCGACGCCACGCTACGTGACCGATTAACGTCATTCCCGCTTGCGCGGGAATGACGTTGTTGGTGATCAATCAGAGTGTCCTTAAGACCCCCTGCACGAAAGCCATCGACCGGCTTACTGCGGTTTCGCGGCAATCGCGCGCAACCGCGGCACGGGCAGTCCTGCGGCGTCTGCGTGGGCAATGGCGCGGGCGAGGCGGGCGGGGGCGCTGCGGCCGGTGCATTGGTGGGCGGGGTCGCCTTCGATGCCCGCGACCATGCCGGCAATGAGTGCGTCGCGATCGAGTTGGCTGCCGATGAGGGCGAACTGGATGTCCATGACGTCGTTGGCGACTTCCAGCGCGAGATCGCGGTGTTTGTTCCACAGCGCATCCACGGTGCCGCCGACCACCAGGCCCGCGATGTTGGTGGTGAGGATGTAGACGTTCTTGCGCACCAGTTCGAACAGCAGTTCGTCATCGCGGGGCACTTTCCATGCGGGGATATCGAGGGCGGCCAGCGCGTCCACCAGCAGGCGGGCGTTGGGCCCATGCACCGGTGACGGCACCAGCACCTTGACGTCCTGTCCCTTCTTTTTTTCAAACCACACGGCGACCACGGTGGGGAACGCGATGTCGTGGGCGCGCCAGTCACGCGGCAGCAATTCGTTCTGCACCAGACCCACGCGATCGCGCCAAGCGGCAGGTAGCTTTTCGAGCACCGGGTGCAAGTCGTTTTCGGCCACGGTGACCAGGACGAGCAGCGGGTCGGGCCGCTTGTTGGCCACAGCGTCCGGGTTCATTTGCCGGGTGACCGGGATGACGGGGTGGCCGAGCTTGAGCAGACCGCGGCTGAATACGCCGCCCATTTCGCCCATGCCGACAACGATGACAGGATCTTTCATGGTTGCACCGGGTTGAAAGCACTGTCGGCCAGTTTAACGTCCGCGGCGCCGCTCCTCACGTCTTCCGATGTGTGCCCCGCCCGCGTGATGGGGCGCTTCTATAGTTACCCGGTACTGACCGACCAGGGAGGGGAAGGCGTGTACAAGATCACCGTGGTGGGCGCAGGCCGGGTAGGCGAGGCCGCCGCGCAGTTTCTTGCGCAGCACCAGCATTGCGAAGAATTGGTGCTGCTCGATGTGGACGAAGGCGTCGCGGTGGGCACCGCCCTCGACATCCAGGAATCCGCCCCCCTGTTTCGCTTTGATACCCGGCTCACCGGCGGTACGGACGGGGCGCTCATGACCGGCTCGAACATCGTGATAATCACCGCCGGTTATCCACGCCGCCCCGGCATGTCACGTTCGGATGTGCTTGAGGCGAATGTCCCTATCATCGATGCGATTGTTGCGCACGTGGTGCGCTATGCACCGGACGCAACTGTGTTGATGGTGACCAATCCGGTGGATGTGCTTACCTATCGCGCCTGGCAGCAGAGCGGTTTTGAACGCGAGCGTGTGATCGGGCAGGCCGGTGTGCTGGATGCAGCGCGCATGGCCAGCTTCGTCGCGCTGGAAACGGGCTTTTCGGCGCAGGACGTCAGCGCCTTGGTGCTTGGCGGTCACGGCGACACCATGGTGCCCCTGCCGCGCTATACCTGCATCAATGGTGTGCCTATTGATCGCTTCCTTGCGCCCGAGGCGATCGAGCGCATCGTGCAGCGCACGCGCCAGGGCGGTGCGGAGATCCTCGCCCTGCGGCAAAAAAGCAGTGCCTACGATTCACCGGGGGCGGCTATCGCCGCGATGGTGGATGCGGTGCGCCACGATCGCAAAAGGCTGATGCCGGCTGTGTGTGTGCTCAATGGCGAATACGGTGAGCAAGGTGTCGCGATGGGTGTGCCTGCCGTGCTCAGCGGACACGGCATGCAGCGCATCGTCGACTTGCCGCTGGAGGCTGACGAGCGGGAGTTGTTCGCGCGATCCGCAGAACGGGTACGCGAGGAAATCGCGCGCATGGTCGATTGGGATCAGGCCCGCCGACGCAGCGCCGCGCTCTGATGTCGCAGGGAGCTGTCTCTCGCAAAGACCGCCAAGAAAAAAGCGGAAGACCTGGCCACGCTCAACCGAACGGAGGGCGTGCGCAATCTTGGCGTCGCGTCTTTGCGAGTGAGATTTCGCTCTGGCCCTGCAGCCATGCGTTCCGCGAGGAGCCTGTTTTCAGTCCCGTGCGGCGCCCAGTCCGGGCTGCCAGAACACTTCCTGGCCCTGGGCACGGGCGAGCACTCGGGCCAGCACGAACAGCAGGTCGGACAACCGGTTCACGTAGGCCATCACCTGTGGATTGAGGGCCTCGTCGCGGGCGAAGCGCACCAGGCCGCGTTCAGCGCGGCGACACACGCTGCGCGCCACGTGGCAGGCCGCCGCGGCGGGGCTGCCACCCGGCAGGATGAACTCACGCAGCGGCGGCAGGTTTGCGTTGAAACCGTCCAGTTGCCCCTCCAGGCGCTTTACGTAGGTCCCGTCCAGCGCCTGGCGTTCGGGGACGGAAAGCTCGCCACCCAGGTCGAACAGGTCGTTCTGGACCTGGGTGAGGCACAGGCGCACCTCTTCCGGCAAGGGGTGCGTGAGTACCACACCGATGTGGCTGTTGAGCTCATCCAGGGTGCCGATGGCCTCGATGCGTGCGCTGTCTTTGGGAACGCGCATCCCGCCCGCCAGGCCGGTGGTGCCGTCGTCGCCGGTGCGGGTGTAGATGCGGGTGAGTCGGTTGGGCATGGGTCAGCCTTTGTTGAGCCGGTAGATCACCGGCAGTTCCAGGACGAAAGCAACACCGGGTGTCCACGACAGGGCGGGCACCCGGGCCAGGGCGGCCACGGCGGCACGATCGAGCACGGCGTGGCCGGAGCTGCGCAGCACGGTGGACGGACCGATGGAGCCGTCTGCCGCGATGTGCACGCTGAGCAATACCTCGCCCTGCCAGCCCTGGCGCCGCGCCAGCAACGGATAGCGGAAATGGCGGGCGAGCGCGAGATTCACTTCGCTGCGGGCGGCGCTGGCGGCGGCCTCCACCGGGTCGACGGGCGGCGTTGCCGGGGCGGACTCGGGTGCCGCGGGCGCGGTGGCGGGCGTTGCCGCAACGACCTCGGCACGGGGCGTGGTCGGGGACGGAATGGGGGCAGGCTGCGGTACGCGCGCGCTGGGTGGGGGTACTGCCGGCGCGGGCTCGGGCGCTGGCTTGGGCGCCGATGCGGGCGCCGTCAGGCGCACCTGCAGATGCTCGATGCCGAGTGGGCGCGGCTTTTCCGCCAGGGGAATGGCGAGCAGCGCCAGGTGCACGGCAAGGGCAGTGCATAGAGCGAGAGCAAGCCGGCGATGAGCGCTAAGGACCGCGGTGTCCATGGTTTTCCTGTGTAACAGGCGAAAAGGAGGACGCGCGGGCGAGCCCGGTTGCCGCCCTCCGCGGCATTGAACCTGGTGCACTGCTTCGACTGCGTCTTGCTCTGGCGCCTTGGGGCGGCTCTGCAAGTGTCAGATTCCGAAGCAGTACACTTCCCAGGCCGGTCTCCGGACTCGCGGGGGGAGCACGCTCCCGACAGACCGCCTTCCCGCGCCGGGGCGCAGTGGCATGTGGGTCTGTCCTTACCGCTTACCGTTGCGGGGGCAGTGCCGGCCTTGCGACGACATCAAGCGTGTGGTCGCGCACCGGCTTCCCGTTTCATTCCTCGGGCGGACGCCGTCGGAACACCTGGAAAGGCGCACTCTAGCCAGCCACTATCGCTGCGGTCAAGCGACGGTCGCCGCCAGGCTTTTGCTACGCTAGGTTAAAAAATTCAACCGCCGCCACCCGCCCGGATCGATGTGTTGCCTGTTCCCGCGTCCCGACCTGCTGTGATACGCACGCTGTGCGGCCTTGCGGTCGTGCTGTGGCTCGCGCTGGGGGCCGGTTTCGCGCGGGCACAGCAAGGCACACCGGTGGAAATCGTGATCACGGGTGTGGCCGGTGACATTCGTGACGATCTGATCGACAGCCTGTCCCTGCAGCGGGAACGCGGTCATCCGCTGCTTAGCCAGTTGCGCATGGAACGCCTCCACCGCCGCGCCGCCGACGAGATCCGTCAGGCCCTGCAGCCTTTCGGTTATTACCAGGCCGAGGTGGACAGTACGCTCGAACAGCAGGAGGACGGCCGTTGGCGTGCCCTTTACAAGGTGAACCTTGGTCCGCCCGTGCGCGTGACCACGGTGGACCTGCGCATCGAAGGGCCCGGTGCGGACGACCCCGCATTCAGCCAATGGCGCCGGGATTTCCCGCTCGAACGCGGGGACATTCTGTTGCATCGTGTCTATGAAAGCGGGCGTGACCGGCTGTTGCAGATCGCCCGTGATCGCGGCTACCTGGAAGGGGATCTCGTCACCCACGAGGTGCGGGTGAACGTGGCGCGGGGGAGTGCGGAAATCGAGATCGCCTTTCAAAGCGGACCGCGCTACCGCTTCGGCCCCGCCAGCTTCCCCGACGTACCGCTCAATGAAGACCTGTTGCAGCGGTTTCCTGAGTTTCACCGGGGCGACTATTACAATGCGGAACAGGTCTTCCAGCTGCACCGCGATCTCACCAACAGCGACTACTTTGATCGCGTCGAGGTTGTGCCGCAGGTGGACGTGACTGAGGATCGTCGCATTCCCATCGGCGTGCAGTTGGAAATGCGCAAGCGCAACCGTTACACCATGGGCCTGGGCTACGGCACCGACACCGGTCCGCGGCTCACCCTGGGCATGCAGCGCCGCTGGGCCAATGACGACGGGCATCGTTTCGGCGGTGATCTGCTGCTGTCACCGGTGCGCAGCAGCGGAACGGTCTATTACCGCATCCCCCTCGATCGTCCCAATACGGACTACCTCGGTTTCAGCGGCGGCCGCGAGCGCGAGGAAACCGACACCGCCACACGCGACACCAGCATCGTGAGCACCAGTCTCACGCACCTGCTGAGCGACAACTGGCTGCGCACCGCATCGCTCAACTACCAGGTGGAACACTTCGAGGTGGCCGAGCAAGTGGATCGCACCACCATGCTTTATCCCAGCCTCTCGTTTCAACGCGTGGAGGCCGATGATCGCCTGTTTCCCCTGCGCGGCTGGCGCATCATCGCTCAAGGCAATGCGGCCTCCGAAGACATCGGCTCCACGACCAGCCTGCTGCAGGGGCGGCTTGCCGCCAAGGGCATCCACGCTTTCGGCAGCGGACGGGCCATCGTGCGTTTCGATGTGGCGGCCACCTATGTCACCGATTTCGATCAAATGCCCGTTTCGCTGCGTTTTTTCGCCGGCGGCGACCAGAGCGTGCGCGGTTTCGCCTACCAGGAACTCGGTCCGGAAAACGCCGAAGGGGACGTCATCGGCGGCCAGCACCTGCTGGTGGGCAGTATGGAATACGACAACTACTTCAACGAAAGCTGGGGCGCCGCCGTGTTCACCGACGTCGGCAACGCCTTCAATTCGTTCGACGACTACACCCTGCACCAGGGCACCGGCGGCGGTCTGCGCTGGCGTTTGCCCTTCGGGCTGGTGCGCCTGGACGTGGCGTGGGCGGTGAGTGAGGAGGGCACACCGTGGCGGCTTCACCTGTCCATCGGTCCCGACCTGTGATCGCCCGGCTGACGCGCTTTCTGCTCATTCTGATCGGCGTGCTGCTGTTCGCCGGGGCCGTGTGGGCGTATTGGCTGGTTGGCACCGAGGCGGGTCTGCGCCAGGCACTGGCGTGGGTAAACGCCATGGGCGACACGCGCGTGGAGGCGCGCCGCTGGCAGGGCACGCTGCTCGGCCCGTTGCAGGCGGAAGGCTTGCGTCTCGATACTGCGGCGGCGCACATCCAGGCCGCGCGCGCCCGGCTCGACTGGCGCCCACTCGCCTCGCTACGCGGCAGGCTGCGCATCGAGCCGGTCGAAGTGCATGACCTGCGCGTGACACTCAAGCCTGCCGCGAGGCAAACGGAGGACGGCGGTGAGCTGCCGGTGTTCTTCGTGTCCGCGGGGGTGCGCAGTCGCGTGTACGGACTCGAGGTGGTGGGGCGTACGGGAGAGGTGGTGTTCGACGCGGAGGAAGTGGCCTTCGATGCCGTTCTTCACCACGACCTGGATATCACGGTGACCCACGCCGCACTGGTACACCCGCGGGGCACGCTGGCGGTGTCGGGCCGGCTGGGTCTCGCGCCGGACGCCGAGGTCGATCTCGACACCCGCTGGTCGGTCCAGGTGCCGGGGGCGACGGTCCCGCTGCAAGGCCAAGGCACCGTCGGTGGTGTGCTCGCCGAACTTTCGGTCGAACAACAGGTGAACGCACCCTGGCGTGCTCGCCTGCGAGGCCGGGTGGTCTGGGGCGACGGACCGGCAGCCTGGCAGGCGGCACTGCAGCTGGAACAGGGCAATTTGGCCGCGCTCAACCCGGACTGGCGCGCCCTGGGTTTCGCCGGCGAAGTGCGGGGCAGCGGCAGCGGGTCTGCGCTGGCGCTCACCACCGCACTGGACCTGGCCGATCCCGAGGCGGGGGGCTGGACCGCCCGGGGCGAGGTTCGCACCGGCCCCGAGGGTTGGCGCGTGCCGGCACTCTCATTGGTTCAGCAGGAGGGGCCCGGTCGTCTGGAGGGCAGTGGCCTGATCCTGGTGGAACAGGGCGGGACCGTGGACCTATCGGTTTCCTGGCAGGACCTGGGCTGGCCGGTCGCGGAGCCGACCACCCGCAGCCCCACGGGCACCCTCACGGTGCGCGGCCACCCGGATGCCTACACCCTCGCCGGCGAGGCGGTGCTGAACCAGGTGGGCCATCCCCCGGGGCGGGTGGTACTGGCCGGAACCGGCGACCGCCGCCAGCTGACCTTGCAGCGCCTCGCTGCCGACTGGCTCGATGGTCAGGTGCGCGGCCAGGCCTCGGTGAGCTGGGACCCGGGCTGGCGCGGCGAGGCCGAGCTTTCAGTACAGGGGCTGAATCCGGGGCGGCTGGCGCCCGACTGGCCTGGCCGGGTGGATGCATCATTGATGCTGGCGGGCACCACGGCACCGCAACCCTTGCTGGACCTCGAACTGCGCTCCCTGGGTGGGCAGCTGCGCGGCCAGGCCCTGGACGGGCGGGCGCGGCTGAGACTGGCCGCCGACAGCCTGCGCATCGATGCGCTCACCCTCAGCAGCGGTACGGCCCGGCTGAGCGCGTCGGGCACCCTGTCGGCCACCCCGGACCTGCGCTTTTCGCTGCAGGCACCGGATCTTACTCATCTGCATCCGCGTACCCACGGCCGTTTGAACGCTGAGGGCCGCCTGCGCGGCAGCACCACCGAACCCTGGTTGCGCGCCGACCTGAGCGGCGGCGGGCTCCAGTGGGAGACCTACCAGGCGACCGCACTGGAGGTCGCGCTGGACCTGGACATGAGCGGCGGGTCGCCCTCGAGCGTGCAGGCGCAGGTCGACGGGCTGGCGGCAGGGGGAATCAAACTGGCGGAACTCACGGTCAGCGGGGGAGGCCGCCCTGCGGCGCACCGCCTCGAAGTGGCCGCACAGCTGGCGCCCGGCATACTGCGTTTCACGGCCGAGGGGCGCTATGCAATGGGCGCCTGGCAGGGCAGGTTGCGCGACAGTCAGTGGCATGACCGTGCCGGCACCTGGGAACAACAGGCGCCGGCGGCCCTGCAGCTTGCCCGTGACCAGATACGTCTGGATCAGACCTGTTGGGCGCAGGAAACGGGGCGTCTGTGCCTGACGGGTACGGGCGACGGGCGCGGCGTGGCGGCGCAGGCGCGGGTGGAGCGCGTACCCATGGCGGTATTCACGCCCTGGCTGCCGCGCGAGGACTTGTCGGTCTCGGGCGAACTCAACGGCGAGCTGGCGCTGGCGTACCGGGACGGACTGCGTCGCTTGCAGGCCCGCTTGCAGGCCGAAAACGGTGCTTTTCGTCTGGACCTGCCCGGTGACGAGGTGATGGCCACCGACTACCGCCGAATTGCCATCGAGGCGAGCGGCGTCGATGCCGGCCTGCAGCTGGGTGCCGCTTTCGAACTGGCCAGCGGCGACTTTGCCCGTGCCGACCTCCGTCTGCCCGGCTGGCAGCCCGGCGCTGCGCTCACGGGTGACCAGCCCCTGTCGGGCCGTGCCGAGGCCTCACTCGGGCAACTGGTATGGGTCTCGCTGTTCGTTCCTGAGCTGATCATTCCTGACGGCCGACTCGAAGCCGATGTGGATCTGGGCGGTACCTTGGCCCGGCCGGTGGTGGCGGGTCGGGCCAGTCTCGACGGCGGCGTGGTGGCCATCCCGCTGCTCGGCATCGAACTGTCGGACCTGCGCCTGCTGGCGCAAACGAATGCCGCCGGGCGCATGCAGGTGCACATGTCAGCGCGATCCGGGTCCGGTCGGGCGGCCGTGGACGGCACCGTGGCGCGCACGCAGGCGGGCTGGGAAGCCGGCCTTCGCCTCCGCGGTGAGGCCTTCCAGGTGATCCGACTGCCGGTGGCCGAGGTCCAGGCCTCACCCGACCTGGTCATCGAGGTGGCACCGGGCAAGGTCCACGTGACCGGCCAACTGGCGATTCCGCGGGCCCGCGTCAACATGGAAGATCTCGCGCAGCCGGCGCAAGCCTCGCCCGATGTGGTGTTGGTCGACGGCGACGGGGCCCCGGTGGCCCCAAGAGCGCCGCCCTGGCAGGTGACGGCCGAAGTGGAGGTGGCCTTCGGAGATGAAGTGCGGATTTCCGGGTACGGCCTGCAGGCCCGCCTGGGAGGAAGGCTCACGGTGATGGAACCGGCGCGCGGGCCCACCACCGCACGGGGGGAAATCAACGTACTGGAAGGCAAGTACGAGGCCTATGGCCAGAGCCTCACCATTCCGCAGGGGCGCCTGTTCTACGCCAACGCGCCCCTCGACAATCCGGGCATCGACGTGCGCGCGGTGCGGCAGGTGGAAGAGGTGACGGTAGGCATCGTCGCCAGCGGGCGCCTCAAGACGCCCGAGGTGCGGCTTTACTCCGAACCGACCATGGACGACAGCCAGGTGCTCGCCTACCTGGTGCTCGGCCGCGCCATCGACACGGCCACCCGCGAGGAAGCCGATCTGCTGCAGCGCGCCGCCGTGTCGCTCGGCCTGGCAGGGGGTTCACGGCTCACGGAGGACTTGGCCGGTGAGCTGGGCGTGGACGTGCTGGAGGTGGAAACCAGCACCCAACGTCAGGAGGCGGCGCTGGTGCTGGGCAAATACCTGTCGCCGCGCCTGTATGTGCAATATGCGGTGGGCCTGTTTCAGACCCAGGATTCACTGCGCGTGCGCTATCGGCTTTCCGACAACTGGACCCTGGAGGCCCAGAGCGGCACCCGGGCCGGGGCCGACATCCTCTACACCATCGAACAGTGAACCGGCCGAAAACCTTGCCTGGCGTCCACATTGGGTGCTCGCCGCGCGATGCGTCACTGGAATTGTGATGTCTGTTTAGTCCTTTATGTGCTGTTCGTGGCGAAAATGGGCACGCTGCCGGCCCGCGTGCGCGCGGCTGACGTGGCGTGCCCCATCGCAGTACCATTGAATCGCCTAACGGAATGCCGGAAACCTGATGATCGTTTTTCCTCGCCCGGATGCAAACAGAAGCGCGGATACCGCCGTGGTCGGCGGTGCACCGGCCGCCCGTCCGGCGACCGTGCCTCGTCCTCGGCGCATCCTGGTGGCGAACGGCAAAGGCGGTTGTGGCAAGACGACCATTGCCACCAATCTCGCGGGCTCACTGGCAGCCCGGGGGCGCATGACCGCGCTGCTCGATTACGACCCGCAGGGCTCCAGCATGCAATGGCTCAGCCAGCGTCGTGATGCCGCACCCATCCACGGTGTGGCCGCTCACCGCCGCGCCAACATGGGCATGACCCGCACCTTCGCCTTGCGTCTGCCCATCGGCACTGAACGGGTCATCCTGGATGTACCGGCCGGCATCCACGGGCAGGATCTGATCGAACTGGTGCGCGACGTGGACGTGATCATCATCCCCGTGATGCCCTCGGCCATCGACATCCACGCCGCGGCGCGCTTCATCGAGGAGCTGCTCATCACCGCCAAGGTGCGTGCCCGTGGTGTGAAGCTGGGCGTGGTGGCCAACCGGGTGCACGAGAATTCCCCGGGGTTTCATTCCCTGCAGCAATTCCTCGCCACCCTTTCCATTCCCTTCGTGGCCCGGCTGCGCGATTCCGATGGCTACGTGATGGCGGCCGAATCCGGTGTTTCCATCAGCGAACTGGCAAAACCGCCCCGGCGCGAATTGATGCTGTGGGAAGAACTGGTGCGTTGGGTGGAAGGCGAGCCGCCGCTGAAACGCAGGACGTGATCGGGCGGAGGAAAGAAGGAACCGCGGAGGTCACGGAGAAGAAGCCTCACACTCTCCCCTCGACGCGTAGCCCGTCCGTTATTCAACCGGGAACGAACACCGGGCCAAACGGGCCTGTCACCGCCTTGACCGGATGGGCATACAGGGCGCCCAGGTTTTCCTCCGTCAGCATCTCCGCCGCGGTGCCCGCGGCCCAGCGCCCGTCCCCGTGAAGCAGCAGCACGTGGTCGCACCAGCGTGCCGCCAGGCTGGGATCGTGCAGGGACATGAGCACGCAACGGCCCGCGTCCGCCAAGGCACGCATGCGTCCGAGCAGGCTTACCGTGTGGCGTAGATCCAGGTGGTTGATGGGCTCGTCCAGGAGCAGCACCGCAGGGTCCTGAACGAGCAGGGTGGCCACTGCCAGGCGGCGGCGTTCGCCGCCGGAGAGCCGCGCCACGCTGCGTTGTTCCAGCCCCGCCAGGTCCATCGCCGCAAGCGCTGCCCGGGCCAGGGCGCGATCCGTGGCGCTGTCGGTGGCCCAGGCGGACCGGTGGGGGTGACGGCCCAGCAGTGCGGTGTCCAGCACCGAGGCCGGAAACGGATCGGCATTGTCCTGAGGCAGCAGGCCGAGATGCCGGGCCAGGGCGCGGCGGCGCCAGTGCGCCAAGGGGCGGTCGTGGTAGCGCACTTCGCCCCCCGCGGGCGGGCGCAGGCCGGCCAGGGTGTGCAACAGGGTGGTTTTGCCGGCGCCGTTCTGCCCGAGCAGCGCCCAGCATTGACCGGGTGCCCAGGTCAGTTCGAGCGCCGAACACAGGGTGCGACCGGCCACCGCGAGCGTGAGCGACTGCGCCTGCAGATGGCTCATCGCGTGCTCCGCGGCAGCAGGTAAAGGAACACGGGAACGCCGATCAACGCCGTGAGCACGCCCACGGGCAGTTGCTGGGGCGCCAGGACGGTGCGCGCCAGGGTGTCGGCAGCCGTGAGCAGGGTACCGCCTGCCAGTACGCTGGCGGGCAGCAGAAAGCGGTGGTCACTGCCGGCCATCAGGCGCAGTAGATGAGGAATCATCAACCCGACAAAACCGATGCTGCCGCCGAGGGTCACGGCCGCAGCGGTGAGCAGGGAGGCAGTGAGGTACAGGTGCAGGCGCAGCCGGCCCACGCTCACGCCCAGGGCGCCGGCCTGCAACTCACCACGCGCCAGCAGATTCAAGTCGCGCGCGAAGGGCAGGCTGAGCCCCAGCCCGGCTGCCAGCACCAGCAGTCCCGTGCCGGGCGCACCCACCTGGGACAAATCGCCCATGAGCCAGAACAGCATGCCGCGCAGGGGGGCATCCGGCGCCAGGGTGAGCAGCACGTTGATGGCAGCGCCCCAGCCCGCGGCCATGACCACGCCTGTCAGCAGCAGGCGTGTGGGCGAGCGCTCACCCCGCTGGGCGAGGCCGAAAACCAGCACGATGGAGGCGAGGGCGCCCAGGAAGGCCCCCGCCGTTACCGGTATCCCGGCGACGCCCAGCAGCAGGGCCAGCAGGGCACCTACCGCGGCCCCGCCGGAGACTCCCAGCACATACGGATCGGCGAGGGGGTTGCCTAGCAACACCTGCATGAGAGCGCCGGCCAGGGCCAGCAGGCCGCCCACCGCAAAGGCACCGAGCGCGCGGGGAAGGCGCAGCTCCAGCAAGACGTCGCGGGCGAGGCCCGGTTCACCGCCCAAGGCACGCGCCAGTTCGGCAAGCGAAAGCGTGACGCTGCCGCTGGCCAATGCCGCCAGCAGGCTTGCCGCGGCGAGACCCAGGAGCAGCACGAACAGCGCGGGCCGACCCACCGCCGTCAAATGCCCTCGGCGGCGACAGCCTGTCCGCGCAGGCTGATTACCGGCCAACCCTTGCTGCGGGCGTGGTCCAGCAGGGTGTCGTCCGGGTCGACCGCCACCGGGCGATCCACGCGCTCGAGCAAGGGCAGGTCGTTATGGGAATCGCTGTAGAAGGATGCGCCCGCCAGATTGAAGCCGGTGACTGCCAGCCACTGTTCGAGGCGTTTCACCTTGCCGTCCTGGAAGCAGGGCACGTCGATCATGTTGCCCGTGTAGCGTCCGCCCGCCAGCTCCGCCTCGGTGGCGAGCATGTGATCCACCTCGAAGGCTTCGGCGATGGGGTCCGTCACCACCCGGCTGGTGGCGGTGATGATGAGCAGGTAATCCCCCGCGCGGCGATGCCGCGCAAGCAGTTCCCGGGCGGCCGGCAACATCACCGGCGCGATCTTCTCCGTCATGAAGCGCCGATGCCACTGGCGCACTTCTTCCGGGGTGCGGCCGGCCACCGGGCCCAGGGCAAAACGCTGGTACTCGAAAATGTCCAGAGTGCCCGCTTTATATTCTTGATAGAAGCGCTCGTTCTCGCGGGCGTGCCAATCGGCGTCCACGAGACCCTGTTCCACCAGGAAGCGGCCCCACAGGTAGTCGCTGTCGCCGCCGAGAAGGGTGTTGTCGAGGTCGAAAATGGCCAGTTTCAAGACACGGGATCCGCCATGGTTGAACAAGCCCCATAGGATACCGGGGAAAGGAACCGAACGCCCGTGCGCACCATCGAACAATACGTCCCGGGCAGCAATTGTTCCTGTGCAGCCGGTTTGCTCAAGGCGCGCGGTTTATGGAACAATCGGGAACAGATTGGGGGGCGCAAGTGATTGATCCAGACGGATATAGGGCGAATGTCGGCATCATCCTGACCAATCGGTCGGGAGAGGTGTTGTGGGCCCGTCGCGTCGGACAGAACGCCTGGCAGTTTCCGCAGGGCGGCATCCTCCGGGACGAAACCCCCGAACAGGCCGTGTTTCGTGAGCTGAACGAGGAAATCGGCCTCGCCCCTGGCGATGTGGAGGTGATCGGCTGCACCCGCGGCTGGTTGCGTTACCGTCTGCCGCGTCGCCTGGTGCGCTATGATCGCAAGCCCGTTTGCATCGGGCAGAAACAGCGCTGGTTTCTGTTGCGTCTCGTCGGCGAAGAGAGCAACGTGCGTCTCGATACCACCGATACCCCCGAGTTCGATGCCTGGCGCTGGGTGAGTTACTGGCAGCCGTTGGAGGAGATCGTGTTCTTCAAGCGCAAGGTTTATGAACGCGCGCTCCGTGAACTCGAACCGCTGCTGTTCGGCCGCCGGCCGCGCGACCTTCCCGTCGAGCGCCGCGGCGCCGTTCTGAAATAGGAGCGGATCGCCGAACGCCTGTGCTCAATCCCCTTCGCAGCATCATCCAGGAAGTCAGTGCCGCGCGCGGTCTCGATCAGGCACTGGAGATCATCGTCGCCCGCGTCAAAGAGGCCATGGGCGTCGACGTATGCTCGGTCTATCTCACCGATCAGCATTCGGGCCAGCTGGTGCTCATGGCCACCGACGGCCTGCATCCTGAATCCGTCGGCCTGGTGCGCCTGGATATCCGTGAAGGTCTGGTGGGCCTGGTCGCGGAGCGCGCCGAACCGGTGAACCTGGATAACGCCCCCAATCATCCGCGCTACCGCTATTTCCAGGAAACCGGTGAGGAGCGTTATCACGCTTTCCTCGGCGTGCCCATCATTCATCATCGCCAGGTGCTCGGCGTGCTGGTGGTCCAGCAGCACGCGGTCAGCCGCTTCAACGACGAGAACGTCACCTTCCTGATCACCATCGCCGCACAGCTGGCCGGCGCCATCGCCCATGCGGAGGCGAGCGGCGGCATCGACGGCCTGCAGGCCCGTCCCATGGACGGCCGGGCGCTGCAGGGCCAACCGGGTGCGCCGGGTGTGGCCATCGGCACGGCGGTGGTCATGGCCACCCACGCCGACGTGGACAGTGTGCCCGACCGACCGGCGCAGGATACGGCGACGGAACAGGAGCGCTTTCGCAAGGCCATTGCCGCGGTGCGCGCCGATGTGAGCGAAATGATCGGTCGCATCGGTCCCGCCCTGCCCACCGGCGACCGTGCCCTGTTCGATGCCTATCTGCTCATGCTCGAAAGCGATAGCCTGGTGGAAGTGACGCTGGATCGCATCAAAGCCGGCAACTGGGCACCCGGCGCGCTGCGTGAAACCATCCAGGAACACGTGCATACCTTCGAGATGATGGACGATGCCTATTTGCGCGAGCGCGCCCAGGATGTGCGTGATCTCGGGCGACGCATTCTCCAGCGCCTGCGCGAGGAAGAACCCGAACGCCGCGAATACCCGAAAAAGACCGTGCTGGTGGGCGATGAAATCAGCGCCTCCATGCTGGCTGAGGTCCCGCCCAAGCGCCTGGTGGGTGTGGTATCGGTGCGTGGTTCGCGCACCTCACACACCGCCATCCTGGCCCGTGCCCTGGGCGTGCCCGCGGTCATGGGCTGCACCGATCTGCCCGTGGCGCGTGTGGACGGGCGGGAGATTATCGCCGACGGCCACGGCGGCCGCGTCTACGTCTCGCCATCGGCGGGCGTGCGCAAGGAATATCAGCGCCTGCAACGTGAAGAGGCGGAACTGTCCGCGGGCCTGCTGGAACTGCGTCATTTGGTCTCGGTGACACCGGACGGGACCCGCATGCCCCTGTACGCGAACACGGGTCTGCTGTCCGACACCTCGCCATCGCTCAAGAGTGGCGCCGAGGGTGTGGGGCTGTACCGCACCGAATTCCCGTTCATGATTCGCGATCGTTTCCCGGGCGAGGAGGATCAGTATCTGGTCTATCGCCAGGTGCTCGAATCCTTTCATCCGCGGCCGGTGACCATGCGCACCCTGGACGTGGGCGGCGACAAAGGTCTGCCCTATTTCCCGATCAGCGAAGACAACCCGTTCCTCGGCTGGCGCGGCATTCGCATCTGTCTCGATCATCCGGAGATCTTCCTTGCGCAGATCCGTGCGATGTTGCGCGCCAGTGTCGGTCTCGACAATCTCAAGCTGCTGCTGCCCATGGTGAGCACGGTGGCCGAGGTGGAAGAGGCGCTTGCCCTGGTGCGGCGCGCGAAAGACGAATTGCTGGAGGAAGGCCATGCCGTGCACATGCCCGAGATCGGGGTGATGGTCGAGGTACCCTCGGCGGTGTACCAGGTCGGCGCCCTGGCGCGGCGCGTAGATTTTTTCTCCGTGGGCACCAACGATCTCACCCAATACCTGCTGGCCGTGGATCGCAATAACTCCCGTGTCGCGGATCTGTACGATTCACTGCATCCAGCGGTGATCCGCGCCATCAAGCAGGTGGTGGAAGGCGCGCATCGGCACCACAAGCCCGTGAGCGTGTGCGGTGAAATGGCGGGCGATCCGGCCGGCGCGCTGGTGCTGCTCGGGCTCGGCGTTGATGCACTCAGCATGAGTGCCTCCAGCCTGCTGCGTGTGAAATGGATGGTGCGGACCGTGGCGCAAACGGAAGCAAAGGCCGTGGTGCGGCGCGTGCTGCGGCTCGACAACCCGCGTGAAGTGCGCGAATACCTGAATCAATTCCTCGAAGACGCGGGTCTTGGTGGCTTGGTGCGCGCGGGCAAACCGGCGCCCGCCGCAGCCGCCTGAAAGCATCCGTAATCACCTCGCCTGTAGGGGCGGTGGTTCCAACCACCTGCGCATCGCGGCCTGAGGCCGCTCCTACAGCGGATTGGTGCGTTGGTTGTTCGTTGTAGGAGCCCAGTCCTCTGGGCGATAAAGGCGGTGGTTTCAACCGCCCGCGCATCGCGGCCTGAGGCCGCACAGAGGAAATGCCGTGTTGTCCGTTGTAGGAGCCCGCTCCGCGGGCGATAACCGGCGGTGGCTCCAACCACCTGCGCATCGCGGCCTGAGGCCGCACAGAGGAAATGCCGTGTT
>JAWLCT010000052.1:0-16214 GCA_041687015.1 Gammaproteobacteria bacterium
GCCGTGGCAGGCAACTACGAAGTGGAAGTGATCGCCACGGCACAGAGCCACAAGATCGCCAGCGATCCGTTCACTGCCGCCACCGATGTGGTGGGCACAGGCACGCTGACCTTTCAATTCGGCGACCCCACCAAACCGGCCCAGACCGTGGCCATCGACGCGGCCCACAGCAGCCTCGAGGGTATCCGCAATGCGGTCAATGCGGCGAACATCGGCGTGCGCGCCTCCATCGTCAACGGCGACGACGGTTATCAGTTGGTGTTCGCCTCCCAGAACACCGGTCTCGACAACGCACTCAAGGTGAGCGTCGCCGACGATGACGGCGGCGACACCGACACGACGGGGCTTTCCCAGCTGGCCTTCAACGCCAGTGCCGGAAATATGACGCAGATCGTTGCCGCCGAGGATGCCGAGATTAAAGTGGACGGCATCAAAGTCACCAGCTCCAACAACACCTTCGCCAACGTCGTCGATGGCGTTACCGTGACGGCCAAAAAGGCCGAACCGGGCGCCAAATCGAAAATGTCCATCGCACTGGATACGGCGTCCACCTCCACGGCGGTGGAGAATTTCGTCTCGGCCTACAACGAATTGATGGGCACCATCAATTCCATCGCGGGCTACGATGCCGAGACCAAGCAAGCGGGCCCGATGGTCGGCGATGCGGGCATACGCGGCATCACCATGCAGCTGCGCCAAATGCTCGGCGGGGTGATCCCAGGTGGGGAGTTCAAGACCCTGGCGGATCTCGGCATCAAGACCCAGCGGGATGGCACCCTCAGCCTGGACAAGACCGTCCTGGGGAAGGCGCTGTCCAGCAATTATGACGACGTGGGACGGTTGTTCGCCGCGGGGGCCAAGGTGAGCGACCCTCAAGTGCGTTTCGTGAGCGCCGGCGACAAGACCCAGCCCGGGGACTACGCCCTGAATATCACGCAGCTTGCCACGCACGGCGTCTACACGGGAAACGCACCCGTCACCACCACAGTGGGCGATACCAACGACACCCTCAGGATCAAGGTGGATGGCGTCTCGTCCAGCGTCATCACGCTTGCGCAGGGCGACTATACCGGCGAGGCATTGGCCTCAGAGCTGCAAAGCCGAATCAATGGCGACAGCGCGCTCAAGGAGGCCGGTGTCTCCGTGAGTGTGGAATTCGACGGCTCCCGTTTCATCCTCACCTCGGATCGCTACGGCAGCGGCTCGAGCGTGGAAATCCTCGGCGGTAATACCGCCGATTTCGGCCTGCCCGCGGGTGCAGGGACCACCGGCCTTGACGTAGCCGGCACCATCAATGGCGTGGAGGCCCTTGGCACCGGCCAGACTCTAACCTCCTCCGGCGGACTCAAGGTGGAGGTGACCGGTGGCGACACGGGTGATCGTGGCAGCGTGCTGTTCTCGCACGGTATCGCGGCGCAGGTCGATTCGCTGCTGACGAGAATGCTCGACGACAAGGGCCTGCTCAGCAGCAGGAGCAAGGGCCTGGACAACCAGGTAAAAGACGTGATGACGCAGCGTGAGGCCCTGGAGCGGCGTATGGAGATGGTGGAACAACGCTACATCGCCCAGTTCACCGCCATGGACACCATGATTGCGAAGCTCAATTCCACCGGCAGCTACCTGAGCCAACAGCTCGCTTCCCTCGCCAAACTGGGCGGCGGCGAGTAAGGAACAGCCATGAACCGTAGTGAATTCCTTGCCAATCTGCTGGCGCTGTCCGAGGCCATGCTTGAACACGCCCGTCAGGGTGACTGGGATGGCGTGGAGCGATTGGAAGCCGTGCGCCGGGAAGCACTGGAAGCCTGTTTTGCGAAGGCTGTGACCGAAGCCGAGGCCACGACTGCGCGCGATTACATCGAACGCATCATGGCAGCCGATAATGCCCTGAAGGCGCTTGCGATGGCCGCGCGCGACGAAGCCGGCGCACGCCTTGGTGAACTGCGGGCTGGGCGTCGTGCCCAGGCGGCCTATACGGCCCACCGCTGATTTCGTCTGCCGCTAAAGTTCAGCGGCAGGTCGTCCGATTCAATAGACACGCATCACGAAACGAAGGGAAAAGCGATGGCACTCCACTCCCGCGTCCTTGACCAATATCAACAGGTGAAAGTCGAAGCCGGTGTTCAGGCGGCTGATCCTCATCGCCTTGTTGCCATGCTGCTGGATGGGGCAAAGGAAAAAATCCACGGTGCGAAGCTGCGTATCGTGCACAACCACGGACTCAAGGACGTACAGGAGAAAGGTGCGCTCATCGGCGGCAGTATCGCCATCGTCGACGCACTGCGCGCAAGCCTCGACATGGAGAAAGGTGGCGAGATCGCCGCCAACCTCGAACAGCTCTACGACTACATGACCCGGCGCCTGCTGGAAGCGAATTTGCGCAATGACGTACAAGCCCTGGATGAAGTGGCCTCTCTGCTCAATTCCATCGAAGAGGCCTGGAACGCCATTGCTCCCGGTGGGCCCAACCCGGCGCCTGTCGACCACTCCTCGCCCGTCTCCCTGGGGGCTTGAGACCTCCGCGCCAAAAAGCCGGCTTCCGAGCCGGCTTTTTGTTGTTTTTCCCTGCCCGTGATTCATCGCACGTCCTAGCGACAATATTTTGACATCGTCACCGGAAATGTTACTCTGCACCCAGCTGCGAAGCGGGCCGCGCGCCCGGTTTCTAACTCACGAGGCTCCGGATGAGCGCTGACACAATTCTGGTGGTGGATCGAGACGAGCGGCGTCGCGATCAGCTCGTCGCAATCATCGAGTTTCTGGGACAAGGCAACGTTTTCGGCGCTGTTCCCGGCGCATTCGCCCAGGTCACGACCCCGGATAAGCTCAAGGCCATATTCTTCACCGAGCGTGCGGATCTCGATGCCCTGCAGCGCTGGGCCGGCCGTGTTCCACTGTTCCTGGTCACCGACCGCAGCGACATCCCGCCCGGGGTGCTCGCACGGCTCGATCTCCCACTCCGCTACCACCAGGTGGTTACCGCCCTGCACCGGGCCGAGATGTTTTGTGAAAACCAGCGCCCGGGCAGCAGCGAAATCCAGGCGCGGCTGGCGCGGGTGTTCGTGGGAAATCAGGCGGGCGTGCGGCAGGTGCGCCGGCTCATCGACCAGGTGGCCGATTCCGACGCAAATGTGATCATTCTGGGCGAATCAGGCACAGGCAAGGAGGTCATCGCCCGCAGCCTGCATTACCTCTCGTCCCGCCGCGACAAGCCCTTCGTGCCGGTGAACTGCGGCGCGATTCCGGGCGAATTGCTGGAAAGCGAGCTGTTCGGCCACGAGAAAGGGGCCTTCACCGGTGCGCTCACTACCCGTCAGGGGCGCTTCGAGATGGCCGAGGGCGGCACCCTGTTTCTGGATGAAATCGGCGACATGCCGCTCAACATGCAGGTGAAACTCCTGCGCGTGCTGCAGGAACGCAGCTTCGAGCGCGTGGGCAGTAATCGCAGCATCGCCGCCAACGTGCGCGTGGTTGCCGCCACCCACCGTAATCTGGAGCAGGCCATCGCCGACGGCCAGTTCCGTGAAGATCTCTATTACCGCCTCAACGTGTTTCCCATCGAAGTGCCGCCCCTGCGCGAACGACAGGAGGATATTCCCCTGTTGGTCAGTGAACTGGCGGCGCGTATGGAGCGGGAACAGCGTGGCTCGGTGCGCCTGACCCAGGCGGCACTCACCTCGCTGATGCGCTATCCATGGCCGGGCAACGTGCGCGAACTGGCGAACCTCATCGAACGCCTGGTGATCATGCACCCCAATGGGCTCGTCGATTACCGCGACCTTCCCGCCAAGTTCCAGACGGACGCCAGCCTGGCCGAGCAGGACATACCCCTGCCGGAGCTTCAGGCGCAGGTGCCTGCGGAGCCGCCACCCCTGCAAGGCCCCATGGCCCTGCCCGAGGAGGGCCTGGATCTCAAGGAATACCTGGCCGATCTCGAACTCAAGCTCATCACACAGGCGCTGGACGAGGCCGACGGTGTGGTGGCCCACGCGGCCCAGCGGCTCAAGATGCGGCGTACCACCTTGGTGGAGAAAATGCGCAAGTACGGGATTTCGCGAGGGGAGTGATTGAGGCGACTGGCCGTCATTCTGCCGTAGGTCACATGGACGTGCAGCGACTGCGTGACATTTCCGTTGCGGGGCGTAGCCCTTCCTTCGAATACTGCGAAGACATCGCTTAGCTTCGCAACGTTGACCCACGACGCCTTTGTTTCCCGTCAAGACAATCTTCGCGCGTAGCGCATCCTGCAAGACAGCACGTCAGGTAGCTTCGCAGCGCGACCCACGATCCCACGACAAAACACGTCCCTACCGCTCCCCCGAGTCACAAATTTGACTCGCCACCCGGGTCGGTTTCCTAACCCACTGTAAACACAGAAAATTGTGACCGGCACAACCTTTGCTTGGCCTAGGGCGTTCATTGCGAATATGACAAGGCCATGGCAATGCAGAGCGCCATCCAAACGAAGGCGGAGAGGCTGTCTCCTGAACACATCGAGCGCCTGGCTGCCGAGCACGCGCGATTCCGCGCCGAACTGCGCGCGTTGACGTCGTCGGTGCCGGCGGCCCTGGTGATGCTGGACGGCCGCGGGCGGGTGGCCTCGGCCAACGCGCGTGCGGAAGCGCTGCTCGGTACGCCGCTGCTCGGCGAGCTCTGGCGCGACATCGTGCAGCGTGCCTTCGCGCCCGGCACCGTCGGCAGCGATCTGTGCCTGCGTGATGGTCGCCTGGTGACTTTTGCCATGGGACCCTTGAGCGATGCGCCGGGGCAGTTGTTGTGGTTACAGGACGTGACCGCCGAACGTCAGTTGCACCGTCAGGCGGAACATTCGCGGCGCTTGGCCGATATGGGCCGCATGGCCGCCACGCTCGCCCACCAGGTGCGGACCCCGCTGTCATCCGCGTTGCTGTATGCCTCGCAGCTCAGCAATGCGCACCTGACGGAGGCGCGGCGCACCGACTTCACGGAAAAACTCATTGCCCGCCTGCGCGACCTGGAGCGGCTGGTGAACGACATGCTCGGATTCGCACGGGGCGACACCGGTCCCAGCGAATCCTTCGCCGCACCCGATTTGTTCGCCGACGTCTGCGAGGCCGCCCGGGAAGCGGCCGCGCCACGGCAGATCAGCGTGTGCGCACACGATGAGGCGGCAGGCGTGCGGGTATGCGGTAACCCGACCCTCATCAAGAGCGCGCTGCTCAACCTGGTGAACAACGCCCTGGAGGCCAGTCCCGCAGGGGCAGCGCTTGAACTCACTTGCCGTCCTTCCAAGCCCGACGCCGTGGAATTTCTGGTCCGCGACCATGGCCGAGGCGTGCCCGAGGCCCTGCGCTCGCGATTGTTCCAACCCTTTGCCAGCGGTCGCAGGGAAGGGGCCGGCTTGGGCCTGGCCGCCGTGCGCGCCGTGGCGCGCGCACAGGGCGGTGAGACCTGGTACGAACCGGCCGTGGACGGCGGCAGCCTGTTTGGCATGCGTCTGCCGGCCCAGCGTCAAGTGGCCGAGCGGCTGATGCCTGAGGAGAACCCATGCAAAGCGTACTCGTAGTGGAAGATGACCGCGGCCTTGCCGAAGCGCTGGCCGACACACTGGACGTGGCAGGCTTCCATGCCCGCGTGGCGCACAATGCGGCGGAGGCCCTGGCCGCCGTCGATGAGGGTGCCCCCGACCTTGTGGTGAGTGACGTGCACATGCCGGGCATGGACGGTCACGCCCTGCTGCGCAGCCTCAAGGCCCGCGACCCCGAGTTGCCGGTGCTGCTCATGACCGCCTACGCGACCGTGCCGAAGGCGGTGGAGGCCATGCGCGCCGGTGCGGTGGATTATCTGGTCAAGCCCTTCGAGGCGGGGGCGCTGGTGGATGCCGTGAGCAACCACATCCGTCCCGCCGTGCGCGACGCCGGCACGCCGCTGGCGCAGGACCCGCGCAGCCGCGAACTTTTCGCGCTGGCCGCAAGGGTGGCGCGCAGCGAGGCCACGGTGCTGATCCTGGGGGAAAGCGGCAGCGGCAAGGAAGTGCTCGCGCGCTATATCCACACGCATTCGCCGCGTGCCAGCGGCCCCTTCGTGGCAGTCAACTGTGCGGCCATTCCCGAGAACATGCTCGAGGCCACGCTGTTTGGTTGGGAGAAGGGCGCCTACACCGGCGCGGCGCGTGCCCAGGCTGGCAAGTTCGAACAGGCCAACGGCGGCACGCTGTTGCTCGACGAGATCTCGGAGATGGACCCGAACCTGCAGGCCAAGCTGTTGCGCGTGCTGCAGGAAAGGGAAGTGGAGCGCCTGGGGGGCGAACGCCTGATCCCCCTCGACGTGCGCGTGCTCGCCACCACCAATCGGGATCTGCACGCCGAAGTGCGCCAGGGCCGCTTTCGCGAAGACCTCTATTTCCGCCTGGCGGTCTTTCCGCTGCGCGCTCTGGCACTGCGCGAGCGGCCGGGCGATATCCTGCCGCTGGCCGAGCGCTCGCTGGCCCTGGCGGCCAGGGCGGTGGGTCGCGGTGTGCCGAGCCTCAGCCCCGAGGCGGCGGCGCAGCTGCGCCGCTACGGCTTTCCCGGCAACGTGCGCGAGCTGGACAATCTCATGCAGCGCGCACTGATTCTCCAGCCGGGACAGTGCATCGGCCCCGCCGACCTGGTCTTCGAGCAGGCATCGCCGCCCCCTCAGGACGTGCCGCCGGCGGAGGGTTTGAACGGGGAGCTGAAGGAGCGCGAGTACCATCTGATCGCCGAAGCCCTGCGCGCCGGTTCGCGCAAGGCCGCGGCGCAGAAGCTCGGCATCAGCGAACGCACCCTGCGTTACAAGCTGGCGCGCATGCGCGAGGAAGGCTTTGCCCCCGAGGCGGGGTTGGCACCGTAAATGCATCTGAAATCCGGTAGTGACGGATTTCATACTCTGGCGGAGGCATCATGAACACCATCGATAGCTCCCAACTCCTGGCGCAGCTGCGTTTGGCCGCGGCACAAGCCAAGGGAACCGGCGTGTTGCCGGTCGGCGACAGTTCGCCCGCCGACGCGACCGGTGGCGTCAGCTTTTCGTCGGTGCTCAAGCAATCCATCGATACCGTCAACGGCATGCAGCAGACCGCCGGCGAGCTGAAGCAATCCTTCGAGCTTGGCACGCCGGGCGTTAATCTTGCCGACGTGATGCTGGCGTCGAGTAAGGCCCAGTTAGGCTTCCAGGCCATGGTCCAGGTGCGCAACAAGGTGGTCGAGGCGTACCAGGAAGTCATGCGCATGCCGGTGTAACACGCGGCACACCCCAGGACGAATGCGGTAAAGGCAACTCATGGCAACCCAGCTGGCCATACTCAGTCAATCTCCGGTGATCCGCCAACTCGGCGTGATGTTCGGTCTCGCTGCCGCGGTGGCGCTCGGCATCGCGGTGGTGTTCTGGGGCCGCGAACCCACCTACGGCGTGCTCTACAGCGGCCTGGGTGGACAGGATGCCGGTGCCGTGGTGGAGCAGTTGCGCAAGGACAACGTCACGTTCCGGCTGGACCAGGCCACCGGCGCCATCATGGTGCCCGCCGAGAAGGTGCACGAACTGCGCCTGCAACTGGCCAGCGCCGGACTGCCGCAAAGTGCCGGCATCGGTTTCAATGTGCTGGAGCGCAAGCAGGAGTTCGGCACCAGCCAGTTCATGGAAAACGCGCGCTATCAGCGCGCCCTGGAAGAGGAGCTGGCGCGCACCGTCGCCGCTGTCAGCAACGTCGAAAGCGCCCGCGTGCATCTGGCGCTGCCCAAGCAGTCGGTCTTCGTGCGCAAACGTCAGGAGCCCAGCGCATCCGTGCTGGTCAATCTCTTCCCGGGGCGTGCTCTCGAAAAGGAACAGGTGGCCGCCATCACGCACATGGTGGCTTCGAGCATTCCCAATCTGGAGCCTGATCGCGTCACGGTAGTGGACCAGAAAGGGCGATTGCTCAGTGACGAAAAACTGAATCCGGAACTATCCGCCAGCAAAGAGCAGTTCGAGCATACGCGTACCCTGGAAGATGCCTACGTGCAGCGCATCGAGAACATCCTCATGCCGGTACTGGGCCCCGAGGGTGTGCGTGCGCAGGTGGCGGCGGAAGTGGATTATTCCGTTACCGAACAGACCCAGGAAACCTTCAATCCCGAAACCGCGGCGATGCGTAGCGAGCAGCGTTTCGAGCAAACGACGCCGGGCGGCGAGGCCCAGGGCGTACCCGGTGCGCTATCCAACGAGCCGCCCGGCGCGGGCTATGCACCCGAAACGCTACCCGCTCAGGGCACCCCGGCAGCGGAGGGCGAGAATATGCGCTCCGTCAAACGGGCGACGGTCAACTACGAGCTGGATCGCACCATCAGTCATACGCGTTCTGCCGTCGGCCAGGTGAAGCGTTTGACGGTTGCCGTCGTGGTCGACGACAAGCTGGTGCCGGACGAAGAGGGCAATCTGGTGCGCGCGCCGCGCACTGCCGAGGAACTGGAACGTATCACGACGCTGGTTCGCGATGCGGTCGGCTTCACTGCTGAACGTGGCGATACCGTCAATGTGGTCAACGTATCCTTTACCGAAGCCCAGGGCCTGGAGCCGCTGCCAGAACCGCCGCTTTGGAAACAGGCGTGGCTGTGGGATCTCGTGAAAGAGATATTCGCCTGGACACTCGCCGCCGTGGTACTGCTGTTCGCACTGCGCGCGGTTATCCGCAGCTTCAGTCCCGCGCGCACCGAACCCGAGCCCGGGGACGCCGCGGCCGCGCAACTTGCCGGGCCGGGCATGACGGAGGATCATCTCAC
Source organism: Gammaproteobacteria bacterium (assembly GCA_041687015.1). Classification (GTDB taxonomy): domain Bacteria; phylum Pseudomonadota; class Gammaproteobacteria; order Thiohalomonadales; family Thiohalomonadaceae; genus JALOAT01. The sequence continues at coordinate 8,754 of JAWLCT010000052.1, forward strand.
CTTGAGCGGGTCCACCGCGACGGTGCAGCTACCGGGTCCTGACCAGACCTACGAAGAGAATCTTAACCAGGCGCGCCAAATGGCGTTGCAGGATCCGAAGCGCGTGGCACAGGTGGTGCGCAGCTGGATAACAGCGGACGAAAAGTAATCGACGGCCATGGCTGAACATTCCAAGAACAAACTCTCCGGTGCCGAGCGCGCGGCCATTCTGATGATGAGCCTTGGCGAGTCCGGCGCTGTGGAAATCATGAAGCATCTCGGTCCCAAGGAGGTGCAGAAAATCGGCGAAGCCATGACGGCGACTCGCAGCGTTACCAAGCCGCAGGTGAGTGATGTCTTGCAGAGCTTTGCCGAGGAACTGGGCACGCAAACCGCGTTAGGCGTGGGGTCGGAGGATTACCTGCGTCGCGTGCTCAACAACGCTCTGGGCGAAGACAAGGCGGCGAACCTCATCGATCGCATTCTGCTCGGCCGTTCATCGAAGGGGCTGGAAGCACTCAAGTGGATGGAGCCCCGTGCCATCGCAGAAATCGTGCGTCTCGAGCATCCGCAGATCATCGCCATCGTGTTGTCCTACCTGGACAGTGATCAGGCCGCCCAGGTGCTCAGCGCCCTGCCCGAGAACCTGCGCTCGGACATCCTCATGCGCGTGGCCAGTCTCGACGGTATTCAACCGGCGGCGCTGGCCGAACTGGACGACATCCTCGATAAACAGTTCTCCGGCAGCTCGGGCAACATCAAGTCGTCCAGCGTGGGCGGTAAAAAGACCGCGGCCAACATCCTCAATTTCATGGATACCTCGCTGGAAACCAAGATCCTCGACAAGATCCGCGATACGGAACCGGAGCTCGCGCAGACCATCGAGGACCTGATGTTCGTTTTTGAAAATCTTGCCGACATCGACGACCGCAGCATGCAGGCGCTGCTGCGCGAAGTCTCGTCCGACAGCCTCATCCTGGCACTCAAGGGCGCCGACGATATCGTCAAGGAAAAGGTGTTCAAGAACATGTCCAAGCGCGCCTCGGAAATGCTGCGCGACGATTTGGAGGCACGCGGACCGGTGCGCATCTCCGAGGTGGAAACGGCGCAGAAGGAAATCCTCGCCATCGCACGGCGCATGGCCGAATCGGGCGATTTGTCGCTGGGCGGAGGCGGTGATGAGTACGTCTAAGCTCATCACCAAGGAATCGCTGACGGCGTACGAGCGCTGGGAACTGCCCAATGTCGGCAGCGAACCCGAGCCGCAGCCGCAGCCGCCGGAACCTGAAGAAATCGACGCAGCCAGTCTGCGCGAGCTCGTCTCCGCCGAGAAGCTGGAGGAAATCCGTCAACAGGCCCATGCGGAAGGCTTCGAACAGGGCCGCCGCGAAGGCCTGCAGTCGGGCGAGAAAGAAGTCGCTGCACAGGTGCAGCGTTTGAGCCAGATTTTTAACGCCCTGGCTGAACCACTCAACGATGTTGATGAGCAGGTGCAGGACGAACTTGTCCAACTCGCGCTTGGTGTGGCACGCCAGGTCCTGCGCCGCGAACTGATGACCGATCCGGCCGTGATCGTCGCCATCGTTCGCGAAGCCATCGCCGCGCTGCCTTCCCACGCCGCGGACATTCAGGTGTTTCTGCACCCGGAAGATGCCGCGCTGGTGCGCGAGTACACCGCGGGCACCGAGGCACCGGCCTGGCGCATCGTGGAAGATCCCGCCCTTGCCCGCGGCGGCTGCCGTATTTCCAGCGAAAACTCACGCATCGACGCGACCTTCGAGTCGCGTCTTGCGGCCGTGGTCGAGCAGTTGATGGGTGGCGCGGATGAATCAGCGCACTGAAAAATCGCGCGCAGTGCGCTGGGCCGAGGCGTTGCGACAAAAGCGCGAACGCCTTGCCGTCACCCGGCCATTGCCTGTGGAAGGGCGGCTCAGCCGATTGGTCGGCCTGACCCTGGAGGCAGTCGGTCTGCAGGCGTCGATTGGTACCCGGTGCCTCGTGGAGGCGGCCGGTGGAACTGCGGTTGAAGCGGAGGTGGTGGGTTTCGCACGGGACCGCCTCTACCTCATGCCCACGGGCGATATCCGCGGCATCGGGCCCGACTCCCGCGTGATCCCCACGGGCAGCGTCTACGACGCACCGGTGGGCGATGCACTGCTCGGACGGGTGCTCGATGGCGCCGGCCGCCCGTTGGACGGCAAGGGTGAGCCCGACACGCATGAACGGGTGCCGCTCACGGGCAGGCCCATCAACCCCATGGCACGCTGCCCCATCCGTGAACCGCTGGACGTGGGAATTCGCGCCATCAACGCGTTGTTGACGGTCGGACGTGGCCAGCGCATGGGCCTGTTTGCCGGCTCCGGTGTGGGCAAGAGCGTGCTGCTTGGCATGATGACCCGCTTCACCACCGCAGACGTGATCGTGGTCGGGCTCATCGGTGAGCGTGGTCGCGAGGTGAAGGAATTCATCGAGAACATCCTCGGGAATGAGGGCATGGCGCGCGCCGTGGTGGTGGCGGCGCCGGCCGATACCACACCGGTCATGCGCCTGCACGGTGCAGCGCTCGCCACCAGCATCGCCGAGTATTTTCGCGACCAGGGCAAAAACGTGCTCCTGCTCATGGACTCGCTCACGCGTTACGCCCAGGCGCAGCGCGAGCTGGGGCTTGCCATCGGCGAACCGCCGGCGACCAAGGGCTATCCCGCGTCGGTCTTCGCCAAATTGCCGGCACTGGTGGAACGTGCAGGCAATGGCGATGAAGGTGGGGGTTCGATCACCGCGTTCTATACGGTGCTCGCGGAAGGTGACGATCAACAGGACCCCATCGCCGACGCAGCGCGCGCCATTCTCGACGGGCACGTGGTGCTGACGCGGCGTCTGGCCGATTCAGGTCATTATCCGGCCATCGACATCGAGGCCTCCATCAGCCGCGCCATGACCGAGATCACCACGCCGGAGCACCAGGACACGGCGCGTCGTTTCAGGAAGATGTATTCCACCTACGAACAGAACCGCGATCTGATCAGCGTGGGCGCCTACACGCCCGGCGCCGACGCGCGCATCGATGAAGCCATTCGCATGCAGCCGCACATGATGGACTTCCTCGCGCAGGGGATGCGCGAGGCCGTGAATTTCGAGAACAGCCAGCACGATCTCACGGCCCTGCTGGACAAGGCCGGGGCGCCGGTGCCGGCCAAGACCGCACAAGCGAGGCGCTGATAATCCATGCGCAAATCCAGGCGTATGGAACCGGTGCTGCGTATCGCCGCGTCGCGGGAGGACAAAGCCGCGCAGGAATTCGGCGAGTGCCGGCGCCAGCTTGGCGAGCACGAGCGCCAGTTGGCGCAGTTGCAGGGCTACCGTCGCGAATACCAGGCGCGGCTCGACAGCCAGAGTGCGACAGGCATCAGCGCCGCGCGCCTGCTCGACACGCGCCGTTTCCTGGTGCAGCTGGACCAGGCCATCGTCCAGCAACAGCAGACGCTGGAGCGAACGGCTCGCCTGTGCGAACAGAAGCGCCAGCTGTGGCTGAATGCGCGCCGGAAATCCCAGACCTATGCCAAGGCCAAGGGACGATTCGAAATCCAGGAGCAGCACGCGGACGACAAGCGCGAGCAGAAAATGTCGGACGAGTTAGGGCAGCGTAAGCGCCCTTCCGACGACGAGCGGGACGTTTGAAGGGCTTTTTGCCCGACGGTGCATCAACGGATCATCAGAAGACGGCAGAAGTGGAACGGATGTTGCTTCGTTCGAGTGCGAAGCGAGGGGAAACCGACATGACACCCAACACCAACACCAAGAATTTGGACAGCGGACTGCTCGGCATCGATGGCGCCGGCAGCCGGCCGCGGTCGGGCCGCTCGGGCGGCAAGGACGGCTTCGCCGAGGTTTTCGACGCACAGGTGCGCGGGACCAGGCGCGCATCCACGGGCTCGGACCAGCCTGACAAGCCCAAATCAGCGCAATCCGGTGCGAAGGCAGCCCATGACCGCTCGTCCGGCGCCGCCCGCGAGGCGCAAGGCCGCACCGGGGCCAAGGAGACGACGCCCCGGCAAACGCGCGACACCGACACGGAAGCCGATGCCGAGCGCATCTCGGCGAGGGAAGCAGCCCGTGCCACCGACACGCATGCCGACCGTGAGTCGTCCGAGGAGATGACCTCGGAGCAGATCCTTGCCGAGCTCAACGGCAATGCCTTGCCGGTGGAGGAGGAAGGGCTGGGAGAAGACCTGGCGGAGCCGCGTCCGGAGGACGCGGCCGACGCAGCGGCGGCGACCGCCGCGGAAGCCGAAACCTCCGCCGACGTGCCGGCGGTCGCCGTGAACGGTGCGACAACCGAGGGTGCGACGAAAACCGCGGATGCAGGTGCCAAGGCAGAGGCCGATCTGCTTGCGGCAACGAACCAGCACGCTGCCACCCGGGCGCGCGCCGATGCGGCGGTCGCGGCCCAGCAGGACGCCAAGGCCGGTGAACGCCCGGTGGACGATTTGCTGGCGGCGTTCCGGTTCAGCCGCATGATGTCCCAGGAGCGGGGCTCCGATGCGCCCCGGCTCGATGCTGCCGTATTAGCGGAAGGCCAGGGCCCTCAGCGAGGCGCTGAAGCACTCGGCATGAGCGGCATCAGCGGCGTGGCGGCAGCCTCCGGGCGCGAAGTGAGCACTAATGCCGCGGTTACACAGACGGCAGCCAACCAGGCGATCTCCGTGCCGCTCAACCGGCCCGGCTGGGACCAGGCCTTCAATGAACGTGTGGTCTGGATGGCGCGCCAGGGCATTCAGGAGGCGCATATCCAGGTAAACCCGCGGGACATGGGACCCATCGAAGTGCGCGTCTCGGTACAGAACGATCAGGCGTCCGTTGCCTTCGCTGCACAGAATGCCGGTGCGCGTGATGCCATCGAATCCGCCTTGCCGCGTCTGCGTGAAATGCTTGCCGACAGTGGGCTGAACCTGGTGCAGTCCGAGGTCTCGCAGCAATCGCCTCAGGAACGCGGCGACGGGCGCGATCACCTGGGTTCCCGTGGCGGCAGCAAATCGCTGGCCGGCAGCAGTGAAGACGGTGCCGCGCACCCGATCCAGGATCCGGGGCACATCGACAGCGGGCGCGGCATGGTCGACTTCTTCGCCTAAATCACCGCTCGTTACCCGGCAGAAACGCTCGCCAAGCTGCAGAGAACGCCAAGGAAGAAAGCTACGATCCGAGTGGATCCTGCTTGCTCCTTGGCGTTATTTCTCGCGAGCGTTACGTTTTCAGGTTCTTCGCACAACGTCCCGCTCCCATGCACTTCGGGGCCCGAGCGTCCCGCCGCGTGCTCGATCCGCAATCCCGCTTTTCCACGCCTTCTCCGCAGTTTCGCGCGGTGCTATTCTGATCGCGCCGGCGTTCATACCGGCGCTGCAAGACACGGGACGTCCGGGCCGGCAAGCCCGCCGTCGCTGGGTGCCTGTCTCGACTACCCCATCGACTTTTTGGAACTGCACGGAACCGTGCGGTGAATCGGCCTGTCTCTAGTGGGATACGCCGGGCTGCGCCCGCGCGTGAATTGGCGCCTGATGCCCTGGCCTGAGAAGGGTGAAAACACGCGTCGTTCCCTCATGGCGGGAGGCGGGGCGAGAAGGAGTGAGCGATTTTGCGCGCTCTCGGACGCAGTACACTATGCAGAGGCCAACGCGACGAACACACGGTGTTAACCAGTGAGATGCGCTTTCAAGGAAAAGCCCGACAGCCTCTTTGAAGAGTTGTACGGGCTGCTCGTTCTGTTGTTGCCGGAATTCGGCAAGGGCAGCGTGCGTCCGCCGCCGGGCCTGGATGTCACATTGCTGGAACGCTCCCCGTATACAACCACCTTTGAACTGCGTCATCGCTTCGAAAGCGATGCTCTGGTACCCGATGTTTCCATGACGGTGCGCGTCTACCACGATGCGCGTGTCGCAGAGGTGATTGCCTATCAAGGCTGCAATCGCCTGCCGCCCCCTTACGCCGTGCATGGCAACCCCCGCTACGTGCGCGATGAACGGCGCCAGGTCAACCGGTTTCTGCGCCAGATTTTGCGCCACCGCCTTGTCACCCGTCCCGCCCCCCAGCACTGGCGCACACCCGACGCGGTGTAGCCGTTCCCCGTCATTTTTCGCTGATCGTATAAGCTGATTGTTAAGGATGGTTTTTCGGGCGTATCGGCGCCTGGACCGATGCTGCCGATGCGGTAATACTTGGTGCCCGGCCAGCCCCGAGGAGCCATGAAATGAATCTTTCTGCAGGTCTTCTGCCGCCCGTGCTTTACTGGCTGGCCCTGGTGGCCTTTGCCGGCATGCTGGGCGTCGCGATTTACAAAGCCCCCTGGAAGACCTATCGCAAAGAGCCCGGCAAGAGCCATGTCTGGCTAGGCAGCTGCGTGCTGCTTCTGCTCCTGTGGCAGATGGACGCGGGCTTGAAACCCGGCATGAGCTACCACCTGCTGGGTGCCACCTTGTTCGTGCTGATGTTCGGCTGGGAACTGGCGTTTATCGGCCTCACCCTGGTGCTGCTCGGCACCACCCTCGACGGTATGGGTGACCTCCAGTCCCTGGCCTTGAACGGCATGGTCATGGTGGCCGTGCCTGTGCTGGTGAGCGAAGCCATTTACCGACTGAGCGTGCGCTTTTTGCCTCACCACTTTTTCGTGTACGTGCTCGGCAATGCTTTTCTGTGCGGCGCGCTCGCCATGGTTGCCACCATCACTGCCGCCACCGTCCTGCTGGCCTGCTGCGGACCTTACAGCCTCACCCGCGTCACTCACGACTACCTGCCCTTCGCCCCGCTGATGATTTTCGCCGAGGCCTTTTTCACCGGCATGATCGCCGCCAGTCTGGTGCTGTTTCGCCCGGACTGGATCTGCACCTTCGACGACAGGCGTTATTTGTCGGGGAAATAAACAGTGTAAGGCGAATGTAAGGCGGCGCCCCCTAGCATGGAATCGTCGTGAAGCCACGGGGAAAGTGCTATGGGTCGTACCGTCACGAACGCCGCATCGTTCGTCCTTATGCTCGTTCTGCTTGCCGGTTGCGGCGGCGGGGATGGCTCGGGGGATAGCTACACCGTCTCCACCAACGCCGGGGCAGGCGGCAACATCAGCCCGGCCAGCCGCACGGTGGACCACGGCAGCACCACGACCTTCACCGTCACGCCGGACAGCGGCTACCAAATCCTTTCGGTCGATGGCTGCGACGGCACGCTGGACGGCGGCACCTACACCACCGGCGCCATCACCGCCGATTGCACGGTGACGGCAGCCTTCAGCCCGAACAGCTACACCGTCTCCACCAGCGCCGGGCCGGGCGGCGAGATCAGTCCGGCCAGCCGCACGGTGAGCCACGGCAGCACCGCGATCTTCACCGTCACGCCGGACAGCGGCTATCAAATCGTTTCGGTTGACGGCTGCGACGGCACGCTGGACGGCGGCACCTACACCACCGGCGCCATCACCGCCGATTGCACGGTGACGGC
>JAWLCT010000053.1:0-13357 GCA_041687015.1 Gammaproteobacteria bacterium
TTTCTCTCCCTCCCGGCGCCGCTCAAGGCCGCGTCAGGAGGCTGCGCATTCTACTCATCCCGGGGAGATTAGCAAGCGATTATTTTCGCTTTTCTTCTCCCCGTCCCCGATGACCGTGTGGCCGTCGAGAGAGGGCGCATTGTACGCACCTCGGCGAGGATGTAAAGGGTGTCGAAGAAAAAATCCCCGACACGCGTCCCCGGGTCCAACAAAGTAGCCCATTTTCCGCTTCGCTGCCTCACCAAAACCGTGAGATCCGGGCAATGAAACCGATTACTCCCGAGCCAGCACCGCAAGTACGTCACACCCGGCGGCGTGGAGAACGGAGGACGCCGTGGAACCGAGTAACCGACTCACACCGCGTCGGCTGTGACTACCCACCACAATCAGATCCGCACCGAAGTGCTCGGCAACGCGGATGATCTCGCTCTTGGTTGCGCCGGCCTCGACCCTACAGGCTTGCGCTTCGATGCCAAACCGTTCTCCTAATTCCTCGAGCTGGCGCTTGGCGGTTTCCAGTTGCTGGGTTTCGAGTTCCAGGGGGATGGTAGGCATCATGTCGTAGACCGGATCGACTATGACCGGTTCCATCACATGGAGCAGGACGACCTCGGCCGCGTACCGGCGCGCCAGGTCGGTACCGCGTTCGCATACATCGGTAGATATCTCGCCCAAATCCACGGCGATCAGGACCCTGCGGAAAGCAACCATGGCGCACCTCCTTTTGGCGCATAGCTTACCGCCGCGAGGGATAGATCAAGGCAAAAAAAAAAGGCCATGCAATGCATGGCCTTTGATAATGGCTGGGGGACTAGGATTCGAACCTAGGTTGGCGGAGTCAGAGTCCGCAGTCCTGCCGCTAGACGATCCCCCAGGAGAACTATTGCGCGCAAAGATACAGAACGCGTCCCGTTCTTTCCAGCAGGCATCCGTGCCCGCTGACCAGCGATTAGCGCTTGGAGTACTGGGGACGCTTGCGAGCCTTGTGCAGACCCACCTTCTTGCGCTCGACCTCGCGGGCGTCGCGGGTCAAAAAGCCGTTCTGACGCAGGGGCTTGCGAAGCTCACCGTCATAGGCAAGCAGCGCACGGGCGATAGCGTGACGAATGGCACCCGCTTGTCCGGTGTTGCCACCACCGCGCACGGTCACTTTCACGTCGAACTTGCCGGCCAGCTCGGTGGTCTCGAGCGGCTGACGGACGATCATGCGCGTGGTTTCACGACCGAAATACTCGTCGAGGCCACGGCCGTTGATCTGAATGGCACCCTTGCCGGGAGCCAGGAAGGCACGGGCACTCGCGGTCTTACGACGGCCAACGGTGCTATAAACCTGCTTCTCTGCCATATCTTTCTACGTCCGGTTAAATCTCAAGCGCCTGCGGCTGCTGAGCGGCATGCGGATGCTCGGCGCCAGCGAAAACCTTCAGCTTGCGGAACATGGCCCGACCCAGGGGGTTCTTGGGCAGCATGCCTTTCACTGCGATCTCGAGCACGCGCTCGGGCGCACGCTGGATCAGCTTCTCGAAAGTGGTCGACTTGTGACCACCGGGGAAGCCGGTATGCCAATGATAGAGCTTGTCGGTGGCCTTACGACCGCTGACACGCACCTTCTCGGCATTGATCACAATGATGTAGTCGCCGGTGTCCACGTGCGGCGTGAACTCAGGCTTGTGCTTGCCACGGAGGCGGAGCGCGATTTCGCTGGCGAGACGGCCGAGCGTCTTGTCGGTGGCATCTACCACAAACCAATCGCGCTTCACGGTCTCCGGCTTTGCGCTGAAAGTCTTCATCCCAAAAATCGCTCCAAACCAATCGGGCCCGCGAAAAAGAGGCGTAATGGTATAGAAACCGTTCGCCGGAAACAAGCGGCGTTTTGAACAAAAAAATGGCGCGGCTCTATAAGGGGGGAGGGCCGCGCCAAACCACCAAAGGAGGATGGAGGAGTACAGATTTGCGCCATCGGCGACAAATCAGTGGGTCCTAATATACTTATGCGAGAAACGGTGTCAAGCGCTGGGCCGTAAGGATTCACCGCAATATGCGGCGACGGATCAGGTGGGCGGCGATGGCGAGGGCCAGCACCGTATAGCCCAGCAGCACGGCGACGTGGAGCCAGGCACCGCCCGCGAGGGCCTGCCCGGTCATCCACGGGCGCACCAATGCGATGGCATGGCTCAGGGGAAACAGTTCAGCACCTGCGCGGATGGCCGCCGGCATGCCGTCGAGGGGGAAAAAGACGCCGCTCAGCAGCAGCACCGGCGTCAGGAACAGGGTGAAGTAATAAAGGAAAAAATCGTAATTGCGCGCGACGGCAGTCACCACCAGGGCAAGGGCACCGAAGCACAGACCGGTAAGGAAAGCGACGGGCAACACCCCAAGGGCTTGCCAGCCCTCCACCACCCCAAGTGCCGCCGCCACCAGCAGGATGGCAGTGGCACTCAGCAGGCTTTTGCTGGCCGCCCACATCGCTTCGCCGAGGATGATGTCCTCCAGCGCCAGCGGCGTATAAAGCATGGCATTCCAGGTTTCCTGCACGGCCATGCGGGTGTACGCCGAATACAGTCCCTCGAAGGTCGCGGTATTCATCGCACTGGCACAGACCAGGCCGGAGGCGAGAAAGGATACATAGGCGACACCCTGAAGTTCCCCGATAAAAGCGCCGAGTCCGTAACCGAGCGCAAGAAGATAAAGCAGGGGTTCGCCGATGTTGCCCAGCAGAGCCGGCCCGGCCAGCTTGCGCCAAACGCGCGCATGGCGCAGCCACACGGCAAGCCAGCGTAAGCTGAAAAAGGCGGCCGTGAGCCCGCCGCCAAGCTTGCGGGAAGCTTTCATTCGCGCAGATCCCTGCCGGTAAGCTTGAGGAACACGTCTTCCAGATTGGCCGGTCGATGCAGGTATTGCAGCCCCGGGTGATCAGCCAAACTCGCTCGCATGCGGCCATCATCATGGGTGTAACAAAACACGGTTTCGCCCACTTTTTCGGTCCGTTGCGCCAGGTTCCCACCTTCGTCGGCAAGCCAGGCATCCACGTCCGTCCCATGCACTTCCACCACCTGCGGCTCGATGTGGCGGCGTATGAGTGCATCGGGTGCGTCCACGTCCAGGATGCGGCCGTTGTCCATGATGGCGATGCGATCGCACAGGCGCTGCGCTTCATCCATGTAGTGCGTGGTAAGAATCAGAGTACGCTGCTCGGCAATGAGCATGCGGAGTCGCTGCCAAATCAATTGACGTGCCTGCGGGTCCAGACCGGTAGTGGGTTCGTCGAGGATCACCAACTGGGGACTGTTCACCAACGCACGGGCCAGCGAAAGGCGCCGCTTCATACCACCGGAGAGTTCGTCGATGCGTGCCCCGGCACGTGTGGAGAGATTCGCGAACGCAAGCAGCTCCTGGATGCGTCCCTCCAGGACGGCCCCGTGCAGATGAAAATAACTGGCATAGGTGCGCAGGTTTTCCAGGACGGAAAAGTCAGGATCCAGGCTGTCCTGCTGGGGCACGACCCCGAGTCGCGCATGCATTTCACGGGCCCGGGCAGGCACCGGATAACCCATCACTTCCAACGTGCCACTGTCGGGCGGCGTCATGCCAAGCAACATGCGCAGGGTAGTGGTCTTGCCGGCACCGTTGGGCCCAAGCAAGCCAAAGCATTCTCCCGGACGCACATCCAGGTCCACGGCATCGACCACAGTTCGGCTGTGATAGATCTTGGTAAGTCCCCGCGCGCTGACGATGCCCACCTACACCACCGCATCCGCGAAGCGGTTCTGGCGCACTGCGTCCTGCCACGCACCGGTGATGGTCTCGCGCAAGCGGTTCATGCGCCCGTGGAAAAAATGATCGGCGTCTGCCATCCAGCGGTATTCCGGTCGCAGCCGGCGTTTATGCACCCAGGCGGCGACCGCCTGCGGCTCGATGATCTCGTCGCGCCCCCCCTGGATCACCATCCAGGGTACGGCGATTTCCGGAACGTGCGAAAAGTCGAACAAGGTCACCGGGGGTGCGACCAGCAGCAGTCGATCGGCACCGGCGCTTTGGTGAGCGCGGGCCGCCACGTAGGCACCGAACGAGAATCCCGCCAGCCATACGGGGGCCTCGGGATAGCGGCCGCGAAACCAGTCGACCACCGCGAGGAGATCACCGACTTCGCCTTCACCGCTGTTGAACCGGCCCTCGCTGCGCCCCACACCGCGGAAATTAAAGCTGACGCTCAGCAGTCCCATGGCATTGAACGATTCCGCCATGATATGGACCACCTTGTTGGCCAGACTGCCCCCGTGAAGCGGGTGTGGGTGACAGATGATGGCGATGGGCAGCGTCGGATCGAAACGTGCCGGACCGGAAGTGAGGACCTCGATGGCGCCCGCAGGTCCCTGGATGAGGAGCTCCTCGCCGATGCAGATGTCCTCTTCCAGACCATCATAGCGATGCCGCCGGCGCAGCTCCTGCAAGTAGATGTCGTCCATTGATGACTCCAGCCGCTCAGAGACGCAGGCGTTCGACGACGCGGCCTTGTTGCAGGTGTTCAGAAATGATTTCGTCGATGTCGTCCCGATCCACGTAGGTGTACCAGACGGCCTCGGGATAAACGACGAGTACCGGGCCTTCCGCACAACGGTCCAGGCAGCCCGCCGTGTTGATCCGCACCCCGCCTTTTCCCGCCAGGCCCAGTTTCTTCACCTTGTCCTTGGCGTAGTCGCGTATGTCCTGTGCATGAAAGTCGGCGCAGCACCCACCTTCCTCACGGCGGTTGGTACAGAAAAACACGTGGTAACGGTAATAAGACATGTAGGACCCTCAATCGCCAGACGCGATTATATGCGATGGTCTCTTCCGACTCACTTACTCGGCTTTATACCCAGCCGCACGCCTGTTATCCTGCGCCGCCTGTGAACGAACCCTCTTCCTCTGCACAAGCCCTCCTGCGCGAAGCCGATCGCTGCGTGATGTGCGGCATGTGCCTGCCCCACTGCCCCACGTTCCGGCGCACCGGCACCGAAGCCGAGTCGCCCCGCGGACGCATCTCCCTGGCGCAGGCGCTCGCCCGTGGCCAGCTGCCCGCGGATGATGCGCTCGCGGCGCACCTGGATCATTGCCTGGGATGCCGGGCCTGCGAAGCCATGTGTCCGTCGGAAGTCCGCTACGGGGCCATTCTGGGCCACGCCCGCCGTCTACTGGCGGAACAACGCGGGAAGTCCCTGATCGCGAGGGGTGCCGATCTCCTGACCAGACCGGGGGTCTTGCGCACGGCCGTACGAGTGGGTGCCTCGCCGCTGGCAGCGCTGGGCAAGCCGCTCTCCGCGACCACCCGGCGACTGGCGGCACTGGCACAAGCCCGTCCCCGGCAGGTGTTTCGCCAGCAACGTGCCGACGCGCCCGGCACACGCGGTCGCATCGGACTGTTCCTTGGCTGTACCGGCGAAGCCGTCGACGGCGAGGCGCTCAGTGCGACCGAGCAGGTTCTGACCCTGTTGGGATTCACTATTGAGACACCGCGTGGGCAGGGTTGTTGCGGTGCCCTCCACCATGGCCAGGGCGATCGTTCCGGCTTCGAACGACGGGCACGCAGGAACCTCGAGGCCTTCCCCGTGGCTGAGCTTGACGCCATCGTCGGCGTAGCGAGCGGGTGCGTCGCCATGCTGAGGGAGTATGGACAGTGGTTGGACCACTCCGAGGCCACGCCTTTGGCCGCGAAAACACGAGAGATCACCGATTTTCTGGCTGAACTGGACTGGGCCGGCCTGCCCGCCCCGGCCCCGTTGCCCGCGATCGCAGCCGTCCATGTGCCGTGCAGTCAGGCCAACGTCCTGCGCAGACCGAATGCCGCCGTCCAGTTGCTGCGCCGCATCCCGGCACTGCAGGTGCTTCCTTTGGCCGACAACGCCGCCTGCTGCGGTGCCGCCGGCAGCTATATGCTGGAGCAACCCGCTACCGCCGAGGCCCTGCGCGGCCCCAAGCTCGATGCTCTGGTTGCAAGCGGCGCCCAATACTTGGTCACCACCAACGTCGGTTGTGCCTTGCATCTGGCGGCGGGCGCCAAAGCGCGGGGATTGCAGGTCGAGGTCATGCACCCCGTGAGCCTGCTGGCGAGACAGCTTGCCGCGGCCGCCGTTTCGCTTTAAGTTTCCAGGCCATGAACGCAAGACATTATTCCCCCCTCGATCATCTCCTGATGAACGTGGACATCGGCATGCGCACCGTACTGGGTCAGCCCTTGCTGACCGAGCGCCCCAATCCCGCTGATCCGCACCCGGAGGCTTCCATGTCCGACCAGGAACGGGATCTGGTCGGCCGTCTCATGCGTATCAATCACGCAGGCGAGGTTTCCGCGCAGGGCCTTTACCAAGGTCAGGCACTCACGGCCAAGCTGCCCGAGGTGCGCGGCAAAATGGAACGGGCCGCCCTTGAGGAAAACGACCATCTGGAATGGTGCGAACGCCGTGCCCGGGATATGGGCACGCACGTCAGCTGGCTCAATCCCCTCTGGTATTTCGGCTCCCTGGCCATTGGCGCCGCCGCGGGTCTCGCCGGCGACAAGTGGAGCCTGGGCTTCGTGGTGGAGACCGAACACCAGGTCTGCCGGCACCTGGACGAGCATCTCTCCCGGGTGCCGCCACAGGACGAAAAAACCCGTGCCATCCTGGAGCAGATGAAGGAAGACGAACTGCACCACGCCGATCTCGCCCAGGCCGCCGGCGGCGCATCCTTCCCTGAACCGGTGAAGCGCCTGATGCAGCTCAGTTCCAAGGTGATGACGCGCACCGCCTTCTGGATCTGAATCGAAGTCTCCCGCATGAAAAAGGGGCCCGAGGGCCCCTTTTCGTTCCAGCAAGCACTCACTTACTGCGGCGGCTTGTTGATGTTGCGGCCGTAGAAGATCTCCAGCATTTCGTGCTGCAGACGCTGGCGGATGGTCTTCTCCTCCGTCGAGCTCAGGTCCTTGGACTTGACGCCGAAGAGATAGTTATCCAGATCGAAGTCCTTGAGCATCATCTTGGTATGGAAGATGTTCTCCTGATACACGTTCACGTCGATCATCTGGTACCGCTCCTTGGTGTCCTTGGAGAGGTAGTTCTCGATGGAGTTGATCTTGTGATCGATGAACAGTTTGGTGCCCTTCACGTCGCGGGTGAAGCCGCGCACACGGTAGTCCATGGTGACGATGTCCGATTCCAGACTGTGGATCAGGTAGTTCAACGCCTTCAGCGGTGAAATACGGCCACAGGTGGACACATCGATGTCCGCACGGAACGTACTGATGCCGTTGTGCGGATGGCTCTCGGGATAGGTGTGCACGGTCAGGTGGCTCTTGTCCAGGTGCGCCACCACCGCCTCGGGCAGCGGGCCCGGCTCTTCCGTGTTCGAAAGCTCCTGCGAAACCACGGGCTCCTCGGAGATGAGCATGGTCACGCTCGCCCCCTGCGGGTCGTAGTCCTGGCGGGCCACATTGAGGATGTTGGCACCGATGATGTTCGCCACGTCCGTGAGGATGCGGGTCAGGCGCTCGGCGTTGTATTCCTCATCGATGTACTCGATGTACTGGCGGCGCTGCCCCTCGGTCTGCGTATAGCAGATGTCGTAGATGTTGAAACTCAGCGTCTTGGTGAGGTTGTTGAACCCATGCAGCTTGAGCGTGCTCAACGTAGGACGTCTCCCCAGGCTCTCCGGATCTGCCGGACGTAAAAAAAGCAAAGCGCCCGGTGACGGCTGTCTGCCGACCGGACGCACTCCGTGGAGGGTTTTCAGCCCTCCGGGACCACGGATTCTCAAACCGTAGTCCGAGGAACCGCGAGGCCCACCGACCCAGAACCTGCTTTGGAGTACCCGCCGCCGTTTTCCAGGGGCGGGTATTATCCACACCATGGGCCGGGTGGTAAATCGCCCCGGGTCAGATCCCGCCCTTATTCCTCCACGATTTCGTAGTCGTGGCTGATTTGGGCCACCTTGCCCAGCATGATCGAGGCCGAACAGTACTTTTCGGCGGACAGTTCGATGGCACGCCGGACGTGGGTGTCGCTCAGGCCTTTGCCCTTGACGACGAAATGCACATGGATGCGGGTGAACACCTTGGGCTCGGTGGAGGCCCGCTCGGCGGACAGCTCGGCCACGCAGTCCGTGACGGGTTGACGCCCCTTGCGCAAAATGTGAATCACGTCAAAAGCCGTACAACCGCCCATACCCAGCAGTAGCATTTCCATCGGCCGTACGCCAAGATTCCGACCGCCGTGCTCAGGTGGCCCATCCATCACTACGGCATGGCCGCTGCCCGATTCACCAAGGAAGGTAGCGTCCTGGACCCACTTGATACGTGCCTTCATAACAACTCCTGTGAAGTAAATCTCAGTAATATCGGTTATTCTCGTCCCGCACCGAGTGTTGATAGACTCGCTGCCGGTAATATACGTTGGGTGAAAAACCATGCTCACAGGACCCACGATGGCGCAACGAATAGTAGTTAGGGAAGCAGGCACGGGAAATCCGACCATCGATCGGTTCCTAAGCCACTGCCACCGTCGCAGATACCCGTCAAAGACAAATATCATCTACGCGGGCGATAAACCTGAGACGCTTTATTACATCGTCAAAGGCTCGGTCTCCGTGCTCATCGAGGAAGAGCAGGGCCGCGAGATGGTACTCGCCTATCTGAACGCAGGCGACTTTTTCGGCGAAATGGGCTTGTTCAGTGATACCACCCGCAGTGCGTGGGTGCGTACCCGCAGCGAATGCGAACTGGCCGAAATCAGTTACATCCACTTCCGCCAACTGGCACAGGAAGATCCGGAAATCCTGTTTCAGCTTGCCGGACAGATGGCTGCCCGCCTGCGCAACACCAGCCGCAAGGTCTCCGACCTGGCGTTCCTGGACGTGACCGGCCGCATCGCCGCCACGCTGCTGGAGCTCTCCAAGCAGCCGGATGCCATGACGCATCCCGACGGCATGCAGATCCGCATCACCCGCCAGGAGCTGGGCCGCATCGTGGGCTGTTCCCGCGAAATGGCCGGCCGCGTGCTGAAAAACCTGGAAGACCAGGGTCTCATCTCGGTCAGCGGCAAGACCATCGTGGTCTTCGGCACCCGCTGAGGGGAAGCCTGAACACGGGGGACATGTCCCCCGTGTTCATTTCTGTTCTTCGAACAGCTCCCGCAGGCGCGCACCGGGTTCGGGTGCGCGCATGAAGGCCTCGCCCACCAGGAAGGCGTGCACGCCGTGGCCGCGCATCAGCGCCACGTCGGCCGGCGCCAGGATGCCGCTTTCGGTCACCACCGTCCTGTCCGCCGGGACGGAGGACAACAGGTCCAGCGTGGTCGCCAGCGAAACCTCGAAGGTGCGCAGGTTGCGGTTGTTGATGCCTATCAGCGGCAGGCCGAGCGGCAACGCTCGCGCCAGCTCTTCCCCGTCGTGCACTTCGACCAGCACGTCCAGCGCGAATTCCCTGGCCGCCTGCGTCAATTCCTGCATCTGTGCATCACTGAGTGCCGCGGCGATGAGCAGGATGCAGTCGGCGCCGATAGCACGCGCCTCGGCCACTTGGTAGGGATCGATGATGAAATCCTTGCGCAGCACCGGCAGGGCACAGGCCGCCCTCGCCTGCTGCAGATAGGCATCCGCCCCCAGGAAGAAATCCACGTCCGTCAGCACCGACAGACACGCGGCGCCCCCGGCCTCGTAGGAGCGGGCAATGGCGGCCGGGTCGAAGTCCGGCCGGATGACGCCCTTGCTGGGCGAGGCCTTCTTCACCTCGGCGATCACCGCCGCCTGGCCTGCCGCCACCCGCTTGCGGACTGCGTCGGCGAAGCCGCGCGGCGCATCGGCGGCCGCGGCGCGCTCGCGCAACGCCGCCAGGCTAACCCGCGCCGTGCGCTCAGCCACTTCCTCGGCCTTGCGCCGCAGGATCTTCTTCAATACGTCAGGGGTGTCGTTCATGGATTACCTGCCAAAACGCGGAGACGCGGAGATCGGGATCATTTTCCTCCGCAATTTCCGCGCCTCTGCGTTAGAAGCTGTTCGTTAGTGTCGCAAGGGCATCGAGGCGACGGCGGGCTTCGCCGCTGGCGATGACCTCGTCGGCGCGGCGGATGCCTGCGCTCAGGGAGGGAGCAAGGCCGGCGGCGTAAATGGCCGCACCGGCATTCAGCAGCACGATGTCGCGCGCCGGGCCGGGCTGGTTGTCCAGCACCGCCTTCACGATGGCCAGCGACTGCTCGGCGTCCTCGACCACCAGCGCATCCACCGGCGAGCGCTCCAGCCCGAATTGCTCGGGGCTGATCACCGAGACGTTCACCTGCCCATTATGCAGTTCGGCGACACGGGTGGGCGCGCCGATGCTGATCTCGTCCAGGCCGTCTTCCGAGTGCACCACCAGCACGTGCTTGCTGCCCAGCAGCCCGAACACCTGCGCGACCGGCTCCACCCAGTGGGTGCTGAACACACCGATGACCTGATTGGGGGCGCCCGCGGGATTGGTCAGCGGCCCGAGGAGATTGAAGATGGTGCGCACGCCCATTTCGCGGCGCGGCCCCACCGCGTGCTTCATGGCACCGTGATGGCGCGGCGCAAACATGAAGCCGACCCCCACTTCGTCCACGCAACGCACCACCTGGTCGGCGGTCAGGTCCAGTTTCACACCCGCGGCCTCCAGCACGTCGGCGCTGCCCGACTTGCCCGACACCGCGCGGTTGCCGTGCTTGGCCACGCGACCGCCGGCGGCCGCCACCACGAATGCGACTGTGGTGGAAATATTGAAGGTGCCGGCACCGTCACCGCCCGTGCCGCAGGTGTCCACAAGATGTTCACCACCCACGGGTACCGGCGTGGCCAGCGCCCGCATCACCTCCGCGGCCGCAGCGATCTCCTCCACCGTCTCGCCCTTCATGCGCAGGCCGACCAGAAAGCCGCCAATCTGGGCAGGCGTCGCCTCGCCGGTCATGATCAGGCGCATCACCGCGCGCATCTGATCGCTGGTGAGATCGCGCCGCTCGGTGACGGCGCGGATAGCTGATTGCATGTCCATGGTGGTGTTCTCTTGAGACAAAGCAGGATTGTCCTCGTCCCGTCGCGCGGGGGTCAAGTTTCGGCCCGGGTCGCACGCAGCCAACCCAGCCACAGGATCAGGGACGTCACGTGCAGGGCCATCATGCCGAAAGCCATCCCGGGGATGGTGTGGGAGACGAGCGGGACCAGGGCACCGGCGACCGCGGCGTTTGAGGCCGTGTGGACGAACCCCTGGGCCGCCGAGGCCATGCCGCGGTTGTGCGGGAAATACTCCAGCGCCAGCAGGCTGAGGCTGGGTACCGCGACGGCATTGCCGAAGGCATAAAGGGTGATGGGTGCCACCACCAGGGCCGGATGCCCCGGGAAAATATGCGCCTGCGTGAGGTTGAACAACACGGCCATCGCCATGAAGCCATAGCCCAGTGCCACCGATCGCAGCATGTCCGTACGCCCTGCCAGGCGCCCGGAGATGAAGGCCCCGAGCATGATGCCGGTGACCAGCGGCACGAACACGACCGCGAAATCGTCGGCCCGCATGCCCAGGTGTTCATAAACCACCACCGGCGCACCGGCCACATACAGAAACATGCCGCCGAAATTGAGGGCGATCATGCTGACCAGCACCATGAAACCGCCAGTGGACAACGCCCGGCCATAGATGCGCCCCACCGCCACCGGGTGAATGGACTGGCGGTGTTCCGGCGACAGGGTCTCCGGGAGGCGCCGATACACCAGCAGCCACAACGCCCCGCCGAGCAGGGCGAGAAACCAGAACACCGACCGCCAGCCGAAGGCATCGTGCAGATAGCCGCCGATGATGGGCGCCAGCGCCGGGGCCACGGCGAACATGAGCATGATGTTGGACATCACCTTCTGCGCCCGGACGCCGGCAAAGGCATCCCGCACGATGGCACGCCCCACCACGAAACCGGCACTGGCGGTCAGGCCCTGGGCGACACGAAACAGGATCAATTCGCCGATGCTGCCCGACAGGGCGCAGCCGATGGACGCCACACCGTACAGCCCGATGGCCCCCAGCATGACGATACGGCGGCCAAAGGTATCCGCGAGTGGTCCGTAGACCAGGGTCATGGCGGCGAATGCCAGCAAATACAGCGACATGGTCTGCTGCATCTGCACATGCGTGGCACCGAACTCCGCGGCGATGTCCGGAAACGAGGGCAGGTAGGTATCGATGCTGAACGGCGCCAGCATGGTCATGAACGCCACCAGCACGGCGATACGCCTGGCGCTGTCGGGTTCAGTTCGCATCAGCGGGGAAACGGATTAACACCGAGGCACGGAGACACAGAGAACATCGATATTCACTTAACCCCTCTGGGATTTCTGAGTCTCTGTGCCTCGGTGTTGGGCTTTTCTGTTTATTCGTGCTCACGCGCAGCGCATGCCGCCGCGCAGTTTGAGGAAGTTGGCGAGCAGGTCGTGGCCATGTTGGGTGAGGATGGACTCGGGGTGGAATTGCACGCCTTCGATGTTGAAGGTCCTATGCCGCACGCCCATGATCGCGTCCACGCTGCCGTCGGTATTCTGGGTCCAGGCGGTCACTTCGAGCACATCGGGGCAGCTCGCCTTTTCGATCACCAGCGAGTGGTAGCGTGTGGCCTCAAACGGATTGGCGAGACCGGCGAACACGCCCACATCCTTGTGGAACACGGGCGAGGTCTTGCCATGCATGGTCTCGCGCGCGTGCACGATCTTGCCGCCGAAGGCCTGGCCGATGGATTGATGCCCCAGGCACACACCCAATATCGGCAGCTTGCCGGCGAAGTGTTCGATGGCCGGCACCGACACCCCCGCCTCCCTGGGCGTACACGGACCGGGCGAAATCATCAGGTGATCGGGCGCCAGCCGCTCGATCTCGTCGAGCGTGATCCGGTCATTGCGAAACACCTGCACATCCTCACCCAACTCGCCCAGATATTGCACCAAGTTGTAGGTGAAGGAATCGTAGTTATCGATCATCAACAGCATGGACTTAACCCTCGTCGCGCAACGCGGAGGACGCGGAGGCGAGATCGCGGAGGGGATCGAGGTTCAGCACCACGCGGCAGATCCCCTTGTGTAATACCGAAACGTTGAAGTTGATGAGCAACCCCAACGAACGTTGCGTCCAGCGCAGGTACGTAAGTAGTTGGGCCTTGTGGACCGGCAGGACTTCAGCAACCGACTTGAGTTCCACCACCAAACGCCCTTCAACGAGCAGGTCCAGACGATATGCACAATCGAGTGTCCGACCTTTGTAACTCGCCGCGACCGGCACCTCTGCCAACCACCGCAAGCCTCGCAAGCTCAATTCGTGCTCAAGCGCTGCCTGGTAAGCTGATTCCAGCAAACCCGGACCCAA
>JAWLCT010000053.1:13457-16210 GCA_041687015.1 Gammaproteobacteria bacterium
CGACCTTCCACGTTGGAGACGATGTGCATCACATGCGAGTAACGCTCGATGACCATCTTGTCGGTGAGCTTCACGCTGCCCACTTCAGCGATGCGGCCCACGTCGTTGCGACCCAGATCGATGAGCATGAGATGCTCGGCAAGCTCCTTCGGATCGGCGAGCAGGTCCTGCTCCAGGGCCTGGTCTTCCGCTTCGTTGGCCCCGCGCTTGCGCGTGCCGGCGATGGGGCGCACGGTGACCGTGCCGTCTTCCAGGCGCACCAGGATCTCCGGCGAGGAGCCGACCACGTGGAAGCCCTCCAGGTCCAGGTAATACATGTAGGGCGATGGATTCACACTGCGCAATGCGCGGTAGAGATCCAGCGGCCGGGCCTGGAAAGGAATGGACAGGCGCTGCGACAGCACCACCTGCATGATGTCGCCGTCGGTGATGTACTGGCGGGCGCGGCTGACCGCGTCCTCGAAGCCTTGCTGGGTGAAACCGGAGACGAAGTCTTCTTCGCTCACCGCTGCCACACGCCCGTGCGTATGGCGCGGGGTGGTGCCGTGCAGCCGGCGCACCAGGGCATCGAGGCGCCCGTGGGCCTGGGGCAGCGCTTCCGGCACCGACGGGTCGGCCAGCACGATCACGAATAGCTTGCCGGCGAGATTGTCGAACACCAGCACCTCGTCCGACACCATGAGCAGGATGTCGGGCGTGCCGATGGCGTCGGGCTTCTGCACCTTGGCCAGGCGCGGCTCGATATAGCGGATGGTGTCGTAACCGAAATAGCCCACCAGGCCGCCATTGAAACGCGGCAGGCCGGGCTGTTCCAGCACCTTGAAGCGCTGGTGGTAAGCCTCTATCCAGGCCAGCGGGTCCTCCACCTCGGCCGTCTCGACCACGCGGCCGTGCTCTTCGACGGTCACGCTGTAGCCGTGCACCTTGACCACGGTGCGCGCCGGCAGCCCGATGATGGAATAGCGGCCCCATTTCTCGCCGCCCTGCACGGACTCGAACAGATAGGAATACGGCCCGTCGGCGAGTTTGAGGTAGACGGACAACGGCGTGTCGAGGTCCGCGAGGACCTCGCGCATCACGGGAATACGGTTGTAGCCCTGGCGGGCCAGTTCGGCGAAACGATCAGCAGTCATGGTTCACACCTGCGACATTGGGAAGGCACGGGCACAGAAATGTCGGCGTCAGCCACGCCATCGCAGCAGTGCCTTGCGCTCCATTGTCGTTCCGGTGTTTACCATGGTGATAGGCGGCTCAGTCGAAAAGGTCGGGCAATTCGGCCAGGGAGTCGATGACGGCGTCCGGCCCGGCAGTGCGGATGTCTTCGCCGTGATTGTAACCGTAGCTCACGCATACGGCGGCGAAACCGGCGGCCCGGGCGGCCTCCACATCGTGGCGGGAGTCCCCCACCATGAGCGAATGCGCGGGCCCGACTTTAAAGAAATCGGCCGCATGGAGCAAGGGCGCCGGGTGGGGCTTCTTCTGGGGTGTGGTGTCCCCGCTCACCACGATGCCGAAGTGTGCATGGATGCCGAGTTGGCGTAGCAGCGGATCCGTAAAGCGCGCCGCCTTGTTGGTCACGCAGCCCAGTTTGTACCCGTCCGACTGCAGTCGCACCAGAGCGTCCTTCACGCCCGGAAACAACCGGCTACGCACGGCGTTGTTGTCCTGGTAAAGCGCATTGAAAATGGCAATGGCTTGCGCGAACAAAGCATCCTCCGGCTCCGCCGCCATTTCGCCCGTGAGCGCGCGCTTGACCAGGCGTTCCACACCATTGCCCACCCAGTCACGCACCCGGTCCTCCCCCCATGCAGGTCGGCCAAGCCGCCGCATGAGCTCGTCCACACAGAAGGCCAGGTCCGGCACACTGTCCACCAGCGTCCCGTCCAGGTCCAGCAGAATCATTTCCGGTATATTCATGGTGTCACAACGCGGAGAACGCAGAGACGCGGAGAACGCAGAGAAAGACAAATCGATTCTTTTCTCCGCGACCTCCGCGCCTCCGCGCCCTCCGCGTTATTACCTTCAGGACCAGGCGTTACTTGCCGACCTTCGCCAGTTCCGCGCGCATGGCGGCGATGACGGAGTCGTAGCGGTTGGGGTCTTCGGCCTTGCCGGCGCCGAACACGGCGGACCCGGCCACGAAGGTGTCGACGCCCGCTTCGGCTACTTCACGAATGTTGGCCGGGCCCACGCCGCCATCGATCTCCAGGCGGCAGTTGTACCCGCCTGCGTCGATCATCGCGCGCACCTTGCGGGCCTTCTCGAGCACGTAGGGGATGAACTTCTGGCCGCCGAAGCCGGGGTTCACGGACATGAGCAGCACCATGTCGAGCTTGGGCAGCACGTATTCCAGCACGTCGATGGGGGTGGCCGGATTGAACACCAGGCCGGCCTTGCAGCCGCTGTCCTTGATGAGACCGATGGTGCGATCGATGTGCTCGCTGGCTTCCGGGTGGAAGGTGATGTAGGTGGCGCCGGCCTTGGCGAAATCGGGCACGATGCGATCCACGGGCTTCACCATGAGGTGCACGTCGATGGGCGCGGTGACACCGTGCTTGCGCAGGGCCTCGCACACCAGCGGACCGATGGTCAGATTGGGCACGTAATGGTTGTCCATCACGTCGAAGTGGACGATGTCCGCGCCCGACTTGAGCACGTTATCCACTTCCTCACCCAGGCGAGCGAAATCTGCGGAGAGAATGGACGGGGCGATCTGGAAATCGGCCATGATGTTCTTGCCTCGTTGGTTGTGA
>JAWLCT010000054.1:0-15998 GCA_041687015.1 Gammaproteobacteria bacterium
CCCACGTAGGAGCGGCCTCAGGCCGCGATGCGCGGGTGGTTGAACCACCGGCGTCATCGGCCAGAGGACCGGGTGCCTACAACGCGCTCCATTTTCCCCTGCCTCAGGGCGCGATGCCCATCAAGGAATCCCGGCCGTAACGCTTTCCTTCCCGCCTGCTCATCGGCTTTAATCAAGACCGGGGGAAACGTTATGGGCAATCTCATCGGTCTTGCCAGGGCAGCGCAGCTGCTGGGTATTGGACGTCGTGAGCTGCAACGGCTGATCCAGAAAGGCGACCTCGCGACCTTCGAGGGCTGTGTCGATGTCGACGAGCTCCGCCGCCGCTATCCCACGCTGGGCCTGCAGGACGGTTCCATCCTGGAGCGCATCAGCTTCCTTCAGGAAACGGCCTTCGCGCGCCGGGTGCGTGAGACCGTTATGCCCGACGTGGACGATCTGGCGGGGAAACTGAAAAAACGTACGGCAGACCTGGCCGTGGAGCGGGCACGCGCGCGGCATTATTGCACCGTGTTGCGCGATCTCACCGCGCAAATCGCCGCCATGCACGCCGAATCCGGCCCGGAAACCCGCGAACGGCTCGAAGCCTTGAACTGCTGGCTCATCAAGCGGCTTGACGGCGAAGACGTGTGAGCTACCGGATACGACTGCAACCCAGCGGTCGCACGTTTTACGCCGAGCCGCACGAGAACCTGCTTGAAGCGGCACTGCGCGCCGGTGTGAACGTGGCTTACAACTGTGCCAGCGGCAGCTGCGGCGAATGCCGCGCTCGTCTGCTCGATGGTGTCCTCGAACCGGTTCGCTTTCACGACTTCAGCTTCAGCGAAGCGGAAAAGACACAGGGCTGGTTTCTGCTTTGCAGTTGCGCTGCGGGCGGTGAACTGAGCATCGAGGTGGACGAGGCCACCAACGCCGCCGCCATTCCCGAGCAATGCCTGCAGGCCCGTGTGACGCGGGTCGAAACGTTGCCGGGCGGTGTATTGATGTCTCTGCGCACGCCGCGAACCCGGACGCTGCGCTTTCTCGCCGGCCAGTGGGTGCGGTTGATTTTCCCCGACGGTAACGCGACGGACGCGGCCGTGGCGAGCTGTCCGTGCAACGGCATGGTGCTGCAATTTCTGCTCGAA
Organism: Gammaproteobacteria bacterium; assembly: GCA_041687015.1. Lineage (GTDB taxonomy): Bacteria > Pseudomonadota > Gammaproteobacteria > Thiohalomonadales > Thiohalomonadaceae > JALOAT01. Next base: position 1,128 of record JAWLCT010000054.1, read on the forward strand.
CGCATGCCGTCGGCTTCGGTGGGTGACACGCTCACCGTGCGTGGGCCTTATGGCGGTTTCGTGCTCGATGAGCGCGCCAGGCGGCCGCTGTGGCTGGTCGCCGAAGGGACCGATTTCGCACCGATCAAGAGCCTGGCCGAGCACGCCCTGGCCCTGGAACTTCCTCAAGCCATTCGCCTGGTGTGGATCGCCGAACGGGGACAGCACAGCCTGGCCAATCACGCGCGCGCCCTGGCCGACGCGGTGGATACGATGCATTTCATTCCTTTGGAGCACACGCCCGGGGTGATCGATGTGCTGGCATCGTTGGTGGAAGACGGGCCGGCATCCGACGTATACATTGCCGCCGGCAGCCTCGCCGAAGCCATCGCCGAGGCGTTCATCGCAAGAGGAACGCCATCGGCGCGCCTGTTCCGTTATCGCGCTTAGCGCCCGTCATGCTTGAACCTTTTTTGCTAATGTTGATGTATGTCGCCTGACACACACGTGTCGAGGCAAGCTAAAGAAATCCTCCGGAATACCTCCGTTTGCCCGCAAGGCACGGCACGGCTCCCGCCAGGATGGGCGAGGAAGATCATGGACCGACGCACCTATTCCGAAAACCTGAAAGCAAGACTCCTGGCTCAGCGGGAAGCGCTGTCTGCGCAGCTCGCGGCGGTGGGCGACGGCGTGGCTGCGGACGTGGATCCCACGCGCGCGGGCCGTTTGACGCGGCTGGATGATCTGCACAATCAGGCCATGGGCGCGGAATCCATTCGTCGGCGCAAGCGCGAACTCGCCCGTATCGATGCAGCGCTGCATCGGTTGGAAGACGGTGAATACGGCGAATGCGCCGCCTGCGGAGAACCCATCGCGCCCGCGCGCCTGCAGGTCGACCCCGCCGCCGAATGGTGCATCCGCTGCGCTACGCGTGCTGAGGAACAGCGGCGCTAGAAGAAGGCAGGAACCACGGAGGCCACGGAGGCCACGGAGGGCCACGGAGAAGAGAATGATTGCCGGAGAAGATTTCTCTCGCAAAGGCGCGAAGGACGCCAAGGTAGCAACGCTCTGATTCCCAATTCCTTGGCGTTCTTGGCGGCTTTGCGAGATCAGTGAAGTCGCCTTGGAAACCAGAAGAGGCAGAACCACGGAGGCCACGGAGAACAGCAATAATCCCTTTCTCCGTGGCCTCCTGGTTGATCTTTTCTTTAAGAACCGCTCAAGCGTTCCGCTGCATCAAGGGTGTTTTTGAGCAGCATGGCGCGGGTCATAGGGCCGACACCGCCGGGTACGGGGGTGATCCAGGCGGCGCGCTCTTTCGCGCTGTCGAAGTCCACGTCACCGACCAGGCGGCCGTTGGGCAGGCGGTTGATGCCCACGTCCACGACCACGGCGCCCGGTTTGATCCATTCGCCCTTCACCAGGCCCGGCTTGCCCACGGCGACCACCAGCAGATCGGCGCGTTCCACATGGGCGCGCAGGTCGCGGGTGAAGCGGTGGGTGACCGTGACCGTGCAGCCACCGAGCAGCAGTTCCAAAGCCATGGGACGGCCGACAATGTTGGAGGCGCCCACCACCACCGCATCCATGCCCTTGATGTCGATGCCCGCGTGCTCGAGCAGGGTCATGACGCCATAGGGCGTGCAGGGCCGCAGTTGAGGAATGCGTTGTGCCAAGCGACCGACGTTATATGGGTGGAAGCCGTCTACGTCCTTTTCCGGCGCGATGCGCTCGATGACAGCCGTGGTATCGATGTGTGCCGGCAGCGGCAGCTGGACCAGGATGCCGTGCACGCTGTCATCGGCATTCAGTTGATCGATGAGCGCCAGCAAGTCGTCCTGGCGGGTGTCCGCGGGCAGGTCGTGATTGATGGAGCGAATCCCCACTTCGGCGCAGTCCTTGCGCTTGTGCGCCACATAGACCTCCGAGGCCGGGTCGTTGCCCACCAGGATGACCGCGAGGCCCGGCACGGGGAGTCCGGCGGCCAGGCGCGTGTCGACGCGGGTTTTGATCTGCTGGCGAAGATGGGCGGCGGTGGCCTTGCCGTCGATGAGCTGGGCGGTCATGGGGCGATATGTCCGGGAAAAGTCGGGTATTTTCACACGCAGGCGGAGGATCGCCAAGCCTCGGCGTATGTTGGCTCCACGGCGGGCGGCACGACAGGCTAAAGCGTAGCCGCGCGATCATCCACCGGCGCCTTCGGTACCGGTCCTCCCAAGGGCGTGGGGCAAGCATCGAGTGGTGTCGCAGCCTTTGAACGTGCCCTCGCACTCAAGCTGTCTCTGGTTCCAAATTTTGCCGTTGTGCCGCTCTTCATCCGGGAAACGAGCGCAGGGAAGCGCGAGGTAGGGCAACGCATGGAGCAGTTGCCGAGGGCTGGGGAGAGGGGATCGAGTGATCTCTTGAGCCCCTCATCCTGTCTTTCTCCCGGAGGGGAAGGGACAAATCTATTTTTGCAGCAGCCTGACCAAGAGATAGCGCTCGAGGACAGGAGAGGGATGTCGAACCTCGGCGGGTAGCAGCCGGTCTTACTTTGGTTGAACGAACGGCCGCACCACCACCAATCAGGCGCAACAAGACGAAACAGATCGTATACTCCACATCCAACGTTGACGATGACGCGGCACGTGCGTATTATTCGCCGACTTCGCGCCATCGGTGGTCACCGTTTCGCCGGGGTATAGCGCAGTCTGGTAGCGCGCCTGCTTTGGGAGCAGGATGTCGGGGGTTCGAATCCCTCTACCCCGACCAATTCGTCATCAGGCTGGGCGTTTTGCTAACATGTCGTGGACTCGGCCTATCCGCGCCCGTAGCTCATCCGGATAGAGCATCGGCCTTCTAAGCCGAGGGTAGCAGGTTCGAGTCCTGCCGGGCGCGCCAATCGCGCCGCTTGGCCTCCCTTCAATGGTGGACGTAGCTCAATTGGTAGAGCACAGGATTGTGGCTCCTGTTGTCGTGGGTTCGATTCCCATCGTCCACCCCATCTTCCGCTGAAGACAAAACGGCCCGCGAAAGCGGGCCGTTTTGTTTTTAGTCGTCATTCCGGACAAGCGGGAATTCATCTTCGCAATTTGTGGAACGGCTCCGGCAAGGGGCTTTTTTCCTGTCCGCCGCTGCATCCCGAACGGTGTCAGCGCAGCGCCGCCAATTCGCTCCAGCGTTCCCAAATCAGACGTTCGAAAATCTCCCGCGCAGTCCGGTCATCGGGAACATTGCTGTCCACGGGAATCTTGGCGAGTTGTGCTTCGAAATAGGCGAGATCCCGCTGCAATTCGGCGGCATAGTGTTCGAGGGCTGCGGATGGGGGCTGCTTGGGCATGGAAGCCTTCCCTGGCGTAAAGTCGAGGTCTTTCAGATTGCCAGCGCCGACCCCGGCGCGCATTAGGAGAACCGCCGAAAAGCCAATAATGGGTGGTTGGGCACAGCCCTCCGCTACCCGTCGGCAACTGTGTGATTTCACACACCCCCGTGGCAAATCACCTGTCCTCCATCCTCGCGTATAGGTCACATTCCTAGTGAAATCAAGGTCATGAAACCTGGTACGGATCCTGCCATGGCCTGTCCCCGAGATCGGGCGTGTTTGGCTCGGCGCATGGTCGGTCAGGGTTGATCAGGTTTTGCTGGAAGCTCCACGTGCCGCGCAGCCTGGCTGCACGAGATGCCGGTGATTCAAAAAGCCGGCCTGACTATAAGAACGCGGGGGCTGACATGGGGTGTAACGAGAGGGGCCGTTTGGCGGGCCAGTCGGTATTGCTGTCCGGGCTGGTTGTAATGACGTCGGGTGCTTTGGCCCAGGATGCTGAGCTCGGCACGATATCCATTACGGCAACGCGGGAAGAGCGTGCCACCGCCGAGGTGCCGCAGGCTATAGCGGTTGTAGGTAAAGAAGAACTCGATGAGAAAAAGATGTTCAACGTCAAGGAGGCCCTGCAGGGCATCCCCGGGGTTCTCATCGACAGCAAGAATGGCGGCTTCGACGCCCGCCTAATCATTCGCGGCGCCGGGCTTAAGGCGCGCTACGGCATCCGCGAAATCATGGTGCTTCGCGACGGTGTCCCTCTGACCGATCCTGACAGCTTCACCAAGCTCGATTTCGTCGATACGCAGGACATCGAACGCATTGAGGTCGCGAAGGGGCCGGGTAACCTGTTCGCGACCGGCAGTGCCGGCGGCGCCATCCAAATCATCTCTCGCTCGGTGTTCGACGATACCGCCAATCAGATCAGGGTTGGTATTGGCAATTACGGCACCGAAAACTACCACGTGCGTTATGGCGTGGTGGGGGAACGCCAGTCCCTTGCACTAACCGCAACTCATCGCAATACGGAAAGCGACTGGCGCAACTGGAATGATTTCGATACCACGCAAGTCGGAGTGAAGCATGGGCTGATGCTTTCCAGGGGAGACACCTTGGAAAGTGAACTTTCCTATTCGGAATCCAATATCCAGTTGCCGGGCTCTATGGATGATGCGCTTTTCGAGGAGTTCAAGGACAGCGGTGAGCAGACCGATACGTCCGAACCTTGGAAGCACTCCGGCCGGTATTCCAAGACGTGGTTCTTCAACACGCGCTACGAAATGGAGCGCGGCAACGTGAGCTTCAAACCCCGTTTCTATTACAACACCTGGTATCACTATCATCCAGTCACCGGCATGATCAATGAAACCGAGGATTGGGTGTACAACGTGGGTACCGACCTCGAGGGACATTTGAGGCACGAGGGTGGGACACTGGTTGGTGGCCTTACTGTGCGTCAGGAAGAAGTTCCGGATTCCAGGAAATACCTGTACGGTGACGTCGCCACCCGGTTCAGTCCTTTCCCCCCTCCAGGTGTGACCTCGATCGAACAGACCCTCTCCGACCGGAAAGGTGAACTGGCGGCCACCAGTTCGAGCTCAAGCCTGTTGACCGGGGTATATGTGCAGGAATCCTGGCGTCCCTCGGAGCGCTGGATCGTCGATTTCGGTACCCGCTACGACGTAATCACGATTGACCAGAAGGAGGACGAACTCAAGAAATTCAACTGGTCAACCGGGGCCTATGTCGACGGCGCCGGCCTTCAGGAAACCGAAAAGACCTTCCACCTGCTTGCGCCGAAAGCGGCCGTCAGCTATCGGTTGAACGACTACCTTAACTTGTTCGGAACCGTTGCCCAAGCCGGGCAGATTCCCTCGACCAGCGAGATCGCCAGCAATCCTGATCTGGACGCCTCGACATCGAGAAATTACGAAGTCGGCGTGAAGGGACGTGCTGCGAGTTGGCAGTTCGATGCAAGTATCTACGTCAACCCGATCGAGGATGAAATAATCCAGGTCACCAACAATGGTGAAGCGGTCTATGTCAACGCAGGAAAGACAGACAAGCGCGGATTCGAATTCGCGGGTGGCCTCGAGTTCCTTCCGGGTTGGCAGATCGGTGGGTACTACAGCTACACCGATTACGTTTTTGACCGCTTCAGTGAGCGCGTCTTCAATCCGGTTACTAAAGCAATGGAAGATCGCGACCGCTCCGGGAACCATCTCCCGTTCATTCCGGAACACCAATATGGACTTTTTCTCGCCTGGAAGTCAGGTACGGGCTGGCGTGCACGGGTGACCAGCAATACCTGGGGTGAGTACTGGATGGACAATGCCAACACTGAGAAGTACGAAGGCTGGGATTGGATCACCAATGTCTCTGTAGGCTATGAACGGGACCAGCATTCGGTGAATCTGAACGTCGAAAACATCTTCGACGAGTACTATGCGGCCGAGGTCTCCAAAGATGCGTCGAGTGGGGAGCGGAGCTATACGGCAGCCTCTCCGCGTACGGCTGTGCTCACGTATCGTTACAACTTCCGGTAATTGCCATGGCAAACATTGAGCAATCCGGAAAAATGGTCGTGCGTATGGCATGCCTGGGGTGCGCTTTGGCCATCGGCGTGCCTGCGCAAGCACAAATGGCCTGGCGTTCGACACCTGAGGTGGCCGTGCATGAGGGCGACGCTGGCGCACATGGTCACGGCCACGGTCGCCGCCCGACGGCTCACTACCTGCGCGACGGTGCCGGTGCTGCCCTTACGTTCTGGAAGCCCAACCTCGAGCAAAGCGTCTTGCCCGCCGTCAAGGCGGACGGGCAAGTGCCGGTGCGACCCTCGGGCGTGGACAACTACCACCTGCTTATGGCATCGCGGGCAAGCGAGTCGGGCGAGGAGGTGGCACTGCGTTACGTGTACATGCTCGGCAAACCGAGCGGGCAAAGTCCCAGCCAGTTGGTTGGCGCGACCAAGGCATCGCTGGAAATCGTTCCCGCGCCATTGCCGCGTGAACACTGGCGCTATCAGACCAGTGCACCCGCCGTTTTCGTGGTTCGCTACGCCGGCAAGCCGTTGGCCGGACAACCGGTGCAACTGGTGACCTCGAACGGCAGTTTCCTGGAAGCCATGACCGATCTGGAGGGGAGGGTGGCGTTCACGCTTCCCGAAGATTTCGCGCATGTGGGCCGCGGGCGCGAGGCGAATGCGCCAGCGGAGTTCATTGTGAGCACCTCTCATGTGGTTGACGATTTTCGCCGCCGCACCACCCTCAGCGCTGATTACCACGCCAATCCGGCCCATTGGCAATCCTCGCTCGGCGGTGTGCTTGCGCTGCTGGTCGGCTTTGCCGGCGGCGTCGCCCTCTGGCGTCGGCTCCCCACGGAGGGTCGCTCATGAACGTTTCCGTTATCCGCAAGCTTGTTCAGCTCGCCGCCTTCGTGTTCCTGGTGTACGGCTCGGTGGTGGTGGGTTTTTATTCCGCCGACAAACTCTCCGGTGCGTTCCCGGTACTGGCCTGCGCGTATGACGCACAGACGGCGGACTATTGCGCGCTCATTCCCTTTCAGCACCAGATGGACCACCGTTTCGGTGCCGCGATTTCGGCCGGCACTTCACTGTTGGCCGCTTTGCTGCCGACGTTGATCACGCTCGGTACCTTCCTGGTGCTGTTCGTCGTGCTGAACAAGGCGTTTTGCGGCTGGATTTGTCCGCTCGGCTTCTTCCAGGAAGTGATGGGCATGCTCGGGCAGAAACTCGGCATCGCGCGCGCGGCCTCTCTGTCCGAAACGGCGGTGCGCCGCCTTCGGCCCGTGAAATGGCTGGCCCTGGTGCTGCTGGTGTTCGGCATTCCGGTGTTGGCGGGCGTGGGCCTGGTGGACCATTCCCTTGGCAGCCCTTATTGCAGCATTTGTCCGAGTCGGATTCTCACCACGCTTGCGAGCGGCAACGGTTCGCAGCTGGTGATGGATACCTCGTCAGCGGGTGCCCTGGTGCTCTCGCTCACGGGTGCGCTGCTGTTCGGCTTGATGACCTCGCTGTCGCTCAAGATGCGTCAGCCGTTCTGTCGCGTCTGCCCCATGCTGGCCATGCATGCGATGTTCCGCAAGGTCGGCTTGGTGCGCCTGGTCAAGCAGGCCAAGCCGCGCTGTGAGAAATGCGGCTTGTGCGCCAAGGCGTGTCCCATGGACATCCACGAGATCCACACCGAGATGAACACGAAGGATGTCACCTTCGAGGATTGCACGCTGTGTGGTCGCTGTGTGGAGTTCTGCCCGGACAAGGACGTTTTGCAACTGAAGTATGCCTTCGTGCCGGTGCTGCGTGCCGACCCGGTGTATTTCAAGGATCGCAAGAAGGCGCAGTCCCGCTGGGAAAGTAGCAACCTGGTGAGCTGGTGGCGCGCGCGCAAGGAGAAGCGCTGATGGAACCGGTCGCGCTCGGGTTTTTTGCCGCGCTCGCCATGGGGCTCGTGTACGGCGCAGGTGCCTGCAATGTGGCCTGCCTGCCCTATCTCGGTCCGGTGTTTTTGCATGAGAGCAGCGGCTGGCACACGGTCGTTCCATTTTCGCTGGGCCGGTTGTGCGGTTATGCAGTGCTGGGCGGTGTGGCGGGTGCTGCCGGCAACGCGGCCACGCAACTGGCGGATTCATCGGTGGCCGCCTGGTTGCTGGGCGGTGCCACGGTACTGGCAGGCGTTTCGCTGATGCGGCGCAAGCGCGGCTGCAATGTGAGGCCGTCGGGTGAGCATGTGATGCGGCGCGCCGTGCAACCGCTGCCGTTTTCACTGTTCGCCATGGGGGCGGGCATGGCGTTGAACCCCTGCCTGCCGCTCGGCACCGTTTTGCTTGCTGCTGCGGCCACTGCGGAAGCGGGTGCGGGTGCGAGCCTCGGCCTGGCCTTCGGGCTGGGTGCCGTCGTCGTACCGGCCATCCTGTTCGGCGCCCTGGTGGCGCGCTTCGGTGTGCAGGTGCGCGCCCATGTCGCTCACTGGCGCGGCCGTCTCGAAACCGGTGCGGGGCTTTCACTCATCGCACTCGGTACCGTCACTCTTCTCGGTTGGATCAAACCATGAGCGTCATCGATCTCCTCGACAAGGGCGGCCCCGTCGCCTGGATTCTGTTCGCCTATTCCGTGGTGGCGCTCGCCATCGTCATCGAACGTGGCTTGCATTTCGCCCGCCTGGGGCGTCTGCCCGGCGGTTTCGAAACGGAACTCATGGGTGCCCTGCGCCGCGGCGATGCCAACCGGGTGCTGGCGGGTGCCACGGGCCCGGAGGCTCGCCTCATGCGCGCGCTGGTGCAGGCCAGCAGCGAAGGTGTGAAGGATCTGGGGCGTGTTGCGACGCGCGTCGGCTCGGAAGAATTGCAGCGCATGGAGCGCGGTTTCCGCACGCTCGGGATCCTTGGCAACACTGCCACGCTGTTGGGTTTGTTCGGCACCGTCACCGGCATGATCAAGGCGTTCATGGTGATCGAATCCGCCGGTGGTCGCGTGGACGCCCAGGCACTCGCGGGCGGCATCTGGGAAGCCATGATCACCACCGGTGTCGGCCTTGCCGTTGCCCTGCCCATTCTGCTGCTGTTGCACACCCTGGAAGGCATGGCCGATCGCCGCGCCCACGCGATGCGTACCTACGCATCGCTGGTGCTGGAGAACCTGCCCCACGCCCCGGAACTCGACGAAGGTCCGGCGGCGCATCATCCGAAGGCGGTGGCCGATGCAGTTTGAAGGCCGCCGCCGGGTGGGCAAGGCGTTCGACCTGACGCCCATCATCGACATGGTGTTCCTGCTGCTGATCTTCTTCATGCTCACGTCCCACTTCGTGCGCGAGGAAACCCTGCCGGTGGAACTGCCCCAGGCCAGCAGCGGCAGCGAGGCGCCGCAGGATCGGCTGGAAATCGTCGTTTCGCGCGAGGGACACATCCTGCTGCACGAGCACATTGTTGATAAGACCACGCTGGCTGAAGTGTTGCGGGAAGAACTGGCGCGGCGCGCCGACAAGAACGTCCAGTTGCGAGGCGATCGCGAGGTGCCGCTGAGCGATCTGGTAACGGTGCTTGATGCCGCACGTGCGGCCGGAGCGAGCGGCGTCGACATCCTCACCGAGCAGCCCTGATGCAAGCCGGTTTTCGACAGTGGGGTATAGCCCTGGCGCTGTCGGCCCTGGTGCATGGTGCGGTTTTGTACAAGGCGTCGGTGGAGCAGGGACGGGAGGACGGTGTGCAAACGCGCGAGCCGGTGCGCCTGAGTTTCCGCTCCGTCGCCTCGTCCGCCGTACCGGCATCCAAGGCGGTCGAGACACCGGTGCCTGTGCCGCAGAAACCGAAACCGCCGCGGCCCAAGCGCCCGAAGGTGGAACGGACCGAGCCTGCGGAGCCGCCACCCGAGGAAACGCCGCCCGAGGCAAAGCCCGAGCCCTCACCGGTCAGTGCACCGGTGACCAGCGAGGACGCCGCCGATGCCGTCGCCTCTGTGGCCCAGGCCGCATCGCTGGCCAAAGCACGGCAGCGGTATGAGCAGGAGTTGATGACCCATATCGAGCGGCACAAGTTTTATCCGCCCATTGCGCGGCGCCGGGGCGTGGAAGGGCGCGTGCAGGTGGAATTCATGGTGGTTGAAGCAGGTGCAATCAGCGGGCTGCGCTGTTCATCGGGCCCGTCGTTGCTGGAAGGCGCGGCCTGCAATGCGGTGTCGTCGGCTCTGCCCCTGCCGACACCGCCGGAAGGCCTGAGCCTGCCGTTGCCCGTGCGTTTCGGCATGGAGTTCAGTCTCAAAGCCGTACGCTGATGACGGCGTGTCGAACGATCAGGGCCATCATCAGCGGTCGTTTTGGAACAACAATTAGAAACTGGAGTGGTTCACGATGAAGAAGTTGATGATCATGGCGGCCGGTGCGCTGGTGCCTTTCACCACGATGGCCCAGGACAACGATCCCGGTTATTTGGGCGAGATGGTGGTGACGGCACCGGCCATGTCTGATCCGTTTACCGTGGAAACAGATCCGAAAGCGCCGCGTCAGCCGGTGCCGGCGGGTGACGGTGCAGATCTGCTGAAAAACATTCCCGGCTTTTCCAGCGTGCGCAAGGCGGGCACATCCGGCGATCCGGTCTTCCGTGGCCTGGGGGGTTCGCGCCTGAACATTCTTCAGGATGGCGCTTACGTGTTCGGCGGCTGCGGCCAGCGTATGGACCCGCCCACTGCCTACGCCTATCCCGAATCCTTCGACAAAGTGACGGTTCTGAAAGGCCCCCAGAGCGTGCTCTATGGCGGCGGTAATGTGGCCGGTACGGTACTGTTCGAACGTGTGACGCCGCGTTTCGATGCAGCCGGCATGCGCTTCATGGCAGGCGGCATGCTCGGCAGCTTCGGCCGTAATGATCAGATCGTGGATGCCACCGGAGGCGCTGCGCCGGGCTTCCTGCGCATCATCGGTACGCGCTCGGCCTCAGACGACTACGAGGACGGTGACGGCAACGAAGTGCATTCGGAGTATGAGCGCTGGAGCGGTACCGCCATCGCAGGCTGGACGCCCGACGAGGATACCCGCGTCGAACTGAGCGTGGATCGATCTGATGGCGAGGCGGCTTATGCCGATCGCAAAATGGATGGCGTGAAATTCGAGCGCGAGGGGTACGGCGCCAAGGCCGTGAAGACCAATCTGTCACCGCTGTTCCAGCGCGTGGAGGTGCAGTATTACCACAACTATGTGGACCACGTGATGGACAACTTCAGCCTGCGCGAGCGCCCCGCCGCTGACATGTGGATGGTGAGCAATCCCGATCGGGCTACCGACGGCGCGCGCGCCGTGTTCGATTTGGCTCTCGGCGAGCGCACCATGGCGACCGTCGGTGCCGATTACCGCAATGACGAGCACACCTTGCGCAAGGCCAGCGCCATGGCCATGTCAACCGTCGAGCCGGATATCGATGCACAGTCACGTAATCCGGACATGTCATTCGAACAGATTGGTGTTTTCGCCGAAATGGAGCATGCGGTCGGTGTCAGGGATACCTTCGCCGCCGGCCTGCGCGTCGACAGGACGGAAGCGACAGCGGACAGTAACGTCGGTGGCGTCACCGCGGGGACGGATGACGAAGACACCACGCGGGGCGCATTCGTACGCTATGAGCATGGCGCGTCCAATACCACACGCCTGTATGCCGGGCTTGGGTATGCGGAGCGTTCGCCCGACTACTGGGAGCGCACCAAGAACTTCGAAGTGGACCATGAGAAAAGCACTCAGCTCGACCTTGGCGTCGGCTACCGCGCCGGTGCAGTTTCCGCGACTGTTTCTGGCTTCTATACCCGCATCAGCGATTTCATCCTGATCGATTGGACGGAAGTACAGCCTTGGTCCACGACGATGCCGCAGCAGAAGGGGGTAGCCCATAACGTGGATGCCACGTTGTACGGCTTCGAAGCCGATGCAGCATACAGCTTCACCCGCAATTGGACCGCGCGTGCCAGCCTGGCACATGTAATTGGCGAAAACGAAACGGACGACGTGGCGCTCGCCCAGGTTCCGCCGCTGGAAGCCACGTTGAGCCTCGGTTATGACGACCAGACCTGGGCTGCGGGTGTTCTGGTACGCTCCGTCGCCAAGCAGGACCGTGTCGACGTCGGACGCGGCGGTATCGCGGGTGCCGATGTCGAAGAGACCGACGGGTTCACCGTGGTATCGTTGAATGCCGCCTACCGTCCGAGCCGCCATGTGAAACTGGCGGCGGGCGTGGACAACCTTTTCGACGAGACCTATGCGGAACACCTGAGTCGCGACGGAGATACCGTTGATATCCTCGGTTACGACGAAACCGAACGTGTCAACGAGCCCGGCCGTGTGCTGTGGATGAAAGCCACGGTCTCGTTCTGATTCATCGACCAGCTGCGCAGGAGACGCATCGTGAGAATGTTAAAAGCAATACTGGCAGGCATGGCCCTCTGGGCGGGCGTGGCGTCCGCCGCGGATTTCATGGTCATGGACCCGTGGATCCGCGAAGCTCCGCCCAATGCAATGGCGCTGGGTGCCTTTGCCACCTTGCAAAACGCCTCCGACAGGGCGCGCACCCTCGTGGCCGTGCGCAGTGCGGCCGCGAATAAGGCCGAGCTGCACAAGACCATCATGGAAGGCAGCGTCGCAAAGATGGTGGCGCAAGAAGCCATCGAGATCGCGGCCGGCAGCGAAGTGAAGCTGCAGCCGGGTGGTCTGCACATCATGCTCATCGGGCCCAAGCAGGCCCTCAAGGCGGGGGACAAGGTGGAAGTGGTGCTGGAGTTCGATGACGGCGTCAGCATCCCCGTGAGCTTCCAGGTACGCAAAGGCGCAGGCATGGCCATGGACCACGGTCATATGGCCCACTGATTGCCGCACGCTGCCATTGAAAGAGAGAGGGCCCTTGATGGGCCCTTTCTTTTTGCGCTCACCATGGGAAATTTACCTCACGCGGGATGCCGTCTGTTGTGGGGCCGAGCCCTGGCAGGGCGGTTCAAACGAGGGGGGCATGGCACCTGATCCAGACAGCAGGGGACTTCCGCGCACGATTTCGCACCTGGACAGTCACACATCCGTGCCATGCTTATGTCACTTTCCGACCCGGTGTCCGCGCGTTCGCCCCGTCGGGTATCGGCAGCGGTCCGGCGCATGAGTCGGCCAGCTGATGGTTTCGGTCCACGCCATGAGCGAAGCAGCCAACGAGCAGAGTCACGCTCTCGACAAACCCGGAAGCGCCGGTGCAAAAACCTTGCGCCGCAGCACTGTCGTCGCGGTTGTCATCGTGACGCTGGCCGTTTTTATCATGTTCAAGGGGCGGCTCCAATTGGCCGCCTTTCCCCAGTTCACCGTGTTTCACGCCACGTTCTCGTTCGTGGTGTACCTGGTTACGGCGTTTCTCATTTTCGGCCAGTTTCTGTACCGTCACATGCTTTCCTACCTGTTGCTGGCGGCGGCCTTTCTGTTCAGCGCACTGGTGACGATTCCCTTTTTGCTCTCGTTTCCGGGGGCAATTTCCCGGGGAACAATCATCGGCGGGCCGCAGAGCGCCATCTGGGTGTGGCACCTGTGGCACATCCTGTTTCCCGCCCTGATCGGTGCGGGTGCCTTGTCACAAAAATTCATCTCGATGCCGGTTGCGCACCTTGGGCGTGCGGTGGGCGCGAGCATTTTCCTTGTCGTGCTTTCGATGTCCGGGATCGTGCTGGCTGTCACGGTGTTTCATGACGCGCTGCCGGTGCTATACGGCGAATCCGGACGGCCGCTCACTCCGGCGTTTTACAGTGTCGGTGCGGTAGCGGCCGTGGTCACCACCGCGGCATTGATTATGGTGTTGCCCGGAGCCCTGAACCGTTCGATTCTCCACATCTGGATAGCCATGGTGCTTCTTGCGCTGATGGCGGATCTGGGTGCGAGCCTGAGCGCCTATGCGCGTTACACGGTGGGCTGGTATTTCGGGCGCGTGGAGGCGATGCTCGCGTCCGGGTTGCTCCTGGTTGTGTTCCTCGCTGAGACCACCCGGCTTTACCGTGAACTTGAAGAAAAAGCCAGAGCGCTAGCAGTCGCCAACGCCAAAAAGGACAGGTTGCTGGCGGAACTGAGCCGACGTGAGCAGGAGTTTGAAGCCCTTGCTGAACTGGCGCCCGACATTATTGCCCGGCTGGATCGCAAACAGTGCATTCGCTACGTGAACAGGGCAATAGAACGCCTGACGGGGAAGGCGCGCGAGACCTTTATCGGCAGAAGCCTGGCGGAACTTGGCTTGCCTCAGGCAGAGCTGGCATTAAGGAATCGCATGGTTCGACAGGTGTTCGAAACCGGCCAGGAACAGGAGCTTGAGCACAGACATATTTTGCCCAACGAGACACGCTATTTTCATGCCCGTCTGGCGCCGGAGTTCGGGCCGGACGGTGACGTCGTTTCGATATTGGTGATGGAGCGGGACATCACCGAACTCAAACACGCGCAACTCGCTCTCGAGAAACTTTCACAGCAGGACGCGCTGACCGGCGTCGCGAACCGGCGGTTTCTGGCACAGTTCGTGGAACGGGTATGGCGTCGGGAGGCCCGCCACCGCCACTCGGTCGCGCTGATTATGGCGGACATCGATCACTTCAAGGCGTACAACGATCGCTACGGCCATCCCCAGGGCGACGCGTGCCTGCGTCAAGTGGCAGAGGCATTGAAAGAGCAACTGCGGCGTCCTGACGATTTGGTCGCCCGTTATGGCGGGGAGGAATTCCTGATCGCACTGCCGGAAACGACGCTCGCTGCCGCCGTCGAGATCGCCCAACGGATGTGCATGGTCGTAAAGGCCTTGGGCCTGGCCCATGAGGCGTCACCAATCGCACCAGTAGTCACAATCAGTCTCGGTGTCTCCGCCGGGCCAGCCGACCTGCACACGTATTCCGAAATGCTGGAGGCGGCTGATCAGGCGCTGTATCGCGCCAAACGCGGGGGGCGGGATCGGGTGGAATCAGTGCTTCCGGAAAGCCCGTGAAAGCGCTGACATGTTGCGCGTCGGACGTTTGCCGGTCGGTGGGGCGTGAATGGTGCGAAAGGGGGGACTCGAACCCCCACGGGGTTACCCACTGGAACCTAAATCCAGCG
>JAWLCT010000055.1:0-15978 GCA_041687015.1 Gammaproteobacteria bacterium
GTCCCGGAGCCGGAACCAGGCGGCTGATTTACTTCACGTGGGAAGGGGGATAGGACGTAATCATCGCCCAGGACATTTACCTTCGGCCAGTGGCAACCTCCGAGCGCCAGCACCAGCGATGACAGCGCGATTAGCGCGCGTGTTCTCTCTTTGGGCACGTTATAAAGGTGGGGATTAGTGCGACGTGGGGTTCGGTTTTTCCTCATCCCTTCACCTGTTGCGCTTCTCATACAAGACGTCTTGTCCATACGGACAGAACCTCCAGACGGGTCTGATAATAGCGCCCGTTGTCCCTCAGGAATAGCGGGCGAGTCCGCCTCGCTGACCCGTCTGTGCCACTCACCACGCGCGCTTCCTCATGCCAGGGGGCGCACGCACAATTCCCCTAACGATGTGATTTGAGCCTCGCCATGCTGTTACTGTGTAAGGGAGAACGAAGACCCGAAGCCGCGTCATTCACGTCCATGGAAATGTGGGTGGGACGTTGCCCGAGGATCCGCCCTTGGTGTCTGCCGCCTGAAACCTTCCGCCTCGGCATTCTCTGCGCCCTCTGTGCCTCTGCGTTGAATTCTGGCACCAAACTTTCCGACCATACTTCGCTTGACACAGTGTACAAAACCCCATTACTTTCACACTGTCGCTCAAAAACAAAGCGCCGGACGGCGATGCGCCAACATCATCCGCCCGGCTGACCCTAAGACTGTCCAAGCAGACTTAGGGCTGCGCCGAGTATACAACAGCGGTGAATCCTCATTCGCCCGTGTGACGTCGCGGCCCTCGTCTTCACGACATTGGGGCCGCTTTTGCTTTGAGCTCAACCAGGATGCCGGCCAGGGCCGGTAACGAAAGGAGCCGACAGCATGTCACACACGCAATTCGTTTACCCTCAATCCAGCAACACCCCTGCCCTCTGGCAAGTGCGCGAGAACGAAGACGAAAATCCCTACACCGCGCGCCTGCCCGAACTGCTCGACCTCACCGACACCGTCATCGACAAGCTGCTCAAAGCCGAGGCCGTTTCATGGGTACTGCACGGCGCCAGGGAATACCCCGACAACGCCGTCGCAGAAACCACCGCCGTCATCGCCGACCTCATCCACGAAGCCCTGGAAGCGCATAGGACGCAGTGGGAGAAGCTTCGGAAGATCGCGGAAAAAAAGCGCTAGTCACGACCTTGCCTCACCCTGGCAGGTTTTCTGCCAGGGTGACACAGCACTGAGGGCATT
Source organism: Gammaproteobacteria bacterium (assembly GCA_041687015.1). GTDB lineage: Bacteria > Pseudomonadota > Gammaproteobacteria > Thiohalomonadales > Thiohalomonadaceae > JALOAT01. The sequence continues at coordinate 1,227 of JAWLCT010000055.1, forward strand.
GCGCAGGTGGCGAAGGCCAGGTTTGTGGCCGTAGCCGCGGGAGCATTGTGTCGTTATGCCGTCGAGAATGAAGAAATCCCCGGCTTCAATCGCGCGCGTCGGCCCGCCTCGATGGCTGTGATTGGTGGAGGGGACCTGGACTCAACTTGGGCATGCTTTGAAGGAATTCGCACTGATTCGCAAACAGGTCGTAAGAAAAATCGTGTCTGGCGCCCAGACAGGCGTGGACCGTGCCGCGCTCGACGTGGCGATTTCACAGAACATTCCATGTGGCGGATGGTGCCCTGCCGATCGGTCGGCGGAGGACGGTGTCATTCCGGAGCGCTACCCGGTGCAGCCGCTGCCCTCGGGCGGTCTCAGAAAACGCACCGAATGGAACGTGCGCCACTCTGACGGCACGCTCATCCTTACCTGTGGGCCACTGACGGGCGGTAGCCTGCTAACCCGGAATCTCTCCCTCAAGCACAACAAGCCCAACCTCGTTGTCGACCTTACCAGCGGGTCGCCGACTCTAAATGTGTTGCAGTGGCTTGAAGACTGCGGCATTCAGACGCTGAACGTCGCCGGACCCCGAGAATCAATCTGCCCCGGCGTCTACGAGCGAGCATTCCGCTTTTTGCATGACTTGCTAACCGGGTAAACCGCTGTGCCGATGAGCGCCTGCGGGTGCTTGATGATGCCAAATTGAGGGCGTATTTGCGCCGATACCCGCGGCACTAAATTCAAGCAGCCGCAATCACGCCGGCAAATCATCCAATTCATAGCTGGTACTGCGACCACCCGCCCCCGATTTCCGCAGCACACCCCGCGCAAGCAGGTCGTTGATGTCGCGCAGCGCCGTGTCCGGCGAGCATTTGGCGATCGCCGCCCACTTGCTGCTGGTGAGCTTGCCTTCGAAACCGTCGAGCAGATTGTTCAGCAACTTCACCTGCCGCTCGTTGAGTGGTGTGGTCGCCCAGCGTTGCCAGAAGCGCGCCTTGGTCAGCACGGCGTCGAGCGTGTGCTGCGCCTGATCGACGGCGCGATGGAGCGTGTCGAGGAACCAGGCAAGCCACTCGGTGACGTCCATCGACCGCTTCTGCGTCCGCTCCAGGACGTCGTAGTAGGCCTTGCGCTCGCGCTGGATCTGCGCCGACAAACTGTAGAACCGCTGTGGACTGCCATCGGCACGCGCCAGCAGCCGATCGCCGATGGCTCGGGCAATACGGCCATTGCCGTCGTCGAACGGATGCAGGGTGACAAACCACAGGTGGCCGAGGCCGGCTTTGAGCAGCGGCGGTTCGCTCGATGGACCATTCAGCCAGTCGAGAAAGCGGCTGGTTTCGGCTTCAAGGCGACGGGCGGGCGGCGCTTCAAAATGCACCCGCTGCCGACCGATGGGGCCGGACACCACTTGCATCGGACCACTGGCATCGTCGCGCCAGCCGCCGACCTTGATCTTGATAAGGCCGGAGTAGCCGGTGGGAAACAGTGCAGCATGCCAGCCGAACAACCGCTCGCGCGACACCGGCGCATGGCAGTTGGCGGTGGCGTCGAGCACCATCTCGACCACGCCCTCGACGTGGCGATCGACCGGAGCGAGCGCGCCGATGTCTACGCCCAACCTGCGGGCGATGGACGAACGCACGGATTCGACGTTGAGCTGCTCACCCTCGATCTCGCTGGTTTTGACAACATCCTCGGTAAGCGCAGCGAGGCTTGCCTGGTCGCGCAGGGCCATGCCCACATCGGCCAGGCGCCCCATCAACAGCCCCTGGGCACGACTGACCTCGACCATAGCGCCAGCGAGCGCCGCCAGATCGAAGCGCCAGTTCGGCCAGTCACCGGCCTGCCAGATGTGTTGGTAATCACCGCTATTCATGCGGAGATTATGGCTGCATTCTCCGCATGCGCAAGTCATTCGCCGCATGTAATGCGGTGAATAGGAACGCCATTCGCCGCACGGTGGCGGAATTGACGTTCCCTATCGATTGAGTATTGGCGGATGATCCAGCCCCCAAATATGCGTTTTGGATCCCGTGCGTTTGAGCATTACCGATCGGGAACATTTTTTCTCTACCCCCTCCTCAAGCAGCAAACTTTCCCGTTCGGGAAATTATGGTTGCAGGACGGTGCTGAGTTGCGCACAATTTCCCGAACGGGAAATTTATGACACCGATCCACAGCACTCAACAACTTGGCGAAGCCCTGCGCACCGCCCGCAAGCAGCTGGGACTGACCCAGTCCCAGTTGGCGCTGGCGGCCGGCGTGGGCCTGCGCTTCATCGTGGAGCTGGAGGCCGGCAAGCCCACGCTGCGGCTGGAGCATGTCCTGCGTGTCGTCGAGGCACTGGGGGGAGAGCTCCGCCTGAGCGGGTTGCCGGCGGTGACCGGCGAGGGCGGCGACGATGGCGCATGAGCTCGCGGTCTGGCTGTTTGCCGATCGCGTCGGCACGTTGGCGCTGGTGGAGGGGCGGCTCACGTTCCGGTACGCGGCCGACTGGCTGATGCGGCCGGATGCGGTTCCCCTCTCCCGCTCGCTGCCGCTGCAGGCGGAAGCCTTCGATGACCACCAGGCACGCCCATTTTTCGCCGGCCTGCTCCCCGAGGGTCACCTGCGCCGGTTGATCGCACGGCAGTTCCACGTCTCGGGACAGAATGACTTTGCCCTCCTGGACCACATCGGCGGTGAGTGTGCAGGGGCGGTCACCTTTCTGGAGCCCGGCCAGCCGCTGCCGCCTCCGGCCACCGACGGCGAGGTGGAGTGGCTGGGCGATGAGAGTCTCGTCGCCATCCTCGACGAACTGCCCCGGCGCCCGATGCTGGCCGGCAAGGAGGGGCTGCGTCTGTCGCTGGCCGGCGCCCAGGACAAGCTGCCGGTGGTTGTCGAGGGCGATCGGATCGGCCTGCCCCGCGGCGGCACGCCGAGCACCCATATCCTCAAGCCCGTCATCCCTGCGGTGGAGGACAGCGTCACCAACGAGGCGTTCTGCCTGGCCTTGGCCGAGGCGCTCAAGCTCGATGCGGCGCGCTCCCGGATCCGCACCGTGGGCGGCCGCCGCTTCCTGCTGGTGGAGCGCTATGACCGGCTGACCGGCGCCGGGGGAAGGATTCAGCGCGTGCATCAGGAAGATTTCTGCCAGGCGCTGGGCGTAGTGCCCGAGATGAAGTACCAGAGCGAGGGCGGCCCCGACCTTGCGCAGTGCTTCGATCTGGTCCGCCGCGCCACCCGGCCCAGCGCACCCCAGGTGCTGCGGCTGTTCGACTATGTGGTGTTCAACGCCCTGATCGGCAATCACGACGCCCACGCCAAGAACTTCTCGTTGCTCTATGTGGGCAAGGCACCGGTGCTGGCCCCGCTCTACGACACCCTCTCGACGGCGGTGTATCCCAACCTCACGCCGAAGATGGCGATGAAGCTCGGCAGCAAGGTCCGGTTCAGCGAGGTGCAGGCGCGGCACTGGGCTCAATTTGCCGAGGGCGCCGGGCTGGCCAAGGCGCAAACCCGCAAACGCGTTCTGGCGTTGGCAAGAGCGCTACCGACGCTGGCGCGCCAACTCCAATCCGCGCCGGACAGCGGCTTTGCCGACCACCCGCTGGTGGAGCGCATCGTCAGTCTGATCGAGCAGCGCACCATGCTGACAGTACGGCGACTGACCGAGCCCACAGAAAACGCCTGATGGAAGAATGACACGCATCGGCCAGAGCCGAACTTCACAAAGCGGGGGCCAGAAATCTCAGGCGCGAAGGCGGACGACGCGCTGGCTGGTCGACACTGAGTCGATCAGCCGGTACAGCGCGGATGGCGCTTGCCGGGTGCTTTGCTCGCCGTGGCCAGCGTGGAGCCACGGTCGTAAGCGTTTCGTGGGTTGTACTGAGTTCCATGGGGTTGCACCCGTTTGGCTGTGCCTTCACTGCACGCCCGGGTAGAATTCCCACGAAGCCTACTATGCCCATCGCCTGCACCGCTCCTTCCGACCCGCTGCTGCTCGATGCCGACCAGCTCTATGCGCTTTCCACCGAGAGGCTTGTGCGCGTGGGCCTCGAGGATTTCCAGTCCAAGCGGGTCACACGGGTGGTACGCGAGGAGGAACTGTTGCGGGCCGAGGTGGAGGACGCCGAGAGCGGTATGATATTGACCACTGAGGTCTCGCGGGATACCGACCGAACCCTACTGGTAGCCTGCCCCTGCGAGCGGGACGAGGCACTCTGCCGTCACGCCGTGGCGGCCCGTGCCGCCTTCCTCGCGGGTAATGGCCGTGCCCTGCTCGCCGACGACATGGGGCTTGGCAAGACCCTCCAGGCCATCACCGCTGCGATCTGGCTGCACACCCAGGCCGGGGCCGAACGCGTCCCCGCCGTCCATGAGGCGGCGCTCTGGGTTTATGCCGAAGCCCTCCCGCGCGGCTGGATAGATGCTGCCCCCGCGGTGGCGTCGCGCAGCGGTGAATAAAGGCGCCGAAAGGGATATGAGGTGAGTGATGGCCGGGAAACGTGAATACCAACCACCCTACGCCGTTACGCCTGCCATCGTGACATTGGCCGCGCAGATCGGCGAGGCCGTGGGGCGGCTCGCGGCTGTCGCGGATTCACCTCGAGCGCTGCGCCTGCGGCGCATCAACCGCATCCGCACCATCCGCGGCTCGCTGGCTATCGAGGGAAACACGCTGAGCGAGGAGCAGGTGACTGCCGTGCTGAACGGCAAGCCCGTGGTGGCGCCGCCGCGCGAAATCCAGGAGGTGCGCAACGCCATCGCTGCCTATGACCGGCTTGAACAGTGGCAACCGGATTCAGAGGCGGACTTGCTGGCGGCCCACCGCCACCTGATGCAAGGGCTCATCGACGAGGCGGGCACCTACCGGCGTGGAGGCGTGGGCGTCATTGCAGGGGATCAGATGCTCCACATGGCCCCACCGGCCCACCGGGTGCCTGTACTGATGGACAATCTTCTTCGCTGGCTCTCTGTCAGCGAAGCCCACCCGCTGGTCGCCAGTTCGGTATCTCATTATGAATTCGAATTCATTCACCCGTTCGCCGATGGCAATGGCCGCATAGGACGCCTCTGGCAGACGGTGATCCTGAGCCGCTGGAATCCCGTGTTCACCGACATCCCCATTGAAAGCCTCGTCCATGCACACCAGGCGGAGTACTACCGGGCGCTCGATGAGAGCACACAAGGCAACGATTCGGCGCCCTTTATCGCGTTCATGCTGAGGATGATCCTCGACGCCGTCGTGACCACCACCCCCCAAGTCGCCCGCCAAGTCACCCCCCAAGTCATGCGCTTGCTGGCGGCCATGCGGGGCGACGAGATGAGCCGGGAGGCGATCCAGGGTGCGCTCGGGCTGCAAGACCGCAAGTCCTTCCGCGAGCGCTATCTCAAGCCGGCCCTTGCGGCAGGTCTGGTGGAAATGACTCTCCCGGACAAGCCCAACAGCCGCCTGCAACGGTATCGGTTGACTCAAAAGGGCCGCCGGTACCTGCCCGGTTGAACCGTCATGACCCTCGACTTCACCACCCTCGACACCCTGCGCAGCCATCATCCCGCCTGGCGGCTATTGCGTTCGGACCATGCGCCTTTGGTGGCCAGTTTTCTCCATCGGGTGTTCGTGGCGCCCAACGTGCGGGGGATGGCGGCGGCGGACCTGGCCGAGGCGCTGGAGGACGAGCTCTACGCCCTGCGCCGGCAGCTCGGCGAGGACGCCTTTCCCAAAGCGGCGCTCGATTACCTCAACGACTGGGCCGCGCCCGACAAGGGCTGGCTGCGCAAGTACTACCGCCCCGGCAGCGACGAGCCGCAGTTCGATCTGACACCGGCGACCGAAAAGGCCATCGCCTGGCTGGGCCAGCTCACGGAGCGCAGCTTCGTGGGCACCGAGTCGCGGCTGCTCACCCTGTTCGAGCTGCTCAAGCAGATGTCGGAAGGCAGCGAAGCAGACCCGGCCAGGCGCATCGCCGAGCTGCAAAAACGGCGCGATGAGATCGACGGCGAGATCGCCCGGGTGCTTGCGGGCGACCTGCCGCTGCTGGACGACACGGCCCTGAAAGACCGCTTCCAGCAGTTCATTCAGATCGCCCGCGAACTGCTCGCCGACTTCCGCGAGGTGGAGCACAATTTCCGCCAGCTCGATCGCAAGGTGCGCGAACGTATCGCCCTGTGGGAAGGCAGCAAAGGCGAGTTGCTGGACGAGATCATGGGCGAGCGCGACGCCATCAGCGACTCCGATCAAGGCCGGAGTTTTCGCGCCTTCTGGGACTTCCTCATGTCCAGCCGCCGCCAGGAGGAACTGACGGAGTTGCTGGAACGTGTGCTGGCCCTGCCCCCGGTGGCCGACCTGAAGCCGGACACCCGCATGCGGCGCGTGCACTACGACTGGCTGGAGGCGGGCGAACACACCCAGCGCACGGTGGCGCTGTTGTCGCAACAGTTGCGGCGTTTCCTCGACGACCAGGCCTGGCTGGAGAACCGGCGCATCATGGACATCCTGCACAGCATCGAGACCAAGGCGCTCGCCCTGCGCACTTCGCCGCCGCCGGGCGAAGTGATGACCATCGCCGAGCCGTCCGCGGCCATCGAGCTGCCCATGGAACGGCCTCTCCATACACCCGCCGTGAAGCCGCTCATTGCCGAGCTGACGCTGCAAGCGGGCGACGACGACCTGGACCCGTCGGCACTCTATGAACAGCAGGTCGTCGATCAGGCGCGCTTGGCCCGGCACATCCGCCAGGCCCTGCAGGCGCGCACCCAGGTGACGCTGAGCGAACTGATCAAAGGCCAGCCGCTGCAACAGGGCCTCGCCGAACTGGTGGCCTACTTACAGTTGGGCAGCGACGCCTTCAAGACCGTGGTGGACGAAACCACCACCGAGGTGATCGGCTGGGAGACGCCGGGCACAGGCGTTCCATCGCACCGGCAGGCCCGTCTGCCGCGGATCATTTTCCTGAGATAGCCATGAACGAATCCCCCGTCACAAGCGACAGCGGCATCCTTCCGCCCCCCGAACCCGACCTCTCCACCCTCGTCATCACCCTGCTCAAGGGGGTGATCTATCGCGAGGGCGATGAACGGCTGTGGAACAGCCTGCTGAACCTGCAGGCGCGGGTGCGCGACTACGTGACCGTGATCAACCTGGAGCTGGTGCTCGACGAGGCCGAGGGTTACGCCTTTCTCAAGAGCCGCCCCGATCCCGCCGACGACGAGTCCGGCCCACGCCTGCCGCGGCTGGTGGCGCGCCGGCCGCTGTCCTTCCCCGTCAGCTTGCTGCTGGCGTTGTTGCGCAAAAAACTGGCCGAGTTCGATGCGGGCGGCGGTGACAACACCCGCCTGGTCCTCAGCCGCGACGACATGGTCGAGCTCATCCGCGTGTTCCTGCCCGCGCACAGCAACGAGGTGCGGCTGATCGACCAGATCGAGACCCACATCAACAAGGTGGTCGAGCTTGGCTTCCTGCGACGTCTAAAACCGGCCAGCGGATCGGCGGCGGGCCCGGCCGGTTACGAGGTCCGCCGCATCCTCAAGGCCTTTGTGGACGCCCAGTGGCTGGCCGATTTCGACGCGCGACTCGCCGTCTACGCCGCTCAGTTGAGCGCAGGCGCCGCGGCCGACGACCAAGGAGGCGCAGCATGAACCGCCCCGATTCCATCGGCCTGGATTTCGCGGCCGACGACACCCTGGCCGGCTTTCGCCTGACACGGCTCGAACTCCTCAACTGGGGCACCTTCGACGGCCGCGTCTGGACGCTCCAGCTCGACGGCCGCAACGGCCTGCTCACCGGCGACATCGGCTCCGGCAAGTCCACCGTGGTGGATGCCATCACCACCCTGCTGGTGCCGGCGCACCGCGTTGCCTACAACAAGGCCGCCGGCGCCGACGCCAGGGAACGCACCTTGCGCTCCTACGTGCTGGGGCACTACAAATCCGAGCGCAACGAGATCACCGGCGCATCCCGGCCGGTGAGCCTGCGCGGCCCGCACAGCTACTCGGTGATCCTGGGCGTATTCCACAACACCGGCTACGACCAGACCGTCACCCTGGCGCAGGTGTTTTGGATGAAGGACGCCCAGGGCCAGCCGGCGCGCTGCTACGTGGGCGCCGAACGCGACCTCGCCATTACGACCGACTTCGCCGACTTCGGCACCGACATCAACCAGCTCCGCAAGCGCCTGCGCGCCTCCGGCGCCGAGGTGGAAGACAGCTTCCCCAAATACGGTGCCTGGTTCCGCCGCCGCTTCGGCATCGACAACGAACAGGCCCTGGAGCTGTTTCACCAGACCGTTTCCATGAAGTCGGTGGGCAATCTCACCGACTTCGTGCGCAGCCACATGCTCGAACCCTTCGACGTGGCGCCGCGCCTCCAGGCCCTCATCAGCCACTTCGACGACCTCAACCGCGCCCACCAGGCGGTGACGAAGGCACAGCGCCAGGTGGAGCTGCTGGCGCCGCTGGTCGCCGATGGCAATCGCCATGCGGCGCAAACCCGCAATGTGGACGAACTGCGGCGCAGCCGTGACGCCCTGCGCGGCCATTTCGCCCAGTTGAAACTGGGGCTGCTCGACAAACGCCTAACCTCCCTTGCCGAGGAGTGGGCACGGATCGACGGCCAGATCACGCGTCTTGAAATCCGGCGCGACGATCAGAAGGCCCAGGTGGCCGACATCGAGCGCGCCATTCGCGACAACGGCGGTGATCGCCTGGAACAGCTCGCCGCCGAGATACGCCGCAAGGAACAGGAGCGGGACCGGCGCAAGCAGCGCGACGACCGCTACCGCCAACTCATCGGCCTGGCGGGCGAGGCGCCTGTACAGGATGAAGCCGGTTTCATCGCGCAGCGCGGCGAACTCAGCGAGCGCGCCGAGGATTTCCGCACGCGCATCAGCGCGCTGGAAAACCAGGAGCGCGAGCACGACTTCGCCTTCCGCAAGGGGCGCGAGGAGCACGATGCGCTGGCCGCCGAGATCGCCAGCCTGAAACAGCGCCGCAGCAACATCGACGACCAGCAGGTACGCATCCGCACCGCCCTGTGCAGCGCCCTGGGCCTGGACGAAGAGACCATGCCCTTCGCCGGCGAACTGATCCAGGTGCGCGACGACGAGCGCGCCTGGGAAGGCGCCGCCGAGCGGCTGCTGCGCGGCTTCGGCCTGTCACTGCTGGTACCCGACGCGCACTACAAGGCCGTGGCCGAGTGGGTGGACCGCAATCACCTGCGCGGGCGCCTGGTCTACTTTCACGTGCGTCCGCGCAAGGCCGCCGATCTGCCTGCACTGCACCCCGACTCCCTGGTGCGCAAGCTGGCGGTCAAGCCGGATTCGCCCGTCTACGACTGGTTGGAGCGGGAACTGGCCCACCGTTTCGACGTGGCCTGCTGCAAAACGCCGGAACAGTTCCGGCGCGAGACCCGCGCCATCACCCAGGCCGGCCAAATCAAGGACCCGAGCGGCCGCCACGAAAAGGACGATCGCCACGCCATCGCCGACCGCAGCCGCTACGTGCTGGGCTGGAGCAACACCGCCAAGATCGCCGCGCTCGACGCCAAGCGCTCGCAGTTGGAGCAACGCCTCGGCGAGATCGGCGGCCTGATCGGCCAGGTCCAGGCCGAACGCAAGGCGCTGGAGGGCCGCCTCGAAGCGCTGGTGAAGCTGGAGGAGTTCGCCGCCTTCGAGGAACTGGACTGGGGCAGCCTGGCCACGGCCATCGCCGCCCTCGACGACGAGCGCAACCGACTCACCGCCGCCTCCGACGTGCTCAGGCAGTTGCGCGCGCAGCTGGACCAGGCCGCGCTCGGGCTGAGCGACATCGAGGACGAATTGCAGTCCGCCCGGGATAAGCGTTCCAGGAACGAACAACGCCGCAGCGACGCCGAAAATCTGCGCGAACAGACCCGTTCACTGCTTCCCGACACGCCCTGTGATGCCGGGCTGACGGCGCGGCTGGAGGCCATGCGCGCCGAGGCGCTGGGCGAACACCAGCTCACCGTGGAGTCCTGCGACAACCGCGAACAGGACCTGCGCGCCTGGCTGCAAAGCCGGATCGACGCCGAGGATCTCAAGCTCAAGCGGCTGGGTGAAAAGATCGTCAAGGCCATGTCGGACTTCAACAAGGAGTTTCCCCTTGAGACCGCCGAGATCGACGCCAGCCTCGACGCCGCCTTCGAATACGAAAACCTGCTCGAACAACTGAACCGCGACGACCTGCCGCGCTTCGTTGCCCGTTTCAAGGAACTGCTCAACGTCAACACCATCAACGAAATCGCCAACTTCAACGCCCAGCTCAACCGCGAGCGGGAGACCATCAAGGAGCGCATCGCGCGCATCAACGAATCGCTCACTCAGATCGACTACAACCCGGGGCGCTACATCGTGCTGGAATCCCAGGCCAGCCCCGACGCGGAGATCCGTGATTTCCAAAGCGAGCTGCGTGCCTGCACCGAGGGCGCGGTGACCGGCTCGGAAGATGCCCAGTACTCCGAAGCCAAGTTCCTCCAGGTGAAGGCCATCATCGATCGCTTCCGCGGCCGTGACGGGCTCACCGACCAGGATCGCCGCTGGACTGCCAAGGTCACCGACGTGCGCAACTGGTTTTTGTTCGCCGCCAGCGAACGCTGGCGCGAGGACCATAGCGAACACGAGCACTACTCCGATTCGGGCGGCAAGTCGGGCGGCCAAAAGGAAAAGCTGGCCTACACCATCCTGGCGGCCAGCCTCGCCTACCAGTTCGGCCTGGAATGGGGTGCGGTGCGCTCCCGCAGCTTCCGCTTCGTGGTCATCGACGAGGCCTTCGGGCGCGGCTCCGACGAATCGGCGCAATACGGCCTCAAGCTCTTCCAGCAGCTCAATCTGCAACTGCTGATCGTCACGCCCTTGCAGAAGATCCACATCATCGAACCCTTCGTCGCCAGCGTGGGGTTCGTGCACAACGAGGATGGCCGCGCATCGAAACTGCGCAACCTGAGCATCGAGGAATACCGGGAGCAAAAGGCCTTGCGCGCCGTCAGCGAACACATGGCGGCAGGCTGATGGCCTGGACCACGCGACGCGAACTGGTGAAGCAGCTGACGCGGCTGTGGGAGCGTGGCGATCTGTTGCGACCACTGGCCGGCGGTGAGGCCGGATTTCCCTTCCGCTTGACGCTGAAGCGCCCCGGTTCCGCCGAGCTCACCGATCGCTTCCAGGCGGTGCGCGACTGGGCGGGCGCTCTGACCGCAATTCCGCATCTGCGCATCGAGTGGCGCGAGGTGCGCCATCGCGTCCACGGGCTGCAACGCCTGCCCGAACAGGTCTGGGTGGACAGCCTGGACGATGCCTTGGCACTGCTCGGCAAAGCCAGCGACGCGCGACGCTTCGCGCAGCTCGTGGACGAAACGCAAAAGACCCTGCCAGCGCTGATGCCGTGGCTGGCGAAACGCCCGCTGCACGCATTGCAACTGACCGAGGTCTGGCCCCAACTCCTTGCCGTGGTGCGCTGGATGGCCGCACACCCGCGCCCCGGCATCTACCTGCGCCAGGTGGATATCCCCGGCGTGCACAGCAAGTTCATCGAACACCACCGCGCCGTGCTGTCCGAGTTGTTCGATCTGGTGCTGCCCCAGCAGGCCATCCACGGCGAATCCACGGGCCTCAGCCAGTTCAACGTGCGATATGGTTTTCGGGACAAGCCCGTGCGCATCCGTTTCCGCGTACTCGACGGCGCCATCGGGTCGTTGCCCGGCGCACAGCTGGCCGACCTGACGCTGGACGCCGACAACTTCGCCCGCCTCAATCTCCCCGTGAGGCGCGTCTTCATCACGGAAAATGAAATCAACTTCCTGGCCTTTCCGTCGGCCAAGGCAAGCCTGGTCATCTTCGGCGCCGGCTACGGCTGGGAGGCCCTGTCCAGGGCCCGCTGGCTGGAGGACTGCGCCATCCATTACTGGGGCGACATCGACACCCACGGCTTCGCCATCCTCGACCAGTTGCGAAGCCATTTCCCCCACGTGGAATCGCTGCTCATGGACCGCGCCACCCTGATGGCCCACGAGGCGCTGTGGGGAGAGGAAACTTCTCCCCTGCGCCACGACCTGCCCGGTCTCCACGAGACGGAACGCGCCCTCTACAACGACCTGCGCGACGGCCGCATCCGGCCCGGCCTGCGCCTCGAACAGGAGCGGATCCGCTTTGCCGCCCTCGAAACGGCCTTGCGCCAGATGGACGTCAGCGCCGCTCCCTGCTGAAAAGGGGGGGACGTCGCATCGTTGACGAATGCGGTGGCGATGGGGATGTAGCGGCGCACCATGGGCGCCATGCGCCCGCAGCCCTTGGCGGGTTGGTATCGTGTTACCCTGAAGCGCAACCGCGCAGACCTCGTCAGCGCGCCAATGCGCGTGCAAACAACAGGGAACAGCAGTGCAAACCACCACCGGCCTGCCGAACCGCTGGCTCGCTGCACTCGGCCCGCTCGACGTGGCGGAGGTGGCGCCGCTTGCGGCGGCCTGGCAGCAACTGAACGAAGCCCCCTTGCACGCGGCACATGCCGCCGAGCGGCTGTTTTTTCGGCATCGACATGCAGGGGGCGCCGCACCGGCCTGGCTTGCCTTCGCCATTGCCGTATCGGGTCGCATCCACACCCTTTCGGACTTTCACCCGCTCGATCCGCTGCTGGCCGAGTTTGCCCGCCGACGACCCGGCCTCGTCCTTCCCGAGGCCTTGCTGCGGGAACTGGACGCCTGCTACTTCGGTGGCCTGGTCTTTCGCCAGCCGGATCATCCGCAGATGGCCCACTGGGCCGGGCGCTGCCTGGCGGCGTTCGAGGCCGAAGGCGACGACTTTGCCCGCCTGAGTGCCGCCAACTATCTGCTCCTCTACCGCATCTGGCGCGGCGATCTGCTGGGCGCCGAGTCGCTCAGCCGGCGCATGACGGCGATCCGCGAACGGACCGGCGACGTACGCACCCGCCTGCTCAGCCATTCCCTGGTGGCGATGATCCGGCGCCTGTTCGTCGAATACACCGAATGCATGAGCGAAGTGGAACAGGGGCTCACCCTGGCCGAAGCGAGCGGCGTGCACTTCTGGGATTCCCATTTCCACATGCAGGGGGCGTTTCTCGCCCTGACGCGGCACAACCTGGAGCAGGCCGGCGAGTGGCTGGCCCGAATGGAACGGTCGGCGCCGCCCGAACACTATCTGGACCGCTCCGGTTACCACTACAGCCGTGCCTGGCTGCACCTGTTGCAGAACGACGTGCCGCTGGCCCTGCGGCACGCCCGCGAGGCGGTGACTCTGGCGGAAAAATCCGGCGCCGTGTTTCCCCAGGCGGTGACCCACATCGGGCTTGCCCAACTTTACGTGGAGCGGCGCCGGTTTCTGCGCGCACTGGTGCACGTCGGCCGGGCACGGTTCATCGGTCGTGCCATGGATTCCGGATACGTCCCGTTCGCGCGCGGCCTCACCCGTGCGCACGCGGCCTTCAGCCTGGGCATGGAGGCCCGCGGCCGGCGCGTGCTGGCGCAGACCCTCGCGCTGGGCCGTGAGCAGCGCTATGTCAACTTCCCCTGGTGGCGCGGGAGCACAATGGCGACGCTCTGCGCCCGCGCGCTCGCCGCCGGCATCGAGCCGGATTACGTGCGCTGGTTGATCCGACAGCGCCGCCTGGTGCCGCCGCCGGATCTCGCCCTCCCGGAATACTGGTACTGGGCGCTGGAAGTGGCGCTCCTCGGCGGGCCGACAATCCGCCTCGACGGCCAGCCGCTGGAACTGGGCGGCAAGGCGCACGAGCTACTGCTGAATCTGGCCTGCCTGGGCGACGGCAAACACCCGGTCTTGCGCGAACGGCTCACCGACCGGCTCTGGCCCGAGAGCGAAGGCGATCGCGCTCAGCGGGCGCTCGATACGGCGATCCATCGCCTGCGGCGCTATCTCGGCGGCGAGGAGATGATCCTGACCCGCCCGGGCAGCGTGGCGCTCAACCCGGCCCTGTGCCGGGTGGATTATTGGTGGCTGCTGCGTGACCTGGAGGGCACGGAGCACGGCCGCGCGCAGTTGGCGCGTTTCGTCGAGGCGGCGGTACGTCTGCCCACGGCACCGGACCCGCTGCCGAAAGCGGCATTGTCGCGCCGTATCGCGGCAGCGGTGCTGGAACGACTGGACGATGCCGCTGCCGCCGACCGGGAGGCCTGGCTGGAGACGCTGCTGGAGGCGCAACCCGCCAATGAGCGGTTATGGCAGGCGCTGATCCGCCACCATCTGGCCCTGGACCTGCCCAGCGCGGCGGTGGCGGCGTGGCAGCGCTGTGTCGCGGCCCTTGCCGCCCACGTCGGGGTGGCACCGTCGGCGGCGACCCGGGCGCTGGTCGCGGAGCTGCTGCAGGGGCCAAAGCCGTAACCGTAACCCGCCGCCTTACCACGTCGGCACCGCCTGCGGCTCGTCGAACCAGGCGCTGCGCAGGCCGAGTTCGCCGTGCTCATTTCGGCCCCAGGCCCACAAGGTGTCGCCCGCCCTCGCCGCGACGGTGTGGATCGCGCCCGCACTGACCGACCGCCAGTCGGTGGCGCTGCCCACCCGTGTCGGCGAGTTGCGCTGGACGGTGTCGCCCAGGCCGAGGTGGCCCGCCCAGTTACGGCCCCAGGTCCAGAGGCTGCCGTCCGACTTCATTGCCGCGGAGTGGCCCCATCCGGCACTGATCTGCGCCCAGTCGGTGGCGCTGCCCACCTGAACCGGCGAGGTGTTCTGGACGGTGTGGCCGAGACCGAGCTGGCCGTACGGGTTGTAGCCCCAGGCCCAGAGGGTGCCGTCGCTCTTGAGTG
>JAWLCT010000056.1:0-15752 GCA_041687015.1 Gammaproteobacteria bacterium
GGAGTGGGCTCCTACAGGGGGATGAGGCCGGGCGCGGCTTCGGTCCGGCAACAGGCTCGCGGCCTTCGGCCGCTCCTACGGGTGTCCGCGGCGGCCGACCGTGAAAGGGCGGTCGAGGGGAAAATGGTGGGTCGTGTGAGACTCGAACTCACGACCAACGGATTAAAAGTCCGCTGCTCTACCGACTGAGCTAACGACCCGGAAAAAAAGAGGTGGCTATGCTACCGGACTCGCCGAAAAAGGCAAGTCCGGTAGCGGGGGAAGATCAGATGGATTCCAGCTTGCGCATGGAGCCCGGCAGCAGGCGCATGTCCACCAGGGAGGTGGCGAAGGCCTGCATGAAGCTGGCGTCTTCATAGACCATGCGGTAATAGCTGATCTTCATGGTCAGTGCGCTGCCGAACACGATAGCGGCGAAGGTGAGGAAGGAGCCCAGGGCCAGGGTGGAAATGCCCGTGACGCCCTGGCCGATGGTGCAACCCATGGCGAGCACACCACCAAAACCCATGAGCACCGCGCCGATGAAGTGGTTCAGGAAGTCCTTGAAGGAGGCGAACCACTCGAAGCGGAAGCCGCGCGACAGCAACGACCAGAGCAGCGAACCCAGGATCACACCCGCGACGGCCATGATGCCGAAGGTGAGCATGGTGTTATCGAATCCGGACGCGCCATAGCCGACGGTCTGGCCCATGGGGTTGATGAAGGTGAACGATTGGGCGCTGAGCGGACGGGAATCGGCAGGCTTCACATCGTCCTCACCCGCGTACATGTCCCACTGCTCGGCCACGAAGTTCTGCATACCGAAGATTTCACCATCGGCATCGATCATCACGTTGCTGCTGATGTACCAACCACCGACCACGGCCGCGCCGACCACGATACCGCCGACGATGTTGTTGAAGTTGCCGCGGAATTCGGCGGACTTGAACACGAACACCAGGAGGGCAAGCGCCAGTACCAGGCCAATGGTCAGGCGTGCCGTCGTGACGCTCTCGCCGGAAGCGACCATCGAGCCCAGATCCTGGCCGGAGGCCATCTGCACGGACAGCGGACGAATCCAGTCGTAGAACAGCACGGTGAACAGAGTCTGATCGGAGCCCGGGAACGGGTTGACCATGAAATAGGCGATGATGCCGATGATGAGCAGCACCATGACGGATTTGATGTTGCCGCCGCCGATGCGCACCAGGCACTTGTTACCGCAACCGCTGGCGAGGGTCATGCCGACACCGAACAGGATGCCGCCCACAAGATGTTCCGCCCACAGGAACTGGCCGGCGCGGTACGGAGGAAAGGCGCTGTCGGCCTGCACCAGGCCCATGGATTCGAGCACCACCACGCCGAGCACCGCTACGGCGATGGCCAGCAGCCAGGCGCGCATGCGGCCGGTGTCACCCATGTTCACCCAGTCGGAGACGGCACCCATGGTGCAGAAGTTGGTCTTGTTGACGACGGCACCCATGATGAGTGCCACGGCGAAGGTGGCCCAGAGGAAAAACGACTGAGCCTCCCCGAAGTTCTCGAAGATCATATCCTCTCCTCCTGTTCGACGGGTTGACCCGCCCTGTTAATACCCCCGTGTCGGCCGGGGTTGAAGAGGGGAAAGGATAGAGAGATGGGCCGGGAGCGTCACCTCCCTAAAGGGGGTAGGAATAATTTCGGAAGGTGAATTTCAGCGGTAAATCGTGGGATCAGGCACGCCCGCGGCGCGAAATCCTTCCGCGCGCAGGCGACAGGAATCGCAGCGGCCACAGGCGCGGCCCGCTTCATCCGCGTCGTAGCAGGAGACGGTAAGACTGTAATCCACGCCCAACGCGGTCCCTGCGCGAATGATCTCGGCCTTGCTCAGGTCGATGAGCGGCGCGCGGATATGGAATCCCCTGCCCTCGACGCCTGCGCGCGTGGCCAGATTGGCCATGACCTCGAAGGCGCGCACGAATTCGGGACGGCAGTCGGGATAGCCGGAGTAGTCCACCGCATTGACGCCGACGAAGATGTCATGGGCGTCGAGCACTTCGGCCCAGGCCAGCGCCAGTGACAGGAACACTGTGTTGCGTGCCGGCACATAGGTGACGGGAATGCCGTCGCTCGGCGCCTGCGGCACGGCGATAGCCTCATCGGTGAGCGCCGAGCCGCCGAACTGGCGCAGGTCCAAACGGAATACACGGTGTTCACGCATGCCGGTGCCGCGGGCCACGCGCGCTGCCGCCTCCAGTTCCGCGCGGTGGCGCTGACCGTAATCGAAACTCAGCGCGTAACCTTCGAAACCTTCCGCGCGCGCCATGGCCGCCACGGTGGCGGAATCGAGCCCGCCGGAAACCAGCACGACGGCTTTCTTCGTGTTCATCGTTACCTGCCCGGGGCGTTGCCCCAGAGAATCTTGTGCAACTGCAACTGAAAACGCACCGGCAGGCGATCGTCGATTATCCACTCGGCCAGCGTGCGTGCGTCCAATTGGCCGACCGCCGGCGAGAACAACACTTCGCAGCGTTCCGCAAGCATTTCACGGGCAACCAGCGCCTTTGCCCATTCGTAATCGGCGCGATCGCACAGCACGAATTTCACCTGATCCCTGCGGGTGAGGACAGCGAGATTTTCCAGCCGATTTCGTTCTGCTTCGCCTGAGCCCGGGGTTTTCAGGTCCATAACCTTGATCACCCGCTCATCCACCGCGGACACATCGAGCGCGCCGCTGGTCTCCAGCGACACCTCATAGCCCCTGTCACACAGGCGCGCGAGCAGGTCGAGACAGGGCCGTTGTGCCAGCGGCTCGCCGCCGGTGACACACACGTGTTTGACGCCAAAGGCGGCCACCTTGTCGAGCACGGCATCCAGGGGCATCCATTCCCCACCCTGAAATGCATAGGTGGTGTCGCAATACCCGCAACGCAGCGGACAGCCCGTGAGGCGCACGAACACCGTGGGCCAGCCGACACTGCGCGATTCGCCCTGCAGGGACACAAAGATTTCCGTGACGCGCAGGCGCATCACGTCGCTGGAGGTGGAACTCATTCTTCGCGCTTGAACTGGCCGAGCAGGTTGCGCGCCTGGCCCGCTTCGGTGGATTCCGGATAGCGCTTCACCAGTTCGTTGAGCATGCGCGTGGCGGCGGCCCGATCACCGAGCTCATTGTGGCTGTAGCCGATCTTGAGCATGGCCTCGGCGAGCTTCGGGCTCTTGGGATAGTTATCCAACAACTTCTGGTATTCCAGAATGGCCTGTTTGAAGTGCCGCTGCGCGTAACTGGCTTCGCCCAACCAATATTGGGCGATGTGCGCATAACGCCCGGAGGGATACTGATTGAGGAAGCTGCGGAAGGCGTTGGCCGCCTGGTCATAGCGCAGTTCACGCAACAGATCGAAGGCCTTCTGATAGGCCTCACGTTCCTGCATGGTGATTGCGACCTGTGCCTCGCCTTCAGCCGGCGCGGCCGGCTGGCCGGCGCCGGGTGTCGGTGCGGTCACGGGCGGCACCCCGGGCTGCGGCACCATGGCGCCACCGCCGCCACCCTCGCGCTCCAGGCGCGAGAGGCGGCGATCGATGTCCATGTACAAGTCACGCTGACGGCGTTGGAGTCCCTGGATCGCGTGCGCCTGCTCCTCCAATTGCCCCCGCAATTGCTGTACCTCCCGTTGCAGGCTTTCGATGCGCGTATGCATCTCCACCAGCGTCTGGTTGTCCAGCGTTTGTTCGAGACGGGTGACGCGCGCGTTGAGGTCCTGGGCGGCGACGCCGCCCGTTGCGAGGACCGCTGCGAGCGCAACGGTGAGACGGGGCACACGCATGGAATCAGACTCCCGAGTACAGCAGTTCGACACGACGGTTCAAGCGCCAGGCCGATTCGTCGTGACCCTGGGCCGCAGGCCGCTCTTCACCAAAGCTGATCACCTGCTGCTGGCCCTTGGCCATGCCTTGCAGGAGCAACAGGTTTTCGATGGCCTGCGCACGACGCTCGCCGAGCGCCAGGTTGTATTCGCGCGAACCACGCTCGTCCGCATGACCTTCAATCACCACGGAAACGTTGGGATTGCTGGCGAGGAACTGCGCGTGCTGGGCGATGATATCGCGGTCTTCCGCAGCGATTTCGGAACTATCGAACGGGAAATAGAACACGCGCTTGTACAGCGGGCTGGAGGGATCTTCCAGCGGGCTGCCGGCAAAGGCGCGATCGGTCTCGGCACCGGCGGCTTCCGCACCGGGTGCCGCGGCACCCGGCGCGGTGGGCTCAGTGGGGGTGGTCTGCTGCTGGGCGCAGCCGCCGATCAAACCCACGCCGGATATCAGCATCAGAACAGCAATCAACTTCTTCATGGCATTTCCTCTCCCTATTTGAAAAACGGGGACCACGCCGGCTCGCGCACGTCTCCCCTGCTCAGCCCCAAGCGCTGGTGAGCACGCCCGTCGGCGGCCACCGCTTCGAGAACGCCGCGACCGCGGATCTCGGTCGCGTAGATGATCATGGCGCCGTTGGGCGAAAAGCTGGGGGATTCGTCCAGACGCGATTCGGTCAGTACGCGCAGGTTGCCGGTGTCGAGATCCATCACGGCAATGCGGAACCGGTTACCTTCGCCGGTGACCATGGTGATACGCCGCCCGTCGGGCGAGAAACGCGCACGGGCGTTGTAGCTGCCTTCGAAGGTCACACGTTCCGGCGAGCCCATGGGCATGCCGCCGTTCATGGCCAGGCGATAGATCTGCGGCCGCCCTCCCCGATCGGAGGTGAACACCAGTTCGCGGCCGTCGGGCGACCAGGCCGGTTCGGTGTCGATGGCGAAACTGTTCGTCACGCGCTGGAGGCGCTTGCTGGCGAGATCCAGCACATAGATTTCCGCGTTGCCGTCACGCGAGAGCGTCAGCGCCAGGGAACGCCCGTCGGGCGACCAGGCCGGCGCACTGTTGATGCCGGGGTGCGATGCCACCTTCTCACGCTTGCCCGTGGCCACTTCCTGCACAAACACCGCGGAACGACCCTCTTCGAAGGACACGTAGGCGAGTCGACGCCCGTCGGGCGACCAGGCCGGCGACATGATGGGCTGGGTGGACGTGAGGATGATTTGCTCGTTGTAGGCGTCGGAATCGGCCACCGCGAGCCGGTAGGTGCGCTTGCCGTCCGCCGCGCGTTCTTCTGTCACGTAGGAGATGTTGGTGTCGAACGCGCCGCGCTCGCCGGTAAGTTTTTCGTAGATGATGTCGCTGATCTGATGCGCCACGCGGCGCAGCTGCTGGGCATTGGCCGGGATGCTGTAGCCCACCAGTTGCTGCCCGCGGGGAATGTCGAGCAACTGGAATTCGACCACGTAGGCCCCGCCCTCGCGCGGCTGCACGCGGCCTATCACCAGGCTTTCCGCCCCGGTGCTGCGCCATGCGGAGTAATCCACCTGGCTCGCCACCATGGGCCGCGCAGGCAGGCGTTCGGCAGCCATGGGGGCGAAGCGTCCGCTGCGCGCGAGATCGGAACTCACCACCGCGGCGACATCCTGCGGCAAGGGCGCAGGTCCGGTCCAACCGAAGGGCACCACGGCGATGGGCAGCGCGCCCTCCATGCCTTCGGTGATCTCGATGTTGAGTACCGCGTGCGCCGTGCCTGCGGAGCACAGCGCGGCCAACAGCAGTATGCGCAGGATTTTCCGCACCTCTACCCCTCTGTATGAAACGTGAAGTTGATGTCCCGATCAAATACATCCGGCGTGGGCGGCGCCGGCAAGGGGGAAGCCTTGCGTACCGCGGCCTCGACCGAGCGATCCAGGGCCGGACTGCCGCAGCTTTGCAGCAGACGCACTTCGACCACCTCGCCGCCCGGCAGCTGACGTACCGATACTTTGCAGTTCACGCTACCCGCCGTTCCGGCGGGACGCAACCAATTGCGCGACACCTTGTTTCTGATCAGATCGACGTATTCCGCTTTGAGTCTGGCGTTGAGGCTGTCCTGTTCGCGCGCCAGTTGCTCGGCTTCCGCCGCCAGTTTTTTCTTCAACGCCGCTTCGGCCTCGGCCTTCTGCTGGGCCTCACGCTTTTTCTGCAGCTCGGCAAGCCGCTTGGCCTCCTGCGCGCGTTTCTTCTCGATGGCCGCTTTCTCGGCGGCAACGCGCTGCTGTTCGGCCTTGAGATCGGCGAGGCGCTTGCGCTCCGCTTCCGAGGCGCGCTGCTCCTGATCGCGTTTCTTTTTCAGCTCCGCGAGACGCTGGGCTTCTTTTTCGCGCGCGCTGCGCATCTGCGCCGCCTCCTGGGCGAGCTTGCGCTGGCGCGCCGACTCGGCATCGCGCCGGGCCTGCTCGTCACTGCGCAGCTTGCGCAGTTCCTTTTCCACCATGGCCTCGTCGACGGCCACGGTCTCCACCGCCTCCATCACCGGCGCCGCCGCGGGCAGACGCACGGGATCGCTGTGGAAACTCACTGCCAGCACGGCGAAGACGATGACATGGACGCCGATGGAGATCGCGATGGCAATGCTGCGTTCGCCCATTGTCAGCGCTCCGGCGGCTCGGTGAGCAGGCCCACCTTGGTGATATCCCTTTGTTTCAGCGCCGCGATGAGCTGTACCACCTTGCCGTAGTTGGCATTGCGGTCGCCGCCCACGTTCACGGGGGTGTTCGGATGCAGGCGCTGGAAGGCCACCACACGGTGCACCAGGTCGGGCAAGGCCAAGGGCTCCTGCTTCTCGCCGTCGAGATTGAGATGGTAGCTGCCGTCGGCGCTCACGGAGATGACCACAATGTGTCCGTCGCTCGAGGTCACCGGCTCGGCGCTGGCCCGCGGCAGGTCCACCTTCACGCCCTGGGTGAGCAGGGGCGCGGTGACCATGAAGATCACCAGCAGCACCAGCATGACGTCGATATAGGGCACGACGTTGATTTCCCCGATGGGGCGCCGGCGTTTTCTGATGGGCTGCGCCGCCATGGGGTTCCTCAGGCAGCGGATTCGAGGGCCGGGTTATACACCTGGCGGTGCAACAGACTCGTGAATTCCTCCACGAAGGTCTCGTTGCGGTTCATCAGCCGTTCCACTTCATTGGAGAAACGGTTATAGGCGATCACGGCGGGGATGGCGGCGAACAGGCCCATGGCGGTGGCGATGAGCGCTTCGGCGATGCCCGGAGCCACCATGGAGAGCGTGGCGTATTGCACGCCGCCGAGGGCGCGGAAGCTGTTCATGATGCCCCACACGGTGCCGAACAGGCCCACGTAGGGGCTGACGGAACCCACCGTGGCCAGCAGGGCCAGATTGCTTTCCAGGCGATCCTGTTCGCGGTTGAGCGCGGCGCGCATGGCGCGCTGGGCCCCCTCCACCACCGCCTCGGGATGGCCCATGGCGGGCTTGCTCAAGCGGGCGTACTCGCGGAAGCCGGCCTTGAACAGGGCGGTGGGACCGGTGGGCTCATCCCTGTCCTTGCCCACCTGGCGGTAGAGTTCCACCAGATCGATGCCGGACCAGAAACGGCCCTCGAAGGCCTTCGCCTCGTCGCGCATCCGCGACAGGGCCCGCCATTTTTCGATGAGGATGGCCCAGGAGGCGATGGAGACCGTCAGCAGCAACAGCATGACGGCCTGAACCACCAGGCTCGCGTTGAGAAAAAGATTGAACAAGGAGGCGTCGACGTTCATTCCGTCCCCTTCGATAGGGCTTCCTGGAGTGCTTGCGGCAAGGGCCTGGGTTTGAAGGTAGCCCCATCCAGACAAACGATTTTTACCCTACCTTCGCACAAAACCCTGTTTTCGCGCCGGACCTGTTGCACGAAATCGAGGCTGGCACCGCCCACTTTGACCAGCTTCGCGCTCACCACCAGCGCATCATTGAAGCGGGCGGGCAGCCGGTATTGCAGGTCCACGGCGCGGACGGCGAACAGAATGCCTTCCTGGGCCAGCAGGGCGTCCTGCTCAAAACCGGAGGTACGCAGCCACTCGGTGCGGGCGCGCTCCAGGAATTTGAGGTAATTAGCGTAGTAGACCACCCCACCGCTGTCGGTGTCCTCGTAATAGACCCGCACCGGCCACAGGAACTCAGCGCCTTCAGACATCGTCGCCTTCTCCAAGTTCCATTTGCCGCGGCAGCGCGGCGTCATTGCGCGCCTTCAGACCGAAATGCAGGAAGGCGCTGCGCGTGGCCACCCGGCCGCGCGGGGTGCGCATGATGAAACCCTGCTGGATGAGGAACGGTTCCAGTACGTCTTCGATGGTGTCGCGCTCCTCGCCGATGGCCGCGGCCAGATTGTCCAGGCCCACCGGGCCACCCTCGAACTTCTCGATGATGGCGAGCAGCAGCTTGCGATCGAGCATGTCGAAGCCCTGGGCATCCACGTCGAGCATGTCCAGGGCGCGGTCGGCGATGGTCCTGTCCACGTGCCCGTTGGCCTTCACCTCGGCGTAGTCGCGTACCCGGCGCAGCAGGCGGTTGGCGATACGCGGCGTGCCCCGGGAACGGCGTGCAATTTCGCGGGCGCCGTCCGGGTCCATGTGTACACCCAGGATGCGCGCCGAGCGCTGCACGATATGGGTCAGGTCGTCCACGTCGTAGAACTCCAGGCGCTGCACGATACCGAAGCGATCGCGCAGCGGCGAGGTAAGCAGGCCGGCACGGGTGGTGGCGCCCACCAGGGTGAAGGGCGGCAGGTCCAGCTTCACCGACCGTGCGGCAGGACCTTCGCCGATCATGATGTCGAGCTGATAGTCCTCCATGGCCGGATACAGCACCTCTTCCACGATGGGGCTGAGGCGGTGGATCTCGTCCACGAACAGCACATCGTGGGGTTCGAGGTTGGTCAGCAACGCGGCCAGATCGCCCGGGCGCTCCAGCACCGGGCCTGAGGTCTGGCGCATGTTCACGCCCATCTCGTTGGCGATGATGTGCGCCAGGGTGGTCTTGCCCAGCCCCGGCGGCCCGAACAACAGCACGTGGTCCAACGCCTCGCGCCGGCCCTTGGCCGCCTGGATGAAAATCTCCAGCTGCTCCCGCACCACCGCCTGGCCCACGTAATCGGCCAGCATGCGCGGCCGAATGGCCCGGTCCAGGGCCTCCTCGTCGCTCAAAGCGGCGGCGGTGATGAGTCGATCGGTTTCAATCATCAGTGCACTTTCCGGGGGGCGCAACGCGGAGGCGCGGAGGACGCGGAGAAAGCAAATGTCAGATGTACATGCATCTCAGATCCCATCGACTCGCTCGAACAACCCTCTACGCACACAGATGCAATCACCTTCTTCCCCTCCGCGTCCTCCGCGCCTCCGTGTCATACCCCTGTTCACACCTTCACCGCCCGCTTGAGTGCCGCGCGGATGAGGTCTTCGCTGGAGAGGTCATCGTCCAGGCCATTGACGAGGCGGCTGGCTTCCTGGGGTTTGTAACCCAGGGCGACCAGGGCGCTGATGGCGTCGCGCAGGCTCTGGCTGCCGCTGGGGGCAGCCGGCGCCGGCTGGGCCGTGGGCAGCACGGGTACGGGTTGCCAGTCGTCGAGGCGGTCGCGCATTTCCACCACCAGGCGCTCGGCCGTTTTCTTGCCCACGCCGGGCAGGCGGGTCAGTGCGGCGGTGTCGCCGTCCTGCACGCAGCGGGCGAAGTCGTTGGCGGAGATGCCGGAGAGAATGGTGAGCGCCAGCTTGGCGCCCACGCCGTTCACCTTGGTCAGGCTGCGGAACATGCTGCGCTCGCCGAGCGTGGCGAAACCAAACAGCAGGTGGGCGTCCTCGCGCACCACCAACTGGGTGTACAAGGTCACGACCTCGCCGACGCCGGGCAGTTGGTAGAAGGTGCTCATGGGCGCCTCCACCTCGTAGCCCACGCCCTGCACGTCCAGCAGCAGTTGCGGCGGGTGTTTTTCGGCGAGGATGCCGCGCAGTCGTCCGATCATCGCCGACGTGCTCCGTAGCGGGCACCCGCGGGCAGGCCCGCGGCTTTCGCGGTTTCAGTCATGCGTGCCAGGGTCTGGCCGATGTTGAGGTGGCACACGGCCACCGCGAGCGCGTCGGCCGCGTCCTCCTGCGGCGCGCCGGGAAGGCGTAACAATGCCTGCATCATGTGCTGTACCTGTGCCTTGGCGGCGTTGCCCTTGCCCACCGTGGCTTGTTTGATCTCGGCGGGCATGTATTCGGCGATGGAGAGCCCCGCCTCCATCACCGCACACAGCGCGGCGCCGCGCGCTTGGCCGAGTTTGAGGGCGGAATCCGGGTTACGGTGCATGAACACCCGCTCGATGGCCACCTGCGCGGGGTCGTAGATGCGGATGACGTCACGGATGCCGTCAAAAATGGTCTTCAGCCGCCCGGGGAAATCGCCGTCCCCGGCGCGGATGCAGCCGCTTTCCACGTACATGAGGCGCGTGCCCACGCGCTCGACGATGCCGAAGCCGGTGCGGCGTGAGCCGGGGTCGATGCCGAGCACGCGCATGGCCGGGGCTTACTTGGCCAACTTGGCCATGACCTCGTCGCTGAAATCGGCATTGGTGTAGACGTTCTGCACGTCGTCCAGGTCTTCCAGCATGTCGACCATTTTCATCACACGCTCGGCGTCCTCGAGCCCCAGATCGACGGTGGTGGAAGGCTTCATGGTGATTTCCGCCATTTCGGGCGTGAGCCCCGCGGCCACCATGGCCTCCTTCACGTCCACGAAGTTTTCCGGACTGGTGAGCACGTCGATGCTGCCGTCGTCGTTGGTCACGACGTCGTCGGCGCCGGCCTCCAGGGCCGCTTCCATCACCTTGTCCTCATCGCTGCCGGCGGCGAAGGTGAGGATGCCGGACTTGCTGAACAGATAGGCCACGGAACCGTCGGTGCCGAGATTGCCGCCGTGCTTGGTAAAGGCGTGGCGCACCTCGGACACGGTGCGGTTGCGGTTGTCAGACAGGCATTCGACCATCACGGCCACCCCGGCCGCGCCGTAACCTTCGTAGCGGATGGCCTCGTAGTTGTCGCCCTCACCCGCACCGGCGCCGCGCTTGACCGCGCGCTCGATGGTGTCCTTGGTCATGTTGGCGTCGAGTGCCTTGTCGATGGCCGCGCGCAGGCGCGGATTGGACGCAGGATCGCCACCGCCCATGCGGGACGCCACCGTGATTTCACGGATCAGCTTGGTGAAAATCTTGCCGCGCTTTGCATCCTGGGCGTTCTTGCGATGCTGGATATTCGCCCACTTGCTGTGACCTGCCATAGAAACCTCTCACTCTCGCGATCGCGCGATCCTAACACCGGGCCGATCCGGTCGGAAGCCGCGCGGGTCTCTTCAAGGGGACCAACGCGGAGGGCGCGGAGACGCGGAGGACGCAGAGGGGAAGGCAATGGCTGCTCGGGAATTCGAGTTTTGCCGGACGCGCTCGCAATGAATCCTGCAACATGCCCTGGACTTTTTTCTGTTCTCCGCGTTCTCCGCGCCTCCGCGCCCTCCGCGTTTTTGCCCTGATTCAGGAGCTGAAATCGGAGAGCAGGAATACCGTGCTGTCCATGGCGCCGGTGGCTTCCTCGTAGCGCAGTTCGTGTTGGCCCAGGCGGATGATGTCGCCGTGGTGCAGGCGCCGGCGCTGGATGCGTTCGCCGTTGACGAGGGTGCCGTTGGTGCTGCCCGCGTCCTCCAGGTACACCACCGGGTAGCTTTCCAGGTAATCGCTCTGGGACAGCAGCAGCACTGCGTGGGCGCCGCTTACGGCCGGGTCGTCCAGCTGGATGTCATTGCCGCTGCGCCGCCCGAGGGTGATGCGGGCCTTGTCGAGCATGTAGGTGCGCACCGGGAGGCCTTCGCAATGCACGGTGAGCCGCGGTTTCGATGCTGCCTCCCCCACTATTTCACCTCGAAGCGCAGGCGGGAGCCGGCGATATCGATTTCATCGCCGTCGGACAGCACGACGCCTTGCGCCGCAATCGCCTGCTGGTTCACGCGTGCGGGGGACTTGCCGGCCATGGGCAACAGCCGGAAGCCGCCCGCCTCGCGCAACAGCACCGCTATCTGCCCGCCGGGCTTGCCCAGGGTGGTGCGGTCCTGGGTCACGTCCAGTACCGTTCCCGCCCGAGCGCCCGCAACGACGTGCAGGCGGGCATTGCGGGTCGGCGCCGCGGCCGTGAACACCACGGTGGCCGCCAAATCCTGGGTCTGTTCGTCGATGTATTTGAGCTCGTGCTGCCCGATGCGGATCACGTCGCCGTGTTTCAGGTCCTGCTTGCTGATACGCACGCCGTTGACGAAAGTGCCGTTGGTGCTGCCCAGGTCGGTGATGGCGGGTGCCCCGATGAGGGACACGGCGGCGTGTTCCGAGCTGACCGTCTGATCGTCCAGGTATACGTCGTTGTCGGGTTTGCGCCCGATGGTGGTGCGCTGCTGATCCAGGGGGTAGTCCCGCAGGCTGACCCCTTCACGGGTGATGATGAGCTTCGGCATGTTTGTCCTCTGCTTTCAAATCCGGGCAAGCCTCTTCAACACGCGGTTCAATGCACCTCGACCACGATGGCCGAGATGTTGTCGCTGCCGCCTTTCTCGTTGGCCAGCGCCACCAGGTCGAGCGCCGCGACCTCCGCCGGTGCGCCGCGCGCGAGCACGGCGGCGATTTCGTCGTCGTCGACCAGGTCGCTGAGGCCGTCGGAGCACAACAGTAAACGATCGCCCGTTCGGAGGTCGTGGCGTTGCACCTCCACCTCTACCTCCGGTGCGCTGCCCAGGGCGCGGGTGATGACGTGACGATGGCCGGACGCCCTCGCCTCCTCGGCACTCATGAAGCCGCCGCTCACCATCTCCTGCACCAGCGAATGGTCGAGCGTGAGCAGTTCCAATGTACCGGCCCGCCAACGGTAAAGCCGCGAATCCCCCACATGGGCGACCACCAGGTGCTTGGGCAGGAACTGCACCGCCACCACCGTCGAGCCCATACCCGAATAGAGCGGATTGGCCGCGGCGCGGTGGTGGATCTGGGCGTTGGCCTCGCGCACGGCGGCGTCGAGCATCTGTTCCGGCGCCATGTCCGCGTCCGCGCGCAAGCGTGCGTCGAGCACGGATATCACCAGCCCGCTGGCCACCTCGCCGGCGTTCTGCCCACCCACACCATCGGCCAAAATGGCAAAGCCGCTGGTCGCATCCCAGGCGATGGCATCCTCGTTATGTTCCCGCTGCCGGCCCGGATCGGTGGCGCCCCATATGCGGATCTCGGTCATGACACCTCCCTGGGCGTTTCCCGGCAACGGGCCAGCGCCACGGCCATGTCGGCGCCGCTCTGGTAGCGCCGTTCGGGATCTTTTTGCAGCGCCTTGCCGATGATGCGTCCAATGCAGGTCGGCAGGTCCTTGCGCAACTTGCGGATGTCCGCCGGCTTCTCATTGGCGATCTGGTACATCAGGCTCGCCAGGGAATCGCCCGTGAAGGGCAGTTCACCAGTGAGCAGCTGGAACAGGGTGACGCCCAGGGAGAACAGGTCGGCGCGGCCGTCCACGCGGCGCCCCGCCACCTGCTCGGGCGACATGTAGGATGGGCTGCCGAGTACGGTGCCGGTGCGGGTCTTGCTCGCGTCGGTGAGGCAGGCCACACCGAAATCCGTGACCTTCACCGTCCCTTCCTCACGGTCGTAGACGATATTGGCGGGCTTGATGTCGCGGTGCACCACGTTGCGACTGTGGGCGTAGTCCAGCGCCTCCGCCACCTGGATGGCGATGGCCATGGCCTCCGCAAAGGGCAGCAGGTTGTCGGGGCGGCAGAAGGTGGCCAGGTTGTCGCCTTTGAGGTAGTCCATGGCGATATAGGCCAGATCCTGTTCCTCGCCCACATCGTAAATGGTGACGATGTTGGGGTGGGTGAGCCGGCCCGCGGTCTCCGCCTCACGGAAAAAGCGCTCGCGCACCGCATTGAGCTGTTCGCCATCGAATTCCTGGGACAGCGCCATGGTCTTGATGGCCACGGTGCGGCCGATTTTCGGGTCCCGGCCCAGGTAGACCGCCCCCATGGCGCCGCGGCCCAGCTCGCGCTCCACTTCGTAGCGGCCCAGGATGGGACGGGTGAGGCCGGTGCTGCTCAGGATCACGGTGCCGGTGGGCGTCGTGCCGCCGGTCTTGCCGTAGAGCATGCGCCCGTCGGCCTCACGGTTGCGCTGCAACCGTTCGCCGGTGTCGCGGAATTTGGGTGCCAGGCCGAGCAGGTGCTCGAACACCGCCGCGGCCTTGCCGAACTGGCGACGACGCTCGAAATCGAGGCCCAGGGTGTAAAGCCGCTCGAGCAGGTCGTCATCCGCCGGACAGCGCCGGTAGCGTTCCAGGGCGCCGTCCAGCTGGCCCTGGCTGTGATAGGACTGACCGAGCAGCCGATTGGCGGTGGCCAGTTCCGCCGCCAACACGCGGGCGTGGGCGCCCAGACGGCGCTTGATAAGCAGGGCAAAGGCACCGGTGGCGAGCGCCAGGGCCGGGGTGGCCAGGGGCACGAAGGTGGTGCGCAAACTGATGAAGCCTGTTTCCACAGTGAGCGCGACAAACACCAGCAACAACACCAGCACCACGGCCGTGCTGGGAGCCAGGCGCGGCAGCACGGCGGCAACCACCAGCCCCACGGCCAACAGGGCGCCCCACTGGGCCCAGGCGCTCCAGGGCGGCACACTGAACAGGGACCGATCCAGCACAGCCGCGGTCAGGCGCGCCTCGGCCATCACGGGGGGCAGCATGTCGCCGCCAGTGAACACCACCGGCTCCACCTGCGCCGTATCGGTCACGCCCAGCAGGACCACCTTGCCTTTCGGGTCGAAGCCGCCCCGGGCCAGCTCCGCCATCGTGACGATCGGGACCTCCGGGCTGGCGTGGCGCGGGTAGACGCGATAAGCCCCGTCCGTGGCGATGGGCCCTTCCACCGCCAGAATGGCGTGGTCTTGCAGGGCCTCCGGGCCCAGCGCCACGCCGGACGCCAGGGTGGCCAGCCGCAGGGCGAAACTGGCGGTCCAGGCATCGCCGGCGCGGATCACCAGCGGAGCACGGAAAACGGGATAGGGTCCCGGCTCGAACTCCAGCACGGCCAGTGGTTGTCGAGCAGCCGGCAGGCGCTCCAGAGCGATGCGATGGGGTGTGAACGGCTGCCCGGTGAGCAGGCTGGGGATGTTTTGGAATACGCCGGACTCCGGTTGGGATCGGGCGGGCCAAGCCGGCAGCGCCTCCGGCGAAGACATGACGGGGAGGGCCGATACGCGCCTCGGAAACACACCCTGTACCAGGGTTTCCGGCAGAGTCGGTCCGGTCCCGTCCCGCAACGCGGCCGGAAACGGCGGCACCAAACCCACCACACGGGCATCGGCCAGGCGCTCGACCACGGCGGACCACTGCTCGGCCGGGATCGCCGGGTCCAACGCGACGACCGCCACGCTGTCACTGGCCACGGCAGGAACCAGGAAGCGTTCCCCCAGGGCGAGCACGTAGCCCTCCAACGGTGCCAGCACACGGCTGCCCGAAGCGAGGAAGAAGGCCGCGACGATCAGCAGGCCAAGGGCCCACTCGGATTTGCTACGGGTGTGTCCCGCCATTGTTCTTCTCATTGGCCGGGCATCACGCCCCGGACCCGCCTCTTTTACCATGAGGCGCCGCCCGGGGACCATGAACCAGTTCCAAAACCTTCCGTTCTGGAGCCAGGCTGTTTTGTAGGAGCGGCTTGGCCGGTGCGGGTAGGGGGTGAAACCCATCGCGGCCTGAGGCCGCTCCTCGGGGGAATGGTGCGTTGTGCGCTGTGCGTTGTAGGAGCCCAGTCCCCTGGGCGATAACCGGCAGTGGTTCCAACCACCCGCGCATCGCGGCCTGAGGCCGCTCCTACAAGGGGAATGGTGC
>JAWLCT010000057.1:0-15292 GCA_041687015.1 Gammaproteobacteria bacterium
GCGCCACCCGTGGCAAGCGCTGCTGCACCTGCTGGACAAGTTGCGCAAGGTGCGCAATCCGCGGCCCCTCCGCAAGCGCAGTCCTCTGGGTTAAGGGGCAAGCGACGGTGCTGTACGGGCAGCGCTGCACCAGCCCTTAGCACACACGCGTTGAATTCCGTCAGGCACGCCGTTCCCCCATGGCGCCTCTGGGGCTGGCACGTTCACCACGTCAGCATCCCTCCGATGATAAGCGCGTTGGCCAAATCGACGAAGAACCCGCACACCAGCGGAACCACGATGAAGGCATGGTGTGCGGCACCGAAACGCTGCGTTACTGCCGTCATGTTCACAACCGCAGTGGCTGTAGAGCCCAGGGATATACCACTAAAGCCAGCGGACACGACAGCTGCTTCGTAGTCACTACCCATACCACGGAATATCACAACCGCTGCGTAGATAATCGCCAACACGATCTGTGCGGCAAGCACAACAATCACAAAGGTGAACACACCCTCCAAAGCCCACAACTGCATGCCCATGAGGGCCATGGTGAGGAACAAGCCCAGGGTGATATCAGAGATCAACGCCAGCCCTTTCAAGGTGCCCGGCCAAGCCTCAATGACGTCGTTTCCAAATAACAGCGGCAGGTTACGGATCGCAATGCCCGCCATCAGGCAGCTGACAAAGGTCGGCAAGGTTACAGGCATCTCGGCTACAAACTTGTCCAATGCGAGCCCGACGATGAGTGTGCAGTTGAGCAAGAATAATGCACGCAACACACTGAAGTAGTTAAACCGCGTGGGTCGCTCGTCCATGGTCCCTACTGCGAGACGGAAATCGCCCGATGGTGCGATTTGGTGACGTCGCATCAGCCAAGCGGCGGTCGGCCCACCGATGACACAGGCGGCAAACAATCCGACGGTGTTGGCGGCGACTCCCAGCTCCATCGCATTGAGCATCCCATGCTGCTCGGCGAAAACAGGCGACCAGGCATAGGTGGTGCCAACGCCTCCGGTGAGTGAAACCGAACCCACGATCAGCCCTGTCTTGGGGTCCAGCCCAAAGGCGTCAGCAACGGCCATACCCGTCAAGTTCTGAAATACGATGAACACA
Organism: Gammaproteobacteria bacterium; assembly: GCA_041687015.1. Classification (GTDB taxonomy): domain Bacteria; phylum Pseudomonadota; class Gammaproteobacteria; order Thiohalomonadales; family Thiohalomonadaceae; genus JALOAT01. The sequence goes on from JAWLCT010000057.1 coordinate 1,096, forward strand.
CTGGCGAGGAACGCCAGCACAACTAACGGACGTCCCCCCTTCAACAATGTTCGCACTTCTGCCTTCAGTCCTATGGCAGCAAAAAAGTACAACAACAACGTATCACGTGAATCCAGGGAGAACTCAACACGCAGATCGAGCGCGTAGTAGGCAACGGCCACTGTCGCAGCACTCAAGGCACCACCCAGCACGGGCTCAGGGATCGAGTAACGACGGAGCAGCTCAAAATGCTGCGTCAGAAACTTTCCCATGAGCAGCAGCATGATGGCAATCGTGGAGGACCAAAGGGCATCAATATGAATTATTGACAAGACTATGCTTCCATGTTCCGCAGCAACCCGCCCCATTGCGAGCACTGCCAAAAGGCGCCGTATTTTGCCACTTTACGTGAGGGATTTGGCTAGTTGCGGGGCTTGGCAAAACCAGTTCCAGGCGCCATTCCGACTTTTGAATAGTGGAATTTCTGAAACGTGTTCGGTCGTACGTTCCGCATGCATCGGTCGGCCCGATTTCCTTGCGTCGGAAACCCCAACCGTGCATTCGTCGTCCTGTTCGGAAGGAAAGCGCCATTTGCGTGCCGTGCCATTCCTCTGGCACTTCTGGCAATCTTTGCAGCCTTTTCGCAGCCCCGGTTCAGGATGCGGAAAGCGATTCCATCAACCAACAGAGGACAGAAATGAAGTCAACAAGACGATTTGTAACCGCAAGCCTATTGGGTGGCGTGATCGCACTCGCGCCGTTGAATACTGCGAGCGCCTTTTTCACCGATCCCATCGAAGCGATGTATGAGATGTCAAACAACATGGTCAATGCCATGCTGCAACTTTCCACGGATATCGGGTCTATGGCAGACAGGATTGGCGAGATGGCCGACCGCATCGTGGTCACTGAGGACAAGATTGGGCAGATGGCGGATCGCATCGTTGCCACGGAAGAGCTGCTTGCCAACGCGCTGCTGGAGCTTCACGATGCCGGGACATCCGGTGGCGATGCCGGCATACTGTTGCTCTCACCTGCGACGGGCGCAGTGATCAGCCGCGCTCAGGCACCCGCCATCATGCTATCCAATGGCAGTACCGACTACCTGCTCTATGTCTCGGACACCCCCGATTTTTCCGGGACGAGAACGGTGCCCCTCCTCGTCGACCAGAACACCGACGTGCAGATTGTGTGGTCGAGTGCCATGCAGGTGGTCACTGGTGATACGGCCTATCTCGCCGTTCGCAGTGTCGATACCGACCATCGCATCTCCGCGTTTTCCAATGCGGTGCGTATCGCGCTGCAATAAATAGAAAAGGGGTCTCGGCGCCCGATGGCCGGGCGTCGGGATTTCAGAACGCCCGGCATCGTCGATATGCACCCTGGTTACGCGAGAGAGCGGCTGTACCCGGCGGGTGAGGCCAGGCGGCGGATCACGTAGACAAGATATATCGAGATCAGGGCGGCAAAGAAACACCACACCGACACGAATGCGTAGGCGTAATAAACGGAGCATACGAGAACCGACACGGCGATCAGTACTCCGAACCCGCGAAGACGTCCATAGCTGGAGCCGAGCAGCGGGATCAGGATGATGAGCCCGTAGAGCGCCGAGGACGGTATGCCGATGTCAACGCGATAACTGGAAGAAATGCTGTAGTCGATAGCGTGTTGGCGCACGGAGACTGACAGCCAATCCGGATTCATCAGCAAGCTCAAATAGACCGTGCCACCGGCCAAAAAACCAAACACGCCGACACCCAGGAAGATACGTCTGCGAATGGGACCCGGTTCAAGGAGATAACTGGACAGTGGAATCCACCACAGCCAGAGAAAATGAGAGAAGAAATGAAATCCGAGGGCCCATGCATGCGCCCCGCCCGCGTCGTTCGCATCGAGGAGTTGCCATACCCGCCCTTCAAGCGCCTGTTGAATGCCGAAGAACAGCGGAATCACACCCAGCATGCGATACCCCGTACCCACGCGTCGAGCTTGCGAAAGCGAGTATACCCCTGCGGGAATCAACAGCGCTGCGGACATGTAACTGGCGGATGCGGAAAAGCACATGGAAGGGCACGTCTTTTGCGAGTGACATCAATACTGTAGTCGGCTCGGAAGAGGCGCAGGGTTGGGCCAAGACACTGGGAATCATCAGCTGAACCGATGGGTTTACATCAGAAATACAGCGCTCACTGATATTACGGATTGGGTTGACAGGATCGTGTCGACAGGAAAAGACTGTACTAACCACGAAATGAACAGGGGCAGCTGAATGCCGGAAGTCAAAGCACCTTCTCCAGTTCCCACAGCGGTGGCAGGCCAGGCATTGGCCTGACTTTCCGCTTCCCGGCCATGCAGAACACATCATCCCCTGGCTATTTTTTCTGCCGCGGATATTGCATCACTCGCCGCCTTGCAGCACGTTCCCGCCTCGCCCATCCCCCAGCAGCAGACTACAGCTTCGTTCCGTCTTGGCCTCGGAAAGGACTATCCCCATGAAGCGCGTGCTTTGCATCAAGGCGGATGCCTGGCCGGCGCGCGCCACCAGGGAGCGACTTGAAAAAGTGGGCTTTGAGGTCGTGCTGGCTGCCACGGTGGAAGAAGGCTTGCAGCGATTGCGCGACGGACAGTTTGCGCTGGTTTTGGTGGACGGCCGCCTGCCTGACGGTAACGGACTCCAGGTTGTGCAGGCAGTTTCGGTCCCGGGTCCGGCGGCTGTGTTCATGGTCACGCCCGATGACGTGGCTTTGGCCGTAGCGGCCATGAGAGCGGGTGCTGCGCACTACGTGGTAAAGGACGTTGACGAACTCTATCTGGAGTTGCTCCCTTCGGTACTCGATCGCATCGTCACCCAGCAGCGCCTCGTCACAGAACGCCAGAGCGCCGAACAGCTGGCCCAGATCACGTTGCAAAGCATCGGCGATGCGGTCATCGCCACCGATCAGGAAGGCAACATCACCTATGTCAATCCGGTGGCCGTGCAGCTCACGGGTTGGCGGCTGGAAGAAGCGGCGGGCAAGCCGGTGGACGCGGTATTCCACATCGTGCATGAGGAAAGTGGCACGGCTCTGCCGTCACCCGTGCATCAGGCCATCCGCGAGCGCTGTGTGCATCACTGCAGCCGCCACTCGCTGCTCATCACACGCAGCGGTGACACCCTACCGATTTCCGATAGTGCCGCGCCCATTTGTGATGGTGCCGGGCAGGTGGTCGGTGCCATTCTCATCTTCCAGGATGCCAGCGAGCGGCGCGCCTTCGAGCGCAACTTGTCCATGTTTTCCCGCGTGTTCCAGGATACCTCGGAGGCCATCGTCGTTACCCGCCCGGACAGCACCATCGTGGACGTCAATCCCGCCTTTTGCCGTATCACCGGCTACGCGCGCGACGAGGTCCTTGGGGGCACACCCGCGCTGATGAAATCCGGCCGTCACGATGCGGATTTTTATCGCCAACTTTGGACGGAGCTGCTTGCCACCGGACGCTGGCAGGGCGAGATTTGGGATCGGCGCAAGAACGGGGAGGCTTATCCCAAGTGGTTGTCCATCAATGCGGTGCGGGATCGGTTCGGGCAAACGACCCATTACATCGGCATCTTCAGCGACATCACGGCACTGAAGGAGACGGAAGATCGCCTCTACCATCTGGCACATTTCGATACCTTGACCGGACTACCCAATCGCGCCTTGTTCCTGGACCGGTTACAGCAGGCCATGCTCCGCGCAGAGCGCTATCAGTGCAGATTGGCTCTGCTGTTCATTGACCTGGATCGCTTCAAGTTCGTCAATGACAGTCTGGGTCATCAAGCAGGCGACCAACTCCTCGTTCAGGCGGCCAAACGTCTGCGCGCGGAGGTCCGGGAAAGCGATACGGTAGCGCGCCTTGGCGGTGATGAATTCACCATCATCCTCGGCGACCTGGCAGACGCCCGGGACGCCGCGCGCGTCGCCGGCAAGATCCTCGAAGGCTTCGCCGAGCCGTTCTTCATCAAGGACCAGGCCTTCTTCATCAGTCCAAGCATCGGCATCAGCGTCTATCCCGACGCCGCGGGGGACCTGGAGTCATTGGTGAAGGTGGCCGACACGGCCATGTATGATGCCAAACACACCGGCCGCAACAAATTTGTCTTCGCCCCGAACGCCGATGCGGATAGTGTACAGCGCCAAAAGCAATTGAAATGGGAGCTGGCTGAGTCACTCGAAAACGGGCAACTGACCGTTTTCTTCCAGCCGCAGATCAGTACGCGCGACGAGTGCACACGAGGCATGGAGGCACTGCTGCGATGGCAGCATTCCACGCGCGGCCTGCTCCTGCCGCAAACGATCCTTCCGCTCGCCATGGAAACAGGCCTCATGGATTCTATTGGCGAGTTCGTGCTGTACCAGGCCTGCCATGCCAACCTTGCCTGGAACCGCCGCCGCAAGACGCCGTTGCGGGTCAGTGTGAACGTGTCGGCATCACAGCTGGTCTCGGACACGTTTCCGACCATGGTCGCCCGCGTGCTGAACGAAATCGGACTCGATCCGACGTTGCTGGAGTTGGAAGTGGCCGCAGATGATGCCCTGGCCAACGTGGAGCTCAGCGCGCGGCGTCTGCGCCGCCTGAAAACCCTCGGCGTTCAGATCGCAATTGATCGCTTCGGCACGGGTCCCATCTCCATTGCCGAGCTGCAGCGCCTGCCGATCGATACGTTGAAGGTGGATGCCTCTTTCGTGCAGCAGGTTCACCTCGACGGTCCCGAAGCCGCGGTATCGCGCGCCGTCATTGCGCTGGCCCGGAGCCTGCGGCTACGGGTGGTCGCAGTGGGCGTGGAGAGCCGCGAACAGGCGGAGTTCCTTAGCCGTGAGCGGTGCTGCGATTTGCAAGGTTTCTACTTCAGCCCACCCGTGTCCGCCCAGGGGGCGCAAGCGTTCGTCTAATAGACTGAGGTTCACATCTTGCAGCCTGGTAGGCCAACCAGCGGAGTGCCCAAGATAGTGTGAATACCGTCAGGCGCCGCCAAGCTCCTGTCTCTGGCGCTTCTGACCGCTTCCGAGACCACCATTCGCAATCAATACCCGCAGCGCTTCGGCGGTCAGCGGGCGACTGTAGTAGAAACCCTGGATGAGGTCGCAGTGTTTCTGGCGAAGGAATGCGAGCTGTTCTTGTGATTCCACGCCTTCGGCGACGGCTTTCAACTTGAAATTTTCTGCCAATTCAACGATCGCTTCGACCAGCGAAGCGTCATCGGGATTCACTGCGACACCACTGATGAACGATTTGTCGATCTTCAGCATGTCCACAGGGAAACGTTTGAGATACGAGAGCGATGAATATCCCGTGCCGAAGTCATCGATGGACAGGCGTACGCCCGTGGCCTTGATCGCATCCAGCCATGCCAATGCCTCCTCGGTTTCCTCCAGCAACAGGCTTTCCGTGATTTCGAGTGTCAGAAGGTGGGGCGGCAGTCCGGACGCGTCCAGGATGTCCGAGATAACCTCCGGTGTCAGGCCCAATTTGAACTGTCGACTGGAAACGTTCACCGATACCCCTACGGGCGGGTCCACGCCCAATGTCCACTGCGCGCATTCCCGGCATGCGGTGCGCAGCACCCATTCTCCAAGGGGGCCTATGAGGCCCAACTCCTCGGCAATGGGCACGAAGCTGCCGGGCTCACGCCGACCGTGCACGGGGTGATTCCACCGCACCAGGGCCTCTGCACTGACGACCCGGTCCGCGCTGCTGGACACGATGGGTTGGTACTCGAGGAAGAACTCGGCGTGCGCGAGTGCATGACGCAAGTCTCGCTCCAGGTCCATCCGGCTCTGCAACCTGGCATTCAATTCCTGCGTATAGAAATGGTACCGGTTCCGGCCTGCTTCCTTGGCCTGGTACATGGAAAGATCAGCGTTACGGATCAGCGTCGTCGCATCCTCGCCATCCCGCGGATAGAAGGTGATACCGATGCTGGCGCCGATGTGGATTTCGTGCTCATCCACATAAAAAGGCTCAGACAGCCGCTCGATAATCTTCGCGGCAACCTCTGCCGCATTGTCTTCACGGGCGACATTCTGAAGGATGATGGTGAATTCGTCGCCGCCGAGGCGCGCCACCGTATCATTGGACCGGACCGATTCCAATAACCGATGGCCGACCTGCTGCAGCAGCTTGTCCCCTACGGTATGGCCTAACGTATCGTTGACAACCTTGAACCGATCGAGATCGATGAACATCAAGGCACACAACCAACCTTCCCGCTGCCCCGTATTCAAGGCGTTTGACAGGCGATCGAGAAAAAGCGACCGGTTGGGCAGTTCGGTCAAGCTGTCATAGTTCGCCTGCCATTGGATCTTCCGCTCCGCCTCCTTGCGACGGGTGATATCGCTGAATACCCCGATGTACTCAATGATCTCGCCTTCATCATTGCGAATCGCCGCAATCGACAACCATTCGGGGTAAATTTCGCCGTTCTTGCGACGATTCCAGATTTCGCCTTCCCAACTGTCGGTCGCCGCCAGTGACTCGCGCATTTTTCGATAAAAATGCGCATCATGACGCCCCGAGGCGAGCAAACCCGGATTGCGACCGATAACCTCCTGGACGGAATAGCCGGTGATTTGTGTGAAACCGGGATTGACGGCTTTGATGCGGTTTTCCGCGTCCGTGACAATGACAGCCTCGGTGGTCTTCTCGAATACCTTAGCAGCAAGCCGGAGCTGTTCCTCCGCGTGTTTGCGCTCGCTGATGTCTTCCTTCACCGCCAGGTAGCGAACGATATTGCCCTCCACGTCACGAATACCGCTGATGGTCGCCGCTTCCCAATAGAGCTCGCCGTTCTTGCGGCGGTTATGAAATTCTCCATGCCACTCCTGACCGGCGGCGATGGTTGCCCAGAGTACGGCGTACTCCTCGGTGGAAGTCTCACCCGACTTGAGCACTCGGGGGTTCTGGCCGATGACTTCTTCTGCGTGATAGCCGCTGACTTCCTCGAATTTCGGGTTGACGTATTCGATACAGCCCTTCAGGTCGGTAATGATCACCGATGCAGGGCTCTGCTCCACAGCCTGGACCATCTCGCGCAGCTTTTCTTCCATCTGCTGACGTTCGGTGATATCCACGTGGACGCAGGCGATGCCACCGTCCGAGGTCCGGCTCTCACTGATCAAATACGTGTGTCCTGTGGTGTACCGTATGATCCGTGCACCACCGATTTCCGCATTTCCCTGCGGAGGATCCACATGATGGGCCAAGGTGGCCGCATTGATTTCATCCAGCGTGACACCGTGATTAACAAGCTGCGATAGTTCCGGATGGAAGCGCTTGTACGGCTGATTCCAGAGCACCAGGCGACGCTGCGCGTCGAACAGCGCAAAGCCTTCCGAGATGCTCTCTACCGCATCATGCAACTGGCGCCACGCCGATTCGGTATTCGCACGCGCCGTGGCCAGGCGTCGCATGGTGTAGGCCAGTGAACCAAGGGTCAACGCCGTCACAATGAAGAGGACGAAACTCAGCCGGTCCGAACGCTCTGTCTGCTTTTCGAAATGGTGGCTATGGGCTAATTGCAACTGCGCTATCGCATCCGCCGTGGGGATGTCCTGAAAGCGCCGCAGCAACTCATAGACGTTGTCGCGTGCCCGCAGATTCGCATCTGAGTGGATGATGATGTTCTGGAGCACCGCGTTATCCGGGGATGTTTCGCTGCGCAGGAAACCAATCGCTTTCGTAACACGGGTCCGTGAAGCGGGGTCCGGTAGCAGGTTATAGGCGAGCAGGTTCGAGAACATCACCGAGACGCGCTGCGCCAACGCGCTATCACGCTCGCGGCGCAGCAATTGCGCTACCACGGTAGGAAGGTACTGCAGTGTGTTGTTCAGGCCCGCGCTGGCCGCCTTAAGTCGTTCCAGTTCGCGGATCTTGCGTTCACTGAGCGCAACGTAACCCGCCAGGTCGGCGCCCGCGCCCGCGTAATGGCCATCCTGCAACTTCGCAAGTTGTTCCTGTAACGCACGCAGCGAATGAACGGCCTCGACCAGCGTGTCGTAGTGGGTCAATTGCAGGGAAGTGATGCGCAGCACGTCCTTGTCCATTGCCGTGTCATGCTGCTTGATGCGGTGAAGGATGTCATTGGTCACCTCCTGAACCTGAAGCTCCCGGGTCCGCTCAACCGCCCAGTAACCCGCCAGTCCCATGGTGATCAGGAGCAGCATCAACGGTAGCAATGACATCCACTGCAGGCGCGGTGCTTTCATCGCGCAAGCATCTCATGACGCCCAACCAGACTCTCGAGAAACCGGATGATCAACTCGACCTCCGCGTCATCGATCGTACGGCCCAACTGGTAGCGCGCCATGGTTGTGATGGCTTCGCCCAGATCCTCTTGCGAAGCATCATGGAAGTAAGGCGGTGTCAGAGTCACGAGCCGTAAGCTCGGCACCTTGAATACGAACCGGTCCGCCTCGTCGCCGGTAACGTTGTACCGGCCGTAATCCATTTTCGTCACGCCGCCACGGTCGGCGAAATAGTCCCCCATCGTGCCGAGCTTCTCGAACATGTTGCCGCCTACGTTGGCCCCTTGGTGGCAGGCGGCACAGCCATAGGCCTTGAACAACCGATAGCCTTCCTTGGCCTCGGGCGTAAGTGCATCGTCGTCACCGGCGAGCCAGCGGTCGAAGGGAGAATCGGGCGTGGTGAGCGAGCGCTCGAAGGTTGCGATGGCATCGGCGATGGTGCTGGCGGTCATTCCCTCCGGATAGGCACGCTGGAACTGCTCCACCAGCGCCGCGTCGGCGCGCAGCTTTTCAAGCACCTGGTCCCAGGTTGCACCCATTTCGATCGGGTTATGGAGCGGTTCCGATACCTGTGACTCGAGGGTTCGGGCACGGCCGTCCCAGAACTGGGCCACGCTGAGACTGCTGTTGAAAACGGTGGGCGAGTTGATGTTGCCAACGGCACCCTTGATGCCGATGGAAGAAGGCCGCCTGTCACTGCCCCCCTCCGGAAGCCAGTGACACGAAGCGCAGCTGATCGTGTCGTCCGAAGATAGCCGGGGGTCGTGAAATAGCCGTTCCCCGAGGGCCACCCGTGATGCATCCAGCGCTGATGACGCAACAATCGGGCGGATAGGCTCATCGCGCCAGGAGGAAGCCGAAACAGGCGCTGATTGCGCGGTGCCGATGAGCAGAGCGGCCAGCAACAGGCCCCTCCGCAGGTGTCGGGAAGCCGGGCAACGGATTGAGAGATGCTGGGTCACTGACGTTCGTTCCCGGGGCGACGTTCTTGGCATTTGCGTGGCTACCTTATCAAACCACTCCCCGTATCCGTAAGAGCAGACGACGTGATGGCGTCCGCGGAATCCCCGGGGGGCCCCGGGTTCGGTCCGTCTTTGTGTCACCCCGACCACCGCCAAGGCCATGTGAGCGCGAGCACGGAGACCGGAGCACGGCTCGGCGCATGACGCGCGCCCGCTCCTCTCCGCCAATACCCATGCGAAGCATATGGTTTAGATAAACCCCGGGGACAGGGGTTGGGTTTACTGTGGGTTTGGCCTTGCTGCCGCGAAACCCGCCGCTTTGCGGGTCGTTTTCGGGGCCCGCCTCAGGAAACCGTTGGCCGGGTGTCCTAACCTTTCAGGGCTTCCCCTCCCCGAGGATGTCTTATGTCGACTCCCTGCACCGGCAGGCGCCTGCGGGAAAACGCCAAACCGGAAGTCAAGGGCACGCCCCACACCACACGTGCGGTCCAGCGCACCCAACCTCCCGGCGCAAGCCGCTACCGGTTCTTTGGTATCGTGCGTTTTTTCTCCGCCGCCAGCCTCGCCGGCTTTGTCGCGGCGGCAATCCTGCTCACCACGCTCTATCGCCAAACGGCTGTCACAGACATCGTACACTTCGGGGAACGCAACAATCTGGTGCTGGCCCAGGGATTCTTCAATGTCGTGCGCGAGCCCATTGTGGCGTACCTGAAAGATGAGTCTGCGCACCATGGTCGTCCGTTACCGCCCGCGCTCGAACGCGCCATCGCAGCGCTGATGGAAGATACGTCGGTAGCTCGCGTGAAGATCTACGATGATGAGGGTGTCGTCACTTATTCCACACGCCCTACCCAAATCGGGCGGATGGCCACCGACAACGTCGGCTTTCAATCCGCCATACAGGGGCAGGTGGCGAGCAAGCTCACGTATCGTGACGGCTTCAATGCGTTCGATGGTGATACCGAATCGGACAACCTGATCCAAAGCTACATCCCCGTACGTGCGCATCCCGGCGCACCGATTCTCGGCGTGTTCGAGATCTACACCGACGTCAATCCCATGGTTGCCGGTATCGAACGTGCGCAGCTCATGATCCTGGGCGGCAGTACTGGCATCCTTCTGCTGCTCTACCTCTCGCTGCTCGCCATCGTCCGCCATGCCGAGGGCATCATAAAGCGCCAGCAGCACAGCCTTGGCGAACGCAGCAATGCCCTCGAAGTACTGTCATCCCAGCTGCTCGTTGCCCAGGAACAGGAGAAGCAGCGCGTGGCGCACGAACTGCATGAAGGCATTCTGCAGACATTGGGCAGCATAAAACTGCAGGTGGAGCAGGCAACGCGCAAAGCAGGCGACGGCAACCTACAGACACTGCGGACGGTCGTGCCGCACCTGCAGGCCGCCATCCAGGATGTCCGTACCCTGGCCATGGAGCTACGCCCATCCAGCCTCGATGAGCTCGGCGTCATCGCCACGTTGAATTGGTACTTCAGGGAGTGTGCGCAGGTATACCCTGATGCAGTGATCGCCCCCTTCATCAGGGCGCACGAGAGCGACATCAGCCCGTCGCTGAAGGTCATCCTCTATCGCATTACGCAACAGGTGACACAGCATTTCATGCGCTGTGACGCCAGCAGACGCGTGCAAGTGAGCCTGTCCAGGGCGGCAGCCGGCCTGCGCCTGCAGTTGACCAGCAACCGCGGGGCGTGTGCGGTCGAGGACGCAGACAACGATGCCTGGTGGCTTGCCATCCAGGAGCGCATCGCACTGTCCGGGGGAAACTGCACAATCACCCGCAATGACCAAGGCGGTGTGACCTTAACGGCCTTGTGGCCGAGTTGACTCACGCATGCGTTCGATGGCGGGTATGACGCCATCCTGAAGCCACTGCTCGCTTCCAGCGACCCGCTTTCGGCCGCCGCGTCCACGTTGGTGCGGTGCCCCGGAGCACTACCATGTGCCTTCTCGCAATCTGCGCACGATGTCAGTAAGGTAAAAGTGTTTGACTGTTCGTATATGGAGGAGAACGAAAATGAAATGGATACGCTGCGTTACGCCCACCTTGTTTTTTTCACTGATGGGCTTCGCGATGATGAGCACTGCAGTGGCGCAGCAGCCTGAAATGACCTTCTTCGTAACCAGCGTCGGCAAGGACAAAGGCGCTGATCTCGGAGGCCTGGAGGGCGCCGATGCCCATTGCCTGGCGCTCGCGAAGGCGGCCGGTTCGCGCCACGCCCAGTGGCGCGCCTATCTGAGCACCACCGCACCGGGCGGCGAAGCTGGGGTCAACGCACGCGATCGCATCGGCAATGGCCCTTGGCACAATGCCAAGGGCGTGATGATTGCCAGAAACGTGCAAGATCTGCATTCGCCCGCAAACAACCTCACCAAGCAAACCGCACTGACCGAAAAAGGCGAAGTGGTGAGTGGACGCGGCGATGCGGTGAACACGCACGACATTCTCACCGGCTCCGATCCGGAAGGAAACTATTCCACGGCCGGTTGTGATACCACCTGCGGAAACTGGACAAGCAGCAGCGAAGGTTCTGCCATCGTCGGTCACCATGACCGCTTGGGCCTGAAAGATACCCGGCACATGATCTCGTGGAATTCTTCTCACGGCACCCGCGGGTGTAGCCAAACGGCCCTGCAGAGCACCGGCGGTGCCGGCCTGTTCTACTGCTTCGTCGCCAATTGAACGCAGCACGGCCGGGGCGAGGGGACGGTAAAATGTCGCCTCGCCCCGTATTGCACCACTCGATTGCACGCCGTCCCTGCCTGAAGGCGACGGGCTGACGCCCGCCTACGCGTCTCTCCCACCGCCATCACCCGCTCCCGCCACGCCTGGGCGCGGGTGTGGACCTCCTGCTTTACCATGACGGGGCTTTGACGAAAACGAAGGCGCCCGCCCCGGTCAGACCTTGAAGCTGTTCACCAGGTCCTGGAGTCCAGCGGCCAGGCGGGCCAGGCTGTCGGCGGCTTGAGACATCTGTTCGGAACTCGACGCCGCATCGCCTGCAATCTGGCGGATGTTGCTGATATTTCGGTTGATCTCCTCGGCCACGGCGCTTTGCTCCTCGGCCGCAGTGGCGATATGCGTGTTCATGTCGGCAATCGCTCCCATACGTTCGGCGAGGGCATCCAGAATACGACCATTGGAATGGGCAGTCGGCGAACCCTATTACTAAAACTGTGACGCAGTTTGCAGCGGCGTTTGTAATCGATCCTATAGCCCCTGCGCCCTCGTAAATGACGCCACACGGGAGCAGGTTGTCCGTCGGGCCTCCTGTCGGAGGGGGGCTATCGTGCGGCATGTAATGAGCAATTCCGTCCATGTATAATGCGCCGGCTCTGAGTGGAATATTTCGACCTCGACGCGCATCTGTCCTCGTGGCGTGGAACGTTTCGTCTTTCTCTGATTAGTGCTTTCCAACCAGCGCTCATTACCTTACTAGCCAGGAGGTATTGCCCAGTAGTGCTGAATGCTCCGCTTGGAGTTGGTGCGAAAATTCGGAGATCGGGACACGGAGCATAAGTTCGCCGGTGCGGTGTGGGGGGCACAAACCGCCGGCGCTTGTCCACAAGAAAAGGGAGTAGAAAACACTATGAAACGAATGATTCCGTGCTTCGCGCTGCTCTCAGTCGTTCTCATTTTTGGCGTGTCGCCGACATCTCATGCCATCAGCAAGGAATTACGCTGGGCGGGTTGCAGCATATCCAAGCTCGGGTTCATGCAGGATCTGGCGAAAGCCTACGAAGCAAAGACGGGTGTTCGCATCATTCTGGAGGGCGGTGGCGCCACCAAGGGCCTCCGTGGAGTCGCTGACCAACATCTGGATCTCGCAGGCAGCTGTCGATTGCCGTTGGTGCTTAAGAACAACGATGGAAGCTACACCATTGAAGAAAGCGAACGGGCGATAAAGATTGTTCCCGTCGGTTGGGATGCACTTGTCGTCATCATCAACAAGAACAGCCCATTGATTGAATCGATCTCGCTGGACCAACTGCGCGATGTGCTGACTGGGAAGATTACGCACTGGAACCAGTTGGGTGCGAAAACCGACAAGCCGATCAACCTGTATGTACGCGCCGGCATGATATCAGGGGTCGGCCGAACGCTTCGGCAGCAGTTGTTCAATGATCCTCAGCAGGCGTTTTCCAAACAGGCGATATCCCTGCCGACCTCGGGTAAGGTGGAGCAAGCTGTGGTCGACGATCCGTACGGCCTCGCCGTGAGCGGCATCAGCAGCAGCCGGCATCAGCCCGTAAAGATGATCCGGCTCAATGATGTCGAACCGACCATGGGAAATCTCAAGGCAGGCAAGTATTACCTTTACCGCCTGCTGTTCCTGGTGGTACCGGAAAACGTCAAGGAACAGCCTGAACTGCTCGGTCTCGTGAAATTCGCCCATTCCGTGGAAGGGCAACAGGTCATCAAGTCGGCTGGCACCTTGCCTTACCACCAAGGCGTCCATCTCATTTACACGGCCACCAGCCCGGACTATCTCAATTCACTCGAAGTACTCGAGGCCTACCAGATTTATACGTTGTCGGGCCAGTAGGCGCTTGGAGAGACTACAGACCTGTTAGTGTCGGCGGCATCGGCAACCTGGTCCTGGAAAACATGAGCCATCGGCGACGATTACGGCCTCAACAATTCTCGGGCCGGTCTCGCTTTGTACACCCCACAAGTCACTGCACATCGAGTCTACCCTACGAGCCCTGGCCCACTATTCCACACAGTCAGAGCAACTTCCTGTTGCTGATTCCAAGCGACGCCCAGGATTTCCTGGCAGGAGACCGATCCCGTCGCCCTGGGAACACACAGCGAGGGCAACGCGTGGATCGACGCGGCCGATCCCCGTTTATCGGAGTTGCGCATCTGGAGTCGTTATGCAGCCGGCGAGTCGCACCTGGACGGATTAGAGCAACCCAACATCGGCGCCACTGATCTGTCCATATCGCCACCCCTTTCAGTTAAATTATGGTGAG
>JAWLCT010000058.1:0-14993 GCA_041687015.1 Gammaproteobacteria bacterium
TGGGCGATGCGCTGGGCCTCGGCCAAACGCGCCTCACTGCGCACCAGGGCATCGTTCGTGGTGCGCAAGGCGGCGGTACGCAGCACGATGCGCCGCTCCATGTCGTCCAGCGCCTGACGCAGTGCCCGTTCGGCATTCTTCTGTGCCGTCAGGTCGTTGCCGGTGGCAATGATGCCATCCAAACGCCCCTCGGCATCGATGAGCGCGGTTTCGGTCCAGGCGATCTGGCGTTCGTCGCCGCCGGGCATGCACCAGCGGTTCACGTAGTGGCGGGGAAAGGTTGCCGGGGAAATGCGTGCGTAGGCCTCACGAAGCCGTGGTGCGTCATCGGCGTGGACCAGCAAATCCCACAGCAAGCGCCCGCGCACGGCCTCCCGGGACAGCCCGCTGAGCAATTCGCAGGCGCGATTGAAACGCAGGATGTGGCCTTCGGGATCGAGCACCATCACCAGTGCAGGCACACTCTCGAACAGCGCGCGATTGAAATCCGATGCCCGCCCTGCGGGCGCCTGGGGCTCCGGTGGCGGCGCACTTCCCGAGGCGGTGCCTTCCTGCGCGGCCGCCTGGCTGCCGGGCGCGGAGGCGCACGCGGCGACACCGCAGCCGTTCAGGCTACGCCACAGCCGCGCTACCGCGTTCCAGGGCCCTGCACTCATGGGAGCTTGCGAATATCCACAAAACGAGACTGGGCATCGTAACGCAGAACGAACTCGCCGCGTATGCCTTCGCGCGTGACGAAGGGCTGCAGCACGCGGGCAGGGAACCGCACGCGCCGCCCGTCACTGGCGACCGCCTGTACCTCGGCGGCATCACCGCGGTACCAGGCAAGCAGACGCTCGGGGGGGATGTCGAGGCGCAGACGGATTTCGCGGATCACAACTCAGTCGATGCGGTGGGATCTATCCACAGAGAACGCAGAGACGGTTTTCGGGTAACGCGCCTCGTGCTTGCGCAGTGGCAGCACGTCCGGTATTTCCTCCACGCAGAGGCCTCTGTGGACAACGCTCCCCGAACGGGTCAGGCATCGTCCTTCTTCTTGCGGCCGATGCTGGTGATGGGGATCACCACATCGCCCTGAGGGCGCGGCTCATCGGTAAAGCGCGGGCGCGCACCGTTGGGGCGGCCGGTGGCTTCCGCCAACTCGCGTTCACGTTCGCTGATGAGCAGCAGGCACAGGCGCATGTCCTGGATGGTCTGCTCCTTCAGGGGATGGCGCATGCCGGGTTCGGTGGCCGTATCGCGTGCCACACTGGTGAGCACCTGCTTCATGACGCGCAGGATGCGTTCCTCGCGGGAAAGTTCTTCACCCATGGTTTCTCCGGGATTTTCAGGGCGGCGTGTTGGCCGGAGTGTACACCACAACCGCAGGACGGTAAGCCGTATACTCCGGCACGCCTGCCATCAAACGACGGAAACGAATCATGCAAGCCCCCGCCGATGCTCTGCTCCTTGTTGCACCTGCCTGTCCCCATTGTCCGGGCGTGCTCGATGCGTTGGCGAAACTGGTGAAGGAAGGCGTCATCGGCCGCCTGGAGGTGATCAATGTCGCCGTTCACCCGGAGCGCGCCGCGGCGCTGGGGGTACGTGGCGTGCCGTGGATGCGCATCGGGCCGTTTGAGCTGGAGGGCGCGCGTCCGCCCGCCGAATTGCGCGGTTGGGCGGAACGGGCGGCGCATCCGCAGGGCATGACCGAATACCTGCAGCAGATGCTGGCCGAGGGTGGCCTCGCCAAGGTGGAAGGGGTGCTCGCCGCGGAACCCGCCCACTTCCCCCTGCTACTGGACTTGCTGGAAAACCCGGAACTGCCCTTGCAGGTGCGCCTCGGCATCGGCGCGGTCATCGAGGGTCTCGCCGGAACACCCGTGCTCCAGGCGGCCATACCCGCCCTCGCACGCCTCGCCGGCCACGACGATCATCGGGTACGAAGCGACGCCTGCCACTTCCTCGGGCTCACCCTCAGCCCTGCGGCACGCCCGGCGTTGGAGGCTTGCCTCAACGACCCGCACCCGGAGGTCCGCGAGATCGCCCGCGAGGCGCTGGACGGCCTCTGAGCATGTGCTCGAAACACGCCCGAAATACCGAGCCCACGCACACGGGCGCAGAAGTGACAAGCCGCAGTTGCCGGATTGGGCCGATACTTCCCCCGGAACCGCAAAAAAAGGAGCCGCCTGATGCGTGCGATGCTTGCCATGCTGGCAACCCTGGTGCTCTCCGCCTGCGCCACCCGGACGACCGACCCCGACTCGCCCTATTACCTGCCGCCCGAAGGCAGCACGGCGGTGCTCGAACAACCGATCACCCTCCCTTCGCCCGGGGTGAGCGTATGGATCCAGGACGGCCGCGTGAGCACCGGCCGCGACCGCTACCGCCCCGCCTGCAAGCTGGAGATGTGGAACCGCGCGGATCAATCCCGCACCGTGCAGCCAGACACCTTCCGCGTCACGCGTGTGGGCCGGCGTCAGATGCAGGTCGCCCGCGACACGGGCCTGCGCCGGGTGGGTTTCGGCCGCCGCGACAACGGGCCCACCGCCTTTGAAATGGAAACCCACCTTTACCTGGAGTCGGAGCGCCAGCCCGACGTTTACCGCCTGGTCTGCACCCACTGGTCCGGCGGCGTCGGCACCGCCAACTTCCCGGAGCATGTCACCATCAATCAAATAAGGGGTACACTCGGGGGCATCTTCCGGCTGGAGCTCCCTTGATCGGAAGCGCGCTTTCATGGAGGGATCGATGACGAGAACCACGCGCCTGCTACGCCACGGACTGGTCATCGTACTGGCGCTGGCGGCGTTCGCCACCGCGCAGACCCCACCGGAGCGCTTCGGCGTGCGGCTCGACATCCAGGGCGCCATCGGCCCGGCCACCAGCGATTACATTCATCGCGGCCTGCGCAATGCCGCCGAAGAGGGCGCCCATCTCATCATCCTGCGCATGGACACCCCCGGCGGGCTGGACCTGGCCATGCGCGACATCATCCGCGACATCCTCGCCTCGCCCGTGCCGGTGGTGACCTGGGTGGCCCCGAACGGCGCGCGCGCTGCCAGCGCCGGCACCTACATTCTCTACGCCAGCCACGTGGCCGCGATGGCCCCGGCCACCAATCTGGGCGCCGCCACGCCGGTGCAGATCGGCGGCGAGAATCCCTTGCCGGAACCGCAGGAACCCACCCCTGCCGACGACAAGCCGAAGACCGAAGAGCCCGCGCCGCCCAGCGGCGATGCCATGCGCCACAAGGTGGTGAACGACGCCGTGGCCTACATCCGCGGCCTGGCAAGGTTGCGCGGCCGCAACGCGGACTGGGCGGAAAAGGCGGTGCGCGAGGCGGCCAGCCTGGAAGCCACCGAGGCACGCAAGCTGAACGTCATCGACCTGATCGCCACCGACCAGACGGAACTGCTGGCCAAACTGCACGGGCGCAAGCTCGAGATACTGGGCGAAGCCCGCACCCTGCAGACCGAAAACCTGCGCATCGAGGTGATGGAACCGGACTGGCGTTCGCGCCTGCTGGCGGTCATCACCGATCCCAACGTGGCCTACATCCTCATGATCATCGGGATCTACGGCCTGATTTTGGAGTTCAGCAACCCGGGCACCATCGTGGCCGGCGTGGTGGGGGCCATTTGCCTGATCCTCGCCCTGTTCGCCTTTCAGGCCCTGCCCATCAATTACGCGGGCGTGGGTCTTATCCTGCTCGGCATCGCGCTCATGGTGGGCGAGGCGTTCACACCCAGTTTCGGCGCTCTCGGCATCGGTGGCGTGGTGGCCTTCACCATCGGCTCGGTGATCCTCATCGACACCGACTCCCCGGGCTTCGGCATCGACCCGGCGCTCATCGGCGCGGTGGCGCTGGGCAGCGCACTGCTGTTCGGTTTTGTGCTGCACCTGTTCTTCCGCGCGCGCCGCAGTCCGGTGGTGAGCGGCTCTGAGGAACTGCTGGGCGCGACGGCGGTTGCCCTGGAGGACTTCAGCGACCAAGGCCACGTGCGTCTGCACAGCGAAATCTGGCGCGCGCGCTCCCATGGGCCGGTGCACAAAGGGGAGCACGTACGCGTGGTGCGCATCGAGGGGCTCACCGTTGAGGTCGAGCCCGACACGGAAGCCAAGGGAGGTTAATCATGTTCAATTACTTCGGTTTGCTGCTTATCGGTTTCCTCGTCGTGCTCGTGATGAGCGCGATCCGCATCCTGCGCGAATACGAGCGCGGCGTGGTGTTCATGCTCGGGCGCTTCTACCGGGTGAAAGGTCCGGGCCTGGTGATCATCATTCCGGCCATTCAGCAGATGGTGCGCGTGGATTTGCGCACCATCGTCATGGACGTGCCCACCCAGGACGTCATCTCCCGTGACAACGTGTCCGTGAAGGTGAACGCGGTCATCTACTTCCGCGTCATCGATCCGGAGCGCGCCATCATCCAGGTGGAAAATTTTTACGAAGCCACCTCGCAACTGGCACAAACCACCCTGCGCTCCGTACTCGGGCAGCATGACTTGGACGAAATGCTCTCGGAGCGGGAAAAGCTCAACACCGATATCCAGAACATCCTGGATGAGCAGACCGACGCCTGGGGCATCAAGGTCTCCAACGTGGAGATCAAGCACGTAGACCTGGACGAATCCATGGTGCGCGCCATCGCCAAGCAGGCCGAGGCCGAACGCGTGCGCCGCGCCAAGGTAATCCACGCCGAAGGCGAACTGCAGGCTTCGCAGAAGCTGCTGGAAGCAGCGCGGGTACTGGTGGAACAACCGCAGGCCATGCAGCTACGTTACCTCCAGACCCTCACCGACATCGCCGGCGAGAAAAACTCCACCATCGTCTTCCCGCTACCCATGGACCTCATCGAGCCGCTGCTCAACAAGCTCAAGAAGTGAAGGGATTAAACGCGGAGATCGCGGAGGCGCGGAGGGCGCGGAGAAGACTTTCGGCTGGATGTTTGGGTGCGTTTCAATGGCCGACCGCTTTCTGCGCACGCGCCGGGAGTGCCCCGTATCAATCCTCCGCGCCCTCCGCGCGTCCGCGTCCTCTGCGTTGGGCCGTCACTTCATGGACCCTATTACCCAGTGAATCACTCTGGTAATATCGGCCGCTGGTAACCAGGTCAAGACATCATGGCTGACATCCAGGATCTCATTCCCCCTCTGCGTCGCGCCGCCGAGCAGGGCAATGCCGGGGCGCAGTATCGCCTCGGGCTGCTTTACGCCAATGGCGAGGGCGTGACGCTCGATTACGCCGAGGCCGTGCGCTGGCTGCGTGCCGCCGTGGACCAGGGCCAGGCGGAGGCCATGCGTACCCTGTCCACCCTGTACGCCAACGGCCTGGGCGTGGACCAGGACAGCGCTCAGGCGCGTCGCTGGCTGCTCGCGGCCGCAGAAGCCGGCGATGCCACGGCCCAGTGCGCCGCCGCCGCCATGTTCCAGTTCGGTCATTTGGACGCCGAGAAGGACGCCGCTGCCATGTTGCATTGGTACCAACGGGCCGCGCAGCAGAACTACGCCCGCGCACAGTTCGCGCTGGGCAAACTGTTCGCCGCAGGCGACCGGGTGCCGCAGGACGATGAGGCCGCGTTCCAATGGTTGACGTTGGCCATCGTGCACGGCAGCGAGCCCGCCAAACGCGAACTGGCCATGCTCACCGCACGTCTGGACGCAGACACCCTGGCCGGGTTCAAGCAACGTATGATGAACCGCATGACGGGACACTGACATGGACGAGCAGGAATTCAAGACCGCCTTCTATCAGGTCAACGAACGCCCCTGCCCCTTCACCAAAGCGGTGTTGACCCGTTGTGCCGGCTGCTCGCGCGCGCAAAAGGTACTCATCGCCGAGCGCGAAAGCATCACCTGTCTATCGCCCGCCGCCCACGCCCGCTGCGCAGCCCTCATGCCCACCTGGCGCGAAAAGGCCCTGTTCGCCCTCAAGCTCACCCACGTCGCCGACAAACTGCCCCATGGCAAGGAAATCAAAGTGCAGTGCGGTGGCCTGCGTGGCCTGTCCGACGCCCTTGGCGATGCCGCCCCCCCCCGTCACCGACATCCACGCCCTGCTCGACCGCGCCCTTGAGCGCTTCGGTGACACCGACCGCCTGCCCTATCCCGAGATGATGAAAAGCGTCGTCAGCTACCAACCGCGTCCGCGCAAATGACCAAAAAGGCAATTAACCACGGGGAACACGGGGGGTAAGAAGCGCCGTGGGTCACGTTGGCGCGTAGCGAATATGTGACAGTTCGGCGGAGAACATGTCATGTGGCTTCGCAACGTGACCTTCGAATTCCATTTTCCCCGTGTCCCCCGTGTTCCCCGTGGTTCGTGCTTGTTCTTCACCAGCTCACTGCGCAAGGACGACGTCCAGGAACATCATGACGACGAAGCCAACCATGACGCCGCTGGTCGCCTCTTTCTGAAAGCCCTTGCGGTGGGTCTCAGGGATGATCTCGTCGCTGATGACGTAGATCATGGAGCCGGCGGCGAGGGCCAGCATCCAGGGCAACAGCATGCCTGATACCGTCACCACGCCCGCGCCCAGCACGCCGCCCACGGGTTCCACCAGTCCGGTCAGCAGGGCGACCGTGAAGGCCATACTGCGCCGATAACCTTCTGCCACCAACGCAAGCGCGACCACCAGGCCCTCGGGCATGTTCTGCAGGCCGATCCCGATGGCGAGCGCCATGCCGTTGCTCACGTTGCCACTGCCAAAGCCGACACCCACCGACAGGCCTTCAGGGAAGTTGTGGATGGTGATGGCAATGACGAACAACCATATGCGCCGCAGCTTGCGGGGATCGGCCCCCTCCGGTCCGGCGATGAAATGTTCGTGGGGTAGCCAGCGATCGGCACCGTAGAACACCAGCCCACCCGACAGAAACCCGGTGATCACCACCGCAAGGGTCAATGCTGCGCCATCGAAGCGCAACATGCCTTCGGCCAACGCGGGGTTCAGCAGCGAAAAGAATGCCGCCGCCAACATGACGCCGGCCCCGAAACCAAGCAGCATGTCCTGGGTGCGCGCATCCAGACTACGCAGCACGAAGATAGGCAGCGCACCCACACCGGTTGCTGCGCCGGCCACCACACTCGCCGTCACCCCGGCGAAAAACGGCGAAAACATCACTTCATCCATAGCGCCTCCGAACCGAACCGGGCCGCGTTGTTGCGTCGTGCGAGGCCTCGACTAGTTTTTCCTTAGTTTG
Organism: Gammaproteobacteria bacterium; assembly: GCA_041687015.1. Taxonomy (GTDB): domain Bacteria; phylum Pseudomonadota; class Gammaproteobacteria; order Thiohalomonadales; family Thiohalomonadaceae; genus JALOAT01. The sequence continues at coordinate 7,185 of JAWLCT010000058.1, forward strand.
GACTTTGCACTCGCCAAGGATCGGCTCCATGGATTTCCTTACCCGCTCCGCGCTGCGGCTGTCGCCATTATTCACGGCCGGGGATGGAATGGCGATATTGCTGCTGCTTCTGGCCCTGTTATGGTTTTCCGCATTGGCCGCTGCGCCTGGCGAGGTGATTCCCCCCGAGGAGCTCAGTCGCGCCGTGGAACGCGAGCTGCGCGCCGATCCGGTGCTCCAGGATGCCGATCTGTATGCCATCAGTCGCCATGGTGAAGTGACCTTGGGTGGTACGGTCGAGCGCCTTTTGTGGCAGCGGCGCGCCGAGCGTGCCGCGGAAACCGTGCGCGGTGTGCGGACCGTGGTGAACCGTATCGCCATCATGTCGCCCGAACTGGTTCCCGACAGCGAGCTCGAGCAACGCATCCATCGTGTTCTTACCACCATGCCGGACCAGGGGGTCTCCGATGTCGCAGTAAGCGTGGAACATGGTCGCGTCAGACTTGAGGGCAAGGCCACCTCGGCGATGGCACGCGAGCATGCGGATGATCTGGTGGCAGGCATGATCGGTGTGCGCGAGGTGCAAAACCGTTTGGTGCTCGCTCCGGAGCGGCGCCTGAGCGGCGCAGCACTGGCCGAGGCCGTTCAGCATGCCATCGATTTCGACGCGCTCCTGTCGGGCGGGCGCATCGAGGCGACTGCCGACGGCACCAAGGTGCGTCTGGTGGGCGAAGTCCATAGCGCCGCCGAGCGCCGACGTGCACGACTGCGAGCCGCACGCGCCGGAGCAACAGACGTGGACATTTCGCGACTCGCCATCACAGAACGGCACCAGCAGCCTGGACGAGCTCCACTACAGCACCCGGACCAGGCCATCGAGCGCGCCGTGCGCGAAGCATTCGCCACTGAGCCGCGCCTGCATGCGCATGAGCTGGCGGTCCGTGTGCACGCCGGCGAGGTGAAGTTGGCTGGAACCGTTTCCACCCTGCACGAGAAACGACTGGCCGCCCGCGTGGCAAGCCACGTGCGCGGTGTGCGCCGCGTTCACCAACTCATCACCACCCGCGCGCCGACCGGCAATGCGCGTGAGTTGACGGCACGGACCACCGCGGCGCTGCGCAACGATCCGCTCATCGGCGATCAGAAGATCACCGTGGCGGTGCAAAAAGACGTCGCAATTCTGAGCGGCCCATCAACCACCGCCTGGCAACGGCAATACGCCGAAACCGTGGTCGCTGCGGTGCCCGGCATTCGTGAAGTGCACAACCGGATCGTCGGTCCGGCGCCGATTGCCGAGACCCATGACAAACCTTACGTGGGCGCGCCTTTCGTCAAAGTGAACACAACAGCCGACAAACCCTCGCCCGCGCAGGATGAGGCCACCGCGGAAGCCATCCGTGACCAGCTGCAATGGAGCGCCTTCGTGGAATCCGCCCGCATCAACGTCTACGTCAACCAGGGCATCGCCACCCTCACCGGCCACGTCCCCACCCGCTTCCAGGCCGCCATGGCCACCCAGGAAGCCTACGAAGGCGGCGCCCGCCTTGTTAAGAACCTGCTTGCGGTCGAGTAGACGGGGGGAAGATCAAACCACGAAGGCCACGGAGGGCCACGGAGAAGTAATGAGGCCTGTACCTCTCATCTCCGCGGCCGTGTGCAAGCGCGCGCGTCTCAAGCGCGAGTGTCTGATTGCCGTGGCGAGAACACGACGCTTCCTTCCCGCCGCAGCCACGGACCTGCGGCAAAACCAGCACTCTATCTTCTCCGTGTCCCTCCGTGGCCTCCGTGGTTAACCGCCTTTCTCTTCACCGCGCAAGCCAAAGGCGCAAGCGCAGCCCCCAGCCTGTGGTGTAGCCCACTTCGCGGAAACGGATGCGGCCGTCAGGGGCGACGACAAAACTGGTGGGGACGGCGCGTACGCCGAAGCGGCCCGAGAGCTCGCCGTCAGGATCGACCAGAACGGGGAAGTCCAGCCCGTGTTCACGCAAATGGGCCGTCACCTCGGCCGCATCGCCCGACTGCATCGCCACGGTGAGCACGGGCCAGTCCTCGGCGATGGCTGCGATGCTGTCCTGTTCGAGTCGGCACACCGGGCACCACGTAGCCCAGAAGTGCACCAGCACCGGTTTACCGCGCCATTGGGCGAGCTCGAGCATGCGGCCATGCACATCGGTGCCGGCGAGCGGCGGCGCCATACCGCTTGCCAGATCACGTGTCTGCCAGAATCCGACGGCGGCAATGATGAGCACCGCGGCAAGCAACTGCCAGAAGGCGCGCAGCCATTTCCTGTTCACCGATGTTTCCTCATTTTTTGCGGGCGCTTATGCTACCCGATATCGGTTCTCCCACTTTGGGCGTCACATGGATTTGTTTCTGCATATGGCCGTTGCTCTGGGTATCGGCCTTCTCATCGGCCTGGAACGCGGCTGGCGCGGCCGCGAAGCGTCCGAAGGGCAGCGGGTGGCCGGCATACGTACCTTCCCGATCATCAGCCTGTTCGGTGCGCTGGCTGCGGTGCTCGCGGAGGAATACGGTGCCGTGGTGCTGGGGCTCGCGTTCATCGGGTTCGCCGCACTGGTGGTCGGTGCCCAGTTGGTACGTTCCGCGCCGCAGCAGGACTACGGCATCACTACCGCGGTCGCTTCACTGCTGACCTTCATGCTCGGCGCCACCACGGCCGCGGGTTTCCCGGCCGCCAGCGTGGCCGTGGCGGTGATCACCGCCTTGCTGCTCGGGCTGAAACGCGAGATCCACACCTGGATACGCACGGTCGAGAAGCACGAACTCCTCGCCACGCTCAAGCTGCTGCTCATCAGTTTCGTACTGCTTCCGGTGTTGCCGGACCAAGGCTTCGGTCCCTGGCAGGTGCTCAATCCTTATCGCATCTGGTGGTTCGTCGTGCTCATTACCGGCATCGGTTTCATCGGCTATTTCGCCATGAAACTGGCAGGGGCGCGCTTCGGTGCCATGCTCACCGGGCTGGTGGGCGGCCTCGCCTCTTCCACCGCCGTGGCACTCAGTTTCGCGCGCCTTGGACGCGACAACGTGCGAGCCAAGGCGATTCTTGCTGCCGGCGTGGTGCTCGCTTCCACCACCATGTTTCCGCGCATTCTGGTCGAGGTCACGGTAGTGAATTCCGCATTGCTGGGGCGCGTGCTTCCGGTGGTGTTGGCCATGGCCGTCGCCACGGCGGCCGCCACGTTCTGGCTGTGGCGGCGCGGCCGCGGCGACACCGCCGCGCGGCAGGCGATTGCGTTGCCCAATCCGTTCGAGTTGATCCCGGCCCTGAAATTCGCCGCCATACTGGTACTGCTCATGCTGGCCTCGCGAGCGGCGGTTGAATGGTTCGGTGATCGCGGCGTCTACGCGCTGTCGCTCCTGTCGGGACTGGCTGACGTGGATGCCATTACGCTGTCCCTGGCGCAGCTGGCCAAGGGTGGGCTCGATGAGGCCGCGGCGGTGCGCGGTATCGTCTTCGCAGCCATCAGCAACTCCATCGCCAAAAGTGCGCTGGTGGGATTCATCGGCGGGCGCGATATGGGCCTTGCGGTGGGGATTGCCTTTGCAGTGGTGGCCGTCACCGGTCTGCTGGTACTCATGATGCAATCCATGCTGGTCGTCACCTGACGCCTCAGGGGCTGACCCGCAGGGTGTGTTCAGGGTGAGTCAGGCGCAGCTCGGCACGCCTGTGGGTCCGGCCACGTAGCCTCGGCCTTCCTGAAGGATCAGCTTCACCGCGTTGCACGGTTGTGCGCCCTTGACGGATTCCAGCACGTAATCGTGACCACGGGCACTCGCGCCGTGGCGGAGCGCAAATGCGCCGGCGAACAGACGGGAACCCGCTGCGTGCAGACGTGCGTGCTGCTCGCTCCCATTCGGCACGTAAACACCCAGCGCCGTTCCTCCCAACTTGCCGGCGCTTGCCACGAAGCGACTGATGGATTCCGCGGCAAGGCTGTCCGACTCCAGATTGAACATCACCTCGGGATTGAGAAAACCCACACGTTCCACGGGCCCGGCGAGCCGCCGCAGTTCGCCAAACAGTGCGCCATACTCGGCACCGAAACCCAGGTAACGGCTCAGCGTCGGGCGGTAATACAGACAGGTCAGGCGGTCGTCTTCCAGTGCCGCGGTGAAGTCGAAGCCGTAGCCCGCGAACTGCGCGAGTCGCCAGTGCGGGTTATCGAATGAAACGAGGGCCGCCCGTGCGCCGCGCTTGAGCGTCTGGTACAGAAAATGGGCAAGCACCACGTCGGCGGCGGTGGCATCCGGCGCCTCCAGCAGATTGAAAGTGCCCGATACCAGGCCCGGCAACGTTTCATCGGCCGGCCGGATGCCGAAAGGCGTGTACATGTGGGGATTATTGCCGCCGATTGCCGCCATGGCACGATCCTCATCTCCAGAACCCCGTTAAGCGTAGTTCGAGGTTCCGTGAGGGCAAGAAAACGAATGCCTGATGTTCAGGCTGGCGGAACGGTTCAGCCCCGTTCAGGGGTCCGGAAGCGATCGGCCAGGCGCAACAGCCCAACGAGGTAGGCGGAGGCCTTCACGGTCTGTTCGATGAGGCGCCTGATCATGCTCAGGGTATCGAGCTCCGCGACCATGTCGCGCACGGGCAAACGGCCTGCCGCGCCCATGCGCAGCAGCGAGGCCTTGAGGGCCTGATATTCCGATTCCATTTCCGCGAGCGCCGCCTCCGCGCGCTGCGCGTCGTAATCAGTGGCCACCGGATCCGCCAGATCCACGATACGCACGCACAGGGCACGAAACGCGGTGAGCCGGGACGCGAGCGAAACATCGGACACCGGCGCGAGCACCGCGTGCTGCCTGGAAATCTTCAGGGACAGTTCACCGATGGTCGCGTAGTAACGGGCTACACGCAGCGCATCAGGCAAAGCCTCCACCACTTCGGGCGGCTGGTTGGCCGCGACCACCTGAGCCCCGAAACCGGCCATGGCCTCCACCAAACTGTCGATGGTGGCCTTGTCCTCTTCCAGGTGCGCCACCGGCGCGGCCTCCGCACTCAACACCCCGCGCGCCATAGCACGCGCCATGATGCCCGTGCGCGCCAGTTCGAGGGCGAGCGCATCCACGGCCAGGGCCGGTGTTGCGCCGACGTTCCGGTCCAGGTGGCGCGGGCGCGCCTCGTCGGCCTCTGCATGACGGAAGCGCGCCTCGATGACACGCACCAGGCGCGGCGTGAAAGGCCAGAGAATGGCCACGCCCAACAGGTTGAAGGTGGTGTGGAACAGCGCCAGTTGGGTCGCTGCCCCACCCTCCAGACCGGCGACCCGTGCGGAGGCGTCCACCAGTGCGATAAGCAATGGAAACATCAACAGGGCAATGGCGCCGGTGATGAGATTGAAGGACACGTGAATGGCCGCCGCGCGCTTGGCATTGGGTGTCGCGCCGATGGCAGCGAGAACCGCGGTCGAGGTGGTGCCGACATTGGCGCCGATCACCGCCGCCGCGGCATTCGCGAAGGGCAACACGCCGCCGGCGGCGGCCGTCAGCACGATGGCCAGGGAGGCGCTGGAGGACTGCATGAGCACCGTAAGCAGGAAGCCGATGGCAATGAACGCCGGCAGCGCCCACGGGCCGCTTGCGGCAAACAGCGCCATGGGCAAGTCCTGGCCGATGGTTTCAAAGCTTTCCGTAAGGATGCCGAGGCCGATGAAAAACACGCCGAAACCCGCCAGCGCCTGGCCCAGCGCCGCGCGCCGTCCGCTGGTCAGCGCCAGCCCCATGCCCACACCCACCAGCGGCAAGGCCACGGCCGCCACATCCAGTTTGAAACCGACCAGGGCCACCAGCCATCCGATCACGGTCGAGCCCACGTTGGAACCGTAGATCACCGTCACGACCTGGCCGAGACCCATCACGCCCGCGTTAATGAAGCCGAGCACAGCCACCGTCACCGAGGTGGACGATTGCACCAGCGCGGTAATGAAAAAGCCCGAGACGAGTCCACGCAGGCGGGTCCGCGTGGCGTTTGCCAGGATGCGCCGCAAGGTATCGCCCGCGACCAGCTTCAGGCCGTCGGTAAGCAGACGCATGCCCAGCAGGAACAGGCCGATGCCGCCCAGGAAGGTGCCCAGAGAATTCAGCACGGTTCAGTCCGTCGCGACATGCCGGCCACGGGCCACACGGAAAACCAGCGGTGCACAAGAACCTTTCACGCCCACGGGGCGGGTTGGCGAGTCATCGCCACGGCGACGATGTAGAAAAAAACGGCAGTCGCCGCTACGAAGGCGACAAGCCGGCTGCGCGGCGTGCGTCCGCGACGCAGGGCGATGCTGCCGAGCACGATGTAGATCAGAAGCGCCGAAAGCTTGGCCGCGATCCAGGGCTGCGCCAGGGGAGAAACCCGGCCAACGACGGCAAGCGTCAGTCCGGTGGCCAGCAGGAGGGTGTCGTTCACATGGGGCAGACGCCGAACCCAGAAGCGTTCAAGCTGATGGGGTGCAGACCATCGCCACCACGCACGCACCAGGAAGCCGGTGAGGGACAGCGTCACCGTGGTCACGTGCAGGGATTTGACGATAAGGAACCAGTCAGCGGTCATGGACGCAGCGTAAAACGGACCCGTGTGGTGCGGCAAGCACCTCGCCGTTACTGGCAACCACGCGTGCTATGGAGAGACGGATGACCCGACGCAAGGACCGCCCCTCTCGGGAACGTCGTGAACAGGACCGGCGTCGCCGTGAGCGACGCGCGCAGATCACGCCCGTGTTCATGGACACGCGGGCGCCCGGCGATCGCCGCGCCGGGCAGCGGCGCGAGCCAGCGGACCGCCGGGAACCGGATGAATCCTGAAACGCTTGGCAGACTGTTGAAAAAGGCGTCCTTCACTGCAGCACGACCTTCATGAGGAAATTCCAGCTCAACAACGTGCTTTCTTGCGCGGCACCGCACCGGCAACCCCGGAATTTCTGCCGAATGCCGCTGGTTCTCGTGCATTGCCGCGCTCACGTCGGCACCTCCGCCGTCACGTTGTGTATTCGGAGCGGGTTGTAGGCCGCAAACCTCAGTTGCGCCTGGAAGTTCAATCTTGAAACGCCGCGGAATTTTGGTTTTCCGCCGGCTCATCGAACGGCATCCCGACGAACCAGCGAAAAAGCAGGTTGTAATCGATCTGCGCCATCGGCGGTCGCTCGAAACGGTCCGAGTGGAACACTTCCAGCAGCGGTGCTCGCAACAGGGCGTCACGGTGTGATGGAACAATCGTTATTTGACACAAGGGTTCATTCTTGGTGGATACGGAATCTGCTTATCTGGTTTGTAGTGGTGTCCCACATGCCGGTGCCTGCTTCGACAGGGACGAGCTCCACCGACTCCACGGCATCTGACCGACGGTCTTCGTCATCCAGCGCTGCACTTCACGAACTCCGGGTTGACAGGCAGCGGCAGGATGGATAGAAACTGCGGGCCAAAGGAAGTTGTTAGGGACGGCAGATTTCAGCCGAAATCGCTGTCTGCAACCACTCGAAGACAGGGAGGTCTCGACCATGACCTACGGCATCATCAATCCGAATCCCGAACAGCGGCGCGCCTGGCAGCGCCGGGCCTGGAGCAGCATCGTCCAGCAGTTCGACCGTTTCCGAGCGCTGTATTCGGGAAACACGCTTGCCGAACAGCGGCTGCGCCAACGGGTGAGCTTCACTGATCAGGCCCTGGCGACACTGGGGGCGTTGAACGATTTCGAGATTTGCCGAATCCTCGACGATATCGTTGCCCTCACCTACAATCCCAAACCCACCGGGTACCGATCGTACTGGCGTAACCCATGGCTGCGCTTCGTCAAGAGCCGCTATCCGTTTCCCCGCTATC
>JAWLCT010000059.1:0-11096 GCA_041687015.1 Gammaproteobacteria bacterium
GGTTACAACCACCTGCGTATCGCGGCCTGAGGCCGCTCCTACAGGGGAAATGGCGCATCGTTCGTTGTTTGTTGTAGGAGCCCAGTCCTCTGGGCGATAGCCGGCGGTGGTTTCAATCGCCTGCGTATCGCGGCCTGAGGCCGCTCCTACAGGGGGAATGGTGCATCGTTCGTTGTTTCGTTGTAGGAGCCCAGTCCTCTGGGCGATAGCCGGCGGTGGTTACAACCACCTGCGTATCGCGGCCTGAGGCCGCTCCTACAGGGGGAATGGTGCATCGTTCGTTGTTTCGTTGTAGGAGCCCAGTCCTCTGGGCGATAACCGGCGGTGGTTACAACCGCCTGCGTATCGCGGCCTGAGGCCGCGCCTACAGGGGAAATGGTGCATCGTTCGTTGTTTCGTTGTAGGAGCCCAGTCCTCTGGGCGATAACCGGCGGTGGTTACAACCACCTGCGTATCGCGGCCTGAGGCCGCTCCTACAGGGGAAACGGCGCGTTGTTCGCTCTGGGCGATAACGGTGGTGGTTTCAACCACCTGCGCATCGCGGCCTGAGGCCGCTCCTACGGGGGAATGGGGCGACGGCGTGGCTCCTGCGGGAGGACTTGCTCAGGCGGTGAGCCAGGCGTTCCACTCATCGAAGCACGCCCGGCGCTGGGCCGCGACCACGGAGCGGGGTGCCACCGTTCTCTTGTAGACCGCATCGCCGTCCAACGTGCTGCTGTGACCGCCCGCTTCGCTGAGGATCAGCGCGCCGGCGGCGAAGTCCCAGAGTTTCTGGCCTCCGTGCAGGTACACGTGGCCGCGCCCGGCGGCCAGCCAGGCCCAGTCCAGGGCGCCGGCACCGAAATTGCGCTGGGAGGCATAGGGCGGGTGTTCGGCAAGACGCCGACGCAGCGCCACGGGCAGGCGCTTGAAGTCGACAATGGCGATGGACTGGGACAGCGGGCGGCCAGGGCCCGCCGCGCGCAGGGGTACGTGGTTGAGGTAGGCGCCGCCACCCCGCTCCGCGTGAAAGAGCTCCTGGCGGAATGGGTCGTACACCAGACCGAGCTGCACCTCGCCGTCTTTCAAATAGGCCAGTGACACGCAGCAGTGGGGCACCCCCGCCACGAAATTGCTGGTGCCATCCAGCGGGTCGAGCACCCACAGGGGGCCGTCCGCCGCGAGCAGGGTCTCTTGCTGTTCCGGCGGCATTTCCTCGCTCAGGAACGCCACGTCCGGCCAACGCTCACACAGAGCCACGTTGAGCCGGGCATGCACCGCGAGATCGGCCTCCGTGACAGGGCTGGCGTCGCCCTTGCGTTCGAAGCTGACGCGCGCGAAGCGCGGCAGGAGCTCCTCGCGGGCGGCGCCTACGAGGACGGTCTCCAGTTCGGAGAGGTCGGGGTTCATTCGTCCACGGCGCGCAGCAAGACGGCCTGTCGAAACCGGGAGACCACCTTCTGCATGCCGATGCGCTGGCGGGTGTTGATGATCAGCGGCCCACGCAGGTTGCCGCTCAGCTTGGGGTAACCGGGCAGCGGCTCGGCATCCGCGTCATCGGTGCGCCGCAGAATCACCAATACTGCAGCATCGTCCGGCTCGACCAACCCGAGCAGTTTTTCCTCTTCCTCATCGAGCGACAGTTCGTAGCCGAAGCCGAACATCTCAGGGAAAGCCACCGAGAAGGATACCTCCGGATCGTCCACCGCCTGCAGCCAGAACACGCTGGGTTTGCCCTCTTCATGGAACAGCTTGAAGCGCTTGCAGTGCTCCAACCCGGGCAGCCCGCGCGGGAAGGTGATGATCTGGTTCTCGTCGATGTCCTGATTACCAAAAAACCGGGTGCTGATTTTCATGCATTCTCCTGGTCAGAATGGCCGTTCATGGCGCGGCGAACGTTGTCGATGAAAAGCGAAATGGCACACTAGCACGCCACCTGAGGCAAGGATAGGCCGCTTGGTGTATTCTCGGCGCCCATGAAAAAAGTCGACACGCTCGTCCATGCCCACTGGATCGTTCCGGTCGAACCAGCCGGCGCGGTCCTTGAACATCACAGCCTCGCGATCGAGGCCGGGCGCATCGCCGCGCTGCTGCCTACGGCCGAGGCAAAGCGCCAGTTCGACGCCGACGTGGTGGTCGAACTTCCCGACCACGCCCTCATTCCCGGCTTCGTGAACACCCACACCCATGCGGCCATGACGCTCATGCGCGGCCTGGGCGGCGACGTGCCCCTGATGGAATGGCTGCAGGAGCACATCTGGCCCACTGAAGGGCGTCACGTGGGACGCGAGTTCGTGCGCGACGGCACCCAGTTGGCCATGGCCGAGATGCTGCGCGGCGGTACCACCTGTTTCCAGGATATGTACTTTTTCCCCGACGAAGTGGCGCGGGCGGCAAGCCAGGCCGGTGTGCGTTCCACTGTCGGGCTCATCGTATTCGACTTCCCCTCGGCCTGGGGTTCCGGCCCCGACGACTACCTGCACAAGGGCATGCAGGTGCACGATGAACTGCGCGGCAATCCGCTGGTCACCGCCGCCTTTGCACCGCACGCGCCCTATACGGTGTCCGATGGCCCGCTGGAGAAGGTGGCCATGTACGCGGAGGAGCTGGACATCCCGGTGCACATGCACGTGCACGAGACGGCCTTCGAGGTGGAGACCGCTGCCGCACAGACCGGCCGGCGCCCGCTGGCGCGACTGAGGGACCTGGGCCTGGTCACGCCGCGCCTCATGGCCGTGCACATGACCCAGCTGTCCGAGGAGGAAATCGAGGCCCACGGCGCGGCCGGTGCACACGTGGTGCACTGCCCCGAATCGAATCTGAAACTGGCGAGCGGCTTCTGCCCGGTGCAGCGCCTGCTCGGCGCCGGCGTGAATGTGGCGCTGGGCACCGACGGCGCCGCCAGCAACAACGACCTGGACATGCTGGGCGAGATGCGCACGGCGGCCCTGCTCGGCAAGGCGGTGGCCGGCGATGCCAGCGCGGTGTCCGCGGAGGTGGCGCTGCGCATGGCCACCCTGAACGGCGCCCGGGCATTGGGTCTGGACGGCGTCACCGGTTCGCTGGTGCCCGGCAAGGCCGCGGACATCGCCGCCGTCAACCTGCGGGGCCTGGAGACCGAACCGGTCTACAACGTGATCACGCAGTTGGTCTATTCCACCGGCCGCGATCGCGTCAGTGATGTATGGGTGGCGGGCCGGCACCTGCTGAAAGACCGACAACTCACCACGCTCGATGAGGAAGCCATTCTGGCCCGCGCACGGCAGTGGCGCGCCAGGATCCAAGGCACCGACGTTCCCCCGGAGGAAAAACAATGACGGTCAATGTCGATCCGGTCGAAATCAACAAATTCGCCGCCCTCGCCTCGCGCTGGTGGGACCGCAACAGCGAATTCAAGCCCTTGCACGATATCAACCCCCTGCGCGTGGACTACGTGGACCGCCGCGCCGGCCTCGCGGGCAAGCAGGTGCTGGACGTGGGTTGCGGCGGCGGCATCCTGTCCGAGGGCATGGCGGCGCGCGGCGCCGAGGTGATGGGCATCGACATGGCCGAGGCCTCGCTGGAAGTGGCCAAACTGCACCTGCTCGAATCGGGCCACAAGGTGGATTACCGCCTCGTGAGCGTGGAACAGCTTGCCGAGGAGCGGCCCGCCAGCTTCGATGTGGTCACCTGCCTGGAGATGCTGGAACACGTGCCCGATCCGGTGTCCGTGGTGAGCGCCTGCGCCAAACTGGTGAAGCCCGGCGGCAAGGTGTTCTTCTCCACCATCAATCGCACGGCCAAGTCCTATCTGTTCGCCATCGTCGGCGCGGAATACGTGCTGCGCATGCTGCCCAAAGGCACCCACAATTACGCCAAGTTCATTCGCCCTTCAGAACTGGAGAGCTGGTCGCGCCACGCCGGCCTGGACCTGCAGGATCTCACGGGCATGAGCTACAACCCGTTTTCGCGCCAGTACAGCCTGGGGCGGGATTTGGAAGTGAATTACCTGGCGTATGCCGTGCGGGAGTGAGTCCGTCCGGTGGGGACGGACGCCAGGTACCTGCCGGCGGTACCGGCATGGTAAGGCCGGCATGCGATGCCGGGATGGATTCCGGCTTTCGTCGGAGTGACGAAAGACCGTCATCCCCTTCTCCCTCACCCCGGCGAAAGCCCCGATCCAGAATGCGACGTACCATCGCACCCGATACAGCCATGCCGATTCGCACCCTGCTTTTCGACCTCGACGGCACCCTCGCCGATACCGCACCCGACCTGGCCTTCGCGCTCAACGAGGTGCTGGTGGAGCAGGGACGCGAGCCCCTGCCCTTCGAGCATGTCCGCCCGGTGGTGTCGCACGGTGCCCTGGCACTGGTGCGCCTTGGCTTCGGCATCGGCCCCGACGACGCGCGTTTTGCGCCCCTGCGCCAGCGCCTGCTCGAAATCTATCGCGCCAATCTCACCCGCGGCACACGCCTGTTCCCGGGCATGGACGAACTGCTGGAGACCATCGAGGTGCGGGGCATGCGCTGGGGTGTGGTCACCAACAAGCCCGCGTTTCTCACCGAACCCCTGCTCGCCCAACTGGGATTACTGGCACGCGCCGCGGCGGTGGTGAGCGGCGACACCCTGCCCGTGCGCAAGCCCGATCCAGCGCCCATGCTGCTGGCCTGCAAACAGGCGCAGTCGCAGCCGTCGCGCTGCGTGTACGTGGGCGACGCAGAGCGCGATGTGGTAGCCGGCCGCAATGCGGGCATGACGACATTGGTGGCCGCGTTCGGTTACCTGGGCGAGAAGGACCGCCCGGGCGATTGGGGCGCGGACGGCATGATCGACCATCCGGGGCAGGTGCTGCCGTGGATTGAGGAGCGGTTTCGGCGTGCGATGTAAGCCATTGTGAGGGTTCTCTTTGCAACGGGACGGCCAATCGCGGGCTGAGCCCGCCCCTGCACGTGCAATGCCCGCTTCAACCTGAACTGAGACGAGATTCCTGTATGAGCATCGAGATCGGCGGTTTCTTCGGTTTTATCGTCCTGATACTGGACCTGTGGGCCGTGGTGAACATCTTCGGCTCGCGCAGCGGCACCGGGGCCAAGGTGTTGTGGTTGTTGCTGATCATCCTGCTGCCCTTCCTGGGCTGGTTGATCTGGCTGTTCGCCGGGCCGCGCTCCGCCCGGCACTGAGGCGCCGGTGATAAGATGATGGGCGATTCCCAACGGTGCCGCCCATGTCGCAGTCCCTGCTCGTCCTGTCCCTCGCCGTCCCCTTCGCCGCCCTGGTGGGCGGTGTGCTTGTGTTTGCCGTGTTGCACCGCAAGGCCCAGCGCCTGCGCGAGGCAAATATCCAGCTACAGACCCAACTGGAGACGGAACGCCGCGCTGCGACGGAACGGGCCGGCGCCTTCGAACAGGCGCGCCGACAACTGGCCGACAGTTTCGCCAATCTCGCCAGCGAGGCCCTCAAACACAATACGGGCGAGTTCCTGAAGCTGGCCCAGGAAAACCTCAAGCAGTTCCACGTGCAGGCCCAGGGCGAACTGGCCCAGCGGGAAAAGGCCGTGGAAAACCTGGTGAAACCTATCGTGCAGGCCCTGCAAAAGACCGAAGAGCAGATCCGCACGGTGGAGAAGGAACGCCAGGCCCACTTCGGCGTGCTCACCCAACAGATCCAGGGCCTGGCCGAATCCCACCGGCTGTTGCAAGGCGAGACCCGCAACCTGGTGCAGGCGTTGCGCCGCCCCGAGGTGCGCGGCCAGTGGGGCGAGATGACCCTCAAGCGCCTGGCCGAACTGGCGGGCATGGTGGAGCACTGTGATTTCACCGAACAGGTGCAGGTGCGCACCGAAGACGGCGCCCTGCGCCCCGATATGGTGGTGCGCCTGCCGGACGGGCGCGACATCGTGGTGGATGCCAAGACGCCGTTGGACGCCTATCTCGCCGCCGTCGAGGCCGGCGACGACGATGCACGCCAGCGGGAATTGGTGCGCCACGGGCGCCAGGTGCGCGAGCGCGTGCGCCAGCTGGCGGCCAAGTCCTATTGGAGCCAGTTCGAACGCAGCCCCGATTTCGTGGTGTTGTTCATCCCGGGCGACCAGTTCCTGAGCGCCGCCCTGGATGTGGACCGTTCGCTGCTCGAGGATGCCCTGGCGCAGAAGGTCGTGCTCGCCACGCCCACCAGTCTGGTGGCCCTGTTGCGCGCGGTGGCCTACGGCTGGCGGCAACAGGCGCTGGCGGAAAACGCAGAGCGCATCCGTGAAGTGGGCGAAGAGTTGTACGGGCGGCTCGCCACCTTCGGCGAGTATCTGACCAAGCTGGGCAAGAGCCTGGAATCCAGCGTCGGCCACTTCAACCGCGCGGTAGGCTCCTTCGATTCACGGGTCCTGCCGGGCGCGCGCAAATTCGCCGACATGGGCGTGAACGCCAAGAAGGAACTGGATGCGCCCGACCAGGTGGAGGCGGGTGTGCGTCAGGTGGCGGGCAGCGGTGCCGACTGACCTGGTGACCGATTCCTCGCGCGTGCTCTCGCAACGACGCGAACAAGCGGACTTGTCTGCGCAAGAAGCGCCTGCCCTCGGGCATTTGCCTCTCCCTCGGCGCTCTTCGCGTCTTTGCGAGAGCCATTCTGAATGAGGGCGCGCTAAGATCGCGCCGTCACTTGAGGCTCTTCAGCAGATCATCCGCGGCGTCACGCGCCTTTTCGGTGAACGTCTTGGAGGCGAACGGATTGCTGAACAACGGCTTGTCACGGGCGATGTTGACACCCATCCACATGCCCACCACCAGCACCGCAAGAATGAGCAGCACCTGCAGTTTCATTGGTTTCTCCCGGTCTGACTGAATGGGCATGCACGCTAACACAGCTCCCTTCCCCACGCCCAGTGTGGCCGCGGCCTACACCTGGTGCGAAGACCTGGCACGGCGCCATTACGAGAACTTCCCCGTGGCCTCGCGCCTGCTGCCGGCGCGTTTGCGCCACCCGGTGGCGGCCGTGTATGCCTTCGCACGCCTCGCGGACGATATGGCCGATGAAGGCGCGTTGCCGCCTGCGGCGCGCCTGGCAGCCCTGGACGATTGGGGCCGGCAGCTTGATCGCGCCCTCACGGGCAAGGCGGAGCACCCGGTGTTCGTGGCCCTGGCCGACGTGGTCGCTCGCCACCAGGTTCCACCCGGACTGTTCCACGACCTGCTCTCGGCCTTCCGTCAGGACGTGAGCAAACGACGTTACGCGCATTTCGACGAGATACTGGATTACTGTCGACGCTCCGCCAATCCGGTGGGACGCATTCTGCTGCATCTCGCGGACGCGGCCACCCCCGAAAACCTGCGCCTCTCCGATCAGGTGTGCAGCGCCCTGCAACTCATCAACTTCTGGCAAGACCTGGCCCAGGACGTGGACGAGAACGACCGGATCTATCTGCCGCAGGATGGCATGGCGGCTCACGGTGTCACCGAGGATCACCTGCGCGCGCATCGTTCCGATGGCGCCATGCGGGCCTTGATGCGGGCGGAATATACCCGTGCCCGCACCATGATGCAGGAAGGCGCCGCGCTGGGGACGCGCCTGCGCGGGCGCTTTGGTTTGGAGATCCGGCTCATCGTGCAAGGCGGCCTGCGCGTGCTCGACCGCCTCGATGCGCAGGAGAACGTCTTCTCCCGTCCGCGCCTGCGCCGGCGCGATATCGCCGTGATCGGCTGGCGCGCTCTGTATCGTGGGGATGCCGCAAAGCGGAATCCGGGGTAACCCGCCGTTTGGGGCGGCGAATGACGTGTGTATCAGCACCTGTATAATCGGGCATTCGCGCACCACAAGAACCCGCGATGACGCCTGATCAGTACTGCCAGAACAAGGCCGCCAACAGCGGTTCGAGTTTCTATTACAGCTTCCTGTTTCTTCCCCCGGAGAAGCGACGCGCCATCACTGCCGTGTACGCCTTCTGTCGGGAGGTGGACGATGTGGTGGACGAATGCCGCGACACGAGCGTGGCGCGCGCCAAACTGGCCTGGTGGCGCGAGGAAGTCGGCCGCGTTTTTGCCGGCGAGCCGCAGCATCCGGTGGGTTTGGCACTGCTGCCCGCGGTGCGCGACTTCGGTCTGGTGCAGGAATACTTCCAGGAAATCATCGATGGCATGGAAATGGACCTGGATCAGGTCAGCTATGCCAGCTTCAACGAACTGGCGCTTTACTGCTATCGCGTCGCCAGCGTGGTCGGCCTGCTTTCCGCGGAGATCTTCGGCTACCAGGATCGCCGCACCCTCAAATACGCCCACGACCTGGGCATGGCCTTCCAGCTCACCAACATCCTGCGCGACGTGCGCGAGGATGCCCTGCGCGGGCGCATTTATCTGCCCGTGGACGAAATGGCCGCCCATGGCGTGAGCATCGAGGATCTGCGCAAGGGTGAGCTCACCGACAACCTGCGCGCACTGCTGCAACACCAGGCCAAGCGCGCCAGACATTACTACGAACAGGCATTCGCCAAGCTGCCGGAACAGGATCGCTTCGCCCAGCGCAGTGGTCTGATCATGGCAGCGGTGTATCTCACGCTGCTCGATCGCATCGAGGCCGAGGGTTTTCCCGTGCTGTCCCGCCGCGTGCGCCTGTCGCCCTGGCGCAAGCTGTGGATCGCCTGGCGCACCGCGCGGCGCGAGGCCGCGCGTCATGGCCGTGGCCACTGATCCGGTCGTCGTCGTCGGCGGCGGTTGGGCGGGACTCGCCGCCGCCGTCGAGTTGAGCGACTACGGTCATCACGTGGTGCTGCTGGAGTCCTCGCGTCAGCTCGGCGGGCGGGCACGCCGCCTTGCCTTCGGCAACGATGGCGTCGACAACGGCCAGCATCTGCTCATCGGCGCCTACCGGGAAACCCTCGCCCTGATGGCACGCGTGGGCGTGAAGGAACGGCAAGCCTGCGTGCGCCGGCCGCTGCGCCTGGAGGTGCGCAACGGCCGTGATGCCCTGGTGCTGGCCACACCGCGCCTGCCTGCACCCTTGCACCTCGCCTTTGCCCTGGCAAGCGGCCGCGGTCTGCGCCTTGGCGAGCGGTTGCGCGCCCTGGGTTTCGCCCTGGGACGCTACGTGTCGCGCTTCGAACTGGCCGAGGACTGCAGCGTGTCGGACCTGCTGGCCGGGCAACCGCAGCGTCTCAAGCAGCTGCTTTGGTATCCACTCTGCCTCGCCACCCTCAACACCCTGCCCGAACAGGCCTCGGCCCGGGTGTTCCTGCGCGTATTGCGCGACAGCTTCGCCCACCGTCGGCGCGATTCAGATCTGCTCATCCCGCGACTGGACCTGGGCCGCGCCTTTCCTGAGCCCGCCCTGGACTTCATCGAGCGCAACGGCGGTCAGGTGCGACTGAACAGCCGCGTGACCGGACTGGAGATCCGGGACGCGCAGGTCACCGGCGTGCGCCTGGGCAATGAACGCCTGACCGCCTCCGAGGTGATTCTGGCCGTACCGCCGTCGGCGGCCGCCCGGTTGTTATCGCCCCATGCGCTCACCCGGCCGCTGGGCGACAAACTGGCCCAGTTCGGCCACGAACCCATCACCACGGTGTACCTGCGCTATCCCGCCCGGGTGCACCTCCCCACCGAGATGATGGGGCTGGCCGGTGGCCTGACGCAGTGGCTGTTCGATCGCCGCGTCTACGGCCAGCCGGGCCTGCTTGCGGCCGTGATCAGCGGCCCCGGCCCGCACCTGGACATGGAGCGTGATGCCCTGGCCGCACGGGTGACCGCCGAGGTCGCGGCCCACTTCCCTGACTTTCCTCCGCCCGAAGCGCAACTGGTGGTGCGTGAAAAACGCGCCACCTTCCGCTGCAGCGTCGGCATCGATGCCCTTCGCCCTGGTGCGCCCACCGCCATCACGGGCTGCTGGCTGGCCGGCGACTACACCGACACGGGCTATCCCGCCACGCTCGAAGGGGCTGTGCGCTCTGGAGTACAATGCGCGCGCTTCGTCGACGCCCAACTGCGATTGATCACACCATGACCCGAATCCCCGAGGGCTACGCGCCCGCCTCCGACCTGCTCAAGGACCGCATCATTCTCGTCACCGGCGCCGGCAGCGGTATTGGCGCTGTGGCGGCCAAAACCTTCGCCCGGCAGGGCGCTACGGTGGTCCTGCTCGGTCGCGGTATGCGCAAGCTGGAGGCGGTTTACGACGAGATAGAAGCCGAGGGCGGTCCGCAGCCGGCCATCTACCCCATGAACCTGGAAAAGGCCACGCCCAAGGATTACGAAGACCTGGGCGCGCGGCTCGGCGAGACCTTCGAGCGCGTGGACGGCATCCTGCACAACGCCGCCGCCCTGGGCACCCTCACGCCGCTGGGCCAGTACAGCCTGGACATGTGGTCCAAGGTCATGCAGACCAACCTCAACGCGCCCTTCCTCATCACCCGCGTGTTGCTGGGCCTTTTGAAGAATTCACCGGACGCCTCGGTGGTGTTCACCTCCGACCGCGTGGGCCGCCAGGGCCGCGCCTACTGGGGCGCCTACGGCATCTCCAAGGCCGCCAACGAGAACATGATGGAGATCTGGGCGGCCGAACTGGAGGCCAACACGTCCATCCGCGTGAACAGCCTGGACCCGGGCGCCGTATATACCGACATGCGCGCCCGGGCCTACCCGGGTGAAGACCCGTCCAAACTACCGCGCCCGGCAGACGTCATGCTGCCCTATCTGTATTTGCTGGGGCCTGACAGCAAGGGTGTTACGGGGCAGCGGTTCGAAGTCTGAAATGCAATTGCCGGCGTTGGCGTGGTAGGACACGTTGCGAAGCTACGCGACTTCTTGTTTCGTGAAGGATGCGCTGCGCGCGAAGATTAATCACGGGGGATTCCGTCCCCCTACGCCGGTTAACTTTTCAAAGGGTGGCTCGGCGCACAAGAGCGAAGCGGCTTTGACGGAGACGGGCCAGTGCCGGATTCGCAGAGCATAACCGGGCCACCTGGTGTCCGCTCCTGCACCTGGCTTGTCGGCCCCGCGTCGCGGCCATCCGGGACGCGAAGAACGCTCGCGCGCGCCCGCCCTGGAAGGCTCTGCGCGCCAAGAAAAAGCAGGCAAAAAGAGAACACCGAACCAGGTTTGACGTCCTGCGCTGCCTCTTCGGTGTGCAACGACATCAAACGGATTCTCGGGGCCCGT
>JAWLCT010000059.1:11196-14403 GCA_041687015.1 Gammaproteobacteria bacterium
CCAAGAAAAAGCAGGCAAAAAGAGAACACCGAACCAGGTTTGACGTCCTGCGCTGCCTCTTCGGTGTGCAACGACATCAAACGGATTCTCGGGGCCCGTATGCCGCGCCGAGCACCGGAGCCCAAAAGGCGGCGCGGCATCCGGGCGGCCTTTCTTTTGGGTACTTTTCTTTGGCCGCGCAAAGAAAAGTACCTCGTCGTAGGGGGGCGAAAACCCCCGTAACAATCTTCGCGCGAAGCGCATCCTTCGAGCACCGCGAAGATGTCACGTAGCTTCGCAACGTGACCCACAGCCCCTGCCCCCTCAATCCATCAAATCCACCACAATCCCCTGCTCCCGCAAATGATCCGCCCTCGCCTGCACGAAGCGCTGAAAACTCGGTTCGCTCTTGTAGGCCCCGCTCGCCACGTAATCCAGCGCTGACTGCACGTGGAAGGACTTCAGGTAGGCCTCCGTGCGGAAGACTTCCTTGCCACGCTCATTGAAGAACACCAGTGACGGGGCGTACAAGACATTCAGCTCGCGCGCCCATTCCACCGCCGTGGTGCGCCGCCCGTCGGTGGTCACCAGCGGCGCCTTGGCACGCATGTCCACCTGCACCACATCGAAGGCATCGAGCAGCTTGCGGGTCTCCTCGCGTGTCAGGACGTCGGCGTGCAGTTCGTCGCAGGCTGCACAGCGGCGTTGTTCGAAAAACACCACCAACGGACGGCCCGCGGGGATCTTGTGGCGCGCCAGGTTGTGCGGGCCCGGCTGGAAGAAGGCCTGGGTGTTCAGTTCGTCTTTCGCCGGCGTGACGGACAAGCTGGCCAGGTAATCGGGGAAGCGCATGCCCGCGGGCGCTTTGCCGCTGGCGTAATCCAGCGCGGCATCGAACTTCTGCGGATGGTAGTAACCGTTCACCCGCAGCACCTGGTCACCCTGTTCGTCCAGGAACACCAGCGTGGGGGTGAACATCACGCGCATGGCGGCGGCGAAATCCTTTTCGGTGAGGGTTTCCCCCTCGAGGTCGGTGACTTCCCGATCGCCCCACATGTTCACCGCGATCACATCGAAGCGCGTGCGCGTCTTGTCAGCGATGGCCTTCTGCCCGAAGTTGTCCTCCAGCAGCTTGGCACAGTACGGACAGCCGTCCTGGTAGAAATAGAGCAGCAGGCGGCGGCCCTCCGCAGAGGCCTCCTCGAGATCCTCGCGCAGGTCGAGGAACGATTCCTTGAACCACGCAGGCGGCGCGTGATAACCGGGATTCACCCCCCCCTCGAGTTCAGTCTCCTGCGCCGATGCAGCGCCGATGGCGCCCATGAACCCGAACACCAGCCCAACCCATCCCCATCGCATCACATTCATCCGCTGTTCCTTCTTTTTCGGTGGCCCATTTTCACCTTTCCCCGTGGCGTGAAAGGGTTTTCGGAAAGCGTCCTATTCCTGCCACAGACGGGTGTCGGGCAGAAAGGCCCTACTGAGTCACATGTCTGACTCGTCAGCGCGTCAATGTTTCGACGCGACGCCGGAATTCCCACAAGGAAATGGAGGCAAGTCATTGTTCACAGACAATATTACGTACGTGGCACGAAACTCGCTACTGACACGGCAAAGAACACTGAAAAGGTCCATCTTCATGCCGTCGACCGAGCTCAAGGCCACTGTGACCAGCTTAGCTGCAAAACTTCCGTCGCCGGACACCGTGCGATTGACGCTGGCCCTGCAGACCACACTCGAGCTGGAGCCCATGCTGGCCCTGTTCGTGGAGGAAGCGAATACCTACGTGCCGTTCGACGGCCTGGTGCTACGCGCGCCTGGTCGCAGCCTGGAAATGGAGATCGGCGAACCCGCCCGGCACCGCTGCGCTTACAACCTCTCGCTCCAGGAACAACCGCTCGGGGAAATCGAATTCTCCCGGAACCGGCGCTTCGGCGAAGCGGATCTGGGGCGCCTGGAAGTGCTGCTGTCGGCGCTGGCCTACCCGCTACGCAATGCCTTCACCTACCGCGACGCCCTGCAATCCGCACGCAAGGATGCCTTGACGAAAGTGGGTAACCGCGCCGCTTTCGAGGAAGCCCTGGCACGGGAGGTTTCCCTGTCACGCCGTCGCGGCCAGACCCTGGCACTGCTTGCCCTCGATCTGGACAACTTCAAGAGCATCAATGATCTGCACGGTCACCAAACGGGTGATCTCGTGTTGCAGGACACCGCAGCGCGCATGCAGGAAGCGGTGCGCGCCACGGACCAGTTGTTCCGTTACGGGGGCGAGGAATTCGTGGTGCTGCTAAGTAACGCGGACCGGCACGGCGCTGAACTGGTCGCCGAACGCATCCGCCAGGCGATTGCTGCGAGCACGACCCTGAGCCAGGGTCTGCAGGTTACGGTGAGTGTGGGGGTGGCGCTGACCGACCGGGGCGACGACGCCCATAGCCTGTTCGCCAAAGCGGACCTGGCGCTCTATCAGGCCAAGGCCCAGGGGCGCAATCGCGTGGCGGTATATCGCGACGAAGCCGTCGCCTGATGAGATGCGTGACGCATCGACGGACTGTGCCGAACGCGTCACCGCTCGCATTCCACATCAGTAGGGGATTTTGTCTTCCTTTTGCCCCCACAGGCGCAGGGGCTCCAAAGGGTCGTTGACCTCCAGGTGGACCAACGGCAGGCGCCGACGCTCGATGGGCAGATTCAATTCGTCGGCAATCAGCACATCGTCGAAACCGACCGCCGCAGCGTCCTCTCCACGGGCTGCATAATAGATGCGCTCGATGCGCGCCCAGTAGCTGGCAGACAGACACATGGGACAGGGCATGCAGCTCACATAGAGCTCGCAGCCACTCAAGTGGTATTCCCCCACATGCTGGCAGGCATCGCGAATGGCCATGACTTCCGCATGCGCCGTGGGGTCATTGTTCCGGGTCACGCAATTGACGCCCCGCCCGATGATGCGCCCCTCCTTCACCACCACCGCGCCAAAGGGCCCGCCCTGGCCCTCCACCACCGACTCGGTTGCAAGCCGAATGGCCTCAGCCATGAATTTCTCTTCCACGTGTTCTCCCTTTTCTCGCCTGCCCGCGGAACCATCTAATAAAAAATCGTGGCCTGTGTCCAGTATGGGGGATCTTTGCTGCGGGCTTGGCGAATTTTCCGAGGACATCCGGCCCAATGCGGCTGCAGCCATCGGGACGCAACCTATTGCGCCCAATGGGCCCGAACAAAAACCTATGA
>JAWLCT010000060.1:0-14209 GCA_041687015.1 Gammaproteobacteria bacterium
AAGTTGATGCAGGCACTGCGCATGAAAGCGCCCGCCACCAAGAAGGAGTTGACGCACGCGTTGATGAGAAAGGTCTTGATTCGCCTTACGGAAGAGGCGAACAGAAACGCGCGTAATGCGACCAGGAATCTCAAATAGCTCACGGGCAATAAAAGGGGAAGCTGTTCCCGCAAAAGCCTCGAAAAATTCTGAAAAAACGCCCTCTTTCCCCGGGAGCGTGTCGAGATGCGGGAAACAGGTGTAAGTCTTTGATTTACAGTTCCTGTCGTAGCCCCTCCCGGGGAGCTGTCGCTTGGTCACATTTCGCCGTTGTGCCGAGCTCCCTCCGGGAGGCGAGCGCTTGGAAGCGCGGGGTAGAAAAGCATGGCGCAGTTGCCCAGGGGGATCGATTGACTCTTGACTCTTGCCCCTCCTCCTGCCCTTCTCCCGGAGGGAGAAGGGACGTTTCGTTTTGCAGCACTGAGATTGACTAGTAAGTTCTGAGGGTACGGCGGACACACAGATTAACGTCGGTCGAAGCAGAACCCAGAGGCAACAGAACACGAAGTCCGATGCTCCTCCGCAGCCTTCCGGTTACTTCTTCCCTCCGCATCTCAACGAGATTGCGCCCTACGGGTGAACGCAGGGCTCGCGCAGCGGACAGCCGGTGCATACGGGTTTCTTACGGCAGAATGCCTTGGCGTGGGCCACGATGAGCGCGTGGTATTCGTTGAAGACCGGCACGTTGTGCGGCACGGCACCGCCCAAGCCTTGTTCGAAATAGCCGCGCAGCGCCTCGTAGTCTTCTTCACCCGAGGCCAGACCCAGGCGCGCGAGCAGGCGCCTGGTGTAGGCATCGATGACGAAAACCGGCCGCCCGAAGGCGTACAGCAGGATGTCGTCCGCCGTCTCCGGACCGACGCCTTTCACGCCCAATACAGTCTTGCGCAGCACGGGGTCAGGCAGTGCATCCAGCGCCCGGTACCCACCTTGAGCCAGGTACCAGCCGCAATAGGTCTGCAGTCGCGTGGCCTTCACGTTGAAATAACCGGCGGGGCGCAGCCAGGCGGCCAATTGCCCGTGGGGCGCGGCAAGGATCGCCTCCGGATCCAGCGCATCGTTGGCCTTCAGATTGGCGATGGCACGCTCCACGTTGACCCAGGCCGTGTTCTGGGTGAGCACGGCGCCGACCATCACCTCGAAGGGTGTTTCTCCGGGCCACCAGTGCTGTGGCCCATAGTGGGCCAGCAGCTTCCGATAGACGGCGTTCAGGGTCACCGTTCGGGACGGGGCCGCCTTGCCCGGGGACGCGGCACCCGCCGCGACTTGGGCGCAGCGGATGGGTCGCGTTCGGCACGGGGGGCATCCGAAGCGAGCGCCAGACGCCCCTGCTTGCGCGGTGACGTTTCCGCCGCCTTGCCACGTCCGCTGGTGCGGACAGGTGTTTGGCGGCGCGTTTGGGCAACGCCTTTGCTGCCCGAGGCTTCGCCCTGCTCCTTCCGTGCGTTCCGGCGCCTGCGCGCGGCCTGCTCGTCACCTGCAGGCGTCGCGCGCCGTCCGTCCGAAGCGGCTTGAGGCCGCCGTCCACGCGCTTCACCGTCCTCGCTGCGGTACCTGCCCGCAGGCGCCGTCTTCGCACCGGCGGCGCGTGCGGTACGGCCGCCCCGCGGCGCCCCACGCTTGCCGCGGGACGGGGCCGTTTCGCGACGCAGGCCCACCAGAGCGAGCAGCGCATCCAGTTCAGGCCCTTTCACGTCCGCGAAACGGCCCGGACGCACGGCGCGGGGCAGCAGGATGTTGCCGTAGCGCACCCGGGTCAGACGGCTCACGGCAATGCCCTGGGATTCCCACAGGCGACGCACCTCGCGGTTGCGGCCCTCGCGCAGGGTCACGTGGTACCAGTGATTGGCGCCTTCACCACCGGCATCGACCAGGCGGTCGAAGTGCGCTTCGCCGTCTTCCAGTTGAACACCGCTGCGCAGGCGCTCCAACGTTTCCGGCAAGACTTCGCCAAGTACACGCACGGCGTACTCGCGCTCGATTTCCGACGACGGATGCATGAGGCGGTTGGCCAGTTCGCCGTCGTTCGTGACGAGCAGCAGGCCGGAGGTGTTGATGTCCAAACGGCCGATGGTGATCCAGCGGCCGTTAGTCAGGCGCGGCAGGTTGTCGAAGATGGTGGGACGGCCTTCCGGATCGGAGCGGGTACACACCTCGCCCAAGGGCTTGTGATAGATGAGCACACGCCGCTCGCGCGGCACCAGGCGTGCACGCTGCACCACACGGCCATCGACGCGGATGACATCTTGCTCCCCCACCCGATCGCCCAGGGTGGCGATTTTGCCGTTGACGGAAATGCGCCCGGCGGCGATCCATTCCTCCAACTCGCGACGCGAGGCGAAACCGGCGCGGGCGAGGACTTTCTGCAGTTTTTCGTTCATGAGGGCTTTGACGGGTTGGAGGGGTCGGGCGTTCGGGTTGTTCTTACGTCCGCAAGTAAACGCAGGCGGACGAAGACAGAAGAGAAAAGCTTAACCACAGAGGACACGGGGAACATGGGGAAATCGATTTCCTGTAGAAGCGGCCTCAGGCCGCGATGGCGCCGTATCCGATGACAATCGCGGCCTGAGGCCGCTCCTACAGGTGGGGTAACCCGTGATGATTCCCCACTTCATGTTCCCCGTGTCCCCCGTGGTTAATGCTCTTTGTCTTTATGCCGCTGGCGTTCATTTACGGATTCAGCGTGTTTCAGCAGCGTTCGACCGGCTCTGCGTCTGCAGCCGGAAGGTGTACCGCGGATATTTCTTCCGCGGGGGCGATCCCTTCCGCCAGGTCCAGCTCCGCGTTCAGCTTGTCGATGTCGCGCAGTTCGGCAAGGGTGGGCAGGTCGTCCAGGCTCTTGAGGTTGAAGTAGTCCAGGAAGGCGCGGGTGGTGGCGTACAGGGCCGGTTTGCCCGGCACGTCACGATGGCCGACTACACGCACCCAGCCGCGCTCGGTGAGCGACTTGACGATGTTGGTACCCACGGCCACGCCGCGGATATCTTCGATCTCGGCACGGGTGATGGGCTGGCGATAGGCGATGAGCGCGAGGGTTTCCAGGAAGGCGCGCGAATAGCGCGGGGCCTTTTCCTCCCACAGCCGCGACACCCAGGGGGCCAGATCCTTGCGCGACTGAAAACGCCAGCCGCTGGCCACCTCGACCAGTTCGACGCCACGCCCGCTGCAATCTTCGGCAAGCGCAGCAAGCGCCGCACGGAAATCCTCGTTCGCCGGCCGCGACTCCTCGTCGAACAAGCCCTGCAGGCGCTCCAGGCTCACCGGCTCCCCCGCCGCCAAAATGGCCGCCTCAATGATGTTCTTCAGTTCTTGCACGTCCATACGACCTGTCAAAAAAAGATAAAAGCGAAACCACGGGGGACACGGGGAAATCCATTTTCTCCTGTAGGAGCGGCATCGGGCCACGATGTGCTTTCATGCCACGCCATCGCGGCCTGGGGCCGCTCCTACATCCGCTCAACAACAAACCCCGTGTCCCCCGTGTTCCCCGTGTTCCCCGTGGTTAATGCTTTTCTGACTTCTCAACGGTAATCCGCCGCCTCGTCCAGTTCCGCTGGTGCCATGTCGGGGGCGACCAGTTTGACGTGGAGGGTGGCGAAGGCCTCGGTTTGGATGAGTTCGATCATCGACTGCTTGAGCAGTTCGAGCACGGCAATGAGAGTGACCACCACGCCTCGGCGACCTTCTTCCAGGGTGAACAGACTGGTGAATTCGGTGAAGTGGTCCGGCGAGAGTTTTTCGAGCACTTCGCTCATGCGCTGGCGCACCGACAGGGGCTCGCGCTGAATGTGGTGGTGAGCGAACATTTCGGCGCGCTTCATCACCTCGCTCATGGCCAGCAACAGCTCGCGCAGGTCCACGGTGGGCTGCGGCCGGCTGGCGTGGCGCTCGGTCACCTCCACGGTGCCGCTGAACACATCGCGGCCCACCCGCGGCAAGGCCTCGATGTCTTCCGCGGCCTGCTTGAAGCGCTCGTATTCCTGCAGGCGGCGCACCAGTTCGGCACGGGGATCTTCCTCCTCGCCTTCCACACTGGGCGGCCGCGGCAACAGCATGCGGGATTTGATCTCGGCCAGCACCGCCGCCATCACCAGGTATTCCGCCGCCAGCTCCAGTTCCATTTCCTTCATCAGCTCCACGTACTCCACGTACTGGCGCGTGATCTCGGCAATGGGGATATTGAGGATGTCCAGATTCTGGCGCTTGATGAGCCACAGCAGCAGATCGAGCGGGCCCTCGAAGGCCTCCAGTATCACCTCCAGCGCGTGGGGCGGGATGTAGAGGTCCTTGGGCAATTCCGTGAACGGCGCGCCCTGCACGATGGCAAAGGGCATCTCCTCCTGCTGGTGTGCAGGCTCGTGCGCGGGCAACGCGTTCACAGCGGGCTCGGTCATGAGCGGTTGTACTCCAGGCCCATGGCCTCGCGGACTTCGGTCATGGTGCTGCGGGCCACTTCACGTGCGGCCTCGCTGCCTTCATCGATGATGTGGCGCACCAGGTCCGGGTTCTCGGCGTATTCACGCCCGCGTTCCTGGATGGGCTTGAGCTCGGCGATGATGGCGTCGATCACCGGCTGCTTGCACTCCAGGCAGCCGATGCCGGCGGTGGTGCAACCCTCGTGTACCCAGGCCTTCACGTCGTCCTGGGAATACACCTGGTGCAACTGCCATACGGGGCACTTCTCCGGTGTACCGGGGTCGCTGCGCCGCACCCGGGCCGGATCGGTGGGCATGGTGCGGATCTTCTGCTCCACGACCGGGATTTCCTCGCGCAGCGAGATCACGTTGCCGTAGGACTTCGACATTTTCTGTCCGTCCAAGCCAGGAAACTTGGAGGCGGGTGTAAGCAGGGCCTGGGGTTCCGGCAGGATGATTTTGCCGGCGCCTTCCAGGTAACCGAACAGGCGTTCGCGATCGCCGAGGGTGATGTTCTGTTGATCCTGCAACAGGGCGCGCGCGGTCTCCAGGGCTTCGGCGTCGCCCTGCTCCTGGTAACGTTTGCGCAGCTCGCCGTAGAGCTTGGCGGCCTTTTTGCCCATCTTCTTCGCCGCGGCTTCCGCCTTTTCGGCGAAATCCGGCTCGCGGCCGTACAGGTGATTGAAACGGCGCGCCAGCTCGCGCGAGATCTCGAGGTGGGCGATCTGGTCTTCGCCCACGGGTACCTGGGTGGCCTTGTAGACCAGGATGTCCGAGGTCATGAGCACCGGGTAGCCCAGGAAACCGTAGGTGGAGAGGTCCTTGTCCTTGAGCTTCTCCTGCTGGTCCTTGTAGGTGGGTACACGCTCCAGCCAGCCCAATGGCGTGATCATGGACAACAGCAGGTGCAGCTCAGCATGCTCCAGCACCTTCGATTGCACGAAGATCTTCGCCGAGCCCGGATTGATGCCCACGGCAAGCCAGTCGATGATCATCTCCTGCACGCTGGTGGCGATCTGGGAGGTGTCCTCGTAGTTGGTGGTGAGGGCATGCCAATCCGCCACGAAGAAGAAGCACTCGTACTCATGCTGGAGCTTGAGCCAGTTCTTCAGCACCCCATGGTAATGACCGAGGTGGAGGCGGCCCGTGGGCCGCATGCCGGACAGGACACGCTGTTGTGTTGCCACGATGTGAAACTTCCTCTCAGAGACCTAACAAGGCGTAAATTGCGCTTTCCAGAAAGCGGATGGGAGGACCGATGATGCGCCCGAGGATGCCCGAGAAAAGCAGCAGCGCCACCACCAGCAGGCCCACGGTCTCGAAGCGGCTGTAGCGCCAGGCCATGGGCCCCGGCAGGAACGCCGCCACCACACGGCTGCCGTCCAGGGGCGGGATGGGCACCAGATTGAGTACCATCAGCACCAGATTGATGGCGATACCGAACTGGCCCATGAGCAACAGCGGTTCCACGAAGGACGGGAAAAACCCGCCCACCATCAGGGTGATCTTGATCATCAGGCCCCACAGCAGGGCCATGATCAGGTTGGATACCGGCCCCGCCGCAGCCACCCAGGCCATGTCCCGCTCGGGATTACGCAGGTTTTCGGGTGTGACCGGTACGGGCTTGGCCCAGCCGAAAATGAACCCGCCCATGAACAGCAGCAGCGCCGGCACCAGCACCGTGCCCACCGGGTCGATGTGCTTGAAGGGATTGAGGGTCAGACGCCCCAGCATCAGGGCCGTCGGATCGCCGAAACGCCGCGCCATCCAGCCATGCGCCACTTCATGCACCGTAATCGCAAACAGCACCGGGATCGCCGCGACGGCGAAGAGTTGAACAGGATTGAGTCCGTGCATCGGGCGATTATACGTGGGCGGGGGGCTTCGCCGGAACCTCGCGGGGTTGAAAGGCAAAAAGCTGTACCGCGGAGGCCACGGAGAAAACAAGGGTTAGGGCCAAATCCCAACGGTGACAGCAGGATTAGTCGGGTACCGCAGTGATGCGGAGTCGGTCAGCGCTCCCACGAATTTTCTCCCTCCGGGGCGAGGGAACGTTCTGATTGGACGGGGGTGGGCAGACCGTTACTTTTTCCCGCGCGCCTATTCAAACGGGCTGGGATCGCCCAGGCCCCGGCGCAGAATCACGGGGCTGCCGTCCTCGAAGGCCACCATGGTGGTGACCTCCAGGCCGCCGTAGCCACCGTCGATGATGAGGTCGACCTCATGGTCCAGCCGGTCACGGATCTCGTACGGATCGGTCTCCGCATGGGGTTCCCCGGGCAGGATCAGGGTGGTGCTCATCATGGGCTCACCCAGGGCGTCCAGCAGGGCGCGGGCGATGGGATTGCCCGGTACGCGGATGCCGATGGTCTTGCGCTTGGGTTGCATGAGCCGGCGCGGCACCTCGCGGGTGGCCGGCAGGATGAAGGTGTAAGGACCCGGGGTGGACGCCTTGAGCAGGCGGTAGGCCGAGTTGTCCACCTTGGCGTAGGTGGCGATTTCCGACAGGTCGCGACACACCAGCGTGAAATGGTGGCGCTCGTCCAGGCGGCGAATCCGGCAGATACGCTCCAAGGCCTCCTTCTCACCGATGCCGCAGCCGAGCGCGTAGCCCGAGTCGGTCGGATAGACGATCACCCCGCCCGCACGCACCACCTCCACGGCCTGGAGGATCAGCCGCGGCTGCGGGTTTTCCGGATGGATCTGGACGAAACGGCTCATAGGCGGGCAGGCACGCGTTCGGGGGACTCGGCGGCGGAAACGGGCTGACGCAGCCAGGCATCGCTTTCCCACACGGGCGGACAGCCGACCGGAAGTTCCGGGAGCCGTCCCAATGCCACCCAGGGGTTCTCCGGCCCGTGGAAGTCGGACCCGGCGGAGGCCAGCATCCCGGTGCGCCGCACATGGGCGGCCATGGCCTCGTTGTCCTCGCGACTGTGGCTGCCGGAAACCACTTCCATGGCCTCGCCCCCGCAGTCCATGAACTCGGCAATCAGCCGGCGCAGCTTGGTCCCCGAGAGATCATAGCGCGCCGGATGAGCGATCACCGCGACCCCACCGGCGCTGCGAATCCAGCCCACCGCCTCCTCCAGGCCCGCCCACTCACCCGGCACGTGGCCCGGCTTGTTGCGGCGCAAAAAATGCTGGAACACGGCGCGCGTATCGCGGCCGAAGCCTTGGGAGACGAGGTAATGGGCGAAATGGGTGCGGCTCACGATGCGCCCGCGGGCCAGGGCCCTGGCTCCGGCATGGGCATCGCGCACGCCGTGTTTGGCCAGGCGCCGCCCGATCTCCTCGGCGCGCCAGTTGCGATAGGCGCGCAGGCGTTCCAACCCCTCGTCGAGCATCGGGTGTTCCGGGTCGATGTTCAGGCCCACCACATGGATGGTCATGCGTTCCCAGGTCACCGATACCTCCACGCCGGGCACCAGCCGGATCCCCAATTCATCGGCAGCCTGCGCCGCCTCGGCGATACCCGCCGTCTCGTCGTGGTCGGTGAGTGCGAGCACCTGGACGCCGGCGCCGGCGGCAAGCGTCACCAGCTCGCGGGGCGTGAGGGTGCCGTCGGAGGCCAGGGAATGGGAGTGGAGGTCATGAATCATGGCGGCGCATTGTAGCCCGGAATACGGGGATGTTTTGCGTTGATGTTTCGGTGGTGAGGGTTTCATGGACCTGGACAGCGACAGGCGATCGTTTGGGCGGGATTCTGTTCCCCTGCGCTGGGTGCTTTTTTGCGGAGTCGCGTAGCTCGGGTGGAAGGGCCGTACGCCGGGTAACTTTTCTTTGCGCGGCCAAAGAAAAGTCCCCAAAAGAAGGGTGGCCCGGCGCGCGAGAGCAAAGCGGCTTTGACGGAGACGGGCCAGTGGCCGCGGTTGGAGTAGCAAAACCGGGCCACCTGGTGTCCGCTCCCGCACCTGGCCTGTCGGCCCCGCGTCGCGGCCCCCCCTCCAACGGTCCCCTGCGCTCCTCACAGCGGCACATCCCTGTACCGCTGCCCTTCCGGCGCCTTCGGCGTGCCGATCGGCAATCCTGCCGATTGGTCGCCGAATCGGGAGTCTGCATACGGGTCCCAAGAATCCGTTCGATGTCGTGGGCATCGAAGAGGCAGCGCAGAGCGTCAAACCTGGGGCGGTGTTCTCTTCTTTCTTGCTTTTTTCTTGGGCGCGCAGCGCCTTCCAGAGCGAGCGTCAGCGAGCGGTCTTCGGGTCCCGTATGGCTTCGCCGAGCAACGCAGCCCAAGGCGGAAATGGCCCGAAGGGGACGCGCCAGGGATGGCGTGTCGTCTGCATGCGGGGCAGGATGCCCCGTATGCAGACCCCGCCTTGGGCGAGTAGCGGAGGGAACCCCGAAGGGGCGAGCCATCCGGGCGGCCTTTCTTTTGGTGACTTTTCTTTGGCCGCGCAAAGAAAAGTTACCCGGCGCAGGGGGACGGAATCCCCCGTCTAAATAATCTTCGGGCGAAGCCCTTCCTCAGATAACCCAGCCCAAACAGCACTGCAGGGCCCGGCGCGCAGAACAGTCCCCCGGGTAGGGGGACGGAATTCCCCGTCCAAATGATCTTCGGGCACAGACCATCCTTGGAAAGCGAGGTCCAATGAGACGGCAACCCCCGATATACGAGTTCATCCAACCACCAGGCAAAGCAAGATCGCAGCGCCCCCTCAGCCCACAAACGCTACGGTATGTTAGAGTGCCCAGCGCGCGAGAATGCATTTAAAACCATGAAACTTCTGTTCGATTTCTTCCCCATCCTGCTGTTCTTCATCGCCTACAAGGTTTGGGGCATCTATGCCGCCACCGCCGTGGCCATCGCCGCATCCATCGTACAGGTCGGCGTGCACTGGTGGCGCCACCGCCGCGTGGAGAACATGCACCTGGTCACCCTGGCCCTGGTGGTGGTGCTCGGCGGGGCCACGCTGCTGCTGCAGGACAACCGCTTCATCATGTGGAAACCCACCCTGGTGAATTGGCTGTTTGCCGTCGCCTTTCTGGGCAGCCAGTTCATCGGCGAGAAGAATCTGGTGCAGCGCATGATGGGCGGGCAGGTTGACTTGCCGCTGTGGGTCTGGAAACGGCTCAATTGGAGCTGGGTGATCTTCTTCGCGCTGCTCGGCGCAGCCAACCTGTACGTGGCCTTCTATTACGCCCCCGAACGGGCCGCCGCCGAGCGTGAAGCCGTTTGGGTGAATTTCAAGCTGTTCGGCATGATGGGGCTGACCTTCGCCTTCGTCATCGCCCAGGCCTTCTATCTGGCCCGCCACGTCCGCGACGAAGACAAACAACAACAGGAAACCGATTGATGCTGTACGCCGTCATCGCCCGCGACCAGGCGGGTAGTCTGGAGCGTCGTCTTGCCGCGCGCCCCGAGCATCTCCAACGCCTCAATGCCCTGAAGGACGAGGGCCGTCTGGTGCTGGCCGGTCCGCATCCCGCCATTGACAGCGAGGACCCGGGTCCGGCCGGGTTCTCCGGCAGCCTGGTGGTGGCCGAGTTCCCCTCCCTGGAGGAGGCCCGCGCCTGGGCCGACGCCGACCCTTACGTGGCGGCCGGCGTCTATGCTGAGGTGATCGTAAAACCCTTCCGCAAGGTATTGCCCTGATGACACCCGAACAACGCCCTGCCGCCATTCGCGACAAACTCATGAGCGTGTTCGCACCCAGTGAGATCGATGTGATCGACGACAGCCATAAGCATGCGGGCCATGCCAGCGCCGGCGGCGCCGGTCACTTCACCGTACATCTGGTTTCCGACGTGTTCAGTGGCAAGAACACCGTCGAGCGCCACCGCATGGTCTATGCAGCGCTCGCGGAGTTCATGCCCGAGCACATCCACGCGCTCAGCATCCGCGCGAGCGCCCCTGCCGAACAGGCCTGAGGCCTGCACAAGGAGAAGTTGATGAAAAACAAGGTCGGCGGTGCCATCCTGCTGCTTTTGTCCCCTGCCATTTTCGCCGCCGATGCGGACGTGGTCGCCACTGTGGACGGCAAACCCGTCACCGAGGCCGATGTGGAGCGCTATCGGGCCGAACGGCCGGGTGCCCCCAAGGAGCAGTTGGTGGAGGAGTTGGTGGCACGCGAGCTCATCTACCAGGATGCGTTGCGTCGCGGGCTCGACAAAGACGCGGCCGTGAAGCAGGAAATTGCGGAGATGCGCGAGCGTGTCCTGATGGCCGCGGCAGTGCGTCAGGCGCTGGAGCAGAATCCGGTCACCGAGGACGAGCTCAAGGCCGAATACGACAAGCTCAAAGGGGAGCTCGCCCGCGAGGAATACAAGGCGCGCCACATCCTGGTGGCGGACGAGGCGCAGGCCAAGGAAATCATCGCGCAGCTTAAGAAAGGCTCCGATTTCGCCGAACTGGCCCGCCAGCATTCCACCGGCCCGACCGGCAAGTCCGGCGGCGACCTGGGCTGGTTCGCGGCCGAACAGATGGTGCCGCCCTTCGCCGAGGCGGTACGCAAACTGAAGAAGGGCAGCTACACCACCAGCCCGGTAAAAACCCAATACGGCTGGCATGTTATCCAGCTGGAAGACACGCGCACTGTGCCGGCGCCTGCCTTTGCCGAAGTGAAGGAAAGACTGGCCGCGGCCCTGCAACAACGCCGCATTGCGGAATACATCGAAAATCTCAAAAAGACCGCCAAGGTGGATCTCGCCAAGCCTTGATCCCGCTGCAACTATCCCGCAGACTCCGCCGCCGTTAAGGTTTTCCCTTAGTCGGACGAAAAAGAAGAACGAGGTAGCCGTCCCGGCCGGGACGGCGCCACCAAGCGGAGAAAGAGAGATGTTGCAGAACATCACTATCGGACGCCGTATCGGCCTGGGAACGATCCTGGTGCTGGTTTTGGCACTGGGCGTCATCACCCCGACCGTCCTGAGCAAAATAGACGGGATCGTGGCCGAGGCTGAAAAAGAGGCCCTCACCCGTCACTACAAGACCCTGATTGCCGAAATCGACAACCAGGGGAAAATGGCCGAAACCATGGCCATGTTGGTTTCGCAGATCCCGGACATCCAGTATGCGATGGCCACGGAGGATCGCGACCGGCTCAGGGAACAGTTGCTGCCCGCGTTCGAAATCCTGAAGAAAAACTACGCAGTCAATCAATTCCAGTTTCACACCCCCCCCGCCACCTCCATGTTCCGCGTGCACATGCCGAAGAAATGGGGTGACGACCTTTCCGGTTTCCGCCACACCGTGGTACAGACCAACAACGACCGCGCGACGGTGTTCGGCCTCGAAAAGGGTGTGGCCGGTCTTGGCATTCGCGGCGTGGTACCCATGTACCACGACGGCAAGCATCTGGGTTCGGTGGAATTCGGCATGTCCTTCGGCCAACCGTTCTTCGATGCCTTCAAGGCCAGTTACGGCGTCGAAGTGGCCCTGCGCACTGCGGAGAACAGCGGCTTCAAGTCCTTCGCCAGCACCATGGGCGAGAGTCTGCTCACCGCTGAAGACATGAGCGCGGCCATGGGCGGTAAAGAAGTCATCCGGCGTGTCGAACTCGACGGTAGCCCCGTGGCCCTCTATGCCGGCGCCGTGAAGGACTATGCGGGCAAGTCCATCGGCGTGGTCGAAGTGGCCATGGACCGCAGCTATTTCGTCGGTGCCATGGCGGATGCGCGCAACACCACCCTGGCCATCGGCGCCGTCGCC
Source organism: Gammaproteobacteria bacterium (assembly GCA_041687015.1). Classification (GTDB taxonomy): domain Bacteria; phylum Pseudomonadota; class Gammaproteobacteria; order Thiohalomonadales; family Thiohalomonadaceae; genus JALOAT01. Next base: position 12,109 of record JAWLCT010000060.1, read on the forward strand.
CTTGCCATCGGCGTGCTGCTTGCGTGGCTGATTTCGCGCACCATCACCCGTCCGCTGTGTGAAGCAGCCCTCACCATGGAAGACATCGCCGAGGGTGAAGGCGATCTCACCCGCCGCCTCGACGCCAACGGGCGCAACGAGCTGGCGCGCCTGGCCTCGGCGTTCAACCGCTTCACCGAGAAGATCCAGACCCTGGTGCGGGAAGTGGCCAATGCGACGTCACAGCTTCATGGTGCGTCGAACAGCATGAACAGCATCACCGATGAGACCAACCGCGGTATTCGCGAACAGCAGTCGGAAACCGACCAGGTGGCCACTGCCGTCAACGAAATGGCAGCGACGGTCCAGGAAGTCGCGCGCAGCGCCACCAGCGCCGCCGAAGCCGCCACCACAGCGGATCGCGAGGCCGACCAGGGCCACGAAGTGGTCAGCGACACCATCAAGGTGATTACCGCGCTCGCCAGTGAGGTCGAGCAGGCAGCGGCCTCCATGCAACGCCTGGAAGCGGACAGCCGCGACATCGGCACGGTGCTGGACGTCATCCGCGGCATTGCCGAGCAAACCAACCTGCTCGCCCTGAACGCAGCCATCGAGGCCGCCCGCGCGGGCGAACAGGGCCGCGGTTTCGCCGTGGTCGCCGACGAGGTGCGCGTGCTGGCGCAACGCACCCAGCAGTCGACCCAGGAAATCGAATCCATGATCGACAAGCTGCAACAGGCTGCCAAGGACATGGCCCACGTCATGGAAAACGGCCGCGTGAAGGCGCAGGAAACCGTCAGCCAGGCGCAGCATGCCGGCACGGCGCTGGATTCTATCGCCAAGGCGGTGAGTGTGATCTCCGATATGAACGTGCAGATCGCCAGTGCCGTCGAGGAACAGAGCGCAGTGGCCGAAGAGATCAACAAGAACATCGCGAACATCAGCCACATCGCCGAAATGTCCGCGGAAGGCGCACACCAGACCTCATCCGCCAGCAACGAGATCCGCCGTCTCGCCACTGAGCTGGACAACCTGGTCGGCCGTTTCAAGGTCTGATCGTCAGCCCCACACGTGCGTCGCAACGGCGCACGTGTGGACCAATGGGGTCAGAGTCTGAGGGATCCCCACGAATCATCGAGTAAATTCAGCCGCTTATCTAATGTTGGCGACAAAAAGAAGACATGCATGGTGCTTTTTTGATCTCATAGCGGTTACCACACCAAACAATGAGAACACACCATGCATGCACGAAAAGTATCCCACAAAGTGCTCGAAAATGTCTGTGCCTGGATGCATGCGAGTCGCCGCAATGTGCTGAATGAGGGGGTACTGGCAACCATCGACGGGCGACGCCTGTCCGTCACGGGGCTCGGTCGGGCCATCGACAGTGAAGCAACTGAAAAGAGCTGTATAAAACGCGCGGACCGGCTCATCGGCAATCAACACCTCTTTCGCGAAGCACGCGACGTCTACCTGGGCTTTACGCGCCTCATTGTCGGCACAACTCCACGCCCGGTTGTGCTTGTCGATTGGTCCGATCTGGATCCATTTAAGCGGCACTACTTGCTGCGCGCTTCAGTGGCGATGGATGGTCGCGCTCTAACCCTGTATGAAGAGGTCCATACCCTTGAGACCAAGGAGAAGCCCAGCACTCACCGCATCTTTCTAGGACGGCTGAAAGCCCTCCTGCCAGAGGGATGCTGCCCGATTGTGGTGACGGATGCAGGATTTCGCACTCCCTGGTTCAATTTGGTCGAGAAGATCGGCTGGGACTTTGTAGGGCGGATCCGTAACCGCCATATGCTGCGTTACAGTGAAAAAGATGCGTGGTTTGACAGCAAACAGCTCTATGAGAAGGCCACGTCTAAGCCGAAGTATCTCGGAACGATGCAGATGACGCGAAATTCCCCTCGGCATTGTCAGTTCGTGCTCTACAAGGGCAAGCCGAAACGGCGTTCCAAAATCACCTGCAATGGCGACCGGGCGCGTTCAAAACACAGCGAGCAGTGTGCAAAACGTGAACGGGAGCCTTGGCTGCTGGCCTCCTCGCTCCCAGTTTCATCGAAGCTGGCATCCCGTGTTGTCGAACTCTATAGCGCACGCATGCAGATTGAAGAATCGT
>JAWLCT010000061.1:0-12639 GCA_041687015.1 Gammaproteobacteria bacterium
TCGAAATCACCAGCCCCGCATGGCCGCTGGAGAACGGACTCACCGTAGGGCAACACGTGGGTGAGCTCAACCGCCTGCCCGTGCTGCCCGATGTGGATGCGCTCCGCTTCTGTGGGGTGAACAACTGCCTGGTCGCGGATCACCGCGGCGGCATCATCCGTTCGCTCAGGTTGGAAATCTACGTGGACTGACCGCCGCGTGCCGGCGCTCAGCTCGCCACCCGGTTCTTCCCTGCGCGCTTGGCCTCGTAAAGCTTCTGGTCAGCACGACTGACCAGGGCGCCCAAATCGGTACCCTGCTCGCCCGCCAGTTCCGCCACCCCGAAGCTGGCCGTCACGCGCAGTTCCGTACCATCGCAGCGAAACACCGTCTCCGCGATGGTCTGGCGCACCTTGTCGGCAAGCAACGCCCCGCCCTGCAAGGGGGTGTCGTTCAGGACCAGCAGAAATTCCTCGCCGCCGTAGCGGAAAGCGTAATCCGTTGAGCGGATGTAGCGCCGGATCACTTCGGCCACATGGCCGAGCACACAGTCGCCGGCGAGGTGACCGTAAGTGTCGTTGACCTGCTTGAAGTCATCGATGTCCACCATCACCACTGAGAACGGGCGGCGTGCCAGGCGCGCCAGCTCGAGGGCTTGGGAAAGCGTGTCTTCGAGGGTGGTGCGATCGTAGAGATGCGTGAGCGGATCACGCATGAGTTCCTTCATTCTCAATCGCGTAATCAGCACGGTAACGATGTTGTTGGCGGTGAGGATGTACTTGTTGATCTTGTCGTAGATCATCATCACTTCCATGTAATGATGATGACGGACGAAGTAGAAGAGATTGCTGGCATCCGTGAAAATGCGGCGGTTCAGGTCCAGGAGATGGCGGCGTTCCTCGGCACCCGGCAGATACGGCTCGGCGGCCCCGGAAACCAGCCAGTGGTGAAATGCCGAACGCTCGAGGTCCACATCAGGAAGCAGGTCTTCACGCTCGCGTTCGATGGCATCCAGGACCTGTTTCAGCCAGGCGAGATGACCGCCGATCAGGCCCGAGGTGATCTCACGGGAGTCGCGCAGGCTGTTGATGAACAGATCCAGGTCGCGACGGTCGTCCTCGAGCATGCATGTCAGATAGCCTCTGGCCGTGTAATCCTTGATCAGCTGAAAGAAGGCATACACGTCCCTGGCGACGTCCGCGCCGAGGCGTTCTTCGGCCACTTTGTCGAGAAACTCGGCGGCAAGGAAATCGACACCGACCGCGAAATCCACAAACGGGACGAAGATCCGGTGATGAAACCGCCCAAGCTCCGTGTATCGGCGGCGAATCGTGGGCACATCCTCCTGAATGGCCTGGCGCACGTTTTCCCGTTGGCGCACCACGAGGCTGCGCACGTGGGCATCGTCACGAAAAAAGACCGAAAAGTGGCTGTCGGACAGCAGGCGCCGATAAAAGGCCTCGAAGATGTCGTTCAACCGATCATCGAGAATGGCGAGACTCGCCTGCATGGAGGCTCCTTGCCGGCGGTGCGCGGTACCGATAAAAGGTTAGCAGCCCATGGACGACGAACCGGCCGAAGGACGGGCTGGGCGGCGGGTCATGGCTGGGAAAGGAATGGGCTTGCGTCTGTTGGACGCGACCTCAGGCCGCGCTGGGTTTGGCAGACGGGAAATCGCGGGCTGAGCCCGCTCCTACACGCATCCTCGAACAGGGAAACAGACCCGCCTCATGGGCGCTCCATTCATGAACGGCACCACTTGCTGACCGCCGCCTGTGCGTTGCGCTCCGAGGCGCTTCGTTCGCCATCGCTGAGGATTCGGCGTTCACCGTTCTTGTCGATGTTGTAAAGAAAACCGGCTTCCTGGACCCGGCGCAGGCGGTCGCGGGCGAGCGCGCAATTGCGTTTGCGTTCCTCGGCCCCCTTGGCCGCCTTCGCGGCGTGCTCCTGTTTCCTGGCCCGTTCCTCCTGAAACGACTCGAGCAACCGGCGCTGGTTTTCCAGGCGATCCTGTTCCACGGTCGCGGAAGGTGCCGGCGTGAGGGATTGGCGCAGTTCCATTGGGGTGGCCTGTGCACCACCGGGCGGGCGCTCGCCGTAATGCACCCGACCGTTCCCGTCCACCCACTTGTAAACCCCCTGCGCCGCGGCAACGGCACTGAACAGCAACATGCCCATGGACAACATTGCGCGCATGAACTTTCTCCTTGTCATCGCGTACGTGGATGCGAAAGCCGATCCAGCCGCAGGCGTTCGCGTTCGTCGAACAACCGGCGTGCACCAAACCACACCGCGGCCACAGTACCAAAACCGGTGCCCGCCGCAATCAGAAACATGATCAGGATCTGGTATTTCACCGCCTCCATCGGCGGCGTGCCGGCGAGGATCTGGCCGGTCATCATGCCCGGCAGACTGACGATACCGGCGGCCGCCATGGCGTTCATGATGTGCACCATCCCGACCCGCACGGCGTCGCGGCGGATGGTGCCGATGGCCTGGGCAGCGGTGTGGCCAAGGGCGAGGCGTGTTTCAATCACCGCGCGTTGCTGGAAGGCGCCACTGGTGAGCCGATCGAGGCCGAGGGATACGCCGTTCATGGTGTTACCGAGCAGCATACCGAGCAGCGGAATGGCGTACTGCGGCTGCCACCAGGGCGTGGTGCCAATGACCGTAATCAGCGCGAACACGGTCACGGTGAAGGACGACAGAAACATGGACGCGGTGCCCAGGCCGAACCCCCAGGGCCCCACGAAGCGGCGTTGCTGGCGGGCCATCACCTCGCGCCCGGCCACCAGGAGCATGACCAGCGCAAGCAGGGCGATCCAGCCCAAACTGGCATTCTCGAACAGCACCTTCAAGACCAGGCCGATGAGCAGCAGCTGCAACGTGGTGCGCAGGGCACCCAGCAGCAGGCGGCGACCCAGGCCTAACCGCAACCGGTGGGCGACGAAGGCGAGCGCGACCACCAGCAGTGCGGCAAGCGACAGGTCGAGAACGGAAAGTGCAATGACACTCATGCCAGGGGCTCCAAACGCCCTCGCGGCACGACCTGAAAGCGCCGTCGCGCCACACGGTGCAGCTGCTCTGCATCGTGGCTCACCCACAACACCGGCGCACCGCGGCTGCGTGCATAGGCCAGCACGTAGGTCTCCACTTGCGCCGTGGCCGCGGCGTCGAGACTGGCGGTAGGTTCATCGAGCAGCAACACCTGCGGCCCGCCGGCCAGCAGTCGAAGCAAGGCCAGGCGCTGGCGTTCACCGGTGGAGCAGCGCGCCACCTCCCACGCCAGGGCGTCGGCAGGCAGGCCAAGGGCGTGCAGCGCGTCGGCGGTCGCCTGGAAATGGGCACCGATGCGTTCCTCCCACCACTGGCTCTCTGCCGGCAGATAGCCGACGGCGGCGCGCCATGCGGCCGCGTGAAAGCCGCTGCGCGGTTGGCCGTCCAGATGCACCTCGCCACGGGTCGGATCCAGGTCGGCCACACCCCGCAACAACAAGGTCTTGCCCGCGCCGGAGGGCCCGGACAGCCCAACCACCTCCCCCGGGCCGGCCGACAGGCGCACGGGACCGAACAGGGGCGATCCGAGGTCAATGATGTCGAGCGTGGCCAGTGAGGATTCTCCGGGGCTTGCCGATAACCTGAGCGTTCGTCTAAGGTATTTCGCCATCCCCAACACAGCAAGGAAACACGTCCATGTCGGAAGCGGTCATCGCCAAAAAAGGGCCCTTCGTGGTGGCACTGGAACCGGGCGACTACTGGTACTGTACCTGCGGTCGCAGCGCCAGTCAGCCGTTCTGCGACGGCTCCCACAAGGGCACCGGCCTCGCGCCGAAGAAATTCACCGTCACAGAAAAGAAGAAATACGGCGTATGCGGCTGCAAGCACAGCGGCGGTGCGCCGTTTTGCGATGGCACGCACAAGGGGCTTTGAGGCGCAGACCGGAGGGGAACCCGTCCAACACTCACGTCTCACGTGTCAGACAAAAAAACGGGCACCTGCTGGCAGGTGCCCATGAAAGTACATCACTGAGGAGACGGGGTGTTTATTTGCTGGTGAACTCGGGATAGGCCTCGAGCCCGCATTCCGCCAGGTCCACACCCTCGTACTCTTCCTCGTCGGTCACGCGGATGCCCATGATGGCGCGCAGGATGAACCACACGACGAAGCTGGTGACGAATACCCAGGCGAAGATCACCGCGGCGCCAATGAGCTGCGCCGAGAGGCTGGCTTCCGCATTGCTGATCGCCACGGCGATGAGGCCCCAGATACCGACCACGCCGTGCACCGAGATGGCACCCACCGGGTCATCGATCTTCAGCTTGTCCAGCGTGACGATGGAGAACACCACCAGCACACCGCCGACACCGCCGACCAGGGTCGCGGTGAGTGCGCTCGGCGCCAACGGCTCGGCGGTGATCGCCACCAGGCCCGCCAGGGCACCGTTGAGCGCCATGGTGAGATCGGCCTTGCCGAACAGCAGACGGGCGGTGATGAGCGCGGCGACCACGCCGCCTGCCGCCGCCATGTTGGTGTTCACAAACACCATGGCCACCGCATTGGCTTCGCCCACATCGGAGACCTTGAGCTCGGAGCCGCCGTTGAAGCCGAACCAGCCCAGCCAGAGGATAAACGTGCCCAGGGTCGCCAGCGGCAGATTGGCGCCGGGGATGGCGTTCACTTCGCCGTTGGGACCGTACTTGCCCTTGCGTGCACCGAGCAACAGCACACCGGCAAGCGCCGCGGTGGCACCGGCCAGGTGCACGACGCCCGAACCGGCGAAGTCCAGGAAGCCGAGTTCGTCGAGGAAACCGCCGCCCCACTTCCAGAAGCCTTGCACCGGGTAGATGAAACCGGTCATGACGACGGCGAAGGCGAGGAAGGCCCAAAGCCGCATGCGCTCGGCCACCGCACCGGAGACGATGGACATGGCCGTGGCCACGAACACGACCTGGAAGAAGAAGTCGGCCATGTTCGAGTAGTAGGGCGCATCCTCACCACCGGCAAGCACGGCTTGTGGTGCATTATCCTCACCGAGCAGGAAACCGATGCCCGGAATGATCGAGCTGATGCTGTCGCCGTACATGATGTTGTATCCCACCAGCATGTACATGATGCTTGCGATGGCAAACAGTGCGATGTTCTTGGTGAGGATCTCGGCCGTGTTCTTGGCGCGCACCAAGCCCGCCTCCAGCATGGCAAAGCCCGCGGCCATCCACATCACCAGTGCGCCGGACACCAGAAAGTAAAAGGTGTCGAGCGCGTATTTCATTTCGATGATTTGTTCCATGGTGGTTCTCCTCGTGCCTTACAGCGCTTCCGGGCCGGTTTCACCGGTACGGATGCGCACCACCTGTTCAAGATCGAAGACGAAGATCTTGCCGTCACCGATCTTTCCGGTATTGGCTGCCTTGCCGATGGCCTCCACAACACGGTCGACCAGATTGCGGGGCACCGCCGCCTCGACCTTTACCTTGGGTAAAAAGTCGACCACGTATTCCGCGCCGCGATACAGCTCGGTGTGGCCCTTCTGACGTCCGAAACCCTTCACCTCGGTGACGGTGATGCCCTGCACGCCCACGTCGGACAAGGCCTCACGCACGTCATCGAGCTTGAACGGCTTGATGATGGCGGTAATCAGTTTCATGGGTTCAACCCTCCTTAGGTGTTGGCCCGCCCAACGGCGGGCCGTTGCGCTCGACCGTTAAAGGTCAAAGCCCTTGGAAAAGGCCACGGATACGCGCACGTCCTCTTCGGTCGTGGTGTCGTCCTGGTAGTCGCTGGCCTTGTCGACGGCGAAAGTGAAGTCGCCCACATCGGCAAGCGACTTGGTCAGGCTCACCTGGTAATGGGTGATGTCTTCCGCGTCGCTGTCCTCGAAGTCGTAATTGCCGATCAACAGACCCAGGGCCAGGTCGTCCTTGAGGTTGAAGTTGCCGGCGAGGCTGATGTACAGATCGTTCTCGTCGGCGGCATCGTCTTCCTTGCTCACCGTGTAGGCGACGCTCGCCGTCACCGGTCCATAGCCGACGGAGCCGTACACTTCGGCGAAATCCAGTTCCGCGTCTTCATCGACCGGGTACATGTAATTGATGGCGCCCACGTCGTAGCTGAAGCCGGACACCTCACCGCCGAACCCGGCGTAGAGATCCACTTCGTACTGGTTTCCGCCACCGATGCTCGAGGTCCAGGTGCCCACATAGAAGCCTGAGTCGTGGGCGTAATCGAGGCCGCCGGAGATGGCCGAGTCATCGCCGGACTGGGTGATGCCGCGCCAGATGTAGTTACTGGTCACGCCCACGTTGCCGGTGAATTCGGCGAACGCCGCTCCGCTTGCGAGCGTGCTTGCGGCGAGGACGGAAAGGGCCAGGGTCTTGATGGTCTTGCTCATTGTTTTGTTCTCCTTACCAGGGAATGCCAGGGAAGCTGTGCAAGAGGGCAATTGCATGGGGTGTGCCAGAGTGTGTGCGGCAGGAGAAATTGGCCTGCGCAGGGCACGTGGCGTGCATTGACGGGGAAAGCACGCACCGTTTTGGCGGTGCACGGAAAGGCGGCGCACGTTTTTAGTGCGCGGCGACGCGCGGGCGATTACCCTAAAATGAAATCACCACCGAAGGAGAGCACGGCATGAATCAAGGTTTCATCGACGACCTGTCACGGCGCATCGCAGACAGTCTTCCCCCGGGCGCGCGGGATCTGCAACGCGACATCCAGAAAAACGTGCGCGCCATGTTGCACAGCACGTTTTCACGCCTTGATTTGGTCACCCGCGAGGAATTCGAGATCCAGATGCGCGTGCTCGAACACACGCGCGCCAAGGTCATCGAATTGGAAAAGCAGGTGGCGGAACTGGAAAACCGGTTGGGCCAGCAGACATCCTGATCAGGGCGTGCGCGCCGGAAACCGGGTTTCCACCACGGGGACCCGTGCAGGCGCACCCTGCTCGCGCACCAGACCAAGCGTACCGGCCAGCACCAGGGTGATACCGGCCATCTCCAGCCATTCCTCACAGGCGACCTCCACGAGCTGCACCGCGGGCGTGGCAATCGGCGCAATCCGATAGCCGATGATTTCCACGCCCACCGCCCCCGTCACGAACGCCGCGAAACCGCACAACACCAGCAACGTCGGCCCGCGGAAACTCCGCAACAGAAATTTCAGGCGTGGCAGCGACCACAACAAGAAGGTGAACACCGCGGCCAGGTAAAACGGGATCCACATGCCGTGGCCGCCGTCGAACTGAGGCAGCCAACCGTAGCGTGCCAGGCCGTCGGTAAGCGATTCGTGGAAGGACAGCGCCTCGTCCGCGGAGAGGAAAACGAATGCCGCGCCGACCAGGAACAAGAACCGTGTGCCGAGAGGCGCCAGCGCCCCCGGGTGCCGCGCCTTGAGCAACAACACCGCGCCGACGGTGAATAGCTGCAAGGATGAAAACCACATGGCGACGCTGCGTTCGCCGTCCAGGTCCAGCAGGCGGCGAATGAACCAGAATGAGCCGTCGATGCTTCGCTCGCCCACGTAGAGCAGCACCAGTGCCGCCTCCAGCAACAAGAGATTCCGGATCAGGCGCCGAGCGTCCTGATCGGTCAAGGTGAGATGGCAGTCCATGCGATGCTGTCCGGTGACCTGTCGTCGCAGAACAAGCATGGCCGGGCCCACAAAAAAAGCCAGCCGTTCCCAAGCGAACGACGATGCGGTATGGTCGCGCCATCCAGGGAAGGGAAACGCGTGTCACTCGCCATCGTCTACAGTCGCGCCCAAGCGGGCATCGATGCCCCGGAGGTCACGGTCGAGGTTCACCTTGCCGGCGGTCTGCCGGCGTTGAACATCGTCGGACTGCCCGAGGCCGCCGTTAAGGAAAGCAAGGACCGGGTGCGCAGCGCCCTGGTGAATGCGCGTTTCGAATTTCCCGGTGCCGGCCGCATCACCGTCAACCTCGCCCCCGCCGACCTGCCCAAGGAAGGCGGCCGCTTCGACCTCCCCATTGCCCTCGGCATTCTGGCCGCCTCCGGACAAATCCCGCGCGAAGCGCTGGCGCGCTGTGAATTCGGCGGCGAGCTGGCGCTTACCGGCGCCCTGCGCCCGCTGCGCGGCGCCCTGCCGTTCGCCCTGGCCGCGCGCCGGGCCGGGCGCACACTGCTGCTGCCCACCGAGAACGCGGCCGAGGCAGCCCTGGTGAGCGGGGCCGAGGTGTACGGCGCGGGGCACCTGCTCGAGGTGTGCGCCCACCTGATGGGCCGCAGCCCGTTATCCCGCGCCCGCGCGGAACGGCCGGCGGTCACGGACGTCCTACCGGACCTGCAGGACGTGCGCGGCCAGCACCATGCCCGACGCGCCCTCGAGATCGCGGCGGCCGGTGGACATTCCCTGCTCATGACCGGACCGCCGGGCACGGGCAAGACCATGCTGGCGAGCCGCCTGCCCGGCCTGCTGCCGCCCATGGCCGAGGACGAGGCAGTGGAGAGCGCCGCGATCGCCTCCATCAGCGAGCAGGGCTTTTCTCCCGCGCGCTGGGGCGTGAGGCCGTTCCGGACGCCCCACCACACCGCCTCGGCGGTCGCCCTGGTGGGCGGTGGCTCGCACCCACGACCCGGGGAGATCTCCCTGGCCCACCAGGGCGTGCTGTTTCTGGATGAACTGCCCGAGTTCGACCGCCGTGTGCTGGAGGTGCTGCGCGAACCGCTGGAATCGGGCCACATCACCATCTCGCGGGCCGCGCGCCAGGCCCAGTTTCCCGCGCGTTTCCAGTTGGTTGCCGCCATGAACCCCTGCCCCTGCGGTTATCTCGGCCATGCGAGCGCACGCTGCCGCTGCACCGAGGAACAGGTGCTGCGCTACCGCTCCCGCATCTCGGGCCCGCTGCTGGACCGCATCGACCTGCGCATCGAAGTGCCCAGCCTGCCGCCGGAGGCGCTGCGGGCGGCCCGGCCCGGTGAGTCCAGCGAGGTGGTGCGGGCGCGCGTCGCCGCGGCGCGCGAACGGCAACTGGCGCGCGCCGGGCGACCCAATGCACAGCTCGGTCCGGCCGACATGGCCCGCACCTGCGCCTTGCCACCGGAGGGCCAGACCTTGCTGGAACAGGCGGTCTCCCGGCTGGGCCTGTCGGCACGCAGCCATGACCGCATTCTCCGGGTGGCGCGCACCATCGCCGACCTGGCCGGGGCCGAGCACATCGAAGTCGCCCATCTGGCCGAGGCGGTGGGTTATCGCAAGACCTGACAGCCGGGCGTTTGCTCGGATTCCCCGACGTCGACACGCATAACCTGTTGATTCGGCAGCCGCGCGGAAGCAGCTCCGCAGCGCGGCGGCGGGTGGGGTAAAATGGCGCGCCCTGCGACACACCCGTTCCATGTCCGACCTGAATCCCAGACAGAAAGAAGCCGCGCGTTACATCGACGGCCCCTTGCTCGTGCTCGCCGGCGCGGGCAGCGGCAAAACGCGCGTGATCACCCAGAAGATCGCCTTCCTGATCCAGCAGTGCGGCATCGCGCCCCGCAACATCGCCGCGGTGACCTTCACCAACAAGGCCGCGCGCGAGATGAAGGAGCGCGTGGGCAAGCTCATGCAGGGCAAGGAGTCGCGCGGCCTGCGCGTGTCCACCTTCCACACCCTGGGCCTGGACATCCTCAAGCGTGAGATGAAGCTGGTGGGTTTGAAGGCGGGCTTTTCGATTTTCGACAGCCAGGACAGCGCCGGGCTGATCCGCGAACTGCTGCGCCGCGATGCGGGCGCGGACGATCTCGCCGAGCAGGTGCAATGGCGCATCTCGCGCTGGAAAAACGGCTTCGTGCAACCCGCCGAGGCGGCCATGGACGCCGCCGATCCGCAGGAACACGCCGCGGCCAAGGTCTACGAGGAATACAACCGCCACCTGCGCGCCTACAACGCCGTGGATTTCGACGACCTCATCATGTTGCCGGTGCTGCTGTTTCGGGAGCACGCGGAGGCGCTGGAGCGCTGGCAGAACCAGATCCGTTACCTGCTGGTCGATGAATACCAGGACACCAACGCCACGCAGTATCAGTTGGTGCGCATGCTGGTGGGCGTGCGCGGTGCCCTCACGGTGGTGGGCGACGACGATCAGTCCATTTACGCCTGGCGCGGCGCGCAGCCAGAGAACCTGGCATTGCTCAAGAATGACTTCCCCAATTTGAAGGTCGTGAAGCTGGAGCAAAACTACCGCTCCATGGCGCGCATCCTCAAGGCGGCCAACCACCTCATCGCCAACAACCCGCACGTGTTCGAAAAGAAACTGTGGAGCGAAATGGGCCACGGCGATCCGCTGCGCGTGATCACGGTGAACGACGAGGAGCACGAGGCGGAGCGCGTGGTGTCGGAGATCATCACCCACCGCTTCAAGCACCGTTCCGAGTACGGTGATTACGCCATTCTGTATCGCGGCAATCACCAGTCACGGCTGTTTGAAAAGGCCCTGCGTGAACAGCGTATCCCCTACATCCTCTCGGGGGGCCAGTCCTTTTTCGCCAACGCGGAAATCAAGGACATCATGGGCTACCTGCGTCTGCTGGTGAATCCCGATGACGATGCGGCGTTCCTGCGCGTGGTGAACACCCCCAAGCGCGAGATCGGCCCCACCACGGTGGAGAAGCTGGTGCACTACGCGGCCATGCGCGAGACCAGCCTGTTCGGCGCCTGCCATGAAATCGGCCTGGCACAGCATCTGAACGACCGCGCCGTGGATCGCCTGCGCCGCTTCGGTGAATGGATTGTCGACATCGAACACCGCGCCAAGCGGGGCAACGTGATCGAGGCGGTGCGCGACCTGGTGAAGGAGATCGACTACGAGACCTGGCTGAACGACACCTGCAAGGACCTCAAACAGGCCGAACGACGCATGGCCAACGTGTGGGAACTGGTGGACTGGCTCAAGCGCATGGCCGAGCCTGAGGAAGGCGAGGTGGTGGCCTCCGAACCCAGCCTGCAGGACTTGGTGAACCGCATGACGCTCATGGACATCCTGGATCGCAACAACGAGGAAAAGGGCGGTGACGCCGTGCGCCTGATGACCCTGCACGCCGCCAAGGGCCTGGAATTTCCGCACGTGTTCCTGGTGGGCATGGAGGAGATGCTGCTGCCCCATCGCAGCGCAGTGGAAGAGGACAACGTGGAGGAGGAACGCCGCCTGGCCTACGTGGGCATCACCCGAGCCCAGCGTACCCTCACCTTCACCCTCGCCGAGCGGCGCCGCAAGGGTGGTGAGCTGGTGCGCTGCGAGCCCTCACGTTTCCTGCAGGAACTGCCCCAGGACGACCTGCAGTGGGAAGGCGGTGGTATCGAGCTGCCCAAGGAAGAACGCCAGGAGCGCGGCAAGGCGCACCTGGCGAACCTGCGCGGCATGCTCGGCCAGTAGTCCTACGCGCCGACGAGATAGATCCCGCCGCCCGCCAGGGCGGCGCCGGACAGGCGCAGCAGACGTTCCGAGGCACAGGCCCGCACCAGCACACCGCTCAGTATGCCGCCCGCATGCAGCGCCGCGGTGGCGAGCAGAAAACCGACACCGTACACCGCACCCGAGACGGCCAGCGGCATTTCGCTGCCATGGGCGTGGCCATGGAACAGGGCGAAGCCGCCAATGAGCGCCAGACCGAGCGCAGACGGCACGTGTCGACCAAGCAACAACAACAGGCCAAATGCCGCCACCGACGCAGCAATGCCCAGTTCCACCTGGGGCACGCCCACGCCGGCCACCGCCACCGCCGCCGCCAGGGCCATGGTGGTCAGGAACACGACTGGCGCGGCCCAGAGCATCCGTCCGCCCCGCTGTGCCGCCCACAGACCGACCGCCACCATGGCAAGCAGGTGATCGACGCCGATGAGCGGGTGGCTGAGGCCGTGGACGAAACCCGTGGTTTGACCGGCGCCCGTGTGGGCAAAGGCAGCGGGTGCGGCAAAAAGCGAGGCGACAGCAAAAACTCGGAACAGCGTCTTCCTTTGCATGGTTCACTCCGGCAGGTTGCGGACATCGGCGGGACCCAAGGCCCCGCCGACGATACTAGCACCGTGCCGGCGTTCCACACACTCGGAGCACTCCCGAACGACCGTCAACGCGGACGGTCGGCGGGGTGCGCCTTGTGGTAGCTGACGCGGTAAACGAAGCCCATGTACACGGCGAATGCGGTGATGGCCAGATGCAGCCACACATCCGCCCAATTGTGGGCCATGATCCCGAGCAGCGGGCTGTTACCGGCAGCAAAGCCGATCAACGTGAGCACGCCGTAAATCACCGCGAAAATCTGGAAATACAGACGCGATGCCCGCTCACTGGTGAGACCCACCCACACCGCCACTGCACCGGTCAGCAGGTGCACCGTATTATGCAGACCATCTACCGCGAACAACCCGAACAACATTCCGTTCGGCGCCAACGGGCCGATGAAGCCGAGGATACCGACCACCAGCAGGATGATGCCGAACCAGGTTGCGGATTTCATCAACATGGCACGCCCTCCAGGTTCGCAGACAGCCCTGTCCTGAGGTCAATCCCTTCGCCTTACTTCAAAGTGTAGGAATACCCGGTGAGCGCAGGTTGCGTGCTTCCGTGAATCGGGGACCATTGTTTGATGCAATCGGGGATCACGGCGAGGCAGGGTGGAGCTGGAATCATGACTGGCGGCAACGGCCTTCCGGAGCCAGCCTTTGCAG
>JAWLCT010000062.1:0-12346 GCA_041687015.1 Gammaproteobacteria bacterium
ACGAGACCCATCATGGCTCAACCCCGCACCCACAGGAACAAGGCCTGGACGGCGACCAGACCGCCCAGAAAGAACAGCCCGCCGGCAAGCATGCTCGGACGGCTCAGGAACGACACCCCCGAGATCACGTGGCCGCTGGTGCAACCGCCTGCCATGCGGGCGCCCACGCCCATGAGGGTGCCGGCGGCGAGCAGCATCACTCCACGCAGGAGCAGGTCTTCGGGCAGCGCCTGTTCATACAGCTCGCCCATGTGCGTGGTGAACTCGAGCCCGTTGCCTGCATTGGCAAGCAGCGCCCCGACGGGAATGCCGAGGCCGAACCACAAGCGCCAGCGGTTGGCGCGGCGGAATTCGGGATGGCGAAAAGAATCAGCCCCGGGCAGCACCTGGCAGGCATAACCGTAAGCGGTGGAAATCCCTAGTTGTTTGTTGGTGATCCAATAGAGGGCGACCATGAGTGCGCCGATGGCGCTACCCGCAAGCCAGCCGGACCAAATAGAAGGCATGAGAAAACTCCAGGGAAAACAGGGAACAGGGAAGGGTGGCAAGTATAATCACGCCTCCCTGAAGGGAAATTAGAACCTCTGTATTGGTACATAAGAAAATTCTAATAGACTAACGGAGCCGGGGTTTTTGCAGGTTTGAAACCCCGGTTCCGGGCACTACAATGCCCGCCCTTCCCATTCACAGATCACGGACGCGCCATGACTATTTCCCAGCGCATCGCTCAAGAACTCGCCGTGCAGGTCGCCCAGGTGGAGGCGGCCATCCGGTTGCTGGATGAAGGCGCCACCGTCCCCTTCATCGCCCGTTACCGCAAGGAGGTGACGGGTGGCCTGGACGATACCCAGCTGCGCACCCTCGAAGAGCGCCTCACCTACTTGCGCGAGCTGGACGAGCGGCGTGCCACCGTACTCAAGAGCATCGAGGAGCAGGGCAAGCTCACCCCGGAACTGAAAGCCGCGATTCTTGCCGCCGACACCAAGGTGCGCCTGGAAGATCTCTACCGCCCCTACATGCAAAAGCGCCGTACCAAGGCGCAGATTGCCAGAGAGGCCGGTCTGGAGCCGCTCGCCGATGCGCTGCTCGGCGATCCGGGTCTGGAGCCGGAGGCCACCGCTGCGGCCTATGTGGATGCGGACAAGGGCGTGGCCGATGTAGCCGCGGCGCTGGACGGCGCGCGCCAGATCCTCATGGAGCGCTTCGCCGAGGATGCGGAACTGGTAGGCATGCTGCGCACCTACCTGTGGGAAAACGCTCATCTCAAGTCCTCGGTCATCGAGGGCAAACAGGAGGAGGGCGCCAAGTTCTCCGATTACTTCGATCACAGCGAGCCCCTCCAAAGCGTGCCTTCGCACCGCGCCTTGGCGCTGTTCCGGGGACGCAAGGAAGGCGTGCTCAATCTGGAACTGATGATTCCTGCCGACCAGGTCGAGGGCCGCAAGCCGACGGATCCGTCCATCTGCGAGGGCATGATCGCGAAACACGTGGGCATCAAGGCGGAGGGCCGGCCGGCGGACAAGTGGCTGGGCGAGACCGTACGCTGGGCCTGGCGGGTGAAAATCCTCAGCCACCTGGATACCGATCTGAAGTCGCAGCTGCGTGAAGCGGCGGAAGAGGAGGCCATCAAGGTCTTCGCCAAGAACCTGCATGACCTGCTGCTGGCGGCGCCGGCCGGTGCGCGCGCCACCATGGGCCTGGATCCCGGTCTGCGCACCGGCGTGAAAGTGGCCGTGGTGGATGCGACCGGCAAGCTGCTCGGCACCGGTACCATCTATCCCCACGCGCCCCAGAATCGCTGGGATGAATCCATCGCTGTACTGGCGGCGCTGTGCCAGAAGTTCAACGTGGAGCTCATCGCCATCGGCAACGGCACGGCCTCGCGCGAGACCGACAAGCTCGCGGGCGAACTGCTCAAACGTCATTCGGACCTGAAGGCTACCAAGGTGATGGTGAGCGAGGCGGGCGCCTCGGTGTATTCGGCCTCGGAGCTGGCGGCAAGGGAGTTTCCGGACCTGGATGTTTCGCTGCGCGGTGCGGTCTCCATCGCGCGGCGTTTGCAGGACCCGCTGGCCGAACTGGTGAAGATCGATCCCAAGTCCATCGGCGTGGGCCAGTACCAGCATGATGTCTCCCAGACCCGTCTGGCGCGTACCCTCGACGCCGTGGTGGAAGATTGCGTGAACGCAGTCGGTGTGGACGTGAACATGGCCTCGCCGGCGCTGCTGACGCGCATCTCGGGCCTCAATGCGTCGCTCGCGAACAACATCGTGGCCTACCGCGATCAACACGGTGCCTTCAAGACGCGCAAGGACCTCATGAACGTGCCGCGCCTCGGCGAGAAGGCCTTCGAGCAGGCCGCCGGTTTCCTGCGCATCATGAGCGGCGATGATCCGCTTGATGCCTCGGCCGTCCATCCGGAGGCCTACCCGGTGGTGCAACGCATCATCGAAGTGACCGGCAAGGGGATCCGTGATCTCATCGGAGACGGCAAGTTTCTCCAGGGACTCAAGGCCGCCAACTTCACCGATGAGAAGTTCGGTGAGCCCACGGTGAAGGACATCCTTGCCGAGCTGGAAAAGCCCGGCCGCGATCCGCGCCCGGAATTCAAGACCGCGACCTTCAAGGAAGGCATCGAAGACCTGAAGGATCTGCAAGCGGGCATGATCCTGGAAGGCGTGGTCACCAACGTGACCAACTTCGGGGCCTTTGTGGACATCGGCGTGCACCAGGACGGACTGGTGCACATATCAGCCCTGTCGGACAAATTCGTGAAGGATCCGCGCGAGGTGGTGAAGGCGGGCGACCTGGTGAAGGTCAAGGTCATGGAAGTGGACGTGAAGCGTCGCCGCGTGGGGTTGTCCATGCGCCTGACGGATGATGCGCGTGATCAGCCTCGGGACATGACCCGTGACCGTGGTCCGGGTCCCCGCAGCGCCAAGCCGCGCCAGCCACAGCGCGACAGCGCCCCCATGGGTGCTATGGCAGAGGCCTTCGCCCGTCTGAAGAAGTAGGGAACTGGAAAGATTCAACGCGGAGGGCGAGGAGGCGCGGAGGTGAATGATGGGGTAGGCCCAGCGCGGCCTGCGTTCGTGCGCGAGTCACCGCGCCCTCCGCGTTGACCGCTTTCCCTTCGGCCTGAGAAGCACCGAATCCCAAAGAAACCGGCTTCGGGTATAGTTCCGTCGCGGTGTCTGGCAAAAATCCGGGAGAAGGCCGAAGTGAAAAGACGTGCATTTCTGTTGGCGGCGGCGATGGTTATGCCGTTGGCATCGGCGGACACGGTCCTCGACGTGCCCTCGCCCAAGCCGGCCTTTCATGGTGAAGGCATGCTCAATCGCGTGGACCCGGGTATCGGCATCATCAACATCAGTCACGGACCGGTGCCGGCCGCCGGTTGGCAGACCATGACCCGTGACCTGCGCCTGAAGCCCAAAAACCTCGCGCGTGGCCTGGTGCCGGGCATGCGGGTGCGTTTCCGGCTGCAGGCGGTCGATCGTCTGAACTACCACGTCGTCGCCATCGAACCGGTCAAATAGAGGCTCGCCATGGAGCGCGCTGCGCGCGCCATCCTGCATGTGGATATGGATGCGTTCTACGCATCCGTGGAAATCCGCGAACGTCCCGAACTGGCCGACAAGCCGGTCATCGTGGGCGGTACGCCCGAGGGCCGTGGCGTCGTATGCGCGGCCAACTACATCGCGCGCCGCTACGGCGTGCACAGTGCCATGCCGGCCGGTAACGCACGGCGCCTGTGCCCCGACGGGGTGTTCCTGCCGCCGCGCCACGATGTGTATGCCCGGGTGTCGCGCCAGATCCGTGCCATCTTCGAGCGCTACACGCCACAGGTGGAGCCGCTGTCCCTGGACGAGGCCTTTCTGGATGTGACTGCCAGCGAAGGCCTGTTCGGGCCCGCCGAACACATCGCGCGGCGCATCAAGGAGGACATCCGCAACGAACTGCACCTGGTGGCCTCCGTGGGCGTGGCGCCCAACAAGTTTCTGGCCAAGATTGCCAGTGACATCGACAAGCCCGATGGCTTCAAGGTGGTGCGCGCCAGTGAGGTGCAAGCCTTTCTCGACCCTCTGCCCGTGGCGCGGCTGTGGGGCGTGGGCAAGGTGACCGAAAAGACCTTCCAGCGGCTGGGCATCCGCACCATCGGCCAGTTTCGCCGCTATTCGCCGACCGTGATTCGCGAGCATTTCGGAAACGCCGGCAGCCACTTGCTGGCCTTGGCCCAAGGGCTGGACGACCGGCCCGTGGAGGCCGGGCGCGATGCCAAATCCATTTCGCACGAGACCACCTTTGCCCGGGACATCGGTGATCGGGATGTTCTGCTCGCCTGGCTGCTGGACCTCACCGATCAGGTGGCCAGCCGCCTGCGTGCTCACGGGCTGGCGGGGCGGACCGTGCACCTCAAGGTGCGTTATGGCGATTTCACCACCGTGACCCGCGCTCACAGCCTGCCTTCACCTACGGACGTGACCGACGTCCTGTGGCGCACGGTGCGCGAGTTGTTCGAGTCGCGCCTGCCCGCCCGGCTGCCCCCGGTGCGACTCATCGGCATGGGGGTGAGCGGGTTCGGGAACCCAGCGGAATCGCAGGGGGAGCTCATCGCACCGGCGCGGGGGGAACGGGGCGCAAAACTGGACGTGCTTGCGGATACGATCCGGGCGCGTTTCGGGCCGGATGCCTTGAGCCGGGGCGGGGCGGCGAAAATCCGGCGGGGGCCGCGCAAAGCGTGACCCGGTTCACACGGTGGTGTTTCCTTTGCAGCGATTCACCACATATGTGAAACCCGCCGCGGCCAGCCTTGGTCGAACCAGCTAGATTCCTTGCCAGGAAAAAACCGTTCAGCCTGTGAACACCATGACCATCCCGACTATCGTCAGCGAGTATCTGCGCCGCAAAGGCGGCCAGTTCAAGGCCCGAGTGGGGTCTGGCGGCGACAGCCTGCACTCGGCCATCGCCGAGGCGCGGCTTGCGCCCGCGCGGGTGGCTGAGGCGACGGTGCTTACCACCGGCAAGGCGGCGCTCATGGTCATCCATCCCGCCGATCAGGAGCCGGACACAGCACGGGTCGCTGAATTGATAAACCGGCCTCTCACCCGTTCCTCGCTCCAGGAACTCACCCGGCTGTTTCCCGACTGCGATCCCCAGGCCATCCCGCCGTTGCCCGGTGCGTTCGGCCTCAAGGCCATCGTGGATCCTTCCCTTACTGCCGCGGAGCATGTCTATTTCTCCGCCGGCCGCCTGGGTGTATTCGTACGCACCAGTGGCGCCGACTTCGCGCGCGTGACGGAAGGCGCTGTCAGCAGGACGGTGTCGCAACCACGTGAGGAAGCCGCCGTTCCGGCAACCGATGGAAATGTGGAATCCATGCGCGAACGTGTGCGGCGCTTGCACCAGCTGCCCTCCATGCCGGGCATGGCCATGCAGATTCTGAAGCTGCGCAACAACCCCTATTCCCATGTGAGTGAACTTGCCGCCATCGTAGAGCAGGACCCGTCCCTGTCCGCGCAGATCATTCGTTACGCCTCTTCGCCCTTCTTCGGGTATCAGGGGCGCGTGGACTCGGTCGCCATGGCGATTGCCCGCGTGCTCGGCATGGATTTCGTCATGGACCTGGCGTTCGGGTTGTCGCTGGGCAAGTCGTTCCGAAATCCTACCAACGGTCCGCTTGGGCTCAACAATTTCTGGCAGCATGCCACGTTCACCGCGGCGCTCACACAGGCCCTGTGCCTGCGCATTCCCTACATGCGCCGCCCCTCACCGGGCATCGCCTATCTGTCCGGCCTGTTGCACAATTTTGGTTTTCTGTTGCTCGGTCATTTGTTTCCGGACCAGTTTGCGCGTCTGAACAAGGCGATGATGGAGCATCCGGATCGGCCCATCACCGAACTGGAACACGAGGTCCTGGGCATCAGCCATGCCGACCTCGGTTTGTGGCTGATGGAGGCCTGGGGCATGCCCCGGGAAATCATCGACGCGGTACACGAACACCATAACGCGGCGTTCCGTGGTGACTTTGCCGTATATGCCAATCTGGTATTCATCGCCAACGCCTTGCTGAGCCGTCATGGCATCGGCGACTCCGAGACCCTGCAGATTCCGCCTGAACTGCTTGAGGCCACGGGTCTGGATGAGATCCAGGCGGAGGCGGCTCTGGGCACCGTGCTGGAAAGCCGCGAGAGTCTCGATTTCATCGCCCGAAAAATGGCCGCCTGAACGCCATCTCCTCTGCCTGAACCCGGCGGTGTGCCGGGTTTTTTTTTGCGTGAAGGAAAAGAAGTGTAACCACGGAGGGCACGGAGACCACGGAGAAGAAGAATGGAGGTTTTCTTTGCTCATGAGCCTGCGGTCGATCGCATTTAAGGTTTGCGTTCATTTGCGGGCCCACCGAAAAAACGTTCCTGCCGCAGCATTGTGAGCTTCGGACGGGCTGAGAAAATATTCCTCTCGCAAAGACGCCCAAAAACGCCAAAGGGAATGGCAACGGACAACGCCGGGAAGCAGTTCACCTGCCCTGCACGCTGAACCGGCCACGGGGCATTGATATCCTGGCGTTCTCAGCGTCTTTGCGAGAGCCGTCAAATCGCTTTCGAACAGTGAAAGTGTCTCTACCAAAGCCTTGCTCCCCATTCTGCAGAGGAGACGAAAAAAACCCGGCCGAAGCCGGGTTCTTTTTGTGCAACTGCACGATGCCTCTGTTACTTGCGCGTGCTCGGCGCATTCACCTCGATGCCGTTGCTCATGTACGTGTGGAAGTACTCGAGCGCACGGTACTCGGGACCCTGGTCCTTGTAGGCTTTCGCACGCACCTGCTGGTTGCAGCCGCCGTAACGGCGATGCAGCGTACCGAGCTCGCCCCACTTCAGGCGATGCACCGGGAAGTGCGTCGGGTGACCGAGGGCAGGGCTGAGGACCTCCGAACGCACGCGGTTGCCCGCGTTGTCCTTGTGGCAGTTGGCGCAGGACATGTTGAGCTGGCCACGCTTCATGTAGAACTGAGCCTTGCCCTTTTCGTACCACTCCATGGCACGGGGATCGTTCGGGATCCGGATGTCGAGCTTCTTGCCGTTGGAGGTTGACGCCATGTAAGCCGTGATGGCCGCGATGTCGCCCTTCTTGCCCGGCAGCGGCTTTTCGCCGTTCTTCACCCGGCACTCGTTCACTTCCTGCTCGAGGGTCTTCACTTCGCCGCTCTTTGCATCGAAGTACGGGTAGTTCTGGCGAATACCCTTGCCGCCATTCGGGAAGCAGCTGCCGTAGGTCTTGCCGTTGGCAAAAGGCGTGCTGAACAACTGCTTGCCTTTTTCCAACTGGTCGTCGTACGGAGGGAATTCCTCGATGGCCTCCCAGGACGAACGGGCATCGGCATCGATGGCGTAAACACCGTTGCCGAACTCGTTCAAGGGGACGCCGGGGAACCGCTTCATGAAATAGCTGCGAAATTCTTTCAGATCGTCCTCCGGCGTCGCCTGGCTCGCGAGCGGTGTGCCCGCGAGCAGGACGACGGCCGCAGCCATCGTAAAGACTTTTTTCATTTTATTGACTCCTTCCATCCTCGCCTGGTGGCCGGCGCGCATCAGCCCACGGTGACTTCGTGAGAGTCGCTCTCGCCTTTGTTGTCGGTCCAGCTCAGAACGACCTTGTCGCCGGCCTTCGCGCCGGTGAATTCGAACGAAAGGTAGGGGTTGGCGGAAACCGCGGTGCCCCAGTTCGCGTTCAGTACGGACTTGCCGTTATGCGTGCAGGACAGCTCCTGGATGAAGTGGGCAGGGATGACCTTGCCGGTCTTGGCATCCTTGCGCTGACCCGTTTCCATCTTGTGCTTGATGAGGGCCTTCACATTGCAGACGTTGCCGTTGAGGCTCGTCTTCATCTTGATGGTGCCTTTAGCCATGTTTCTTTCCTCCAAATCCGGTGTTGTTCGTTAGCCGCCGCAGCCGCCGATGGTGACCTTCACTTCCTTGCGCGCGCTGTACAGCTTGCCGCCGGACTTGACGACCGCCACCACATTGGAGGTCTTGCCCATCTTGATACGGGTGGAAACGGAGCCCGCGGTGTTGGCCGCAAGCATGAAGCTGGCAGCGAGCGGGGTGGGATTGCCGTCGGCGAGGATGGAAATGGACTCGGCGTTCGACAGGCTGGTGGAAACGGTCACGGGGACGACGGCACCGTTCTCCGCGATATCCGGCGCCTTGATCTGAATGGCATCGCTCGGCTCGGTCAGTTCGCTGCCGAGGGCGCCGTTCAGGGCTTCCTGCATGCTTTTGGCTTCGAAAGCGGACTTCGGCCATGCGGCCAGGACCTGGCGCGGGTTGAGGATACCGGCGCCGACGGCGACGGCGACGGCGCTGCTGGCCAGGGTGCCTTTGAGGAATACTCTGCGCTTCATGTGAATCACCTTGACTTGTTGACGATAAGAATGCCGTTAGAGGCTGTGAACGAATTCGACGACCTTGTCGAGTTCATCCGTGGTGAGGATCTGATGGCGGCCGAACGGCGGCATGATGCTGTTCGGATTGGCCTGGGTCGAATCCGCAATCTGTGCACGCAGCTTCGCCTTGTCGGGGAAGCGGAGCTTCATGGAGACCAGCGGCGGACCGATGTTGCCGGGAAGGTCGCCACCTTCGATCTGATGGCAGGCAAGGCAATTGCCTTTGGCCTTGTCGAACGCGATCTGCTTGCCCTGTTCGACAACTGACGGCTCTGCAGCCGCCGCCGGCAGCGACACGGTGAGCGCACCCAGCAGGGTCGCTACCGCGCTCGCAGCGGTGATGAGTTGAGCGGTCTTCCGCATTCCTATCCTCCTGGTTGGCTCATCGGCACTTATGGTGTGCCGTGCGTTTGAAGATAAATGTGATGTTATTTTTGGGGTATCTCTCGGAGTGGGTAGTCCCACGTACGAGCGCACGAACCTAAAGAATACCTAACGAAAACTCGATGGCAAGGAAACCACGCCACCCGCGTTTTCATTAGCATATTAGCGTCGTCTAATAACGGCGCAGCCACGCTAAAAGTTGGTGCCGTTGGTAGAGTGGCAGGAGGAACGCGTTTTATTCCACGCGCATTTTGCCGATGGCGGAAGGATCGCGAAGCTGCTGCAAACGTGCTTCGACGCGGGCGAGATCGTAGAAGTCCACACCCTTCTCGCGACGCGCCAACTCCAGTTGTTCGATAGCCTGGTTTTTCTCGTCCAGAAGGATGAACCGCTCTGCCAGCGCGAGGCGAGCGGCAGCCGGATTGCCCGCACCGTGCTCCGATTCCGCGAGCGCCGCGAACAGGGTGGGTGAGGCGTGGTAGTCACGCAGATAGGCACGCAGCATGGTCACGGACTCGCGATGACGTCCGCTGCTGACCAGCAGGTGGGCGTGTGCCACACACAAGGCTTCATCACCTGGATACAAGTCGCGCGCCCGACGCAGAACCGACTCCGCCGCCCTGTCGTTGCCCTGTGCCATTTCGAGTTCGGCGCGCACGCGCAGCACGCGTCCCCGCAGTTCGGCTGGTGCATCGATGCGCAGCAGTTGCGCCTTGGCATCATCGATGCGTCCGGCACGCCAAAGCGCAAGGACATAACCGTAGCGCGTGGCTTCGGGGGAGGGCGGCGAACCCGCCTCGAGGGAAGCGGCCAGTTGACGGGCCAGCGACGCCGGGTCGGCAGCCAGTCGCGCGCGGATTTCCTGTTTGATGAATTCGAACGCGGGGCTGGTGGCCGTCAGAGTGGGTGACGCGAACTCCTGCGCACGGCTGCGTGCGTCGGCGATACGCGAGACCGTGACCGGGTGGGTACGCAGAAACTCCAGCTCACTGGCTTCGCCGCCTGCAAGGCGGGTTTCCTGGTAGAGACGCTCGAAAAAGGAGGCCATGGCATTGGGCGTGAAGCCGGCCTCACGCAGAATGCGCATACCGATGCGATCCGCTTCCTGCTCGTGAGCGCGCGAGAAGTCCAGCTGGGCTTGGGCATTGGTGGCCAGTGAGCCGGCGATCGCCGCCTGCCCCAGCTCGGGATTTTGGCTGCCGAGCACGATGGCCGCGATGATCGCTGCGGTCATGGGCAGATTGGAGCGGTTCATTTGCTCGATGCGGCGGGCGATGTGTTGCTGGGTCACATGGGCGATTTCATGGGCGATGACGCTGGCCAGTTCGCTCTCCGACCGGGCAGCCAGGATCAGCCCCGCATTCACACCGATGAAACCGCCCGGCAGGGCGAAGGCGTTGATGGTCGGGTCGTCCAGCAGGAAAAACTCAAAGCGCTGCTCGGCGCCGGACGCTGACGTGAGGCGGGCTCCAAGATCGTCCAGATAGGCACCCAATGCCGGATCATCGACAACTTTTCCCGCACGGCGCAGTTGCCGGACAATGTCGCGGCCAACCCGTTCCTCCTCCAGCGGGGTGATGGCGGTGGAACCCGTGCCCATGTCGGGCAGCTCGATTTCGGCGGTGGTCAGTGGGCTTGCAAGCGCCAGGCAGGCCGTCAGCACCAGGGGAAAGACTATTCGCAAGTTAGCGATCCTTAATGGGTTTTTGCGCTCGCGACCGGCCCAGGGCCGGTCCGGACGGGCTGAGTTGAAACCGGCGTGAGCAACTCTATAATATTAGCAGTTGCTAAAATGCTCGATTGGAGAGACACGCACATATGTTCAATATAAAGGAACTCGACGCTGGTGACGTGCACCACAAGATCGTCAGCGAGGCCGGAGTACGGCTCATTGACGTGCGCTCGCCGGCCGAGGTGGCGCAGGGTGCGATCCCCGGCGCGCTGCATATTCCGCTTCACCTCCTGCCCATGCGCCTGGACGAAATCAGCGATGAGGCCGAGACCGTCATCTACTGCCGCAGTGGCGCCCGCTCCGCGCAGGCCTGTGCCTTTCTGCAGGCACAGGGCAAGCAGAACGTCTTCAACATGCGTGGCGGCATCATCGCCTGGGTACAAAACGGCCTCGCCGTAGCCTAACCTTCCATGAGTGCCAGCCCAACCCCTGTTCCCGGTAAGGGCTATCACCAATGGGAGGGTTGCGCCCGCCCAAGGTTCACATATAAGTTCAGTCTTGAATTCTAATTCCCCGCGCTGAATCCGTCAGGATTCGGCGCTTTTGTTACGTATGAAGGAGAACCGAGATGGCAAACTACGATCAAGAACTCGACGCTTCCGGCCTGAACTGCCCGCTGCCGATCCTGCGCGCTAAGAAGACTCTGGCAGGCCTGCAGTCCGGCCAGGTGCTGCGCATCGTGGCCACCGATCCCGGTTCGGTCAAGGATTTCGAAGCGTTCTCCAAGCAGACCGGCAACCCGCTGCTGGAATCCGGTGAAGAAGGCGGCAAGTTCGTCTTTCTGATCAAGAAGGCCTGATTACAACTACTAGTGGGGGAGGTGTCGGATGTCTAAGAAGCTGGCCATCATTGCCACGAAGGGCACGCTCGACTGGGCGTACCCGCCGTTCATTCTGGCGTCCACCGCCGCTGCACTCGGTTACGACGTGGAGGTGTTCTTCACGTTTTACGGTCTGCAGCTGGTCAAGAAGGATCTGGACCTGAAGGTCTCGCCGCTGGGCAACCCGGGCATGCCCATGCCCATGGGCATGGACAAGTGGTTCCCCGTGCTGGGCACCGCGATCCCCGGCATGGAGACCGTCATGACCTCCATGATGAAGAGCAAGATGAAGTCCAAGGGCGTGGCCAGCATCGAGGAACTGCGCGAACTCTGCCAGGAAGCCGGTGTGCGCATGGTCGCCTGCCAGATGACCGTGGATCTGTTCGACATGGATCCTTCGCAGTTCGTTGATGGACTGGAATTCGGCGGCGCCGCTACCTTCTTCGAGTTTGCCGGCGATTCCGACATCTGCCTGTATATCTGACGGATCCTTCGTCAGCGCTGTCAACGAAAACCCCCGCCATGCGGGGGTTTTTGTTTTTGGGCGCCGGCGTTTCGTCTCTACGCCAGGACAGCAGAGGGCGGGGGGACGATAGATGATGAAGCCTGCAAACGGGGCGGGTGTGGGTGCGGGGCGCTGAAATGACACCCCCTCGCAGATCCTTGGCGTTCGTAGCGAGAGAAATGCTTCCGTTCTGCTCCCTAACTCCGAGTAGTATTCGATATTGCTTATATAAGCAAATACTAACTACCCATTACGGAGTAGTGACCACGCTCTCACTTCGCCCTATTTTCTTGTGCGAGTCATTTATCAAATGGCGTTGCTTCATAGCAATAATAAAAAACCTAACTAGATTTGAACGAGCGCTCTCGCCACAAGAGGAGAAGTCATGGACAGAAATTCGAAGGGTCTGCTTGCGGCCGCCGTCAGCATCGCGCTGGGCGTTCCTTTTGCCGCGCATGCCAC
>JAWLCT010000063.1:0-12056 GCA_041687015.1 Gammaproteobacteria bacterium
CCACTGGAACCTAAATCCAGCGCGTCTACCAGTTCCGCCACTTTCGCAACGAACGCGGAGTATAGCGCGGTGCAGCGCGTCGTCGAAGCGACGGTGCACTGACGCAAAAACGAAAACAGCCGCACAAGGCGGCTGTTTGCGATTTTGGTGGGCCGCGTAGGACTCGAACCTACGACCAAGAGATTAAGAGTCTCCTGCTCTACCAACTGAGCTAGCGGCCCCGAGAAGGCGCGCATTTAACCAGAACACTTTCGGCGAGTCAACAGTCGATTTCATCCGACGGGTGATATGATGCCCCGCATCTTTGTTTCGGATGACGTCGTGACCTATCCCCTGGTGACTGCCCTGCTGCTTGGCCTGTTCAGCACAGCGCATTGTGTGGGCATGTGCGGTGGCATCAGCGGCGCGCTCACATTCAGTCTGCCCGCGCCGGTGCGGCAGCATCGGCCGCAACTGGCGCTGTTTCTCATGGCCTACAACACCGGCCGCATCGTCAGCTACGCGGGGGCGGGCGCGCTGGTGGGTTACCTGGGTGGTACCGTCTACAACGCCCTGAGCCCGTCCGGGGGCTACGTCCTCATTCAGGGCGCCGCGGCACTGCTGATGGTCGCGGTCGGCCTGTACGTGGGGGGCTGGTTTCCGCGTTTCGCCAATCTCGAGCGCCTTGGCATCCCGCTGTGGCGCCGCCTGGAGCCCCTGGGCCGACGGCTCATTCCGGTGCGCCACCCGGGCCAAGCCTTTGTTTACGGGCTGGTTTGGGGCTGGTTGCCGTGTGGTCTCGTCTATACGGCACTGTTGTTCACGGCCACGGCGGGCGGCCCCCTCGAGGGGGCGTTGTTCATGGCCGCATTCGGCTTGGGGACTTTACCAGGCGTCATGGGCGCCGGTATCCTTTCAGACCAGCTACGCCGTCTTTCCCGCCGACCCCGTGTGCGGCAGGTAGCGGGCGTGGCACTGGTGGTACTGGGCCTGGCCGGCGTGCTGTTCGGCGGCTGGCTGCACGGAACCGCCCCGTTGTCCTCCGATCACGAAGCCCTGGAATGCCGCGATGAACGTTTTTGAGTCTTCCCTGCTCGGCGAATCACCCGAATTCCTGGCGGCGGTACGTTCGGCCCAGGTGGCCGCGGCCACCGACGTGACCGTGCTGCTGCTCGGCGAGAGCGGTACCGGCAAGGAGATGTTGGCGCAAGCCATGCACGAAGGCAGCCGCCGTGCCGACAAGCCTTTCGTGGCCATCAACTGCGCAGCGCTGCCCGAGGCGCTGGCCGAATCCGAACTCTTCGGTCATGCCAAAGGCGCCTTCACCGGCGCGGTGTCCGCCGCGTCCGGGCGCATCCGGGCCGCCGAGGGTGGCACGCTGTTCCTCGACGAAGTAGGCGAACTGCCCCTGGCCATCCAGGCCAAGCTGCTGCGTTTCCTGGAAACAGGCGAAGTCCAGCCGGTGGGGGAAACCGCCACGCGCCGCGTCGACGTGCGCGTCATCGCCGCCACCCATCGCGATCTCTACCAGGAAGCGCAGTCCGGCCGCTTCCGCGCCGATCTCTACTACCGACTCAACGTCATTCCGCTGGAGCTGCCGCCGCTGCGCGAGCGCACCGGCGACATCCCGTTGCTGCTGTCCGCGTTCACGTCCCAGCTGAGCCGCCAGCACGGCCTCGATCGACCGCTGTATCAGGCCGCGACGCTCGCGTTGCTGGAGCGTTATCCCTGGCCGGGCAATGTGCGCGAACTGCGCAACTTGTGCGAACGCATGGTGATCCTGTTCTCCGGTCGGCGGGTGACCCCGGAAAACCTGCCTTACGAAATCCGCGCCGAGGGCCGCGTCGCGGCGGACAACAATTTCGTCCTGCCCAACAGCGGCATCCGTCTCGAGGAACTGGAGCAGACCATGATTCGCCAAGCCCTTGAGCGTACCCACGGCAACCGCAGCCGGGCCGCGCGCCTGCTGGGTCTTACCCGCGATACGCTGCTTTACCGCCTGAAGAAATACGCCATCGGCTGATTCGGCGCACAGGCGTTTCGCTCCGTTTTTCTTTGCAGGCGCGCAGTCTTCCGGGCGGTTGTTTTGCGCAACGACCACCTGCGTATCGCGTTGAATGGTCCCATCCGGTGCCTAACGGCATCATCTACGTGAAGGCGCGACCTTCCCCTGCCTCTTCGTGCGTCCGGCCGTCCCGGATGTGATAAATCCGCTGAAACGTCGGAATGATCTTTTCGTCGTGGGTGACCACGATGATGGCGGTTTCGTATTCGCGCGCCATTTGGTTGAGCAGGGCGATGACTCCCAAGGCGCGCTGACTGTCCAACGGTGCCGTGGGCTCGTCGGCGAGGATGACGGGCGGGCGGTTGATCAAAGCGCGCGCGATGGCGACCCGCTGCTGTTCGCCGCCCGAGAGCTGTGAAGGCATGGCCTGGGCGCGGTGCGCGATGTCGAGGGCCTTGAGCAACTCGAAAGCGCGTTTGCGCGCTTCAACGTTGGGACGGCCGGCAAGCATGGGCAGCAGGGCGACGTTGTCGGTGACGTCGAGGAAGGGGATGAGGTAAGGCGCCTGAAACACGAAACCTATTTTGTCACGGCGCAGTGCGCGCAGGTCGGGAATGCGCCACGCGTTGTCGTAGATGACGTGATCACCGAGTGTCATGCGCCCGGCCGTCGGCTCAATCACCGCCCCAAGGCATTTGAGCAGAGTACTCTTGCCGGAGCCGGAAGGACCGATCAGGCCAACCACTTCCCCCGGCGCCACCTGCATGTCCACGCCCTTGAGCGCCTCGACGGCGGTCTCACCCTCGCCGTAGCGTTTGCGTAAGCCTTCGATGCGTATGCCGTTGTCGTGCTCAGCCACCGATGGCCTCCGCGGGATCCACTTTGAGCGCGGCGCGAATGGCGAGCACGCTGGCGAGAATGCAGATGACGATGACGGCGACGAAACCGCGCGCCGCATCGCCCGGTTCGAGCAACACGTATTTGGGAAACGCCGGTGCCCAGAAGGTGGCGGCGATCTTGCCCACCACGAAGCCCATGAGCCCAAGTCCGATCGCCTGCTGCAGGATCATGCCGGCAATGGTGCGGTTGCGGGTGCCGATGAGTTTCAGTACGGCGATTTCGCGGATCTTGCCGAGTGTCAGGGTGTAGATGATGAAGGCGACGATAGCCGCACTGACGATGGCGAGGATCACCAGAAACATGCCGATTTGCCGCGCCGACGTGGCGATGAGTTTGCCGACAAGAATGTCTTCCATCTGGGCGCGGGTGTAGACCTGTAGCCGCTTCCAGCGCCGGATGGGTTCCGCGACGTCCTCGTGCGCGTGACCGGACTTCACCTGAACCAGCACGGCATTGACGTAGGGATTGGCGGCCTGCGACGCGAGCACGGAATCCAGCAGGCCGGGAACCCCGGGCCGATCGAAGGCAGGGTTTTCGCCGGTGCGGCGTCGCTGCTGGACAATGGCGTCATTGTCCTTCAGAAACTGTGCCTCCTGGGCATCCTTGAGCGGGATGAACACCATCGGATCGCCGTTGGACGACACGGTGCGTCGGGTCAGGCCCACGACCGTGTAATTGTTCCGTCGGATGCGGATCTGTTCTCCCAAACGAAAACCGGTGCCCACGTCCGCCACGGCTTCATAGTGGCTGCGTGTGATGTGCCGGCCCGCGACCAGATGGCGCGGCTGACCCGGTTGGCCCAGCCCCGGAGCCACGCCGACCACCATGGCGCGCACGTCACGCTTCCCGGCGCGCACCTGCATGGTCAGGTAGGTCACGTTGGCGGCACGGGCCACGCCCGGCATGGCCAGGATGGTGCGATATACGTCGTCATAAACGCTGGAAGGTTCGGCGTAAGGGCCCAGGGTGTCCTGCTGGACCACCCAAAGGTCGGCCCCGCTGTTGTCGAGCAGCACCCGCGCATCATCCACCATGCCGCGGTAGACCCCTGCCATGGTCAAGGTCACGCCGATGAGCAGACCGAGACCCAGCCCGGTGAACACGAATTTGCCCCAGGCATGCAGGATGTCGCGCCCGGCCAGACTGATCACGGCCCGGCTCCCGGCAGGTGCGCCACCACTTCGATACGGCTGTGCGTGTCGAGGGCGCGCTCGCTGTAGCGCACCACCTGTTCGCCCGCGTTCAGGCCCGCGATGACTTGCACATGGCCGTCCAGATCGGTGGCGCCGAGGGTGACCGGGCGGAAGTGCGGCTCGGCGTCGTTCACCACCCACACCCCCAGTCGCCCGTTCACGCGCTGCACGCTGGCGTTGGGGACCACGGGTGTGGCCGCCAGGGCGGGGAGGGCAACGGTGACTTCGGTCAGCTCACCGAGGGGCGGCAGCGGATCGGGGCGGGATTCGAAGACGATCTTGGCGAGGATCTCCTCGGTGACCACGTCGGCGCGCGGCTCCACACGCAACACTTGCCCCACCAGCTCCCGGCCGGTCTGTGAGCGCAGCGCCACGCGCGCGGGCAGTCCTGCACGCAGCCCCGACGCACTCAATTGATCGAAGCGGGCGTTGATCCAGACGCCGTCCGGATCGATCACTTCCACCACCGCCTGGCCGGCGACCACGGTGGTGCCCGGATCCGCTTCACGCGCAATCACCAGCCCGTCGACCGGGGCGACCAGGCGCAGATTTTCGCGTTGCTGACGCAGGCCCTTGGCCTCGGCCCGAACCCGCGCCAGCTCCTGGCGAGCCGCGTCGAGATTGGCCTGCGCGGCACTCAGGCTGGCCTCGGCCACGCTGAATTCCTGGCGCTTGGTTTCGACGGCCTCCTCGCTGACGGACTGGGCCTGCAGCACCTGTTCATAACGGCGCAGTTGAGCCTGCGCATAGGCCTTGCGCGCCACCAGTTCCGCGACCTGCGCATCGGCCGCAGCCACGTTGGCCTGCGCGCGCTTCAATGCCGCATCCTGGGCGCCGATGCGATCGTCCAAATCCACCGGATCCATTTCACCCAGGCGCTGGCCGGCGCGCACCGCGTCCCCGACGTGCACGTCCACGTGTTTCACCCGTCCCGCCACGGTGGGACCGATGCGGTAGGTGTAACGGGCTTCCACGGCGCCGACGCCAAACAGGGCGGGACTGATAGCCCGGCTCTGCACCGTGGTCACCGTGACCGGCACCGGGGCGAGCGGACCCGACCGCAGTACCACATAGATGAACAGCACCAGGAGCGGCAGGAGCACGCCTGCAAGGGTGAGGGTTCGGCGGGTCAGGGCTGGGCGTTTCATGATGGGCTGTTCCCGATGCCGCGGCGGTAGATGGCGAACGCACCCGGGGCGGCCTTGCGCAGGTGGTGTGGATCGCCGGCCAGCAACGATTGCATGACCAGGCCCTGCAGGGTGCCCACGAACAGCGTTGCGGCCGCATTGGTATCCAGGTCGGCGCTCAGCTCGCCGCCGGCTTTGCCGGCCTCGATGTACTGAGTGAGATGCTGCGTGTAACGGCCGATGAGCGTGCGTGCGACCTGTTTGGCGGGGGAATCTTCGGCCCGTTGCAGTTCACCAAAGAGCATGCGGGGCACGCCCGGGTGCTCGGCGACGAAATCCACGTGGGCCATGAACATGGCCTCGAGCTTGGCGAGCGGTGAGGGCGCCGCCTCCGCGGCACGGGTGATGCGGGCCAGGAGGCGCGTCGTCACCCATTCCATTACCGCCTGCCAGATGGCTTCCTTGCTGGGGAAATGCCGGAACAGGGCGCCCTGGGTCAGGTGCATGTGCTTGGCAATGGCCGAGGTGGTGATGTCGCTGGGGTTCTGCTTCGCGGCCAGCGCCACCACCGCCTCCACTGTGGCGGCGCGGCGCTCGTCCGCCGGCAGGTGTTTTGGCTGAGGGGTCATCGGGGACCTCAAAGATAGTAACCTATTACTATCTTTCGGCGGCGAGCGTCAGTTTGTCAAGGCTGTGCTTTGGGCGCATTTCCCTGGTCGCGTGCGGGAGCCGTACGGGGTGCGGCCTGCAGGGGCGGCCCAGGCCGCGCGCGGGCGCTCAAAGCAACAGCCATCGCGGCCCAACAGGGCGAGAGAGTTATCCGGGGAAACAGAGACATGTCGCAGGCGGACACGCCCGGTGCCGATGATATGCTTGCGGACTCATTGGCAACGGACCTTGGCACCCATGCTCGAATACATCTTTTTCCATGAATCCCTGCGTGATCAGTTCGTGAATTTCCTGCGCGAGCGGGGCGTCGAAATGCAATTGTCCGAAGCAGACGGGCTGATGGTGGCCATTCCGGACGATTTGGATGACGCCCTGAATGAGGCCATCGAGCAGCGCTACGACCTCCTGTTGCAGGAACACACGGACGTGATGGAAGGGATTTTGGAGAAAGACGTGGCCGGCGTGCGCGTCCTGCTCGGCGACGGCACACCGGCCACAATCCGCTTCGATCCTGACCTGCTGGCGCGTGTGCTTCAGTCCATTTCCATGGAGGAATTGCGCGACATGGTGCAGGCCATTGCGGAGCAGGTGGAGCATCCTGACGACCGGCCGCTGTGCCACACCTGAGCAAATCACTTACGAAAGCCATGGACTAACGTGCTCCGCCGCATTGCATGCGGCGGAGTGTCCCGTTGGACGCCGGCAGTACGCCTCCGCTAACCTTCGCTAACCCGGCTTGGCCCGCACGCCGTTCGCCGAGCCGGAATCAAAAAACCACCGGAGAAGGAAGCATGCACCATAACAATAAAATCACCCTCGCTCTGTTTGCCGCCGTGCTGTGGATGAGCGGTTTGGCACACGCGGAGGAGGTCTCCATCCGCCACAACGGCCTCACGCTGCTGGGCGAACTGGAGACCCCCGATGGCAGCAGTCTTGCCGATGGTCCGCTGGTGCTCATGACCCACGGCACCCTGGCGCACGGCGGTATGGAAATCATGCAGGCCCTGCAACAGTCGTTGCTCGAACAGGGCGTCGCCAGCCTGGCCATCAACCTGAGCCTTGGTCTCGACAGCCGCCGCGGCATGTATGACTGCGCCGTGACCCACACGCACCGCCACACCGACGCCATGGGCGAAATCGGTGCCTGGCTCGCCTGGGCGAAGGGACAGGGCGCCAAGGACGTGGTACTGCTCGGCCATTCGCGCGGCGGCAATCAGACCGCGTGGTTCGCGGCCGAAAACGACGACACCACGATCAAGCAAGTGGTGCTGATCGCGCCGGCCACCTGGTCGCGCGACGCGCAACAGGCGGATTATCGGAAGGCTTACGGCAAGGACCTGAACGCCGTGTATGCGCGTGCGCAGAAAATGGTGAATGCGCGCGGCGGCAAGGAGACCTTCAAGGCCGACTTCATCTACTGCCCCGATGCCGAAGTCACCGCCGCCTCCTTCGTCAATTACTACGCCGATGAGCCGCGCATGGATACGCCGAGCCTGCTCAACAAGATCAACGAGGACGTGCTGGTGATTGCGGGCAGCGATGACAACGTCGTGGCCAATCTGATAGAGAAAACCCGGCCGCTGGCCGATGCGGGCAAGGTGGAACTGGTGGTCGTCGACGGCGCCGATCATTTCTTCCGTGATCTTTATGCGGAAGACGCGGTGGACGCGATCATCGACTTCATAGGCCAGTGACGTGCTGCCCACACTGCAATTACTGGAGCACACGGATTTTCCGCCGCTGACACGCGGACGCCTCCAAACCCTGCAGGTCAACCTGGGTTACCGCTGCAACCAGCAGTGCGTGCATTGCCACGTGAATGCAGGGCCCAGGCGCAAGGAAATGATGGATGCGAACACCGTCGCGGCGGTGTTGCGTTTCCTGGCGGGATCCGGTGCGCACACACTGGACCTCACCGGCGGTGCGCCGGAACTGCACCCGCAGTTCCGCGACATCGTGGGTGAGGCGCGCGCCCTGGGCAAGCACGTCATCGATCGCTGCAATCTCACCATCCTCGAAGAACCCGGCCAGGAACACCTGGCCGGGTTTCTTGCGGCGCATGGGGTGGAGGTTATCGCCTCGCTTCCCTGTTACCTGGAAGAAAACGTGGATGCGCAGCGCGGCAAAGGCGTGTTTGCTGCCAGCATCCGAGGGCTACAGCGGCTCAATGCACTGGGTTACGGCCGGGAACCGGACAAGTCCCTGCATCTGGTCTTCAATCCGCAGGGTGCAAGCCTGCCGCCGTCGCAGTCCGAATTGGAAGCCGAATACAAGCGGCAACTGGACGAGCGTTTCGGCGTCGTTTTCAATCGCCTGTTCACGCTTGCGAACATGCCCATCCAGCGTTTTGGCAGCACGCTGCTGTCAAAGGGCAATTTCCAGGATTACCTGCGCTTGCTGCACGAGGCCTTCGAGCCTTCCAATCTGGCCAGCGTGATGTGTCGCAGCCTTGTGAGCATCGACTGGCGCGGTCACGTGTACGACTGCGATTTCAATCAGATGCTCGATCTACCGACACCGGGCGCCGACGCGTCCGGCAAACCCTTGCATGTTTCGCAACTTGTGGATGTGGCACTGGAAGGGCGGCCGATCGTGGTGCGCGAGCATTGCTATGGATGCACTGCCGGCCAAGGCTCGAGTTGCGGTGGTGCACTGAGCTGAACGCGCGTTCGTACGTTGGCGCGCAGCACAAGGACATCCCGCGGTGATCCTGTCCATTGTCATCCCGGCCCGCAACGAAGCGGATAAAATCGAAGCCACGCTCGCGGCGTTGCGACAGTTGCGCGACGACGGTCATGAGGTGATCGTGGTGGACGGCGGCAGCGACGATGACACCGCCGTCCTGGCGGCGCCGTTGTGCGATCAGGTGATCGGCGCCGCACCCGGCCGTGCCCGGCAGATGAATGCGGGCGCCCGGCGGGCCCGCGGCGACGTACTGCTGTTTCTGCACGCGGACACACAACTTCCGCCGCAGGCGGCATCACACGTTGCTGCGGCCTTGCAACGGCATGCCTGGGGGCGCTTCGACGTGCGCCTGTCGGGCGGGCACCCGCTGCTGCGCGTGGTGGAAAGAATGATGAACTGGCGTTCCTGCATCACCGGGATGTGCACCGGCGATCAGGCCATGTTCGTGCGGCGCGGGGTGTTCGAAGGGCTGAACGGTTTTCCCGAATTGCCGCTCATGGAGGATATCGCGCTCAGTCGCTCGCTCAAGCGGGTGAGCCGACCGGCCTGCGTGCGTACGCCCGTGCTCACGTCCAGCCGCCGCTGGGAACACCATGGCCCCTGGCGCACCGTCTGGCTCATGTGGCGACTGCGTTTCATGTATTGGTGCGGCACGGACTCGGAGCGCCTCGCTGCCCTCTATCGCGGCAGTGAGCAGCCGTGAATACCATGCGCGTGCTGGTGTTCGCCAAGGCGCCCGTAGCCGGGCAGGTGAAGACGCGGTTGATTCCGGTGCTCGGCGCCGAACGGGCCTGTGCGCTGCATCAGGAATTGGTGGAACGCACACTGCGACGCTTGCTCCCCTTCCGTGATGCGTTGGAACTGTGGTGCGCCCCCGATGCCTCGCACGGGTTTTTCGCGCAGCTCGGCGCGCATTTCGACATCCCGCTGCATGAACAGCAGGGGGATGGACTGGGCGAACGCATGCATCACGCTACCACCGATGCCCTCGGCCGCGCCGGCAAGGCCGTGTTGGTGGGCACCGATGCGCCCATGCTTGATCACACGATGATCGCTGCCGCCTGCGCAGCATTGGACACGCATGACGCGGTGTTCGCGCCCGCGGAGGATGGCGGCTACGCGCTGGTCGGACTGCGCAACGCCATGCCGATCATTTTTCAGGACATGCCGTGGGGCAGTGACGAAGTGATGGCGAGCACACGGGAAAGGCTTGCTGCGACCGGTGCAGCCTGGCATGAACTGCCCACGGTCTGGGACCTGGATCGCCCCGAAGATCTGCAGCGCTACCGCACCGAACGTGCGTGTGAAGCGGACGCCACGAACACCAGGATCAACAAGGCAGAATCGTGAACATGGGGTGCGTGCCCGGCGAGCCGCACAGGGCATATCAGGACGACGAGCAAAGGCGTTCTCTTGGCGCGCTTTGCTTCTCCTGCTCACCCACACGACCATTCAGAGGATAACTATGGACTTCAATGCGTTCTCCATCGCCACCACACCGCGCCTCGCCTTCGGGGAAGGGCGCATTGCCGAATTGCCCGCGTTCATCGGGGAATATGGTCGCAAGGTGTTGTTGGTGACCGGCGCGCAGGCCTTTCGTGCCACGGCACACTGGTCGCGTCTGCAGGAAGACCTCACCTCGCAAGGCATCGCCTGGGAAACCCTGAGCGTCACCGGCGAGCCGTCACCCACGGTGGTGGATGATGCGGTCCGGCTGTTCCATGGCCAAGGCATCGAGGTGGTGGTGGGCATCGGTGGCGGCAGTGTCATCGATGCAGCGAAAGCCATTGCCGGCCTGTTGCCGCGCGGCGACTCGGTACTCGAATACCTGGAAGACGTGGGACGCGGCTTGCCCTACCCGGGGCCCTCGGTGCCGTTCATCGCGGTACCCACGACCGCAGGCACCGGCAGCGAGGCGACCAAGAATGCGGTGCTGTCCATGCGCGGGCACGGCGGCTACAAGAAGTCCTTCCGCCACGAACAATTGGTGGCCCGGGTGGCACTGGTGGATCCGGCCCTGTTGGCCAGTTGCCCGGCCGCCCATGTGGCTGCGCAGGGCATGGATGCCTTCACGCAGTTGCTGGAGTCCTATCTTTCCGTGCGCGCCAATCCCTTCACCGATGCCCTCGCGCTCAGCGGCCTTGCTGCGGTGAAGGAGGGGTTTCTGGATGCCTGGCGTGGTGGCGACACGCCGGTGGCGCGCAAGGGACGTGCGGCCATGGCCTATGCGGCCTACGTGTCGGGCGTGACGCTCGCGCAGGTGGGCCTGGGCTCGGTGCACGGGCTCGCCCAGCCGTTGGGTGCGTTTTTCCCGGTGCCCCACGGGGTCGCCTGCGGCACCACCGTCGCCGCGGCCACGGCGGTGAATATCGCGGCGTTGCGCGAACGGGATCCCCAGGGAGTGGGTCTGCGGCGTTACGCGGAGGTGGGACGGTTGCTGAGCGATGCGCCGTGTGAGTCCGATGCCGCGGCCTGCGATGCGCTGCTGCGTGTGCTGGAGGAGTGGACCCGGACACTGGACCTGCCGCGCCTGTCGGCGTACGGCGTTTCCGAGGCGGACCTGCCGCGCATCGTGCAAGCCTCGCGCAACAACAGCATGAAGACCAACCCCGTGTTGCTGGCAGACGAGGAGATCGCTGCCATCGTGCGCGCGAGGCTCTGAAACGCGGGATCAATCCTCGCGGAAATAGAAGTACGTCCAGGGACCGCCGGTGAGGGTTTCCAGCGCAGCCATGAGCTTCTCACCCGGTACTGCCTCACCTTCGAAGATGCCCCACACCCGCACCATGCAGCGGCCGAATCCGGCGCTCTGACGCCAGCGCAGTGTCGGCAAAGCATGCGCGGTACTGCAGGCGGGGCAGACAGTGTCCGCGCTGCCCGTGGAGTTCCAGATGGCGACCCGTTCCTGCCAGTCATCGAAACGGTGACCGCACGCGGGGCAGCGCGGTGGTTTCACATTGGCGCCGGCGACGAAGCGCGGGGTTTCCTCCGACGCCGCGACTTCGATGCGACAGAAATCCGCCGTGGGCCCGGGTTCACCCAGGGACACCACCGGCGAACAGCCCAGGAACGTGAGCAGGTAGAGAAACTCCTCCCCGGGGCGGTGGAAGCCAGGTTCGTCCATGGCCTCACCCACGAAATCCAGGGCCGACAGGCACTGCACCTGGGCCGCCCGCTCGGGGGCCGCGGCAAGGTCGCGGGGATGGAGAATGAGTTGATGGATGCTCATGATGCGAAGCTGTTTTCGGCGGAGCAGTATACGCGACCCCGGGCATGGATTCCGGCTTTCGCCGCAATGACGACGGTGGGAGGGCGGCGTTCGGCGTGTGTGAAGGCCCCGCGGCAATTTCGACATACCCCTGTAGGCGCGGTCTCAGGCCGCGATGCGCAGGTGGTTGATACCACTGCCGGTTATCGCCCAGGGGACTGGGCTCCTACAACAAACAACGCAGCGCGGCATTTCGCCTGTAGGAGCGGCCTCAGGCCGCGATACGCAGG
>JAWLCT010000064.1:0-11873 GCA_041687015.1 Gammaproteobacteria bacterium
GAAGGATGGTAAATTCGTGGGGATCCCTCAGGGTCAGAGTCGTTTGAAATCCCGGCGCTTCGGCCACGTTGCGCATCGCCGAGGGACTCGGCTCCTACAACACAGATATTGATAAGGCGTAAAGAACTGGGACCAGTGGGGTCGAGTCGTTTGAAATCCCGGCGCTTCGGCCACGTTGCGCATCGCCGAGGGGACTCGGCTCCTACGACACAGATACAGATAAGGCGTAAAGAACGGCGTTCAGGCGACTTGGGCGGGGCTTTGTTCGGCGTGCGCGAGGTACCAGTCCACGGTGGCCTCGAATCCGGCATCGAAGTCCGTCTCCGGCAAGAAACCCAGTTCACGGCTGGCCCTGCGTGCGTCCAGGGCATAGCGGCGATCGTGGCCCGGACGGTCGGCCACGAAGCGCATCAGACGCGACGTCGGTTCCCCGCGTGCCGCCGGACAGCGTGGGAAGCGGCTGCGCAGTGACGGGCTGGCGGCGAAGCGCGCATCGATGCCGGCGCACAGGCGTTCCACCAGCTCGCGATTTTGCCGCTCGTTGTTGCCACCCAGGTTATAGCGCTCCCCCACCGCGCCCCGGACCAGCACATGTTCGATGCCACGGCAATGGTCGTCCACGTGCAACCAGTCGCGCACCTGCTGCCCATCGCCGTAGAGCGGTAACACCTCGCCCCTCAATGCATTGAGGATCATGCGCGGAATCAGTTTCTCCGGAAACTGCAGCGGCCCGTAATTATTGGAACAGTGGCTGGTGGTGACCGGCAAACCGTAGGTCCGGTGGAAGGCCCGCACCAGGTGATCGGCCGCGGCCTTGCTCGCCGCATAGGGCGAATTGGGGGCGAAGGGGTGCTGCTCAGTGAACGCTGCGTCGTGCGGGCCCAATGACCCGTACACTTCGTCCGTTGAAACCTGATGAAAGCGCACATCCTGACGATCACCCCAAACGTGCAGAGCAGCGGTCAGCAGCGTCTGCGTGCCGATCACGTTAGTTCGCACGAAGGCGTCCGGCGCGGCGATGGAGCGATCCACGTGGGACTCGGCCGCCAGGTTCACCACCACGTCGATGGCTTCCTCGTTCAGCAGGCGTTCGACCAGGGGGCGATCACAGATATCGCCGTGGACAAAACGGAATGCCGCGCTCTCGACCAGCGGTGACAGGTTTGCACGCGAGCCGGCATAGGTAAGCGCATCAAGCACCACCACCCGATCGCCAGGATAGTGCGCAAGCCAGTAATGCACGAAGTTGGCGCCGATGAAACCGGCACCGCCGGTGACCAGGAGTCGCATGGACTGTTTCATTGGGATCGGATTACCGAATCATTCCTGTCGCGCAGGAAAAATTATTCTCGCCAAGATCGCCAAGGAAAGCATGGACGCGCTCCGTTGTCCCGCCGCACCGTCGATCCCTCGTGGCGATCCTGGCGGCTCGGCGAGAGGAAAAATAGTACAGGCTGGCGGATGAAACCGTGTCAGGTTCTTCCCTCTTGCGAGCGCCCGGACGCTATTCAGTCAGGCTGCATCTGCCTGAGCAGGGCACGCAAGCCGCTGCGCCAGGGGATGGGTTCGAGGTCGATTTCGCGCACGCTGGGTTCCGTGTCGAGCACGCTGTAACAAGGCCTTCGCGCCGCCCTGGGCAGGTCCGCCGAACGCACAGGTGTTGGTTCCACCGCTTTCCTGATGAGGCCGAGCGCCAGGGCCTCCTTGCGAATGGCGCAGGCCCAATCGTACCAGCTGGCCTCGCCCGCGTCCGTCCAATGCCGCACACCGGTGATGTCGGGGCGCAATGCGGCCCGCCACAGATAACGGGCCAGGCAGCGCGCCGACGTGGGTGCGGCAATCTGGTCGTACACCACCGGCAGCGGTATGTCCTGCGCCAGCCTGGCGATCACCGCGCGCACGAAGTTGCGGCCGTCACGTGAATACACCCGCGAGGTACGCACCACCAGCGTGCGTTCGTGTTCGCTCACGGCGCGTTCGCCGGCCAGCTTGCTGAAGCCGTAGACATTGACCGGTGCCGGAGCCGCATCGGTCCCGTAGGGGTGTGAGGCCCGCCCGTCGAAGACGTGGTCGGTGGAAACATGCACCAGGCGCACCTGGCGGCGCGTGCAGGCGCGCGCCAGATGGGCCACGCCGCGCCCGTTGGCGGCGAAGGCAAGCTCCGGCTCACGCTCAGCGCGGTCCACGGAGGTGTAACCGGCTGCGTTGATGACCACCTGAGGTTCGAGCCTGTCCAGGGCCTGCTCGATAGCCGAGGCATCGGCGATATCGAGCACGCTGCGCGGTAAGGGTTCGGCTTCGACACCAACGGGAATGGCAGCGAGCAGGGCTCTGCCCACCTGCCCGCCGGCCCCCAGCACCAGGGCCTTCATGGCCGGCTCCCCGCTGTCGGCCTGCGCAAGACGGGGGGCCAATCACAACCGGGCGCGCGAACCACCCGCTGGCACCGCCGATTCCACGCGTGGCTCCGCTTGGTACGCCGGCCGGTCAGCACTGAGGCAGGCCGCCGGCGGCAGCCTGTCACGGGATCCATGTCCTTGCGATGCCGTTCCATAGCAACCGCCTCATGGTTTGTATGAGCCTTGCTTCATGCAAGGCATGAACATCATTCACCAAGCAGTTTAGACAACCCGGCCTCGTCCAGCACGGGAACACCCAATTCGACCGCCTTGTCGAGCTTGGAACCCGCGGCCTCCCCGGCCACGACATAATCGGTTTTTTTCGACACACTGCCGGCCACCTTGGCGCCGAGGGCCTCGATACGTGTCTTGGCCTCGTCGCGGGTCATGCCCGCAAGGGTGCCGGTGAGCACGATGGTCTTACCCGCCAGCGGCAGTTGCTCCGGTGCGGCGACGGTGACTTCGGGCCAGTGCACACCGGCCTGCTGGAGCTTGCGGATGACGTCGCCGTTATGCTGTTCGGCGAAAAAGGCGTGAATGCTGCCGGCCACCACCGGGCCGATATCCGGTACCTGTTGCAGGCGTTCTTCATCGGCCGCCATGAGCGCGTGCAGGGTGCCGAAGTGACGTGCCAGCGTCTGCGCGGTGGCCTCGCCCACGTCGCGGATGCCCAGGGCATAGAGGAAGCGCGGCAAGGTGGTGGACTTGCTGTGCTGGATAGCCGCGATGAGGTTTTCGGCCGACTTGTCGCCCATGCGTTCCAGACCGGTGATCGTGGCGTGGTCCAGTGCGTACAGATCGGCCACGTCCTTCACCAGTTCCCGATCCACCAGCTGTTCCACCAGCTTGTCGCCCAGGCCTTCGATATCCATGGCGCGGCGTGACGCGAAATGCTTGATGGCCTCCTTGCGCTGCGCCGCACAGAACAGCCCACCGGTGCAGCGCGCATCGGCCTCACCTTCCAGGCGTACCACGTCGGAGCCGCACACAGGACAGTGCACGGGCATGTGGAAGCGTCGCGCGTTCTCGGGGCGCCGCGACCGCACCACGCCCACCACTTCCGGAATCACATCACCTGCGCGGCGCACGATGACGGTGTCGCCAATGCGCACGTCCTTGCGATCGATTTCGTCCTGGTTGTGCAACGTGGCGTTGGTGACGGTCACGCCGCCCACGTACACGGGCTCGAGCCGTGCCACAGGTGTCAGCTTACCTGTGCGCCCCACCTGCACATCGATGCCCACCAGGCGCGTCATTTCTTCCTGGGCAGGGAACTTG
This sequence comes from Gammaproteobacteria bacterium, assembly GCA_041687015.1. Taxonomy (GTDB): domain Bacteria; phylum Pseudomonadota; class Gammaproteobacteria; order Thiohalomonadales; family Thiohalomonadaceae; genus JALOAT01. The sequence continues at coordinate 3,678 of JAWLCT010000064.1, forward strand.
TGGGCCACCGCCCAGCGGGGCGCGCGCGCCACGAAGCCCATCTCGCGCTGTTGGTCCAGGCGGTTCACCTTGTACACCACGCCGTCGATGTCGTAGGGCAGTGCGGCGCGCTTTTCACCCAAACGACGGTAGTAATCCAGGCAACCTTCCAGGCCGTGCACCACCTTCAGCTCGGGCGATACGCGCAGCCCCCAGTGTTTGAACTTCTGCAGGATGGCGAACTGGGTGTCCGGCAACGCCCCTCCCTCCATCTGCCCGAAGCCATAGACGTAGATCTCCAACGGACGCGCGGCAGTGACGCGCGGGTCCAACTGACGCAGGCTGCCGGCGGCGGCGTTACGAGGATTGGCGAAGCTCTTGTCGCCCTTTTCCGCCTGCTGACGGTTGAGCCGGGCGAGGCCCTGTTTGCTCATGAACACTTCGCCACGTACCTCCAGCCGCTTTGGCCAGCCATGGCCAATGAGCTTTAGCGGTATGGATGGAATCGTACGCACGTTCTGGGTGATGTCTTCGCCCGTGGTGCCATCACCGCGCGTGGCGCCGCGCACCAGCACGCCGTCTTCATACAGCAGGCTCACGGCAAGGCCGTCCATTTTCGGCTCGGCGGTGTATTCCACCGCGTCCACGCCCAGGCGTTCGCGGATGCGTCGATCGAAATCACCCACTTCCTCGTCGGCGAAGGCATTGGCCAGAGACAGCATGGGCACGTGGTGGCGAACTTCCCCGAAGGCTCGCAGCGGCGCGGCGCCGACACGCTGGGTGGGCGAATCGGGCGTCACCAGCTCCGGGTGCTGTGCCTCCAGGCGCTCCAGTTCCCGGAACAGGCGGTCGTATTCCGCATCCGGTATTTCCGGGGCATCGAGCACGTAGTAGAGATAATTGTGATGGCGGATCTGCTCGCGCAGCTCCTCAACGCGCCTTGCGGTATCAGTTTTCATAGCAGGGTTTTAGCCACGGGGATCGCGGAGAACACAACCGGGGAGAACGGGCAGCACTCTGTCGCAGCGCATCGGTGTGACGGTCCTTGATTATTGCCAGAGGCACGCTGGGATCACCGCAAGCGATTGAGCCATTCTCGTGACCTCCATGTGCTCTGTGGCCGGATTTTTCTAATCGTCGGGGACCACCACGGTGTCACCGATGATGGTCTGGATGCGTTCCCGTATTTCGACGGTCTTCACTTCGGTGAGCGGCTGGCGGCGTTCGTCGCACACCGTACCGTTCAGCGTACGCGCCAGGAACTGTGCAGTGGAATGCAGGTGTTCGAAAGTCTCCACGCCGTTCACCCGGCCGGGCAGCCGGGTGAACAGGAACAGACCCGGTGTGGAAAGCAGCTTCAGTTTCTCCGGCTCCAACGTGCCCGGCTCCACCATGTTGGCGATGCTGAACAGCACCGGACCGTCAGGACGTTCGAGATCCACCGGCGCGTGAAAAATGTTCATGTCCCCGTAATAGAGCCCGGCTTTTTCAAACACCGGTGCCAGCTCGGCGCCGTTGAACTCGCGTCCCGGCAACGCGGTGATGCCCAACACGACGATGAGTTCCTGCTTCTCCGCCGTTTTTGTTTTTGCCGTGGTTGCCGCCGTTTGCGTGTTGGATACCGCCGCCGTGCTTTCACGCATGGGCGGCGCGGAGCGAACCGGCTGCGGCGCAGGGGCAACCACATCTTCCAAAACCGGAATCACGGACTCGTCGAAGGTCACATCGATGGAAGGCGCGCGCTCGGCACGCAGGGGCTGTAGCACGTCCCAATCATCATCCGCGCCGCTGTCGGCATACGCAGTCGGTGGCTCGGGTGCGCCGCCCACCAGATCGAACCCGTCGCGACGGGCCGCGCGCCGTTCCTGATATTTCCCCCAGCCGTACACGGCCGCGATGAACACCAGGCCAACCAGCAGGATCCAGAGTCGCAGATTCTCCATGGCGCCTGTCAGCCGACCGCTGCCAGTTCCATGGCCTGATCCACGTCCACCGCCACCATGCGGGACACGCCGGGCTCGTGCATGGTCACGCCGGCAAGGTGAGTGGCCAGTTCCATGGTGGCCTTGTTATGGGTGATGAAAATGAACTGCACCTGTTCTGACATCTCGCGCACCAGATTGCAGAAACGGCCCACGTTCGCCTCGTCGAGCGGCGCATCGACCTCGTCGAGCATGCAGAACGGCGAGGGATTCAGCTCAAAGATGGCGAACACCAGCGCCACCGCGGTGAGCGCCTTCTCGCCGCCCGAGAGCAGGTGGATGGTACTGTTTTTCTTGCCGGGCGGACGGGCCATGACGGCCACACCGGTATCGAGCAGATCTTCGCCGGTAAGTTCCAGATAGGCGTGCCCGCCGCCGAACAGCCGCGGGAATTTTTCCTGCAGACCCTTGTTGACCCGGTCGAAGGTTTCCTTGAAGCGGGTACGCGTCTCGCGATCGATTTTGCGAATGGCGTTTTCCAGCGTCTCAAGGGCCTCGGTGAGGTCGGTATTCTGGGCATCCAGGTAATTTTTGCGTTCAGCCTGTTGTTCGTATTCCTCGATGGCCGCGAGATTGATGGGACCAAGGCGCGCAATGCGCTGCCCCACCTCCTCCACCTGACGTTCCCAGGCGGCAATCTCTGCGCCTTCGGGCATTTCGGCGAGCACTGACTGCATCTCGAAGCCTGCTTCGATAACACCTTCCTGCAAGGTTTCGCGACGCACGTGGATCTCCTGCCAGTGCATGCGCAAGCGTTCCAGGGTGGCACGGATATCCTGCCCCTGGCGCTCGGCACTGATGCGTTCCGCATCCAGCGCCCGCAGGGTGTGATCCACTTCTTCGACACGCCGGCGTGCATCGGCGAGCTGTTGCTCCACTTCCATGCGCTTGGCCAGAAAGCCTTCCAGCTCTTCCTGCATGGCCTGGATGGGGTCATCACCTTCGGCCAGCGCGGCCTTCAGTTCCTCCCGGCGCTCGGCCAGCTGACGCAGCTGGGAATCCATGCGCTCCAGGGCCTGCTCGGTGGAGGACAGCTCGGTACGCAGGGTCTGGATGCGCAGCACCACCTGGTGGGCGGCCTCCCGTTCGCCGCGCGCCTGCTGACGGGCCTGCTCCAGGGCGTCGCGCAGCGTCTCGCGCTGGCGCGTGAGTTCCTCGCGCTGGATGGCCAGTTCCTCCATCGAACCCAGGGCCGTGTGCAGGCGTGAACGGGCCGCTTCCGCGTCGATCTCGGCCTGATTCAATTGGCTGGTGACTTCGTCCGCCTCGGCGGCGAGGCGTTCGTTGCGTTGACGGATCTGATCCAGCCGCGCCTGCTTGCCGGAAAGCTGGGCCTGGATTTCGCCGTGCTGACGCGCGGCTTCGTTGACCTGTGCCTGGGCCGCGTCGCGCTCCGCTTCGAGCACGTGCAGGCGTTCGCGCCCTTCCTCCAGCCGCATCTGGGCCATGGCGACCGATTCCTCGAGGGTGGCGATCTCCTCCACCAAGTCCTTGAGTTCCTGCTCGCGGTGCAGCACGCCCGCGTGCTCGTCGGTTTCGCGGGACACGCGCAGCCAGTCCGCACCGAGCCATAGTCCGTCGCGGGTCACCACCGATTCGTGGCCAGCGAGGCGCGTGCGCAGGGCGAGGGCCTCGTTGAGGGTCTCTACCGCGTACACACTGCCAAGCAATGGCGCGAGGTCCCAATCGGCCTGTACCTTGGCGAGCAGGCGGTCCGCCCCGGCAGCACTGCCGCCAGCCGATGCGCGGGTGTCGAAAAAGGTGACGCTGCCCTTTTGCAGGCTGTCGATCACCCCGGCGAGGGGGTCGAGACCGTCCACGCATACCGCTTCCAGGTGATCGCCGAGCACGCACTCCACGGCGCGATCCCACCCATCGGTCACGCGAATGCCCTGCGCCAGGCGCCTGGCCTCACCGAAGCCCTGACCCTTGAGCCATTCGCTCACCGCACCCTGGCGCTTGCCCAGGGCTGCCTGCTGCAGGGCCTCCAGGGAGGCGCGCCGGCCGCGCTGATTTTGCAGTCGGGTGCGTAGCTCATCCAGCTCGGCGGACGCCTGATTGGCCGCCTCGCGCTGGGCGGCGATCTGTTCGCGCACCGTGGCCAGTTGCTCTTCCAGACCGGCACGGGTGAGGTCTGCCTCGGCGGCCTGTTCCCGCAACAGGGTGATGTCGTCTTCCAGGCTGCCGTGGGCCAAGGCCGCCTTTTCCTCTTCGATGCGCTTCAGGCGCTGCTGCAGCTGGATGATTTGCTGCTCAAGATGCTGGATGCGGGCGCGTTCCACCTGGGCGGTTTGGGAAGGCTCGGCGGCACTGCGATTGAATTCGTCCCAGTGCAACTGCCAGTCGTGCATGGCCTGCTCGGCCTCGGCCAGGGTGGCGGCGGTGAGCTGTTCGCTCTCCTGGGCCTGGGCCGCCTCGGGCTCCAGCTGCATCAGGGTGGCGCGGATGTCCTCGATCTTGCGGCGGTCCGAGTCCAGGTGTTCCTGGGCCTCATTCCAGTTGCGTTCCACCTGGGCCAGATCGTGCTGCTGACCCTGGAAGCGCTCACGGGCGTGGTGAATGGACTGCTCCAGGCGCGCGATGTCGGCGCCGATGCCGTAGAAACGGCTCTGCACCTGATTGAAGTTTTCCGTGGCCTCCACGTGCTCTTCGCGCTGGCGCTCGGTCTCCGCCTCGGCGTGGCGTTGGCGGGCCAACTGGGCCTCGAGGGCGGTCTCATGCTCACGGATGCGCGACTCGTGCTCGCGGCCTTCCTCGTCCAGGGCCGCGAAACGCAGGGCCTGGAGCTGGGCCTTGAGCAGGCGCTCTTCCTGTTTCAGTTCCTTGTAGCGCTCGGCGGTCTTGGCCTGACGCTGCAGATGCGAAAGCTGCTTTTCCAGTTCCTCGCGCAGGTCGTTGAGACGGTCCAGGTTTTCCCGCGTGCGGTTCATGCGCTGCTCGGTTTCCTTGCGGCGCTCCTTGTACTTGGAAATACCCGCCGCCTCTTCCAGGAACACGCGCAGTTCTTCGGGGCGCGCCTCGATGAGACGCGAGATGGTGCCCTGCTCGATGATGGCGTAGGAACGCGGGCCGAGGCCGGTGCCGAGGAAGATGTCGGTGATATCGCGGCGGCGGCAGCGCGTGCCGTTCAGGTAATAGCTGGACTGACCGTCGCGGGAGACGGAACGCTTGATGGAGATCTCCGCGTATTTGGCGTATTCACCGCCCAGGCTGCCGTCGGAATTGTCGAAAATGAGTTCGATGGACGCCTGTCCCACCGGCTTGCGCGAGCTGGAGCCGTTGAAGATCACGTCGGCCATGGAATCGCCGCGCAGGTTCTTGGCGGAGGACTCGCCCATGACCCAGCGCACCGCGTCGATGGTGTTGGATTTGCCGCAGCCGTTCGGACCCACGATACCCACCAGGTTGGTGGGGAACGGGATGGTGGTCGGGTCCACGAAGGACTTGAAACCGGCGAGCTTGATCTTGCTAAGACGCATCTATCGGATACCCGCTTGCATTCGGGACAAACCGGCCCCGTCCGGGTCTAAGCGGCGACCGCAGGGAACTGGGGATAACCGGAGGTATTTATTGGACTTCCTTGCCCACGGGAGTGCTGTGGTCCGTGTCATGCCCGTGGGGATTTCGTTACACTACGGGCCGCAAAAGCTACCACAGAGACGAGACCCATGCCTACCCGACCCAGCAAGGAACTGGAGACCTTTCCCAACCCGATGCCGGAGCGGGACTATACCATCCACGTGGACGTGCCTGAGTTCACCTGCGTGTGCCCGAAGACCGGCCAGCCGGACTTCGCCACCATCGCCATTGCCTATGTGCCTGACAAGGCTTGCGTGGAGCTCAAGTCGCTGAAGCTCTACATGTGGTCCTACCGCGATGAAGGCGCCTTCCACGAAGCAGTGACCAACCGCATCCTGGACGACCTGGTGGAAGCCTGCGCCCCCCGTTTCATGCGCATCACCGGCAAGTTCAACGTGCGCGGCGGCATCTACACCACAGTGGTCGCCGAACACCGCGCCAAGGGCTGGCAGCCGCCGGTGCCTGTCCAGCTGCCTTGAAGAGAAAAGATTGAACCACGGGGAACACGGGGAATTTCAATGTGGCCACATTCCCCTGTAGGAGCGGCCTAAGGCCGCGATGGGTTTGACCACCTGCGGGAGAAATCGCGGGCTGAGCCCGCTCCTACGATGCCGGTCGAAACAATGCCCCCCGTAATAATTCCCCGTGTGCCCCGTGTTCCCTGTCTCCGTGGTTAATTCTTCTTCCTCTTCCCCCCTCTACGTCGGCATCGACATCGGCACCTCCGGCTGTCGGGCGGTGGCCATCGATGCAGCCGCAACGGCGGTCGCCGGTGCCGACACGGCCATGCCGGCGCCGCGGCGCGAGGGGGCGGCGGTGGAACAGGAGGCGGAGGTCTGGTGGGAGGCGCTGTGCGCCGCGCTGGATGCCCTGTTCACGCAGGTGCCGCGGGAGGCGGTACGGGCCCTGGCGGTGGACGGCACCTCCGGCACGGTGCTGGTGGCCGATGCCGATGGCAGGCCGCTCGCCCCTGCCCTGCTCTACAACGACAACCGCGCCACGGCCGAGGCGGAGCGCATCCGCGCCGTGGCGCCGCGGGAAAGCGCCGCCCATGGCAGCGGCTCGGGCCTGGCCAAGTTGCTGTGGCTGCTGGCGCGGTTGCCCCATGCCGCACGCGTGCACAGCCCGGCGGACTGGCTGGCGGGGCGACTGACGGGCACGTTCGGGCGCAGTGATGCCAATGACGTGCTCAAGCTCGGCTGGGATCCCGTCGGGCGTACGTGGCCGCCGTGGCTGGACACACTTGGCGTCCCGCGCGGGCTGCTGCCGCAGGTGGTCGAGCCGGGCACGGTGTATGGCCGCATCGAAGCGGCCATGGCGCAGCGCTTCGGGCTCGACGACGACGTATGCATCGTCGCGGGCACCACCGACAGCACCGCCGCCATCCTGGCCACTGGCGCGGCCCGCCCCGGCGAGGCGGTGACCTCGCTGGGTTCCACGCTGGTGATGAAGGTGGTGGGCGAGTACCCGGTGTTTTCCCCGGAAGACGGCATCTACAGCCAGCCCTATCAAGGTCACTGGCTGGTGGGCGGCGGCTCCAATACTGGCGGCGCGGTGCTGCGCCGCTTCTTCGATGATGCGCAATTGGCCGCGTTGGAGCCACGTCTGGATCCGGACCGCCCCACCGGCCTGGATTATTATCCGCTGCTCGCCCCGGGCGAACGTTTCCCGTACAACGACCCGCAGCTGCCGCCGCGGCTGATGCCCCGGCCGGCGGATAATGCGCAATTCCTGCAAGGTATGCTGGAGGCCATGGCGCGCATCGAGGCGCAGGCCTACCGGCGGCTGACGGAACGGGGTGCACCCTGGCCGACGCGGGTTCTATCGGCAGGCGGCGGGGCGCGCAACGAGGCCTGGCGCCGCATGCGCGAGCGCGCGCTGGGTGTCCCGGTGAGCGTGGCGGCCCATGGTGAGGCGGCTTACGGCAGCGCCTTGCTGGCACGCAGGGGCACAACGAGCAGAGGAACTGATTCATGTTAAGCAACTTCGTTCACGGTGCGCGCTGTTTCTGGCGCGGCTTCGGCATGCTCAACACACGCGGCCTGCGCGGCTACGCGGCCCTGCCCATTGCCATCAACGTCATGGTGTTCTCGGCCCTGTTGTGGTTCGCGGTGGGCCGCTTCGATATTTGGATCGAGGCGTTGATGCCTGGCCTGCCCGAGTGGCTGAGCTGGCTTGAAGGGCTGCTGTGGCTGGTGTTCGCAGGCGTGGCGCTGGTGATCGTCTTCTTCAGTTTCACCGCCGTGGCCAATCTCATCGGCGGCCCGTTCAACGGGCTGCTCGCCGAGGCGGTGGAGCGCCATCTCACCGGAAAAACGTCGGCGACCACGCTGACTGAGACGTTGCGCCAGGTCCCGGCCACGCTTCTGGACGAGTTGCGCAAGATCGCTTACTACGCGCGCTGGGCATTGCCCCTGGTGCTGCTGTCCTTCATTCCGTTGCTCAACCTGCTGGCGCCGTTGCTATGGGCGCTGTTCGGTGCCTGGATGCTGGCGGTGGAGTATGCGGACTATCCCCTCGGCAATCACGGTCTGCGCGGCGCACAGATCCGCGCCGTGTTGCGCGATCACCGTGCATCGGCACTGGGCTTCGGCGCCATGACTCTGGCAGCGACTCTGGTGCCCGGGCTCAACCTGCTGGTCATGCCGGCGGCGGT
>JAWLCT010000065.1:0-9947 GCA_041687015.1 Gammaproteobacteria bacterium
ACGGCATTTCCCCTCCGTAGGAGCGGCCTCAGGCCGCGATACGCAGGTGGTTGCAACTACCGCCGGTTATCGCCCGCGGAGCGGGCTCCTACAACACCCGGCACGGCATTTCCCCTGTACGGGCACGATACGCAGGTGGTTGTAACGACCGCCGGTTATCGCCCAGGGGACTGGGCTCCTACAACGCACAACGCGGCATTTCCCCTGTACGGCCGCGATGCGCAGGTGGTTGTAACCACCGTCGGTTATCGCCCAGAGGACTGGGCTCCTACGGTGCAGGCATTCGGCTGTGCATACCTGCGCCACAGCACCGCCACCAGCACATAGGCAATCACGGCGGCGACGGTGACATCGCTCAAATAGTGCGCGCCCACGGCCACGCGGGAATAGGCGCATCCCGCCGCCAGGGCGAGCCAAATCCAGCGCGCCTCCGGAAACAGGCGTGAGAGCATGAAGGCGGCAGCGAAGGCCACCAGCGTGTGGCTGCTGGGCAGCCCCACATTGACAGTGAGGTCGGTAAGCGGGACGTCGGCGATGTCGCGGAAGCGGTAGCCTTCGAACACCGACTCCGGCCGCAGCCGGCCCGTGATGCCCTTGGCGATCTCCGCAATCAGCCCGCCGCTGAACGCCGCACCGGCGAGCAGGGCGCCGCGGCGAACGCGATCCTGCGTACTGCCTGCCAGCGCCAACGCCAGACCCGCCAACAGCCACACCGGCAGATAACCGATGCTGCGCAGCAAGCGGCCCAGATCGGAATCGCCGAAATTGCGCGATGCGAGCGTCTGAATGGCCCACGGGTCCAGGGCGTGCGCCAAGGCGATGAGCGCCACCGCAAACAGGATCTTGCCCACCATTGCTGCGCGCCGGTTCAGGAACATAATGTTCACTCGGCGCTCAGGGCGGCCAGTTGGTCCGCCTGGTATTCGTTCACCAGCGGATCGATGAGCTGATCGAGATCGCCTTCCATCACCAGTTCGAGCTTATACAAGGTGAGATTGATGCGGTGATCGGTGACCCGGCCCTGGGGAAAGTTGTAGGTGCGGATGCGTTCCGAACGATCACCGCTGCCGACCAACAATTTACGGGTGGCAGCCTGTTCGCTTTGCTGCTTTTCCTGCTCCGCCGCCAGCAGTTTCGCCGCCAGCAATGACATGGCGCGGGCGCGGTTTTTGTGCTGCGAGCGCTCGTCCTGGCATTCCACCACGATGCCCGAGGGCAGGTGGGTGATGCGGATGGCGGATTCGGTACGGTTTACGTGCTGGCCGCCGGCCCCCGAGGCGCGGTAGGTGTCCACTTTCAAATCGGCGGGATTGATGTCGATGGCCTCGACCTCATCCACTTCCGGCATCACCGCCACTGTGCAGGCGGAGGTGTGTATGCGCCCCTGGGCCTCGGTCTCGGGTACGCGCTGCACGCGATGGCCGCCCGACTCGAATTTCAACCGCGAGTAGGCGCCAGCCCCCGCGAGGCGCGCGATGATTTCCTTGTAGCCACCGTGTTCGCCCGGGCTCTCACTGATGATTTCCACCTGCCAGCGGCGGCGCTCGGCATATTTCGCATACATGCGGAACAGATCGCCCGCGAACAGCGCCGCCTCGTCGCCGCCAGTGCCGGCGCGCACTTCCAGGAAGATGTTGCGCTCGTCATTGGGGTCCTTGGGCAACAGCAGCTTCTGCAATTCCAGCTCCTGTGCCTCCAGCCGCTGCTTGGCGTCCTGAAGTTCCTCCTCGGCCAGCGCACGCATGCCCGGATCGGCGTCCTTGAGCATCTCCTCGGCGGTGCGCATGTCCTCGAGGGTGGTTTGATAGCGCTCGAACGCGGCCACCACCGGACCCACCTGGGCGTGCTCCTTCGAGAGCGCACGAAAGCGGTCCTGATCGGCGATGATGGAGGACTCGGCCAGCAGGCCATTGATCTCCTGGAACCGTTCGCTCAGGTTTTCGAGCTTGCGCAGTATGGATGGCTTCATGGTGTTTCCGGCGGCCCGGGAAAGGCAAGGATCGGCCACGGGCGCACAGCGTTCACGGAGGGGGCTGCGCGCTCTGTACTCTCCGTGGCTAGCGCCTGTTCATCAATCGTTGTTGGGTTTGAGGTTGAACAGCTCGCGGGCGGCATCGAGCAATGCGCTGCGGCCTTCGTAGCTGGCGCGCCGCATCTGGCTGCAGGGCGCATGGGTGAGCTTGTTGGTGAGCAGCCGGCCCAGTTCACGTACCACGTCCTCGGGGGCCTTGCCGCTCCTGAGCTGGTGCATGGCGCGCTCCACGCTCTGTTCGCGCAGGAAGGCGGCGCTCTCGCGGTAGGCGCAAATGGTGTCCACTGCATGCAGCGATTTGAGCCAGCCCATGAAATGGCTCACCTGCACGTCGATAATCTCCTCCGCCTGCTTGGCGGCTTCCTGCCGTGAGCGCAGGTTCTCCTGGATGATCTCCTGCAGGTCGTCCACCGCGTAGAGATACACGTCTTCCAGGTCGGCCACTTCCGGTTCGATGTCGCGCGGCACCGCGATGTCCACCATCAGCATGGGGCGGCGCTTGCGCGCGCGGATGGCGCTTTCCACCGCGCCCTTGCCGAGGATGGGCAGCGGGCTGGCAGTGGAGGAGATGACGATGTCCGCCTCGGGCAGGTGGGCCGGGATCTCCGACAGGCCGATGGCGTAGCCCTCGAATTCGGCGGCGAGGGCGTGGGCGCGCTCCAGGGTACGGTTGGCGACGATGATGCGGCCGATACCGGATTCACGCAGGTGGCGCGCCACCAGCTCGATGGTCTCGCCGGCGCCGATCAGCAGTGCCGTGTGACGGCTCAAATTGCTGAAGATCTGCCGTGCCAGACTCACCGCCGCGAAGGCGACGGAAACCGCACTCGCGCCGATGGCCGTGTCGGTGCGTACCTGTTTGGCCACCTGAAAAGTATGCTGAAAAAGCCGGTTGAGCAGCACGCCCACAGTACCCGCGCCCTGGGCGGCGGTGTAGGCCTGCTTCATCTGACCCAGGATCTGCGGCTCGCCCAGCACCAGGGAATCGAGCCCGCTGGCCACGCGCAACATGTGGCGCACGGCACTGTGGTCGGGGTGGGTGTAGATATAAGGCTCCAGGTCGGTGGGACGGACCTGATGGAATTCCCCCAACCAGGTCACCAGTTCGCCCACGCGCTCCGGGGACAGGCCGCAGTAGAGCTCCATGCGGTTGCAAGTGGAGAGAATGGCACCTTCCGAAATCGTGCCGCGGCGGGTGAGCTCGCGCAGGGCGTCCGGCACCGTTTCGGGCGAGAAAGCGACCCTTTCGCGGATCTCGACCGGAGCGGTTTTGTGGTTGATGCCTAGAGCAAGTAGGGCCATGAACGCAGAATGCCGGCTGACAGACCCACAATTCTGCGGGATGCCTTCCACATATATCAAGTCATCTGCCGCCCCGGTCGAAGGTAAAAAGCTGGAAACTCGGGTATAGTTTGCATTGCTTAAGACACCGCCTGCACGGCGCCGTTTCCCCACGCCATGACTCGACTGCGCTCTCCCGTCCTTCTTGCAGCGGCCCTGCTGGCCGGTTGCAGCGGTATGCCGGCCCAGAAAACGGCCTCCACGCCCGACGCCCCGGTCCCGGCGGCAGAGGCGAAACCGGCTGCGCTCGCCACCCCGGCACCTGAACTGCTGCCGATCAACGATCTCTCCCCCACCTTGATGTACGACATCCTGGCGGCGGAAATTGCTTTGCAGCGCGGCGAACTCCTGCTGGCGGCGGACAATTACCTGCGCGCGGCCTGGGAAACCCGTGACCCGCGGGTGGCCAAACGCGCCGTGCGTATCGCCGTTTATGCGCGGGACCAGGAAAAGGCCCTCGAAGGGGCGGAACTCTGGGTAGAGCTGGCCCCGGAAGACCTTGAGGCACGCCAGTCCCTGGCGGCGCTGCTCATCCACCTCGAACGTGCCGAAGACGCCGTGCCTCACCTGGACTACGTGCTGGGAGCCGCCCCGGACACCAGCCAGGGGTTTCAAGCCATCATCAACCTGCTGAGCCGGGATGCGGACAAGGCTCAGGCCATGGCCCTGCTCGAGCAGCTCATCGCCGAGCGCCGTGACGATCCCAACGCCCTGTTCGCCCATGCCCAGCTCGCCTTTCTGCTCGGCCGGCGCGATACCGCCCTGGAGAGCGTGGATGCGCTGCTGGTCAGGCAGCCGACGTGGGCCCGTGCCTGGGTGCTGAAATCCAACATCCTGCGTCACGGCGGTCAGGTGCCCGAGGCCCTTGAGGCCTACAAAACCGCCGTGAAAACCGACCCGTCCGATGCCGGGCTGCGCCTGTCCTATGCCAAATTCCTGGTGGAAGAGCGCCGCTTCGACCAGGCCCGCGCCGAATTCGAAACCCTCGCCCGCCAATTGCCCGAGAACACCGAAGTGGCCTACGCCCTCGGTCTTCTGGCCATGCAGCTGGGCGATCTGCCCGCGGCAGAGCGCGAGTTCCGGCGCATTCTCGCCGCCGGCCAGCACAACGATGAGGCCGCCTTCGCCCTGGCCCAGATCGCCGAGGCGCGCGAAGACCACGAGGAGGCCTCGCGCTGGTATTCGGCCGTGGCGGACGGTCCCAATCTGTTCGAGGCGCAGGTCCGCCTCGGCATGATCGCCGCGCGCACCGAAGGTCTGGCCGCGGGGCAGAGTTACTTGCGCGGCCTGCGCGAACAGTTCCCGGACGAACAGGCCCGCCTGTTCCTGGCGGAGGGCGAGCTGCTCCGCGAGATGAATCGTCTCGATGAGGCCATGGAGATCTTCAGCGCGGGCTTGCACAGGGCGCCCGACAATGCGGAACTGCTCTATGCGCGTGCCATGGCTGCCGAACGCTTGGACCGCCTGGACATCCTGGAGCAGGACCTGCGCACGATTCTTGTTGCCGATCCGGACAACGCCCAGGCCCTCAACGCCCTGGGCTACACCCTCGCAGACCGCACTGAACGCCATGAAGAGGCCCTCAGTTACATCCGCAAGGCCCTGGAGCAGCATCCGGATGACCCGGCCATCAACGACAGCATGGGCTGGGTGATGTTCCGTCTCGGGCGCTACGAGGAAGCGGAAGCCTATCTGCAAAAGGCCGCCGCGATGCTCAAGGACCCGGAAGTGGCCGCTCACCTCGGTGAGTTGTACTGGGTCACGGGCCGTCACCAGCAAGCCCGGCAGGTGTGGAACGAGGGTCTCGAACTCGCCCCCGAAAACCGCCTGCTCCTCAATGTGATCGAGCGCCTGACCCAGTGATGCCCGCTCGCTTCCTGGCCGTCGCCGCCTTGGCGATGCTCGCGCTGGCTGCCTGTGCCCCCGTGCCGCCCCGTCCGCCCGTGGCCGATCCGGAAGCCGCTTTCGCGCAGCATCGGGCGGCGTTGATCCGCGTCGATCGCTGGCAGCTCAACGGCAGCCTGGCCGTGCAGGCCCGGGGGGAAGGCGGGCAGGCGCGGGTGGATTGGCGCCAGCGCGAGGAATCCTTCGACATTCGCTTGACCGGCCCCCTGGGCTCGGGCGCCGTGCGCCTGAGTGGCAATGGCGAAGGGGCGACCCTCGCCGTCAACGGCGAACGCCTGAATGACCCCGATCCGGCCTGGCTGCTTTATCAGCAGACCGGCTGGTGGATCCCGGTGGAATCGTTGCGTTGGTGGGCCCTCGGGCTGCCGGCGCCCGACCTTCCTGCCCACTGGACGCTCAACGAGCAGGGTCAGCTCGCGCGCCTGGAACAAAACGGCTGGACCATCCACTTCGACCGGTATCGCGCCGAGGGCGACCTGGAAGTGCCCGGCCGCTTGCTGGCCAGTGCCGAGGATGCCGAGGTGCGCCTGGTGGTGCGGCACTGGGAACTGTCGCGCCAGCGGGTCGTTTCTTCTGATGGTGATTGATCGTCCCTGGCCCGCCCCGGCCAAACTCAATCTCTTCCTGCATATCGTCGGCCGGCGCGCCGACGGCTACCACCTGCTGCAAAGCGTCTTTCAGTTCGTGGACCACTGCGACTGGTTGCACTTTTCGCCCCACGATCGCGCCGAGGTGACGCGCCTTTCCGAGCTGCCGGGTGTGGCGCCGGAGCACGATTTGGTGATCCGCGCCGCGCAGTTGCTCAAGCGTGAGACCGGCTACCGCGCCGGCGTGGCCATTCGCGTCGACAAGCGCCTGCCCATGGGCGGGGGGCTCGGCGGCGGCAGTTCCGATGCGGCCACCACGCTGGTGGCGCTCAACCGGTTATGGGGGCTGGGACTATCCACCGACGCGCTGGCGGCGCTTGGTCTGCGCCTGGGCGCGGACGTGCCGGTGTTCGTGCGCGGTCAGGCCGCCTGGGCCGAAGGTGTCGGTGAAAAACTCGAACCGGTGACCCTGCCGGAGCCCTGGTTCGTGGTGCTGGCGCCGGCCGTGAGCATCTCCACCGCCGAAGTCTTCACCGACCCTGAATTGACACGGAATAGCCTGCCCATCACAATACGCGACTTTCTTCACGGGGCAGGCGGCAACGTCTGCGAACCCGTGGTGCGGCGCAAATATCCGCAGGTGGCCTCGGCCCTCGACTGGCTGGCCGGGCGCGCACCGGCGCGGATGACCGGCACCGGGGCGTGCATTTTTGCCGCATTTGAGGACGAGATTGCAGCGCGCGAGACGCTGGCGGCGCGTCCGGTCGGGCTCGACGGTTTCGTCGCCCGCGGACTCAACCGATCGCCGTTGCTCGCGCGGCTTGAGAGTTGCGAATCCTGAACCCCGCAGGCGGGATGTTCAGCATTCGCGTTTTGTTTTTGGGGCGTCGCCAAGCGGTAAGGCACTGGATTTTGATTCCAGCATTCCCAGGTTCGAATCCTGGCGCCCCAGCCATTTTGGTGCGTTAAGCGTTACGCGTGAGACGTGATACGCAGGATGCGGCCCACTCGTCCGCGCTACACGGTTAACGCTTAACGTCTTACGTTTCAAACGCGTCACGTCGCACAGAGGGGCCATGGTTTCCGACATGATGGTGTTTGCGGGCAATTCCAACCCGCAGCTTGCGCAAGATATCGCCACCCATCTCGGCATGCCGCTCGGCAAGGCCGTCGTGGGCCGCTTCAGCGACGGCGAAATCATGGTGGAGATCCTTGAAAACGTGCGCGGCAAGCACGTGTTCATCGTCCAGCCCACCTGCGCCCCCACTAACGACAACCTCATGGAACTCATGGTGATGGTGGATGCCATGCGCCGCGCCTCCGCGGGCCGCATCACCGCCGTGGTTCCCTACTTCGGTTACGCCCGCCAGGACCGCCGCCCGCGTTCCGCGCGCGTGCCCATCACCGCCAAGGTGGTGGCCAACATGCTCACCATCGTGGGCGTGAACCGACTGCTCACCGTCGACCTGCACGCCGACCAAATCCAGGGCTTCTTCGACATCCCGGTGGACAACGTCTACTCGTCGCCCATCCTGCTGTCCGACATCTGGCGCGCCCGTGACCCGAACGTGATGGTGGTGTCACCCGACGTGGGCGGCGTCGTGCGCGCCCGCGCCCTGGCCAAGCGCCTGGACGATGCGGATCTGGCCATCATCGACAAGCGCCGTCCGCGCGCCAACGTGGCCCAGGTGATGCACATTATCGGCGACGTGCGCGAACGCACCTGCATCCTGGTGGACGACCTGGTCGACACCGCCGGCACCCTGTGCCAGGCCGCCGCGGCCCTCAAGGAGCACGGCGCCGCCAAGGTCAAGGCCTACATCACCCATCCGGTGCTGTCCGGCCCCGCCATCGAGAACATCGAGAATTCGCAAATTGACGAGCTGGTGGTCACCGACACCATCCCGCTGCGCGCGAACGCCCGCGCCTGCAACCGCATCCGCCAGGTGAGCATTGCCGAGATGCTGGGCGAGACCATGCGCCGCATCAACAACGAAGAATCGGTGAGTTCGCTGTACATGGATTGAATGACGTCAGACGTGACGCGTCACGTCTGACGTCCGAAAGATTTCCGCCGAACCTGGTCGCGGGTGAGGCGGTGAACTGCGGCCGAGAGGCCGTCATTTACTCAGGAGAAACACAATGTCCAAAGTCGATTTCGTCGTTACCGCGGAAAGCCGCAGCGACATGGGGAAGGGTGCGAGCCGCCGCCTGCGTCGCGAAGGCAAGATTCCCGGCATCATCTATGGCGCCCACAAGGACGCCACCCCGGTCCTGCTCGACCACAACGAGATGATGAACCACCTCAAGCACGAGGCGTTCTACTCCCACGTGCTGACCATCAAGCTCGACGGCAAGGCCGAGCAGGCCGTGCTCAAGGACCTGCAGCGTCATCCCGCCAAGCCGGTGCTGCTGCACGCCGACTTCCAGCGCGTCAGCGCCTCGGAGAAGCTGCGCATGCACGTGCCCCTGCACTTCGTGGGCGACGATGTGTCCCCTGCCGTCAAGGTCGGCGGCGGCATGATCTTCCACGCCATGACCGAAGTGGAAATCTCCTGTCTGCCCAAGGACCTGCCGGAGTTCATCGAAGTGGACGTGTCCGGCATGGAACTGGGCCAGAGCCTGCACCTGTCGGAAATCAAGCTGCCCAAGGGTGTGGAACTGACGGCGTTGACCCACGGCTCTGATCTGCCGGTAGCCGCCGCCCAGGCGGGCCGTACTGCGGCTGCTGAGGAAGGCGCTGCTGCCGAGGGCGAGGAAGCCGCCGGCTGATAGCCGTCCGGGCCCTCGATGAAGCCGGCGCTGATGCCGCCCCTGGAACTCATCGTCGGACTGGGCAACCCCGGTCCCGAATACGAGCTCACGCGGCACAACGCCGGCTTCTGGTTCGTGGACACCCTCGCTCGCCGCGAGGGCGTCCACTTCCGCCACGAAGGCAAGTTTCAGGGTGAAGTGGCCAAGGTCCGGCTCGACGGCCGCGAGATCTGGCTGCTCAAGCCCATGACCTACATGAACCGCAGCGGCCAGGCCACCGCCGCGCTTGCCCGGTTCTACAAAATCCCGCCCGAAGCCATCCTCGTCGCCCACGACGAACTGGATCTCCCGCCCGGCCAGGCGCGCCTGAAACAAGGCGGCGGCCACGGCGGTCATAACGGATTACGGGACCTCGTCGCCCAACTCGGCACCAACACCTTCCAGCGCCTGCGCCTCGGCATCGGCCACCCCGGCGACGCCAAACAGGTCACCGGCTACGTCCTCGGCAAACCACCCGCCTCCGAGCGTGAACTCATCGAAGCCGCCCTGGACCAGGCCCTGGACGTCATCCCCCTGGTCGTCGCCGGCGAACTGCAAAAGGCCATGAACCGGCTGCACTCCGGATAGAGTTGAAAGCAAAAAGCTTTAACACGGGGGACACGGCGAACACGGGGAAGACTAAAGGATGGAGTCTATGGCAAAGGACTGCGATGACTGGATCATTGATGGGGTGCTTACGGCGGCGACGCGGGTGCACTCCGAACTGGGACCGGGCTTGCTTGAATCGGTATACGAGCGGGCTTTGGCACTGGAGCTTGAGGCGGTAGGTTTCCGGGCTGCTACCCAAGTGCCGGTTCCGGTGATTTACCGGGGCCAGGATGTCGGTGTGGCATTTCGCGCCGAGATGGTTGTCGAGGACCAGCTCTTGTTGGAACTCAAATGTGTGGAGCAGTTGTCTGCGCTACACGTGGCTCAGGCTGTTACCTACCTGAAGCTTCTGGGCCTCAAACGAGGATTTTTGATCAACTTCAACACACGGCTGTTGAAACACGGTATCCGGCGGGTTTCCTTCTAAAACCCCCGTGTTCCCCGTGTTCCCCGTGTTAGGGCTTTTCTCTTATGGGTATTCAGTGCGGCATCGTCGGCCTGCCTAACGTCGGCAAATCCACCCTCTTCAACGCGCTCACCAAGGCGGGCATCGAGGCGGCGAATTATCCGTTCTGCACCATCGAGCCCAACGTGGGCGTGGTGCCGGTGCCCGATCCGCGCATCGATGCGCTGTCGGAGATCGTGAAGCCCCAGCGGGTGCAGCACGCGACCATGGACTT
>JAWLCT010000065.1:10047-11443 GCA_041687015.1 Gammaproteobacteria bacterium
GCGGCCGCGGTCATCCACACCGACTTCGAACGCGGCTTCATCCGCGCCGAAGTCATTTCCTACGAAGACTTCATCAAATACAAAGGCGAAGCCGGCGCCCGCGAAGCCGGCAAAATGCGCCTGGAAGGCAAGGACTACATCGTCCAGGACGGCGACGTCATGCACTTCCGGTTTAATGTCTAGCCGGGGTTGAAAAGCATTAACACGGGGAACACGGGGAACACGGGGGAAAAACAACTCGCATTCTGATGTGAGCGCTGAACGGAGCGAAGCGAATCCAGAAACTGGATTGCGCTTCCATCCAGACTACGCGGCTAAAGTCGCATTCCTGGCAAGTGCGACCGCTCTGCTTCTCATTTTTCCGGCAAGTACGGGAACGCACGAGCAGCCCCCTTTTTCATCCCCGTGTTCCCCGTGTCCCCCGTGTTTGTCTTTTCTCTTCACCCCGCCGCCCGACGCAATTCCACTTGCATGCGGGCGAGGCGGGACAGGATTCCGCGTTTGCGGGCCAGGGGCCACCATTCGTAGAGGAAGATTTCCATGGGGCGCCACATGGCGACCCAGCCGCCGATGATCAGGCTTTCGCTGGCGAATTCGATGAGCGGGTGATCTGCCGCGATGCCGCTCACGAAGCGCGCCCCCAATAAACAGCCGCCCAGGAACAACAGCCCGATGAGCAGGCTCAGCCGGCCTTCGCGCATGAGCTGTGAAAACTCGCGCGCGACCACTCGGGTGCGGTATTCGAAGAAATTGCGCACGGCAGCGGACACGCGATCCTGTACCGTCGGATCGTTCTCGTACTCGTCGAGATGAATCACCAGCCGGAATTCACCTGTGCGCGGCAGTTCGCGTGCCCAGCTTACGATGAATTCCTCTGCGTCCTGATCGAGGTCGCGCACCACGAAGGGCGACGGATCCAGCGAGTTGAATAGCTGCTGGACGTGGCGCAGGTGCACCTCCATCGCGTGTACCGGTTGCTTCATGATTCGGCTTTCAATGGATGCTCGGGTAACGGTTCGGGGTCACGCGGCAGGTGCCAGGCGACGATCGCAGTGGCCACCATGACCAGCAGACCCAACACGTAAATGGACAACACCGGGTCCGCGCCCAAGGCGACCGACAGGGTGTACAGACCGGTACCTACCAGCATGGCCAGGTTCTCGAAAAAGTTCTGCACCGCCACCGCCGCGCCGGTGCCGATGGTGCGATGCCCCAGGTCCTGCAGTGCGGCATTGATGGGCACCACGAACACGCCGCCCAGCAGACCGATGACGAACAGTACCCCTTTCGCCCCCAGCGGATCGGTGACGGTGCCCAGCAGGATGATCGCCGCGCCCATCAGATAGGCCGCCATACGCGCGCGGCGCAGGCGCTCGATGGGAATCAGCCAGGGCAC
>JAWLCT010000066.1:0-1515 GCA_041687015.1 Gammaproteobacteria bacterium
CGGGGACGGCGCAGGCAGCGGCGCATGGCGGTCACGCGGAAGGCGAACCCGCGCCAGGTGAAGGGGCGCACTGCACGGGTCTCCGGGATGCGGGTGAGAAAACCTGCCGCCACCAGCAGACGCGCCACGGCGGAGATGAGGAACAGCCAGCACAGCACGCTGCCGGGTTCCACCAGCTGCTGACCCACGTGAACAGAATCCGGCAAATGGGTCGACAGCCAGCCACCGAGTAACGCACCGGCGAAGGTCCCCATACCGACGCTGACGTTGTGCGATGCGAGGTAAGGCACCCGGTCCCGTGGCTGCACCAGATCGTAAAGAATGTTGCTGCCGCTCAGGGTGAAACCACCCCAGAACACACCGCTCACCACCTGCACCGCCAGCAGGTACCAGACATTGCCACAGATCAGCCACAGGGCGGGGATCACCGGGATGAGAAAGCCCGTCACCGCCAGTACCAGGCGATGGCCGAAGGCGTCACCCACCCGCCCCCACGCACGCAGGGTGAGGTATTGGGCGAGCACCGAGGCCGCGGTGTTGGTCATGAACTGCAGGTAAGTGAATTCCAGGTCGCGCAGCATGTACACCGTGAAGAACGGCCCGGAGATGGCCACCGAGAACTGCATCAGCGCATAAAAGCCCGTGAAACGCAGGGCGGGGGTTCCCCACCACGCCCGCAGCCAGTCCCTTGCAGGCGTCTCGCGCCTTTGCACCGGCGGATCCACCATACAGGCCATGTGATAAGCCGACACCAGGCGTGCCACGGCCGCTACGGCAAAGATGGTGACGAAACCGGCGATGGCGTAGAGGGAGTTGGCAAAGAACTGCAGGATGAAACCGCCGCCCACCAAGGCCACCAAACCGGTGATGGCGGCGAGCCGGCTGCGATGGGAGAAGTAACGCCCGCGGCGCCGCTCAGGCACCAGGTCGCCCATGAGGCTGGTCCACTGGGGCGTGACCAGGTTGCCGGCCGCATAAAACAGGATCAGGCTGCCGAGAATGATCAGCAATGCCCAATCCGGAAACAGGATCGGCAACAACGTGAGCGGTAACCAGGACAGTACCTGCAGGCCAGCCCCCAGCATGATCACGTGGCGGCGGTTGCCTGCACGGCGCCCGATCAAGACCGACAGCAGCTGAAAAAAAGACCCGATGAGCGGCGGCAGGGAAGAGAGCACACCCACTTCGGCCACGGTGGCCTTGAAGTGCATGGCGAAGGCGGAAAAGTAACTTTCCCCTCCCCCCGTCATCACTGAATACGCGACCCCGTCGCGTAGCGAATGACGCAGCGACCGGTCGTATTGCGGATTGGTTGAGTAACGACTCGCCATGTGTCGTTTTTCTTGATTCGAGTTCAGGGCGGGCCCTGCGCCCGTCGCGCAGCGCACATTACGGATCCGCGCATCCTGCCGATGCGCAAGCGATCACGGCTTCAGCAGGTGCAGCTATCTCGAACGCGGGAATGTGGCATGGGTCCGTTTGGAAGGGGGAGACGTGACGGGTGACGGGTGACGG
>JAWLCT010000066.1:1615-10886 GCA_041687015.1 Gammaproteobacteria bacterium
GTGACGGGTGACGGGTGACGGTTATGCGCGCCGCGCCTCACTCAAACCACTCACCCTATCTGAGAAGCACCATGTTCGCGCGGGCAAATCCGCGTAGATGGCGCAATGCGGTTTCCAGCACATGCATGACCGGGCTGGTGCGCTGGAAGCGCGCCAACAATTCGGCCAGGGGTGGATGCCGATGCGGCGCAGGTCGCGCGGCGGGCATTCTTGGCAGGAACACGGCGGCCGCGGCGAGGCGCAGCAGGAAAGAGAAGAAGAACACCCACAACAGGGGGCTCGGCAGGCTCACCTGCGTCTGGCCGAGATGGAAATCGGCCGGCAGCGTCAGCGCAATCCAGCCGCCCAGGAGTGCACCGCCAAAGGTGGCGGCGTTGGCCAGTACCGCGTGGTAGGCCAGATAACTGACGCGTTTTTGCGGCGGCACCAGATCGTAAATGTGATTACCGGCACTCAACACAAAACCGGACCACACCGCGCCCCCGTAGCCCTGCACCAGAAGCACATACACATAATCGGTGGAAAGCAGCCAAAAAGCCGGCAGTAACGGCACCAGGAATCCGGTGATGCCCAACACGAAGCGGTTGCCGTAAAGATCACACAAACGCCCCCAAGTGCTCATCATCAGCACCTGCACGAGCAGGGAAGCAGCGGACGCGGTCATGAACTGCAAATACGAATACTGCAGATCGCGCAGCATGTACACGGTGAAGAATGGGCTCGCTACGGCCACCCCGCCGTTCATCGCCGCGAAGAACAGCGAAAAGCGTGCGAACGGTGAGTGGCGCACCCGCTCCCACCACCCTGCCTCCGGACGGGCCTCGAGGACGGCCAGCTTGCCCGGCGGGTCGTGCATCTTCGACATATGCCAGCCCGACGCGAGCCGCCCTGCCGTGGCCAAGGCAAAAATGCCGGCAAATCCCAGATAAGCCAGTCCGGCCCCATCGAACAGGTGCAATACCATGCCGGCACCGACCAGCGCCGCAAAGGAGGTGAGGCTGGCGAACCGGTTGCGCACCGCGAAATAGCGTCCGCGCTTGCGCGCCGGCACCAGATCCCCCATGAGGCTGCTCCACTGGGGCGTCACCAGATTGCCGGCGGCGTAATAAAAAACCGCTGAGATCAGGAACAACGTCATAGCGTGCTCCGGAAACAGCGGCGGCAACAGGATGATAGGCAGCCACATGGCCGCCTGCAGGCGAGCACCGAGCAGGATCACCGTGCGGCGGCTGCCCAGGCGCCGACCCAGCCAGGCGGAAAACAACTGCGCGACAGAACCGACCAGGGGCGGCAGAGAGGCGAGCAAGGCGATTTGGCCGGTGCTGGCCTTGAGGTGAACCGCGAAGGCGTTGAAGTAGTTTTCGCCGCTTCCCGTCTGCACCGCTGTGGCGATGCCGTCGCTGACGGAATGTCTGAGCGACCGGTCGACCAGCGGGTCACGAGCATAACGGCGAGCCATTTCAGGCGCACTCGGCAGCGGCGGGGGGGCAACTTCAATATACGTCCGGCATGTGCCGGATACCGGAAATAGTCGACACTTTTCTCGCGATTTTGAGGTGTCGCGAAAGATATTTTTTGCGTCGGCGAAGAAGCCTTTCCTTCATGCCAAACCACAAGGCCATGGTGATGGCGGATAACGCGTGTAGCCCGGATGGTGCGAAGCAGCGTTCGGGGTTTGGGCGTTGCATTTTTGGCGTTCCAGAGGGCTCGCCCGAAGATCTTTTGACGGGGCTGCACCGTTAGCGGCTTAAACCAGCCTTGGTTTCCGCTTCGCTTCACCCAGGCTACGTCAGCCAGTACCCTTGCATTATTCAGGAACCAACCACCCCACCCGCGCATGACCCGCGTGCCCCGGGTCGAGCACACCGCTCAGCCAGGGCAGCCAACCCTCAACCGCCGTGTCGAACTGCCAGGTTGGATTGAGCACCAGCATCCCTGAACCGCGCATGCCCACGGAATCCTCCGCGCGGGTGGTCAGTTCCACATCGAGGATCTTGCGCAGACCGCTGGTGCGGAGGCTTTCCTTGAAGGCGTCGGTGAGTTCGCGCGCCAGCACCGGATACCACACGGCGATGATGCCACCTGCCCAGCGCTTGTGGGCGGCCTGCACCGCGGCAACCACCTGGGCGTATTCGGTTTTCACTTCGTAAGACGGATCGATGAGCACTAAACCGCGCTTCTCTGGTGGCGGGACCAGGGCCTTCAAACCCTCGTAGCCGTCACGGTGATGTACCGCGACCTGCCGGTCACCGGCGAATTCCTGTTTCAGCACGGGGTACTCGCTGCCATGCAACTCCATGAGCACCATGCGATCCTGCGGGCGCAGCAGATGGCGGGCGACGCGTGGGGAACCCGGGTAATAGCGCAGCGTTTCACCTGGCCGATTCAGCGCAGCCACCGCAGACATATAGGGCGCGAGACCTTCGGGGAGATCGGAACGTCCCCAGAGCAGGCCGATGCCCTCGCAGTACTCCCCTGTCTTTTCCGCCTGCGCCGCGCGCAGGTCGTAGCGCCCCGCACCCGCATGGGTTTCGAGGCAGGCAAACGCCGCCGGCTTTTTCTTGAGCGCTTCCACCAGCAGCGCCAAAACGGCATGTTTCAGCACGTCGCCTACATTACCGGCATGATAACCGTGTCTATAGCTCAGCATCTATTCGGTCGGATGTAACGCAGAGAACGCGGAGGCGCGGGGCCGCGGAGAAAGTCCAGAAGGGTCAGGCTCCAATGCTCATTGCATAGCAACACTCAATACGACCTTCGCACCTCCACGACCGCCGCATTTTAATCAGGATTTCGACGTGCCACCGCCGACCACCCGCACCTTGGAGGCGGCGAGTTTGGCGCGGGTGCGACTGTCGTTGACGCTTTCGCCCCAGGCCAGGGCGACCCCCATGCGGCGGCGTTCGAAGGCTTCGGGTTTACCGAACAGGCGCACGTCGGTGTCGGGCACGCGCAGGGCCTCGGCGACGCCTTCGAAGACCACACCCTGTTCGTTCATGCCGCCGTAGATCACCGCGCTGGCGCCCGGTGAGCGCAGGCGCGTGTTCACGGGCAGACCGAGAATGGCGCGGGCGTGCAGTTCGAATTCGCTCTGGTACTGGCTGGCCATGGTGACCATGCCTGTGTCGTGGGGGCGCGGGCTCACTTCCGAGAACCACACGTCGTCGCCCTTCACGAACAGTTCCACGCCAAAGATGCCGCGCCCGCCCAGAGCGCCGGTGATCTTACGGGCCATGTCCTGGGCTGCGGCCAGGGCCGCCGGGCGCATGGGCTGGGGTTGCCAGCTCTCCACGTAATCGCCCTTCACCTGCACGTGACCGATGGGGTCGCAGAAGTGGGTTTCGATCTCGCCCTGCTCGCTCAGTGCACGCACCGTCAGCAAGGTAATCTCGTAATCGAAGTCGATGAAACTCTCGACGATCACGCGCCCCTGGTCCACGCGACCGCCGGCTTTGGCGTAATTCCAGGCCGTTTCCACGTCTTCGGGTCCGCGCACCATGGACTGGCCCTTGCCCGACGAGGACATGACCGGCTTCACCAGGCAGGGATAGCCGATGCCGCCGTCAATGGCTTGCTTCATTTCATTGAGGCTGTCTGCGAAAGCATAGCGCGAAGTGCGCAGCTCCAGCTCCTCAGCGGCGAGGCGGCGGATACCTTCGCGGTTCATGGTCAGGCGCGCGGCACGCGCGGTGGGGATGACCTCGGCCAGGCCATCGGCTTCCATGCGTTCCAGTTCCTCGGTGGCAATGGCCTCGATTTCCGGCACGATGAGGTGCGGCTTTTCCTGTTCCACCAGGGTGCGCAGGGCCGCCGGGTCGGCCATGTTGATCACGTGGGCGCGATGGGCTACCTGGTGACCCGGCGCGTTGGCGTAGCGGTCCACCGCGATCACCTCGATGCCGAGGCGCTGCAGGGCGATCACAACCTCCTTGCCGAGCTCACCGGCGCCGAGCAGCATCACACGAAGGGCGGAATGGGAAAGCGGCGTGCCGAGATTCATCGCAAAGGTCCGTGAGGTGGAACGGGCGCCTATGATACGCGTTCGAGCCCGCAGGTAGGAGCCGCTCCGCCAACGCGCCCCCGGTTTTGCCCCCCGTCACCGCCTGAACGCTCCAGGTTTGATAAAGTCGCTCTCACGCCTTGATAGAGGAGATTCCGACATGCCCGAACTTGCTGCCAGCTCCGCCCCGGTCCAACGCGTCCGCGTCTGGGATCTGCCCGTGCGGTTGTTTCACTGGACGCTGGTCGCCCTCGTGATCACCCTGTTTGTCACCATCGAGGTGATGGATGACATCGACCAGCACGCTCTGGTCGGCTACACCCTGCTCGCACTGGTGCTGTTTCGCATCCTGTGGGGCTTTTTCGGGAACACCCGCGCCCGCTTCAGCGACTTCGTACAAAGCCCGAGCAAGGTCATCAGGTATGCCCGGGGTTTCATGCGGGGCCACCGTGAGTTCCATGCCGGCCATAATCCGCTCGGCGGGTGGATGGTGGTCCTGTTGCTGCTTACCCTGTTGGTGCAGGCCGGCATCGGCCTGTTCGCCAATGACGACATTCTCTTCGAAGGTCCCCTCGCCCATCTCGTCTCCAAGGACACCAGCGACGCCTTGACCGCACTGCACGAGGACGTGTTCCATGCACTGCTGGTCATGGTGGGCCTGCACATCACGGCCGTGGTGTTGCACAAGTTGATCAACGGCGAGAACCTCGTGGTCACCATGTTCACTGGCAAGAAGGACGTGCCCGTCGGAGAGCCCGTCGAAGACGCCAAGGGCGGTAGTCCGTTACTCGCGGCGGTCCTGCTCGCGCTATGTGCAGGAGCGGTTTACCTTCTGGTCGCGTAAGATCCCCTGCTTTACCCGCTGCGGTACGCCCCTCCGGTGCCCTGGCAGGTCAGATGACCGCCTGCCAAGGCACAGGGCCGGCTTCTGCTTGCGAATCACACGCCACTTGATTCGGCGCGGCCAACACGCGCGCGGGGTGTGGTTTTTTCAATTCCCGGTAGCTGGCGGCCACGGCCGCCACACAACACGACGATAATCAAGAAAGGAACGGAGAGCACACGTGAACGAGAAGCCGAAGCTCATTTTGTCGTCACTGGACTACGAGCGCCTGGAGGCCTTGCTTGAAACCTTGCCGGCTGGCGCGTTTCCGGGTAAGGAATCGCTGGAGGCAGAGCTCGAGCGGGCTGAACTCGTGGCGCCGGAACAGGTGCCGCCCGAGGTGGTCACCATGAACTCGACCGTGCGCTTCGCCATCGAGTCCACGGGCGAGGAATTCACGCTTACCCTCGTCTACCCGAAGGACATCGACGGCAGCGCAGGCCGGATCTCCGTGCTCGCGCCGGTGGGCAGCGCCCTGCTCGGACTCACCACCGGCGACCACATCGAATGGCCCCGCCCCGGCGGCGGCATGATGAAAGTGCGCATCGTCGAGGTGGTGTATCAGCCGGAACGCGCCGGCGAATTCCATCGCTAAAAACCAGTGGGGTCAGAGTCGTTTGATCCAGGCAACGGGGAGCACCGCCCGGCCGGCCGATTCCTCCTGGGAAGCGCGGACTTCGAAGGCATGGCGGAGAACCGTGGAAACCAACCGCAGGTTGGGCATCTGAACCCACTCGTCTGCCCTGATTGTCGACCCGAATTCAATTGACTCTGACCCCACTGGTCCATCGCTAAAACCAGTGGGGTGAGAGTCGTTTGAAACCCAGGCAATGAAAAGCAAGTTCAATTGACTCTGACCCCACTGGTCGTGGTCCGTTGGGCGTTCAGGCTGGGTTCATGTGGGGGCGGCATGATGATGGGCATCCGGTCGCCGAGACCGCCTGACTCCCGGATGCTGCCATGAAACGACTCCTCATTGCCTTTCTCGCCCTGGTCACCCTCGCCTGGGGCCTGGACCTCGCGTCCCCCGCCCATGCCTCCAGCGCCTCACTGCCCTGGCGCATCTACCAGGAGGCGCTTTATCTCACCGGACTGTGGTCCATTGCGCTCATGTCCCTGGCCATGATGCTGGCCCTGCGGCCGGTCTGGCTGGAACGTCCCCTGGGCGGCATGGATCGTATCTTCCAGCTGCACAAGTGGAGCGGCATCCTCGCAGTGGTATTCGCGGCGTTGCACTGGTTGGTTGAGATGTCGGATGACCTGCTCAAGGCGCTGGTGGGGCGTGCGGGGCGCGGCGGCAAACACGAATTTGCGGGCTTCAGCGAGACCTTGCGCGATATGGGCGAGGAGCTCGGCGAGTTCGGTATATACGTGCTGCTCGCCATGCTGGTGCTCACGCTTTGGAAAAGCTTCCCGTATCGCGTGTGGGGCCTGCTGCATCGGATCATGCCGGGGTTGTACGCGTTACTGGCCTTCCACGCGGTGGTGCTCGCGCCGCCGGACTACTGGAGCCAACCCCTGGGCCTGCTGATGGCGTTCCTGATTGCGGGCGGCACCGGCGCCGGTGTGCTGTCTCTCACCGGCCGCATCGGCCGCGCCCGGCAGGTGGAGGGCAACGTGGTGTCCGTGACCAGGCCCGCGCCCGACGTGACCGAGGTGACCTGCCGTGTGGACCACTGGCGCGGACATCGCCCCGGCCAATTCGCTTTCGTCACCTTCCATCGCAGCGAGGGCGCCCATCCGTTCACTATCGCCAGCGCAGACCACGGCGACAACACGGTCACCTTCGCCATCAAGGCGTTGGGTGACTATACCGGCGGTCTGGCCCAGCGGCTCGCGCCGGGGCAGCCGGTCTGCATCGAGGGGCCCTACGGACGTTTCGATGCGACGCGTCGCAACCGTCGCGCACGGCAGGTGTGGATCGCCGGCGGCATCGGCATTACCCCGTTTCTTGCCTGGCTGGACGCGATGCGCGAAAAGCCGGCCCGGGCCGTGCCCGCGGAGCTGCACTACTGCACCCGCGACCGGATGAATGATCCGTTCGTTTCACGACTGGAAACGTTGTGTGCCGCAGTGCCCGACGTGCGCCTGCATGTCCACGGTGCCGCGCAGGGCGAACGCCTGACCGCCGAGAACCTCGCCGCGGATAACGATCGCGTGGAAGTATGGTTTTGCGGTCCGCGCGGTCTGGCGGAAACGCTGCAGGAAGGACTTCGGCGGTTCGGACGCAAGGTGCGCTTTCATCGCGAAGCCTTTGAGATGCGTTGACGGGATCGCTGCGCTCAGGCCACAGACCGGCGGGAGCGCAGCGAAATCCGACGTGTTTGCCGGGCAGAACGAACGGTCAACAGGGCGGTAGGGAGGCGACCATGATTGATTTGCCCCCTCACCGCAGCCTCTCCCGGCGGGAGTTCATTCACCAATGGCGAACATGCGCTCCAGATCGTGGCGCGAATGGGCTTTGAAGGCGAGCAGGGTTTCGGTGTTCGTGATGCCATCCACCTTCAGCAGTTCATGGGTCACCATGTCCGCCATGGCCTCGTTGCTCGGCACGCGAATGATCGCTACCAGGTCGTAACGCCCACCCACCGAATACACCTCGCTGATGCCCGGCAGGTCGGCCAGCGCTGCCGCCACATCGTTCACTTTCTGCCGCTCCACGTTCATCAGCACAATCGCCGTGACCATTTCAATCTCCTCCGAACCACCGGTTGTCAGAACAACGGTACCATGGAAAAAAAAGGCCGCGCTATGCGCGGCCTTTTTTTGCAGCCGGACGATTTACTTGTTCTTGAAATCGCTGTGGCAGGACTTGCAGGTCTTCGCCGTGGCACCGAACTGGGCCTTGATGGCCTTTTCGTCGCCGCTCTTGGCTACGACGGCGAGCTTGGCGGCAGCCGTTTCGAACTTCTCAATCTCGGCCTTGTAGTCGGCCGCCTTGCTCCATACCTCGGGCTTGGCCTTGGTCTCGCCCATATCGGAGCCATCAATGAAGTGCTCCCAGGGCATCTTGGCGAGCATTTCCAGGTTGGCGGCACGCGCGGCAAACGCTTCCTTGTTGAAGGGCATCTTGCCTTCGGCCATCGCGCCCATGGGACCGAAGTTGGCCTTGATCAAGGTGAATGCGGCCTTGCGGTAGTCGATCGCGTCCTCGAACTGATCGGCGGAAGCGGTCGCAGCGGCACCGAGGGCAACGAAACCCGCCAGGAAAAGGGGAAGCTTCTTCATGCCTGTTATGTTCTCCGGTTAGGCGCACCGCCCCCATGGCGGCACGGAAATCGAGGTCGAATTTTAACAGCGGGCCTGAACGCATGTCAGGCGCGGGTCACGAACAAGGTTAATCCCTACGGGAAACCTGCCCAGACCCAACCGCTTTGGACCGCAAAGCACAGCCCCGGTTCATCGAATTCGGGATTTCCCTAACAAGAACCTTGAGCGGATGGCTGCCCCGGGTCCAACCGCCACCCCAATACCAGCCCACAAACGCGGGGGCGCCCGGGACCCTTGCAGCGCTCCGGGTACCATTCGGCCATTGACCGAACGGGGGATTCCTAATAGCATGCAGGGGTTTTTAGACTTCCTCTAAATACAATAAGGAGGCATACCCAATGGCAGTTCTCGTCGGCCGACAGGCCCCCGATTTCACCGCCCCCGCTGTTCTGGGCAACGGCACCATCGTCAACGAGTATCACTTCTCCGCCGAAACCAAGGGCAAGTACGCGGTTGTTTTCTTCTACCCGCTCGACTTCACCTTCGTGTGTCCCTCCGAGCTCCTGGCTTTCGACCACCGCATGGAAGAATTCAAGAAGCGCGGTGTGGAAGTGATTGGCGTCTCCGTGGACTCCCATTACACCCACAACGCCTGGCGTAACACCCCGGTGGACAAGGGCGGCATCGGTCCCGTGAAGTACACCCTGGTCGCTGACCTGACCCATGCCATCGCCAAAGCCTACGACGTTGAGACCCCGGCAGGCGACGTGGCCTTCCGCGGCTCCTTCCTCATCGACCGCAGTGGCATGGTGCGTCACCAGGTGGTCAACGACCTGCCTCTGGGCCGCAATGTGGACGAAATGCTGCGCATGATCGACGCGCTGCAGTTCACCGAAGAGCACGGCGAAGTCTGCCCGGCGGGCTGGAAGAAGGGCGAGACCGGCATGCAGGCCTCTCCCGAAGGCGTGGCCGACTATCTGGCCAAGAACGCCGAAAAGCTGTAAGCCGCTTACAGCCGCAGTCCACGAACCGGCCGCCGCGAGGTGGCCGGTTTTTTTTGGAAGGATCTATCGCCCAACGGGCTTGCATGACGTAGCCCGGCGGATTCGATGCGAGGATACGCGGTTGCGTGTAGACGCCGTGTTTACGGGTCAAGCGCCTGCGGCGATTGTGGCATT
>JAWLCT010000067.1:0-10811 GCA_041687015.1 Gammaproteobacteria bacterium
ATAACCGGCGGTGGTTCCAACCGCCGGTGTATCGCGGCCTGAGGCCGCTCCTACCGGCGATGGCACGTTGTGGGCGGCGATAACCGCGCCTTGCGCCTGAGGTCACGCCATTCAACGCCGACATCGCCGCGGGGGCTTTGACGCGTAGGACGGTATCTACAGTGGAGAGATTTCATCAACGCCGAGTTGCATCAACGCGACTTTGATGGCGTATTCCAGGCTCCCGATGTCCGCGCGCCCACTGCCTGCCAGGTCCAGGGCGGTGCCATGGTCCACTGAGGTGCGGATCATGGGCAGGCCCAGGGTGACGTTCACCGCATGACCGAAGCCCTTGTGCTTGAGCACCGGCAGGCCCTGGTCGTGATACATGGCGAGCACGGCGTCGGCGCCTTCGAGGTGGGTGGGCACGAAGGCCGTATCGGCCGGCAGCGGTCCGATCAGGTTCATGCCGTTTCGACGCAAGCGTTCGAGCACCGGCGTCATTACCTCGATCTCCTCGCGGCCCAGATGGCCGCCTTCCCCGGCGTGGGGATTCAGGCCGCACACCAGGATGCGTGGGTTTTCCAGACGGAAACGCCGCACCAGATCGTGATGCAAAATGCCGATGACCTCCTCCAGCAGTGCGGGCGTGATGGCGTCGGCCACCGCGCGCAGGGGCAGGTGGGTGGTGGCGAGCGCCACCCGCAGACCGGGGGTGGCCAGCATCATCACCACCCGGGCCGTGCCGGTGCGCTCGGCCAGGAATTCGGTGTGGCCCGTGAACGGCACACCCGCGTCATTGATCACGCCCTTGT
This sequence comes from Gammaproteobacteria bacterium, assembly GCA_041687015.1. Lineage (GTDB taxonomy): Bacteria > Pseudomonadota > Gammaproteobacteria > Thiohalomonadales > Thiohalomonadaceae > JALOAT01. The sequence continues at coordinate 795 of JAWLCT010000067.1, forward strand.
GCACCGGGCCGGTCACCAGCGCGGCAAACTCCCCGCCCATGCAGCCGTCCACGGCGCGCGCCAGGCAGTCCAGCACGTAGGCTGCGTTGCGCGCGTCGAGCCTACCCGCCGCCGCGGGCACGGCCGTCATCACCGGCAGCACGGTGAGTTCGCCGGCGCGGCTCGGTGCCGGCGAGCGGTTCGCGTCGTAGGTGCGCAGGGTGAGCGGCAACCCGAGTTGCTTGGCGCGCGCCGCGAGCAGATCCGGATCCGCCAGCACCACCCGTTCCACGCTGTGCGCTTGCTGCGCGATCTGTACGCAAAGATCCGGACCGATCCCGGCCGGTTCACCGGGGGTGAGTGCGAGGCGCAGGGTGTGAGTTTTCGACATGTTATGTGGCCAGGATGAAGCGGAGTGGAATTCAGATGAGCTCATCCACTCCGTGCCATTGCCCCGGTTTTATCCTTCCAACCGGTACTCCACATACGCCTCATCGCGGATCTGGCGCAGCCAGTTCTCGGTTTCCTCTTCGAGCTTGCGCTGGCGCAGGGCTTCGGCGGCGCGGGTGCGGCGGTATTCCTCGGTGCTGTCGTGGTCGCGGCGCGCCAGAGGCTGCACGATGTGCCAGCCGAATTGGCTGCGGAAGGGCTGACTGATTTGGCCGATCGGGGTCTTGAACATCATCTCCTCGAACTCCGGCACCATCTGCCCCGGGCTTGCCCAGCCCAGGTCGCCCCCGTTGGCACCCGATCCCATGTCGTCGGAATGCACGCGCGCAAGCTGTGCGAAGTCGTCGCCGCTGATGATGCGTTCGCGCAGCCGTTCGAGACGGGCGCGTGCCTCGGCGTCGGTGGTGATCTCGTTGGGGCGGATCAGGATGTGTCGCGCGTGCACCTGCTGAATGACACGCTTTTCTTCACCGCGCACGCCTACCAGCTTGATGATGTGAAAGCCGCTCGGGCTGCGGATGAGATCGCTGATCTCGCCTTCGCGCATGGACAGCACCGCGTCCGTGAACAGGGTGGGCAGCTGCCCACCGCGGCGCCATCCCAGATCACCGCCTTCCAGGGCCTGCTGACCGTCGGAATGGGCGATGGCCAGTTGACCGAAGTCGGCGCCGATGCGCAGTTTCGCCAACACCTGTTCGGCCTCTTCGCGAGCCACGCGGATTTGCTCGGGATTCGGCGCCTCGGGCACGGCGATGAGGATGTGCGCCAGGCGGTACTCATTCTGCGAGGCCGTACGCGCGGCTGTGGAGGCGAGGTAGCTGTCGATTTCCTGCGGGGTCACGTTCACGCGGTTGTTGACCTGGCGGGCGCGCAGCCGGGAGATGAGGATCTCTTTGCGGATGTCTTCACGGAACTCCGCATAATCCACGCCGTCGCGGGCCAGCACGCCACGGAACTGTTCGGGCGTCAGTTTGTTCTCCGCGGCGATATTGGCCACCACCTGGTTGACGGCCTCGTCCTCCACGCGCAGTCCGGCATCGGCGGCGAGCCGCAGCTGGATGCGTTCAAGAATCAACCGCTCGAGCACCTGCCGCGTGAGCACGTCGCGGGGCGGTGCGGGCGTGTTGGCCTTGGCGATCTGCTGCAGCACCACCTGGGTGCGCGCTTCGAGTTCCTGCGCGGTGACCACGTCGTCGTTCACGACGGCCACCACGCGGTTGAGCTCGATGACCTGGGCCGAAACCGCGCCCGCAAAAGCGAGCAGGGCGGCGGCAAGCAGTTGGCGATGTCTCATCAATACCCCACGAGTCCTTCTTCAATCACGTTCCCAAGGGAGTCGCCGAAACCGGCCAGGCCCTTGAGTTCAAAGGTGAAATGGATGCTGCGGTTCGACTCCTCGCCGGTTTCGGTGAACACCGGCCGGTCACGGGTGACCAGGCGCACGGTCCAGCAGCAACTTTCGTATTCGATTCCGACCACGCTTTCCAGGGTGCGTTCGGCCACCAGGTCATAGTACCAGCGTCCCACCGCGTGCCAGTGGCGCGTGATGGGCCACAGCACCAGCAGGTCGCGGTTCATTACGCGACCGTTTTCACGCACGCGGTAAGCCGCGTCCACCACGTGCAACGCGTCGGTGCTGTAGCGCAGGCGTGCTGCCGATTCCTGGGCGTCGGCGACGTCCGGGTCCCAGCGCGTGGTGGCGGAGATCTCCAGCGCGGGCAGGGGCCGCGCGGCCAGTTCCGCCGCCACGTCCGAATAGGCGCGATCGGGCAGGGCTTCATTGGGCAGCGACACGCGCCAGTCGTCGAAATAATAGGTTTGGCCCACGCTCGCCCGCGCCAGTTCACGCCCCGAGCTGTCGCTGATGAAACGGGAGGTCAACGCGGCCGTGAGCTGGTTGGCGTCGCCCACACGATCGGCGCCGGTGTAGCGGTTTTCGCGAAACAGCTGCGCGAAGGAGAAGGTGGTGGGCGTGGTGTCGAACACCGGCAGCTCGGTTTGGTCCTCGTAGGGCACGCGCAGGTAAAAGAGGCGCGGCTCCAGAGTCTGTACCAGCGGCTCGCCGGCGATGCTCAGTTCGCGCTCGAAGAACAGCCCGGTGTCGATGCTGGCGATGGGCAGGGTGCGCGAGGGCTCCTCGCCGTCGGCCGGATCGTCCAGCAAGTATTGGGTATGGCGCAGGGCCGCGCGCGGGGTGAAGAACCACCAGTCGCCTTCAAAGGGTGCGCTCAGTCCCGGATAGAGGTCCACGCGGGCGCCGGTGGGGTCGCGGGTGCTGTGGGCGAACTGGGCGTATTCGGTGCGGAAGTCATAACGCAGACCGCTGAGCGCACCCGCCCCGGTGGCGAGCAGCTGCGGGCGCAACTGGTAGGGTTCACTGCCTGCGACGAGTGGCTGAAAGTCCTGTACGCGGCCCAGAAAGCGCCAGGACGGCGCGCCGTAGCTGACATCGAGCCGGCGCTCCAAGTGGGTGGCGCTGGCACTCGCCAGGGTGTTGTCGATGTCGTCCAGGTATTGGTCGTCAGAGACCTCGTTGTAATCCAGGGCGACATTCCAGCGCGGTGCCGGTTGCATGGTGTGACGCACAATGACGTGGCTGCGGTCGTCGCCGTACATTTCATCGTCCGGCAGATAGTCGAAGGCGACGAAACTCGAACTGTTTTCCGTGAGCTGGCGGTATTCGGTCATGAGCATGCCGCCGCGCTCGGTGATGAAGCGCGGCGTGAGGGTGGCGTCACGGTTCGGCGCGATGTTCCAGTACCAGGGCACGGCGATGTCGGTGCCGTTGCGATCGGAGCTGTCGTAGCTGGGGGGCAGAAAGCCCGACTTGCGGCCTTCCAGCGGAAAATTCATGTACGGGAGGTACAGCGCCGGTACGCCGCCCAGACGCAGGGTCACGTCGTAGGCCTCGCCGGTGTTGCTGCCCCGGTCCAGTTCGATGCGGCGGGCGTGCAGGGCCCAGTCCTCTTCGCCGGGCGGACAGGTGGTGTAGGTGGCTTCACGCAGCGTGGAGCGTTCCGCACCCTCGAAGCTCAGGTGTTCGGCCGTGCCGTAGGCGTGAGCGCCGGGCACGTAATAACCGGCCTCCTCCAACTCGCCCGAATCGGCGGCGAAATCGAGCCGTGCGCGGGAGCCCTGCAGATGGATGCTGCCCGTCTGCACCTCAACCTGGCCGCTGGCGGTGACCACGTCGCGGGTGCTGTCGTAACGCGCCTGATCGGCACTGAGCCGCTTGCCGTCCCGTTCCGCCACCACATGGCCTTCGAACACGCTCAACTCGCGGCCCTGATCGCCTTCCACCCGGGCCCGGTCGGCGCTCACGCGGGTGCCTTCGGCGGCCGGGGGCAGGGGGGCTTGCTCGGGCGGCGGCGGGCACAAACGCCACGGATCGAGCGCCTGCTGGGCATGGGCGTGCCCGGCCCAGGCAACCAGCAGGGCCAGCAACAGCCTGGCTTTTGGAACGGGAGGGAAGGACACGGGCGCGGGCGCGGGAGGCTCTTTTTCAAAGCGCGCTAACATCTCATAGATCCCCGCCCGCATCAAACCGCGACGCAGGTCATGAATTTGCCCGTTACGCGGGGGTACACTCCTCCACGTTCCCGTGAAAAAGGGCTAAAAGAAAAGCCATGCGCAAGTCCCTGTTCGTGGTACTCGCCCTCGCAGCGCCCGCTCTCCAGGCTGCAGATATCGATGAACTCCAGAACCTCGGCCAGGCCCAGTTCCGTCTGTTTTCCGAAGATCTGGGCGCCGCACTGAGTTACAAGTCCATGATTCCGGCCGAGCCGCTCGGCCTGACCGGTTTCGACGTGGGTGTGGAAGTGAGCGCCACGACGCTGGAAAACACCGAACCGTTCCGCCTCGCCACCGGCGAGGACGACCTGGATACCGTGGTCGTTCCCAAATTGCACGTGCACAAGGGCCTGCCTTTCAACATCGATGTGGGGTTCCTTTATGCCTCCGTGCCGGATTCCAACATCACCCTGACCGGCGCCGAGGTGCGTTATTCCTTCATTGAAGGCGGTCCCGTGATGCCTGCCCTCGCGGTACGCGGCACCTGGTCGCAGCTGGGCAACGTGGATCAGCTCGACCTGGAGACCCGCGGCCTGGAACTGACCGCCTCCAAGGGTTTTGCCATGCTCACCCCCTACGTGGGCGTCGGGCAGGTGTGGGTGGAGAGCGAGCCGAATGTTGCGGACCTGGACACGGAAAGTTTCGAGCTCAGCAAGTATTACGTAGGCGCCAATCTGGCGCTCGGTCTGCTCAGCGTCTCCATCGAGGCCGACCAGACCGGCGACACGCGCACCCTCGGCGCCAAGTTCGCCCTGCGCTTCTGACGATTTCCCTATGGGCCCACGGAGGGGCCACCCTGGCCGTGCGGCGGCGCCACAACCCGGCGCCGCCGCAAGAGGCTCCGAAAAACCCTCCCTGCCTTTCAGCCGTTGCCCAAGACCGGGCCATTCCCGGCTGATGCGATGATGGGTCGCCCGGCCGGCGTTCCACTTATTACAATGCCCCGCCATGGCCCGTGAGAAACCTTCCATTCGTCGCGCCGACCTGCCGGGCGCAGGGCGGCGCCAGGCCGTGGACGTGTTGCGCGGCATCGCCATCGTGCTGATGCTCGCCTATCACTTCTGCTTCGACCTGGCCTACTTTGGCTTGCTGCGCGTGAACCTGTACCGGGACCCGTTCTGGATCGCTTCGCGCAGCCTCATCGTCACCCTGTTCCTGCTCACCGTGGGCGTGAGCCTCTACCTGGCCACCTGCCGCGGGGTGCGCTGGCGGCATTTCTGGCGGCGCGTGGGGATTATTGCGTTGGCCGCGGGGGTCGTCAGTGCGGGCAGTTATCTGGTGTTCCCGGACAGCTGGATCTTCTTCGGCGTGCTGCATTTCATCGCCCTGGCCAGTGTGCTGGGCCTGGGCTTTCGGCGTTGGTATTGGGCGAACCTGGTCCTGGGGTCAGGGCTGGTGATTCTCGGGCTTTCCCTGGCGCACCCGTTGTTCGATCAGCCGGCCCTGCAGTGGTTCGGGCTCATGGCCCACAAGCCGATCACCGAAGATTATGTGCCCTTGCTGCCCTGGTTCGGGGTGGTGTTGCTCGGGCTCTGGCTGGGCCGAGCCGTGTACGGGCGAAACGACGTGCCCAGGTGGGCCCAATGGGACAGCCGGCGCTCGGCGGTGCGCGCACTCGCCTTTGCGGGTCGCCACAGCCTGTTCATCTACCTGGCGCATCAGCCGCTGTTGTTCGGGGTACTTTGGCTGTTGGTGGGTTAGAGAAGGAACATCGAATCCCGTGCTAGACGTTGTAGAAGCGCAGTGGGCGATTGCCTTCATCCAAACACCACGCGGCATCTCGCCCGCGGAGCACCCCTTCGGGGCATAAACGGCTCCTACAACGGGAAATTTCCCTGGCTTGTTGTAGGAGCCCAGTCCCCTGGGCGATTGCCTTCATCCAAACACCGCGCGGCGTCTCGCCCGCGGAGCATCCCTTCGGGGCATAAACGGGCTTTTACAACGGGAAATTCCCCTGGTCTGTTGTAGGAGCCCAGTCCCCTGGGCGATTGCCTTCATCCAAACACCACGCGGCGTCTCGCCCGCGGAGCATCCCGTTGGGGGCATGAACGGGCTTTGGAACGGAAACAGGCTCCCCGCCCGCAGATAGCCGCCCTGGCCATCCCCCAATCCCGTGAATCCGATCCATGCAAGTGCCTGTGCTGCCTCGCGTATAATCCGGCCGAGCCTTTGCGAGAGTGCCTCCCTTGCCTGAACGCGTCGAACGAATCACCCGCTGGCTGCGCCATGATCTGGGTTTCCCCAATTTCGATCTAACCCCGGCCTCCTCGGACGCCAGCTTCCGTCGCTACTTCCGTATCGCTTTCGACGGCGAAACGCGCATCGTCATGGATGCGCCGCCCGAAAAGGAAGACGTCGGCCCGTTCATCAACATCGCACGCCTGATGGAAGGCATGGGCCTCAACGTGCCGCGCATCCTGGAGGAAAACCACGCCGAAGGTTTCCTGCTGCTCAGCGATCTCGGCACCGAACAATACCTCTCCCATTTGACCGAGGAGAGCGTCGGTCGCCTGTACGGCGATGCCCTGGATGCCCTGGCCACGCTGCACTCGCGTGGCCCGCGCAATGACGAGTTGCCGCCCTACGATCGCAACCTGCTGTTGCGCGAAATGGAACTGTTCCGCGAGTGGTTCCTGAGCCGCCACCTGCGCGTGCCGCTTACCCAGGAAGATCACCAGTTGCTCAACCGCACGTTCGACGTGTTGAGCGAATCGGCGTTGGAGCAGGCCCGCGTCACCGTGCACCGCGACTATCACTCGCGCAACCTCATGGTGACCGACCCCAATCCCGGCATCCTCGATTTCCAGGACGCGGTCATCGGCCCCGTTACCTACGATCTGGTGTCGCTGCTCAAGGACTGCTACATCGCCTGGCCGCGCAACTGGGTGGAGCAATGGGCGCTCAGCTTCCACGACACGATCCTGGAGGCGGGTGTCACCGACATGCGCGACCAGGGCGAGTTCCTGCGCTGGTTCGACCTCATGGGTGTGCAGCGTCATTTGAAAGCCATCGGCATTTTCGCGCGCTTGAACATTCGTGACGGCAAACCGGGCTATCTCAAGGACATTCCGCGTACCCTGGGTTATGTGCGCGAAGTCGCCGGCCGCTACTGCGACCTGCATGAGCTGAGCGAATTCATCGAGGCGCGTGTGGTGCCACTGGTTCCCGCCGCTGAGTAGCGTTTCGTCCCGTGGGAGCGGTGATTGCAGGTTCCGGGTCATCGCGGGCCGAGCCCGCACCTACCGGCGAATTGGCGCATTCGAGCAGCAACCCGCTCCACAGGTAATCCAAGCACCAAGATATGCGGACCAGATTCGACACCCTCACCGGCGCCATCGGCCGCCGCACCCTGGCACTGGTCCTCTATCCGGTCGATCTCACCGCGTTCATCCTGCGCGCTTTCGGTGATTCCCGCCGCCACACGCGCCGCTACAACCGTGCCGCGGTCAATACACTGGTTTCACAGATCATTTTCACCGGTGTCGACGCCCTGCCGACCATCACCTTGATCGGCGTGGCGGTAGGTCTCGGCCTGGTGTCGCAGCTCATCGCCCTCATGCACATGTTCGGCAGCATGCGCGAGATGGTGGCGGTGCTGGCGCAGGTGGTGGCATTGGAAATGGGGCCGCTGCTTACCGCTATTTTGATCATCGGCCGTTCCTCCTCCGCCATCGCCGTGGAGCTGGGCCACATGAGGCTGAACAAGGAGGTGGAGGGGCTGTGGCTGCTGGGCGTGAACACCAATGACCTGTTGGTCACTCCGCGTCTGCTCGGTACCGCCACGGCGCAGCTGGCGCTGGCGGTTTACTTCACGCTCATCGCGATCATTTCGGGCACGTTGTTCGCCGCCGCGTTCGTGGCCCCCGGCTACATCCATTTCCTGCAGCAAGTCCCGCTTGCACTGGACCCTTCCGATCTTGCCGTGTTCGTGATCAAGAACCTTCTGTTCGGCATCATCGCCGGTGCGGCGGCCTGTTATCACGGTCTGCAGGTGGAGCGCTCGCCCACGGAAGTACCGCAGCAAACGCAGCGCGCCATCGTCAACGCTATCAGCCTCATCTTTATCGTGGACGGCTTGTTCGCCCTGATGCGCCTGTGAAAACGCTACTGCACGCCTTCGGCCTGGTGCCCGTCGAGGGCATGCAGCCTCTGGACTTCGAACTGAGCACGGGTGTCAGTGTGTGCCTGGTCGGGCACGATCACGGGTTGCGCAGCGCCTATATTCACACCCTCGCGGGCGCACACTATCCGTGGTCAGGCGATCTGAAGCTGCTGGGGCACCGCCTGTCCACCCTGGACGATCGCCGTTGGTTGCTGCTGCGCCGCGAAGTGGGTCTGGTCACCCGCGAGGCGCCGCTGGTATCGTCCCTGGACGCCATGCGCAACGTCATGCTGCCCGCGCTGTATCATGGCGTGGCGACGCGCAGCGAAAGCGCCCAGCGGGCCCATGACCTGCTCGAACGCCTTGGTTTCGAGGGCGCTGTGGACCGGCTGCCCGCGTTTCTTGGGGAACGGGACCGCAACATCGTGGCCCTGGCGCGCGCGCTCATGCTGGCGCCCCGGCTGTTGTTCGTGGACGATCCGTTGCACGACCTGCAAGCGAGTCAGGCGCGCCCCATTGCCCAAGCGGTCATGGATTGGTGTCGCGACGCGGCAAGCACTTTGGTATACGCCAGCGATGATCCCGCCGTCATGCGCCGCGCCGATTGCATCCTGTTCATTGCGCCGCCGGTGCCGCGCTTGTTCGCGTCCTGGCAGGCATTTCACACCGCCGGGGACGAAGACGTGCAAGCCTATCTCTCCGAGTTCCGCACCGAGGCGAGGGCCTTCGATTAATGGAACAACCCACACCGCGCGTCCATTACATTCACCGCATGAGCTACACGCGCCAGGAGCGGCTGGTCGGCGCGTTCGTACTCATCGCGTTGGCGGTGATTGTGAGCCTGATTTTCGTCAATAGCCGGTTTGCCCACTTCTTCCAGAGCAGCGTGACGTACAACGCCTATTTACGCAGTGCCGAAGGCATCACCACCGACACCATGGTGAAAATCTCCGGCCTGGAAGTGGGGCGCGTGTCCGATGTGGTGATAGCACCTGACAACCGCATCCATGTGTCCATGGACGTGCAGGAACGTTACCGCGATCTGGTCCGCACCGATTCGAAGGCCGCCATCAGCAAACTCTCCGTATTGGGCAAGGCGACCATCGAACTCACCGCCGGCTCGCCCCATACGCCGGTGTTGGCGCCCGGCTCCACCATCCAGGTGGAAGAACCCATGTCCATGGACCAGCTTATCGCCGAGCTCACCCCGGTGATGGAAAGCGTCAAGAAGACGCTGGAGCGGGTGGGTCAACTCGCAGACGTCATCGAACCCCAGCGCGTGGCGCAATCGCTGCGTGATTTGGAGGCTACGGCAGGAAACATGCGTACGGTGACTGAACACATTGCCGCAGGCAAGGGGCCGATGGGCACCTTGCTGGCCTCGCCGGAGCTGGAAAACAGCCTGCGCGATTCCATGGGGGCGTTCCAGCAGGTGCTCGCCGATGTGCGCGCGCGTCTGGCGGAAGTGGAGCCGGTGATCCGCGATGCCCACGGCATCACCCGCGACACCCGGCAGATCACCGACGATTTGCCCGAGCTCATCACGCGCATGCGCCTGCTCACCGAACAGACGGAACGGACCATGGAAAGCGTCATGAACATCTGGCCCATCTCCAGTGCCGCGCCGCCGCCGGGGCCCACTGAACTGGAGACGCAACAGGTCCGATGAAAAGCGCCATCGCCAGAGCCATTGTCATGCTGCTCGCAATCGCGCTGGCCGCTTGCGCGGGCAGTCCGCCGCAGCAGGCGACGAGTGTGCGCGAGGCCCAGCGTCATCTGCGGGCCGGCGTACAGGCGTTCCAAGACAGCGATTACGCCACGGCCGCCACTGCCTTCAGCCGGGCGCACATGCTCTATCGGAGTCTCGATCACGGCGAGGGCATGGTGCTGGCCGGCATCAACCTGGCAGAAACCGC
>JAWLCT010000068.1:0-10700 GCA_041687015.1 Gammaproteobacteria bacterium
ACAACGGGAGTGGCCAGCTTGGCGATGGCACGAAAACCGACAGCGCCACGCCGGTCCGAATCGGCACGGAGAGCGATTGGGCGAGCGTGGTGGCGGGCCATTACCACGTGCTGGCCACCAGGAGCACTGGCCTTTGGTCATGGGGAGAGAACTACTACGGTGAGCTTGGCATTGGCACGTTTCCCTATATGACGACGCCTCAACCGGTCCCATGATCCGCCGCAGACCGCGTCGGCTTCGCCGACGCGGTCCCTGGTGGGGCAGCGGGCCCCGCTGACGAGTTTTCCGCCCGACAATCCGGACAACGCGGCGCGTGATCCGGGCGCCCGTGACCACACCTGCCGTCGGACATGAATCAGCGATGGGTGCACGTGCACCCATCGCCAAACCGTAGCATTCGTGGTCACGCAAGTGCTGGCCCCTAAGGAGAAGGAGGTCAGGTGTCGCACAGACCACGCCCCGTGGGCGATTTTTCCAAACAGCCAGCCGCAAAGTTCGCAAGCGCTGCGATGACGAGCAAAACCGCATAACGCGCTTTGCTGTTCGGGCGGGAGCCCAGCTCATTGTGAGCGTGGGCCAAGCAACACCGGGGATCACTGAAGAACCCGCCCAAGAGCGCCGAAGAGTATCTCGACTCCCTGGCCGTCCAAGGTCTCGTGGTTACCGTGAAAGGCTGGCAGAGTTCGGCCACCTGCTCTGACGCGGAGAACGAGCAGCTGTAGGTCGGGTTAGCGCAGCGTAACCGGACGTCATCACAGCCGAGTCGCCGCCCCCATAACCCGACTCTCGCCCGAGTCGCGAAAGCCATTGGGAAAATCTCCTTTCGGCAGCGGATGGGCCGTTGGGGCATACGTGGTGGACTTCCCGCGGATTCGTCGGGTAACGCTGCGCTAACCCGACCTACGCCTGCTGCGATCGCGAGGGCGAGCATGCAGGTGGAGGCGTGGCCAAGCGCCTCGCACAGGCGAAACCCTGACGCCAGGGGGGGCAGTCCTGCACCTCGCGCACAACAGGCAGCCACAAAAAAACCGCCCGGAGGCGGCTTCTTGTTTCGATGGTGGCCAGGGGCGGAATCGAACCGTCGACACGGGGATTTTCAGTCCCCTGCTCTACCAACTGAGCTACCTGGCCGGAAAGAGGCGCTATTTAAGCGGCGTCGGCGGGACAAGTCAAGTTCGCTGGTGCATCACGTGCCCAAGGTGTTCGTTGTAGGAGCGGGCTCAGCCCGCGATTTGCCGCGGCGGCGGATAAAACCATCGCGGCCGATGGCCGCTCCTACGGGAACAATCATCCCGCGGCCGGTAAGGCCTCAGTCCTTGGGCGGAACGTAGCCCTCGGGCTGGGTGCTGCCGGCGCCGAAGAAGAATTTTTCCATCTCGCCTTCGAGCATCTCGCGGTGTTTGGGGTTGATGGGGCTGAGGCGGTATTCGTTGATGAGCATGGTCTGCTGGCGCAGCCACATGCCCCACGCCTCCTTGGAGACGTTTTCGAAGATGCGCTTGCCGAGTTCGCCGGGATAGGGCTGGCGCTCCAGGCCTTCGGCCTCTTTACCCAGCTTCACGCAATGCACCATTCGGGTCATGTCCGGTTCCTTCTTGTTCGAGGGCCTGGAGCAGGCGCGCCACAGGCGCCGGCAGGCCTAGTTGATTGGAAAGCTCAGGTTTATACCAGAGGCCGCGGTCCGGTTCCATCACGCGCGCGGGCGCGCTCACACGCAGGCGCAGCGGCGTGATGTCCAGGTGAAAGTGGCTGAAAGTATGGCGAAGGGGTGACCACGTCGCCAGCGCGTGTATGCGTGCGCCCAGGTCCGCGCTCCATTCTTCCGGTGCCAAGTGCAACGGGAGTTCCGGCAGGCTCCACAGGCCGCCCCAGATGCCGCTGGGCGGGCGCTTTTCCAACCACACCTCGCCATCCGGGTTGGTGACCAACAGCATGCACGTCTCGCGTACCGGCAGCGTCTTGCGCGGTTTCGGGGTCGGGTAACGGACGGTGGCGCCCGCGGCATGGGCCGCACAGTCGGACATCACCGGGCAAGCGTCGCAACGCGGCCGTGTGCGCGTGCACACCGTTGCGCCCAGGTCCATGATGGCCTGGGTGTAGTCGGCGATGCGTTCGTCCGGCGTCTCGGCTTCGGCGATGGTCCACAGGGCTTTTTCCACAGCGCTTTGGCCCGGCCAGCCGGCAATGGCACGGTGGCGTGTGAGCACTCGCTTCACATTGCCGTCCAGGATGGCATGGCGTCGGCCCAGGGCTTGGGCGAGGATGGCGCCGGCGGTGGAGCGACCGATGCCGGGCAGGGCCGTGACAGCATCGATGTCGTCCGGGAACCGGCCGCCATGGGCGTCGCGGAGGTGTTGTGCGGCCTTGTGCAGGTTGCGCGCCCGGCTGTAGTAGCCAAGGCCGCTCCAGTGGGCGAGCACCGCATCCAGCGGCGCATCGGCGAGGGTGCCCACGTCGGGAAAACTCGCCATGAAGCGCTCGAAATACGGGATCACCGTGGCCACCTGGGTCTGTTGCAGCATGACCTCGGAAACCCACACGCGGTAAGGCGAGCGCATGCGCTGCCAGGGCAGATCCTTGCGCCCGTGTTGATCGAACCAGCGCAGCAAACGGGTGGCGAAGCTCATTTCAGTTTCAGCATGTCCTTGAAGCGCTCCTCCAGATCCTGCTGCAGGCGTTTCTTTTCCTCTTCGAGCCGCTGCTGAAGTTCCTGTTCCTTTTTCTTCTTTTCGGCTTCCAGTGCCTGTCTGGCCCGCTCTTCCAGGAGTTTGCCCAACGGCACGTTGAACTTGGGTTCGCTGAAGGTGCCGCGGATCTCGACTGGCACGGTGAGCCCCGCCAGCTCCTTCAGTTCGGCGCCGCCCTGGCCTTCCAGGGTGCCGACCACGGAGGCGTCCACGCGGTAATCGAGTTTTTCGCTGACCAGATGGGCCGTGCCCTTGCCTGTCACACGCAACAGCGGTGACTTCGCCACGAGATCCTCATTACGCACCAACCCGTCTTTCACGGTGAGCGAACCCTTGAGTTCGCTGAAGTCGGTGCTGCGTGCTTCTTCTTTGGGTACGGGACGGCCCTGTGCCCGGGCCACGGCTTCCCGCAGCAGCTGGGCGATGTTGATACCGTTCACGGCGCCGTCCTGGAAGCTGAAGGACGCGTTGCCGGTGAGGGTCTTGCGGATGTCCGCCGGCTCGACGCCGCGTGCCGTGAGTCGCGCCGCCAGTTGCGCGCGTCCGGTGACGTAATCCTTGCCCATGAAGTCCTTGAGCAGCGGGCCCACCTGCACGCCGGTGAGTTTTTCATCCATCGACAGCACGGGCACATCGCGGCGCACGTCGAGGCCCACGTTGCCTGCGTAACTGCCGCTGTAGAGCCGTGCGCCCAACGGGTTCAGGCGCAGCTGGCCGCCTGCGGCGCGCAAGGTGGCGCGCACGTCGTTGGTGCGCAGATTGGCGGCCTTGAGTTGTCCGACGCGCAGCGTGCCGTCCACGTCCAGGCCGCGCAGCAAGTCCATGGGCAGTTGCAGCGGCGCGGTGGCGGCGGCACTGGCGGGCGGTGCCTTGGGCTGGCCCTCCTGTTCGCTGGGCGGCGGCAGGTAACGATCGGCATCCAGTTGGTCGACGGTGAGGTCGTAGCGGATCACCGGCTTGGCGAAGTCCCGCAGCGAGATATTGCCCTTGGCGGTGGTCTGATCCAGGCGCAGGTTCAGCCCGCTCAGTGCCACATGCCTGGGTGAGGCCTCGAGGCCGGTGTTGAGGGCGGCCTTCGAGAGGGTGTTGGGGTCGGCCATCTCCGGCAGCGCGATAGCGAGTTTTTCAGTGAGGGCGCGCGGCACGAATTCGCCGACCGTGAGCGTGCCGGCGAGCTGGGGCGTGTCGCCCATCAGGCCGGTGGCGCGCAGGTCGGCGCGCAGGTTCAGACCCAACCCCGCGAGCTGCAGGTCGGGCAGGCGTGCGCTCTGCTGAGCCTGGTTGAAGTCGACGCTCGACGTGACCCGTGCGCCGGTGAACGCGTCGGCATCGAGGTCGGGAGGCAGCAGCCCGCGCAGGGCCGTGCCGTTCGTGACCTGTGCGTCGAACTTACCCTTGGCGATGGTTGCCTCGGGCAGGCCCCGGGCCTCGGCGTTCAGGTTCAACCGGCTGCCCAGCGCGACCAGCTCGAAGCGAGGGAGTTCGGCGGTGCCCTTGGGCAGGGAAAAGCGGGCTTCGGTGGCGATGTGGCCGTCTTTCAGGGCCTGCGCGTCGAGTTGTACGCCGGCGAGGGTTTTCAGGGCCGCTGCGAGCTGTGCGGCATCGCTGACGTTGCCGGTGAGCTGAGCGTTCCCTGCGGGGGCTTCCAGAATGCCGTCGGCCTTGGCCGCGCCCTGCAGGCGCAGGCCGAAGGCGGTCAGATCGAGCCCCGCCAGTTCCGCGGTCTGAGCCTGCAGATCCGCACGGGCGTCGGCGGTAAGGCGGGCCTCCAGCATGCCGCCGGGCACCGGCGGACCTGCCAGGCGCAGCGCGAGGACCAGGTCCTCCAGGGCATAGCGTTCCGCCGCGAGGTTTGCCTGTACCTCGGTGGTCAACGCGATGTGACCGCTCACTTCGTGCGTGCGGCTGGCCACGTCGGCCTCCAGTTCCAGGGGAAATGGCGATTCCAGATCCAGTTCGCCGCTCTCGAGCGCGAGATTGCTCACTTCCACGAATTGGCCTGCGGCGCGGTCGTTCCAGGTGATCTGCGCGTCGCGGATGCGCACGCCGCCCACGGCGAGCGCCGCCAGGTCGCGGGGTTGACGGCCTTCCTCGGGCGCGGGTTCGGGCGTTTCGGCCGGCGTCTCGGCGCGCTTGATCAGATCGTCCCAGTTGCTTTCGCCCGTCGGTTTCCGCGCCAGATTCAGGCGCAGGCCGTCCAGGGTGAGGGTGTCCACTTCCACCCGGCGGCTGAGCAGCGGCAACAGTTTCACCCGCACCTGGGCCTGCTGCACCCGTGCGAACGGTTCGGGCCCGAAGCCCGGCGCGTTGCCCAAACGGGTCTCACCCAGCTCCACGCCCAGCCAGGGGAATACCGACAGGCCGAGGTCGCCCTCGATGGCCAGTTCCCGGCCGGTGTTCTTTTCCACTGCCGCGGCGATTTCGTCGCGGTAGTCATTGGGATCCACCAGCAGCGGCACGGCGATGACCGCCGCGATCACCAGCAGCACCAGGGCGCCGAGGACCCAGGCGAGAATTTTCAGGGAGCGTTTCATGGCATGTCCTTGCAACGACGTCGGGTGCAGGCCGACACCGAATGATACAAGAGGATGAGCGACCGCTCAGGCGGGGTTGGGGAAGCGGACTTCGACCTGCAGGCCGCCGAGGGTTTCGGAGCGTCCAAGGGTGAGTTGGCCGCCGTAATCAGCGACGATGGAACGCACGATACTCAGACCGAGACCCGTTCCCGGGGTTTCCTCGTCCAGACGTACGCCGCGGCGGGTGATCTCCTCCAGCTTCTCCGGCGGGCAGCCGGGGCCATCGTCTTCCACCACCAGGTGCAGTGCCGGCGCGTCTTCCACCACCAGGTGGATGTGTCCCCGCGCCCACTTGGCGGCGTTGTCCAGCAGATTGCCGAGCAGTTCCAGCAGGTCTTCGCGGTCCACGGCGAAGCTGCGCGACGGTACTGTCCAGGTGACCGACAGCTCCCGCTCCGCATACAGGCCGCGGATCACGTTGGCCAGTGCCGGCACGTCCTCATGCGGGCGGAAGCGCTGGCCGGGGCTGGCGCCACCGGCCACGCGCGCACGGGCGAGCTCCCGATCGACCAGCGTGCGGATGCGCTCCGCCTCGCTCAGCAAACGTTCGCGCGCCTGTGCGCTCATTCCGCTGTCGCGGCGTTCTGCCGTTTGCAGGATGAGGGCGAGGGGGGTCTTCAGGGCGTGGGCCAGATCCCCCAGGGCGGTGCGCGAGCGCGACAGGCGTTGAGCGGTGAGGCGCAGCAGGCGGTTGATGGCGTCCACCAGTGGCGCCACTTCTGCAGGCACTTCCGCGGGCAGCCCGGCGGCTTCGCCGCGCTCGATGCGGCCCACCTCGTGGCGCAGGTCATCAAGCGGGGCGAGGCCGCGCCGTATACCTACGCGCGTTCCGACGAGCACCAGTACGATGGCAGCAATGAAAATGAGGCCGATCACCCGCTGGAATTCGTCGATGCTGCGTTCCATGGGTGCCAGATCCTCGGCCACGGCGATGGCCAGCTGTCGGCCCTGGCGGGTGTATTGGCGTGTATAGACCAGCAGCGCTTGATCCTGTGGGCCCGCCATTCTGAGGGTGCGCGCCTCGTCCGACGCTTGCAGGGGAAGGGTTTCATCCCACAGGGAGCGGGAACGCAAGGTGGTGTCGCCCACGCCGATGATGTAGTAGTGGCCCGAATAGGGGCGGCGATACACGCTGCTCACCGCGTCGGGATTCACCGACGGCACGGGCGTGAGCACCAGGGCGCCGAGCAGGCTTTCGGCATCGTGCTCCAGGCGCGAGGCCACGTAATCCTCGCTGAGCCGCCGCGTCGACCAGCCTACCGCGATCCATACGACCAGCAACACCAGCGCGAGGCTCACGCCGATGCCGAGACCGAGGCGTCGTTGCAGGGAAATCACTGGCCGGGCTTTCGGAAGATGTAGCCCTGCCCGCGGCGGGTCTCGATCCTTTCACGGCCGAGCTTCTGGCGCAGGCGATTGACGTAGACCTCGATCACGTTGCTGTCACGATCGTCATCGTATTCGTAGACATGTTCGGTGAGGCGGGATTTGGACAACAGCTTGCCGGCATTGAGCATGAAGTAGCGCAGCAGGCGGAATTCGGTGCCGGTGAGCTGGTGGGTTTTGCCGTCGGCAGTGGTGACGGTCTGGCGCTCCTCGTCCAGTGCGATATCGCCGACCGCCACTTCCGCGCGGAGCTGGCCGCTGGCGCGGCGCAGCAGCGCAGAAAGGCGGGCGAGCAGCTCTTCCACGTGGAAGGGCTTGGCCAGGTAGTCGTCGCAGCCGGCCTGAAAACCGGCCACCTTTTCGTGCCAGGCATCGCGGGCGGTGAGGATGATCACCGGTGCGGCATTGCCCCGGGCCCGCCACGCCTTCAGCACGTCGATGCCGTTGCGTCGCGGCAGGCCCAGGTCGAGGACGATGGCGTCGTAGGGCTCCACCTGGCCGAGCGCTTCCCCGTCCACGCCATTATCGGCGGTATCCACTGCGTAGCCGGCGGCATTGAGGGCCTGCTTGAGGCCGTCACGCAGGCCCGCATCATCCTCCACCACCAGCACGCGCATCAGTTGTCCGCCTCTTCCTTCAGGAACGTCCCGTCACGGGCATCGAAATGGAGCTCCCAAACCTGGCCCTGCGCATCGAGAATTTCCACTTCGTAGATGTAGTTACCACGCTTCCGTTCCAGTTCCACTTCGAGCAGATCGCCTGCGCGATAGCCCTGCGCCGCCCGGGTCACCGATTCCAGGGAGACGATGGCGCCTTCATTATGCAGGCGACGCGCGTGATCGTGTTCGGTCTCCCGTTCCTGCTTGAGCAGCTCACCGGTGCGCGCGTCCAGGCGCAATTTCCACACCGAGCCTTCCGTCGGATCGAGGATCTCGACTTTGTACACCTCCCGGCCATGGCCCTGCTTGCGCTCCAGTTCCACCTTGAGCAATTCACCGGGATGGAGTTGCTGAGCCGTGGCGGAAATCGTCTCCAATGGAATGATGGGGGGCGTGTCTTCAGCGTAAAGGGGCACAGCGGTCGTGGTCAGGCCGAGGGCGAGTAGCCCGGCCACGATCGCGTGCCGAAAGCGGTTAGAAATGCGCACGCTCAAACCCCGGGATGCGGACGTCGTCATCATCGAAAACACCTTTTTCGGCACTGCGGTGGCAGGCCGCGCAATTGGCGAAGCTCTTTACCTGCGGGTTGCCGGCGACCATGCGTTCCGGCACCTCGTCGTGCTTGCGCACGAAGTAGCGGGTTTCGCTGATACGCAGCGGCGTTTCATCGCGCGCGATGCGGCGCAGGAACTTGGCAGCCCGGCGCGAGTTCGCGTGCTCGGCGGCGTTGGCCACAAGATACTCGGTAATGCCCTTTTGTGTCTCGGGGGCCAGTTCCGCATTGTCACCGAAGTGATCTTCCAGACCGCTCATCAGCTTCTCCCAGGAGCGCGCGGGCAGCAACCCGGGCGGATAGGCGAAATGGCAGACCGAGCATTCGTTCTGGTAGTCCGGGTGGGTCGCGGGCACGAAGTCGCGTGACATGCGACGGGCGTCCCGCCAATCATTCCACGCATAAGTGCGGCGATCGTCGTCGTCATCGCCGGCGGCGGTGCCCGCGTAGAACACGCTGCCGCCCGCGCCCAGCAGGGCGCCGGATATGAGCAATACCGTCAACAGCTTTTTCATGATCTGCTCCTGTTACTGAGACTGGATGTAGGCCAGAAAGTGGCCCTTTTCTTCCACGGTGCAGGTGCGCCCGTAGGTCCACTTGCAGTTGCGGCTGAACCATTTTTCGATGTCCGCCCGTTTTGTGAGTCGCGCGGGATTGACCGAGGGCGCGAGCGGTTTGATGTTCTTTCCGGTGGACGCGTGACGGCCTTGATCGCGCAGATCGCTGGTGTGGCAGCTGGCGCAGCTGCGCGCCTCACCGTTACGCATGACTTCCTTCGTCCAGAGTTCGCGTCCCTGCTCGGCGCTGAACGCCAATGCCGAACCGGCGCGGAACTCGTTCATCAGTTCTTCCACCACCGGGTTGGCGGCGAATGCCGGTGCACTGATCAGTACACCAACCAGCAAATAGTTCTTCATACGGATTTCCTCACTCGACGCGCTTACGGCCGGTCACCATGGCGCGTATCAGATTTTCCCGGTGCAGGACGCTGCCCAGCACCACCCCAGCCACATGCACGAAAACCAGCAGCAAGGTCAGGTTGGCGAAAAACTCATGCACATCCTCCAGCGCATCTTCCACGCCACCGCCCATTCCCCACACCAGGGCCGCGAGTGGGCCCTCGCCTTCAGCCCCATAGGCGCCGAGGCCGCTAAACGTGGTCAGCAGCAGGCTTACGAGCAGCGCGACGATCATGGCGCCCCCCGCCGGATTGTGGCCGGTGTAATGGGGCGGCCGGCCGCGCAGCATGGCGGCGAGATAGGCGCGCAGCGAGCCGGGTGTCGGCACGAAGTCGGTAAAGCGCGCATAGCGGGTTCCGATGAAACCCCACAGCACGCGGGCCAGTACCAGCGCCAGCACGGTGTAGCCTGCATAGACGTGCAGCGCTTGTGCGCCGTCTTCGGAAAACCAGGCGACGGCGAACGCAGCTACCAATGTCCAGTGGAAGACCCGTACGAACGGATCCCATACCTTTACTTCATTGGCATCGGCCATGTGTCATCTCCGCGTCACTCGTGTGGAAGAGGTTGGCACCGTCAGCTGAAGCGAAACTGAACCGGGCATCAGTGCCTCATGTACGCCCGCCCGGTACCCCCGATACCCACGTGTCTGTAATGCAGGCCATGGGGCGCAGAGGCCCCGTGGTCATGTCGATAATCATCCTCGCCGCGAGGCCGGCCGTTCATGGCCGCGCCCGCGGGTCCCCCTTTGGTATGGATTTGAGCTTCCATGTGGAAAACCTCCGCTTGATTTTGCGGAGAAGCCTAAGGGGGCTGTCTTAAGCCAAGCTGAACGGGGTGGGCGGTGACGACGGGTTCTGCGAGCGAGTGAGCTCGGTTAACCTTACGGAAGCGATCGAAGGAGATGACCATGAGCTTGCATCGCCGCATCCTCGCCCAGCAGCGCTCGGAACATACGGAGCACCTCATCTACCTGCGCCTGGCGGCACTCAGCCGCGATGAACGCAACCGCCAGGTGCTCGAAACCGTGGCGCGCGACGAATACCGCCACTACCAGGTTTGGCATTCCATCACCGGTCGGGATGTGGCGCCGCGTCGTTGGTTGGTCAGCGGGTACGTTCTACTGGCGCGCGTGTTCGGGTTGTCATTCGCACTCAAGCTGATGGAGGGCGGGGAGGATCGCGCGCAGGCGTTCTACCGTGAGGTGGCGGCGCAGTATCCGCAGGTCGCCGCCATTGGCGAAGACGAAAAGCGCCACGAAAAGGCGCTGGTGGATCTGCTCAATGACGAACGTCTTGCCTATGCGGGAGCGATCGTACTGGGGCTCAACGACGCGCTGGTGGAACTGACCGGCACCCTGGCAGGCCTGACGCTGGCCTTTGCCAACAGCGCGCTCATCGCCGTCACCGGGCTCATCATGGGCATCGCCGCATCGATGTCCATGGCCAGTTCCGGCTATCTGTCGGCGCAGGAGGGCGAAGTTGAAGAGACCGACCCGCTCAAATCCGCTGCGTACACCGGGGTGGCTTACCTGATCACCGTGTTGATCCTGGTGGCGCCCTATTTTGTTCTCGACAGCGTTTTCACCGCCCTTGGGGTGATGTTGCTGCTGTCCGTGCTCATCATTGCGGGTTATACGTTTTACATCTCGGTCGCCAAGGAAGTCGCCTTCGCACCCCGCTTCGGCAAAATGGCGGCGATCTCCGTGGGGGTGGCCGTCATTTCCTTCGTCATAGGCTGGGTGCTCAAGACTGCCGTGGGCGTGGACGTGTAGCCCCCCAGCGCGGCCTCAGGCGCGATGGGTTTATCCGCAGCGGTGGCAAATCGCGGGCTTAGCCCGCTCCTACGGCGTAGATCCAAAGGTAGGCGCGGCCTCGGGG
>JAWLCT010000069.1:0-10536 GCA_041687015.1 Gammaproteobacteria bacterium
TTTCTCTCCCTCCCGGCGCCGCTCAAGGCCGCGTCAGGAGGCTGCGCATTCTACTCATCCCGGGGAGATTAGCAAGCGATTATTTTCGCTTTTCTTCTCTCTCCGTCCTGGTCGCCGATGGCGTTCAGGAGGCGCGCATTCTACTCACTGCGGAGAGATTGGCAAGCGTCTTTTTCGCTTGAGTTTTTCTCTCCGCCCCGACAGCCGCAGACCGTCGGGAGGCGCGCATTCTACGTCACGTTATTTCCACGTCAACGGGTCTGCGAAAACATTTTTCGCTTGACGTGGCTGAACGTGCTGACGCGGCTGCGGATCACGGGTTTACGTCTTTGCAATTCCCGGATTCCGCCTCGCTTCATCCGGGCTCATTTGTGAGCACCACCCGTGCCACGCGGCGCTTGCCGACTTGCACCACACGGGTTTCGCCAGCAAACAATTGGACATCGCGGGAGCCCACCCGTTCCCCGTCCATGCGTACCGCGCCCTGCTTGATCATGCGCAGGGCTTCCGAAGTACTCGGTGTGAGCCCCGCTTCCTTCAGCAGATTGGCGACCGGCATGCCCTCGGCGGGGACGGCAATGCTGATTTCTTCGAGATCGTCAGGCAGTGCGCCCTTCTGGAAACGTTGGACAAAGTTCTCCTGGGCGCGTTCCGCGGCAGCGGCATCATGGAAGCGCGCCACGATTTCCTTGGCCAATTCGAATTTCACGTCACGCGGATTGCGGCCTTCCTCCACGCCGCGGCGCAGTTCCTCGATCTCCTTCATGGAGCGGAAGCTCAGCAGCTCGAAGTAGCGCCACATCAGTGTGTCGGAAATGGACATGAGCTTGCCGAACTGTTCGTCGGGCGCTTCGCTGATGCCTACGTAGTTGCCCAGTGACTTGGACATTTTCTGGACACCGTCGAGACCTTCGAGCAGCGGCAGGGTTATCACCACCTGTGGCCGCTGACCATAGGTCTCCTGGAGCTGGCGACCCACCAGGAGGTTGAACTTCTGGTCAGTACCGCCCAATTCCACGTCGGCGCGCATGGCCACCGAATCGTAGCCCTGAATCAGCGGGTAGAGGAATTCGTGAATTGCAATCGGCCGACCGTCGGCGTAGCGCTTGCTGAAGTCGTCGCGCTCGAGCATGCGCGCGACGGTGTGCCTGGCCGCGAGTTGGATGAGATCCGTGGCCGTCATGGCGCTCATCCAGCTGGAATTGAACATGACCAGCGTCTTCTCCGGATCGAGAATCTTGAAAATCTGCTGTTCGTAGGTGCGCGCGTTTTCGATGACTTCGTCGCGCGTGAGCGGCGGACGTGTGGCGCTCTTGCCGGTCGGGTCGCCGATCATGCCGGTGAAGTCGCCGATGAGGAACAGCACTTCGTGACCAAGATCCTGGAATTGGCGCAGTTTGTTGATCAGCACCGTATGGCCCAGGTGCAGATCCGGTGCGGTGGGATCGAAGCCCGCCTTGATGCGCAACGGACGCCCTTCCTTCAGGCGTGCCTGCAAATCATCCTCGGGGAGGATCTCCATCACTCCTCTCCTGATGAGCGAAAGCGCCTCATCAACCGTGTTCATGCGCGACTCCAGATTCCGTGACTAAGCTAGCAATTCGAATGAGAGAAAACGGGCCTGTTTCATTGACCCTCGCAGGCCGGCGCGCGTATGGTAACCGCAAAACGCGGAGCCTTCCGGGTGAGTACACCGACCTTTTCCAACAAAGACCTCAAGACCATGGCAGCGCCACGCCGGCGCGTGCTGTTGCGGCGCCCGCATTTTCACCTCGCCCTCGGCGCCTCGGCGGGCATCGTGGTCGCCACCGTGTTTGCGCTGAGCCCGGATGCATCCGCCATGCGCGCACCGAAGCTCGATCATGTGCCTTTGGTGGAAAGCCTTGCCCTGCCCGAGACATCTACCGCAGCTACCGAACTTGCCGCGCCCGTCGAGGCACCGGCGGGGCAGACTGTCGTGGTGCGTCGGGGCGACTCGCTCGCACTGATTTTCTCGCGCCTTGGCCTCAAGCCCACCACCCTGCATGCGGTGATGCAAGCCGGCCCCGAGGTCCGCAGACTCAATCGGCTGCGCCCGGGCGAAGCACTGGAATTCCACATCCATGACGGTGAGCTGCGGGCGCTGAATTACATCATCGACCGCACCCAAACGCTAGCCGTGCGCACCGAAGGCGACGGTTATGCGGCGGAAATGGCCGTGGTCGCGCCGGAAATGCGCGTGAAGCGTGCCACCGGCACCATCGAAAGCTCCTTGTATGCGGCGGGCCTGAAGGCCGGCCTGCCGGACCAGCTCATCATGCAGCTGGCGGGCATTTTCGGCTGGGACATCGACTTCGCCCTGGACATCCGCGCAGGCGATCGCTTCTCGCTGATTTACCAGGAACCGTATGTTGCCGGTGAGCGGTTTGGTGAAAGCACCATTCTC
Source organism: Gammaproteobacteria bacterium (assembly GCA_041687015.1). GTDB lineage: Bacteria > Pseudomonadota > Gammaproteobacteria > Thiohalomonadales > Thiohalomonadaceae > JALOAT01. Next base: position 2,426 of record JAWLCT010000069.1, read on the forward strand.
GCCGCCGAGTTCGTGAACAACGGGCGTGTGCATCGTGCGGTGCGCTACAGCGATCCTTCGGGGCATACGGACTACTACGACGAGGGCGGGCGCAGCATGCGCAAGGCCTTCCTGCGCAGCCCGGTCGATTTTCGCCGCATCAGTTCGCGTTTCACGCGGGAGCGCTACCATCCTGTACTGGGCGTGAAGCGCCCGCACAGGGGGGTGGATTACGCCGCCGCCATCGGCACCCCCGTAAAAGCGGCCGGTGACGGCAAGGTATTGTTCGTGGGCACCAAAGGCGGTTATGGCCGCACCGTGATCCTGCAACATGGCAGCCACATTTCGACCCTCTACGGCCACCTGTCACGCTTCCAGCGTGGCGTACGCAGCGGTACGCGGGTACGCCAGGGCCAGATCATCGGCTATGTGGGCAAGACCGGCCTCGCCACCGGGCCACACCTGCACTACGAATTCCGCGTGAACGGCGTCCACCGCAACCCGCTCACGGTCAAGCTGCCGAGCGCACAGCCCATCAAGGCCGCCTATCAGCAGAATTTCCAGACCTATGCCGGCGCCCTGCTCGCGCAGCTCGAAATCATTTCCGACGTGCAGGTCGCCGTCGGCGAACCCTGAGCGCAGGACTGCCTGGCGTGCGGTCCGCCGTCTTGGCGCACCGTCACTATCACCGTGTACCCAAACCCGCAACCGTGCGCGTGCACAGAGATGATCCGTGCACGTGCACACCTTGATTCCAGACAGCTGATTTGGGGTTTTCGCGCAGCCATCCGTGGTCGGCCCACGGGGGCCAACCACGGAGCATGAGGCGGCTTAGACGGCCCGGCGGCGCAGGTGGGCAGGCACGTAGTCGCGGATGGGCTCGCCCGTATACACCTGGGTGGGGCGGAAAATGCGGTTGTCGGCCAGTTGTTCACGCCAGTGGGCCAGCCAGCCAGCGGAACGCGCCACGGCGAAAATGGCGGTGAACTGGTCGGTGGGTATGCCCATCTCCGAATACAGGATGCCGGAATAGAAGTCCACGTTGGCGTAGACGCCCTTGGCACCCAGGCGCTCGCTGGCCGCCTCTTCGAGGGCCAGGGCGGTCTCGAACAGCGGACTTACCCCGCGACTGGCGGCGAGTTTTTCCACCAGGCCCTGCAGAATGGTGGCGCGCGGGTCCTTGACCTTGTATTCGCGATGGCCGAAGCCCCAGATCTTTGCCTTGGCTTCCAGCTTCTTGTCGAGCCAGGCCTTCACGTTTTCAGGCCGGCCGATCTGCTCCAGCATTTCCACCACTTTCTGGTTGGCGCCGCCGTGCAGCGGACCCGACAGGGTGCCGATGGCGGCGGCCACCACGCCGTAGGGGCTGGCCAGTGTGGAACCGGCGACCAACGCCGCGAAGGTGGAGGCGTTGATGGTGTGTTCCGCATGCAGGATCAGGCAGGTATCCATGATGCGCGCGAGCATCGGATCCGGCTCTTGCCCGTTGAACATGTAGAGGAAATTTTCGGCGAACGACAGATCGCAGCGCGGCTCAACCGGGTCGTAGCCGTTGCGGATGTGTTCCCAGGTAGTGAGGATCACCGGCATGCGCGCGATGATTTTCACTGTCATGTTATGGATGAAATCCAGATCCTGGGACAGATCGGCGCCCGAGATGCGTTCGTTGCACGGATAGAACATGCCCAGACAGGCCACCGCGGTCTGGAGCATCTCCATGGGGTGCCCGGTGGCGGGCATGTGCTTCATCATCTCGCGGATGTTGTATTTCACCCGGCGATTGCGGCGCAGCTGGGCGTCGAATTGGCCCAGCTCACCCGGTGAGGGGAGCTGACCATCGAGCAACAGCAGCGCGGTTTCCTCGAACGTGCTGTGTTCCGCCAGCTGCTCGATGGGATAGCCACGGTACGCGAGGATCCCTCTCTCGCCGTCGATCACGGAGATATTGGAGCGCGTCGCTGGGACACCCTCGAGGCCTGGTAGATATTCGTTCATCCCACGGTCCGAGCCTGAAAGGGCGGCTAGGATAGCAAAATCTTGGCTCCCGCCGTAACACGGGTCCACACAACGCAAAAGGCCCGACGATCGCCGGGCCTTTTTTGCTGTGCGGACACCAGGTTACACGGAGAACGAGGAACCGCAGCCGCAGGTGGTGGTGGCGTTGGGGTTGCGAATGACGAACTGCGCCCCTTCCAGGCCCTCCACGTAGTCGATCTCGGCGCCGACCAGGTATTGGAAGCTCATGGGGTCGATGAGCAGGGTCACGCCGCCTTTCTCGACGGTGGTGTCGCCTTCGTTGACGGCATCATCGAAGGTGAAGCCATACTGGAATCCGGAACAGCCGCCCCCCGTGACGAACACGCGGAGCTTCAGGGCAGGATTGCCTTCCTCGGCGATCAGGTCCCGCACCTTGTTTGCCGCGCTGTCGGTAAAAATGAGAGGGCTTTCGTCGCTCATGGTTTTCTCCAAGTCCGGGGTGTGAAACGTGGACTGATTATGTGATTCCCTAGTTGATTTATCAAGAATCCGCCGTAACCACTTCGGCTTTGGCTTCTTCCTGAGGCGCCTGCTTGCTGCGCGGCAGGGCTTTGCGGCCTTCGTCGTAGTGAATGAGGCTTCCATTCACCTCGGCGCCGCGGGCCATTTCGATAACTTTATAGTAAACATTGCCCTTCACGCGGGCATTGGCCGCCAGCTGGACGTGCTCTGACGCATAGACATCGCCGTTCACGCAACCGTTCAGTACCAGATTCGGCACGCGCACCTCGCCTTCGATGAGGCCACGCTCGCTCAGGCTCAGGATGGAGCCGGCTTCCTGCTCCGCAATGATGTTGCCGCGGATGGTGCCGTCCACGTGCAGCCCGCCCGAGAACCGCACGTCACCGCGCAGTTCCGTGTTCTGGCCGATCAGCGTGTCGATTTTCGATGCCTTCTTGTTGCCGCCATTGCCCCACATATTTCTCTCCTAGGCCGCGGGCCAGTCAAAAACCTTTTCCAGGCCCTGGTGACGCTGATCGCGGGGAATGACCTTCACCGTGACACGCACCGGAGCAAACCCCTCAGGCAACGCCAGATTGCCTTCAAAGTTCTGGAAATACTTGAACCTGTATACCATCCGCGGTTGTTCCGTAGCCACGTCCTGCAGGTCGAGCGCGGTGATGCGGCCGTCCTGGTTTCCTTCGATGGCTACGGTAACGCGACCGCTGGCTACCCTATCATTTTTCAAAACCTGGGTTAATACGAGCTTGTAGCGGTATCCCCGTTCCAGCCCGTTCGGCGCCAGGTCGAACGTCTGCACCCGCAAACCGGCGGCGGCTTCCTTCGGTGTGACGATACCGCGGTAGAACGCCAGTTCACCGTTGAGCTCGGCAATTTCATCCTGCAGGCCGGCCACCGTGCTTTCGAGCTGCTTATAAGCCTCGCGCTCGATCTGTTTGCTGCGCTCGAGCACGGCCAGCTGTTCGCGCAGCTCGCTGATGGTCTGCGCGTGCTGTTGGTTGAGGTCGGTCAGCCGCGACGCATCGCCCTTGGCCGAAACGAAATCGACGCCGGCGCGATGGCGTCCGTAATCGAAAAGGCCCCAGCCGGCCAACAGCATGCCGATCACCGCAAGCACCGCGATCCGCGCGACGCGGGCTGAATCGAAGGCCCGGACGACGACACGGCTCATGGCAGCACAGCGATGGCGTCGAGACCCATCGTTTCCTTGCGGCCAAACATGACGTTCATATTCTGCACTGCCTGTCCCGCGGCGCCTTTGACGAGGTTATCAATAATGGAAAGAACGACAACGGTATCACTGTCTTGAGGACGATGAACGGCGATGCGGCAGACATTGTTGCCGCGCACGCTGCGGGTCTCGGGGTGCGAGCCGGGCGGCAGCACGTCCACGAACGGTTCACCGGCGTAGCGTTCCATGAACAGGGCCTGGAGATCAGTGGACGTGACCGCCAGCCGGGCATACAGGGTCGCATGGATGCCGCGGATCATGGGCAGCAGGTGCGGCACGAAGGTGAGCCCTACGTCTTTACCGGCCGCCACGGCGAGGTTCTGGCGTATTTCCGGCAGGTGCCGGTGGCCCGGCACGCCATAGGCCTTGAAACTGCCTTCCACCTCGGCAAGCAGCATGCCGACCGCCGCCTTGCGGCCTGCTCCGCTCACCCCGGACTTGGCGTCGGCCACCAGCCCATCCAGGCTCACCAGGCCCTGCTCCACCAGCGGGAGGAAACCCAGCGTGACGGCGGTGGGATAGCAGCCCGGGTTTGCTACCAACCGCGCATTGCGGATAGCCTCGCGGTTTACTTCGGGAAGGCCGTATACCGCTTCGGCGACCAGTTCGGGGCAGGCGTGCTGCATGCCATACCACGTCTCCCAGACGGCCAGGTCCTTGATACGGAAGTCGGCGGCGAGATCGATCACCCGCACGCCCGCATCGAGTAGTTCCCGCGCCATGGTCATGGCCGTGCCGTTGGGCGTGGCGAAGAACACCACATCACAGGACTGCAGCACCCTGGCATCGGGCGCGCTGAAGGCGAGGTCCACGTGGCCGCGCAGGTTCGGGAACATCTCCGCCACGGGCATGCCCGCCTCGCTGCGCGAGGTGATGACCTGCAAATCCACATCGGGATGTGCCGCGAGAAGGCGCAACAGCTCCACGCCCGTGTAGCCGGTGCCGCCGACGATGCCTGCCTTTATCATGGGGCGTTCCTGATGATCGCTTCGATGAAGCGGAGAATGATAAGAGCTGACGGGCCTGAGCGGAAGGCTGCTGTCCCGCAGAAAAAAGAAAGCGGCCCTGAGGCCGCTGAATGACTGCACATTTCGTTTTTCTTGTGAGGAACCTGAACCCCACCGCGAAATGACGCGCATAAATTAATGAACCGGCCGGAGGCCGTCAAGTGCAAGACCTACGTCCAACCACACCGCTGGAACGCCTGCGCCTGAAACTCGCCCGCGCCGATGCGCTGCTGCAGCTCTCGGTGCTCGGCGTGCTCTGCGGCTTTTTGGCAGGCGCCGTGATCATCGCGTTCCGGCTTGGCCTGGAACAGACCCAAATCTGGCTGCTCGCCTCCCACCCCGAGGATTACGAGCGTCTCGGACTGCTGGAACGTTTTGCCTTCCCTGCCCTCGGCGGCCTGCTGCTGGGTCTGCTCTTTCAGTGGCTGCGCGGTACGCCCGTGGGGGTGGTGCATGTGATGGAGCGTCTGAGCTATCACCGCGCCGTGCTGCCCTGGCGCAACGCCATGGCGCAATTCCTGGGCGCCCTGGTGAGCATCGCCGCGGGCCACTCGGTGGGACGCGAAGGACCGGGCATTCATCTCGGGGCCTGGGGCGGCAGCGTGCTAGGCCAGTGGCTGACGCTGCCGAGCAATTCCCTGCGCACACTGGCGGGCTGCGGCGTGGCCGCCGCCATCGGTGCGTCCTTCAACACCCCTCTGGCCGGGGTGGTGTTCGCCATGGAAGTGGTGCTGATGGAATACACCATCACCGGCTTCGCACCGGTGATACTCGCCGCGGTCAGCGGCACGGCGCTGACCCGCCTGGTATACGGTCCGATGCCTGCCTTCGAAGTCCCGCCGCTCGACCTCGGCTCGGTGGCCGAACTCCCCTACGTGCTGGTCATCGGCGTACTCATCGGCGCCCTGGCGGCAGGGTTCGTGCGCGCCATTACGCTGCTGGTGTCGCGTACCCAGGCCTGGCCGGTGGCCCTGCGTCTCAGCATCGCCGGCGTACTGACCGGCGCCATCGCGGTGCTGGTGCCGGAAGTCATGGGCATCGGTTACGACACGGCTTCGGGCGCGCTGCTGGGCCAGCTCGGCCTGTTCACGCTGCTCGCGGTGGTCGCGGCAAAGCTGATCGCCACCACCCTCGGCATCGGTCTCGGCCTGCCCGGCGGCCTCATCGGTCCCACCTTCGTCATCGGCGCGGCGGCGGGCGGCGCCATGGGGCTGATCGCGAACAGCCTCTTTCCGGGCGACGTGTCATCGCCGGGTTTCTACGCCATGGTGGGCATGGGGGCGATGATGGGCGCCACCTTGCAGGCGCCGCTCGCTGCGTTGATGGCCATGGTCGAGCTGACGGGCAACCCGCACATCCTGCTGCCGGGCATGCTGGCGGTGATCGCGGCGGGACTGACCAGCAGCGAGGCGTTCCGCCAGGGGCCGGTATTCCTCGCCATGTTGCGCGCACGCGGGCTGGAGGTGCACGACGATCCGGTGCGTCAGCGCCTGCGCCGGCGCGCTGTTGAAGCGGTGGTGGAACGTCGTTTCGTGCGTGCACCCACCCGGGTCTCCCGCGCTGCCGCGGAGGCGTTGCTGGCCACGGGGCCGCACTGGCTGCTGGTGCAGGATGCCACGCCCCCGTTCGCGGTGGCAGCGGCCGATCTGGCGAGCGCCCTGGAGCAGGACGCACGGGCCGAAGACTTCGATCTGGCCGCGCTGCCGGTTGCCCCCAAGCACGACGCGGTGGCGGTGCCGTTCACGGCCAGTCTGCTGGATGCGCTCGATGCCCTCAATGAAGCGCGTGCGGAAGTCGCTTACCTGGTACGGCCAGATCGCCAGGGCCGTGAACGCGTATGCGGCGTGGTACCGCGGCAGGCCATCGAATCCGAATATCGTTACAATGACCGGCGCGAATGACGCCTGTCCGGAAATCCCCATGCGCACGAAGGAAATATTCATTGCCGTTTTCGCCGTCCTGGTGCTTGGCCTGGCGGCTTTTCTGCTGTTTTCACCTTCCGGTGGGAAAACCGCACCACCCGCGCGTTTCACCACCCTGGACGGCGGCAGCATCGACCTGGCCGACCTGCGCGGACGCCCGGTGCTGATCACGTTTTGGGCAACCACCTGTCCCGGCTGCGTAGCCGAGATGCCGCATCTGATCGAGCTGTATGACGATCTGCATCCGCGCGGTCTGGAGATCATCGGCGTCGCCATGGAATACGACCCGCCCTCCCAGGTGCGCGAAATGGTGGCGCGCCGCAACGTGAATTATCCCATCGCCCTGGACGCCGACGGCGGCATCGCAAAGGCCTTCGGCGACGTGCGGCTCACGCCGACCCATTTCGTCATCGACCCACAGGGTCGCATCGTGCAGCAGAAGCTGGGCGAGTTGGATATGCAGGCATTGCGCACGCGCCTCGCGCCCATGCTGAAGGAAGGTGCGTGATGATGATGTTGTGGGTGAAATCCTTTCACATCGTGTTCGTGGTGGCCTGGTTTGCCGGGCTGTTCTACCTGCCGCGCCTTTTTGTGAATCACGCCATGGCCGAGACGCCTGCCGAAGCGGCGCGGCTGGCGCTCATGGAACACAAGCTCTACCGCTTCATGACTCCGCTCGCCTGGCTCGCCGTCGGATTGGGGCTGTGGTTGTGGCTGGGCTTCGGTTTCGCCGGCGGCTGGCTGCACGCCAAGCTGGCGCTGGTGATCCTCCTCATCGGCTATCACTGGTACTGCGGCCGCATCCTGCGCGCCTTCGCCGCCGACCAGAACACCCGTAGCCACGTGTTCTACCGTTGGTTCAACGAAGCGCCGGTGCTATTGCTGCTGGTCATCGTGATCCTGGTAGTGGTGAAACCCTTCTGAGTTTGCAGTACGAAGGACGGGCACAACGCGGAGTTCGCGGAGGCGCGGAGAAGAAATGAATGTGACTTTTCTCTGCGCCCTCCGCGCCTCCGCGTCCCCCGCGTTTGATCCAAAGACGAGTCCGCTGACGTTGAAACGACCATGGATATCCGCGAAGACCTGATCCGCCATTACCGCTGGCTGCGCCAGTACGGTTACAACGATTCGCACTCGGGCAATGCCTCGGTGCGCGACGGCGACGGGCTGTGGGTGACGCCCACCGGCGCGTGCGCGGACACACTACAGGCTGGCGAGCTGATCCGCTGCCCGCTGGAGGGCGCACCCGCGCCTGGCGCCTCGCTGGACGCGCCGTTGCACCAGGGCGTTTACCGCCGCAACGGCGAGGCGCGCGCGGTGCTGCACAGTCATGGACCTTACACGGTGGCCATGACCCTCGACGGCAAGGATTTCTTTCCGCCGGACTTCGAGGCCTGGTATTACTTCAAGCGCATTCCGGTGCTCTCCATTCCCTATGAGGATTACACCCGCGATGCGCCTGCGCGTGTCGCC
>JAWLCT010000070.1:0-9036 GCA_041687015.1 Gammaproteobacteria bacterium
TGGTCGAGCGGCGGCTCTTCGCCCGTCAACACATTGCGAAAACCTTTGATGCCCTCGGGTACGTCCACCCATGTATCGGTCCAGACATCTGCGCCGATGGGCAGGATGCGTTCGTCCCTCAGCAAGCTGGCGAGGCAACGGGGCACCAGCACGGCGACGGCATCCTGCTCGTATCGGCGCACGAACCCGATGATGTGAGCGGCCTGCCCGCCCTCCACCGCGAGAGGTTGATAGTCGCCGCGCAGAAACACATCGGGCAGTGCCCGCCGCAAGGCCAAGGCACGCCAGGTAACGAACAGCTTGGCGCGCCCGTCGTTCAGGTTTTCGAGCAACTCGCGGGCCAGTTCCACTCCGGACGTTCGCTTGGCCGCACCGACCACACGCCGTAGCAATTCGCGCCTCACGCGGTAATCCACGGGCCGGCGGTTGTCCGGGTCCACCAGGCTGAAATCCCAGACTTCATTACCCTGATAGACGTCCGGCACCCCTGGTGCAGTGAGCTTCAGCAGAGTCTGTGCCAGTGAGTTCCACAGGCCGAACCGGGCGACACGCCGTTGAAAGGGCATGAAATCCCCCAGGAACGGATTTTGTGCCGTGTGGCTCAGCATGGTCGCGACGAAATGGCACACGGCCTCCTCGTAGGCTGCATTGGGATTAATCCACGAGGTGTGGGTTTTCGCCTCTTTCACTGCCTTAAGCATGTAGCGCTTGATGCGTTCACGGAACTCGTCAAACCCTCGTTCATCCACCGCCTCCAAAGGCCAGGCACCGAGCAGCGTCTGATAGAACAGATATTCGTCATTCCGATCGGGTGCCGGCGCACCGTCGACGATCAGCTTGCGCGTGCGTGCCAGCCGCGCCCAGCGGGTCACGTGCGCCCGCCATTCATCCGGCAGCTCCGAAATCACGTCGATGCGCGCACGTACGTCCTCACCACGCTTGGTGTCATGGGTTGACGTGGCGAGCATGGAATGCGGCCAGTTTTTGCCCCGCTCCTGATTGCCGTGATGAAACGCGGACACCGAGGTGCCGAAGCGGCGCGGATCGCCGCCGACTTCATTGAGTGACACCAGACGGTGATAAAGATAAAAACTGGTGTCTTCCATGGCCTTGGCCATCACAGGTGCCGTGTATTGCTGCAGTTTCATGGTGAACTGTGCCGCCCGGGCGCGCCGCATGGGATCGGCCGAGCGGGTTTCGCCCAGCAGCAGTTCGCGGATGAAATCAAAAATGCTAACGTCAGCGGCCGGACTGCGTTTCTTCGCCTGGGCCACCGCCCATTCCACGTAGCGCCGGTCATCTTCGCTGACCCGGTTTTCCGCGATGTAGGTGCGATACACGGGAAAACAAGCGACCAACACCGTGAGCGCGTTTCGGCAGCCGTTCAGGGTAAAGTCACGGGTATAGCGGTTGCGCTGGGCGATGTCGTCAAGCATGCTGGACAACACCGTAAGCTCCGAGGAAAGCTGCACGTCGATGACCAGGCGCTTGCTCTGGTAGAGCACCTCGTCGAAATCCGGGTGGTGGCCCAAAAAACGCGCGTAGATGCGTTCCAGTTCCTCCGCTGCATCCGGATTGACGAACAATCCGTTGACCAGATTCATGAAGTCGTAGCCGGTGGTGCCGTGTACAGGCCAGCCTTCCACCAGGCGCTCGTAGCTGGCGAGGATCTTTTCCGCCACGAAATAGAACTCGGGCACCGCGGCCGGCCCGACGGGGCCGGCATAGGACGGCAACGCTGCCTGCACTTCGGTCTGCAGGCGGGCATAGTAGTCCGGTGGATCGTAAAGCCCGTCCGGGTGGTCGATGCGCAAGCCGTCCAGTCGCCCCTCAGCGACCAGCTGAAGCACGAAACGGTGCGTTGCATCGAACACTTCGGGAATTTCCATGCGCAGCCCGGCGAGGTCATTGATGTCGAAAAAACGCCGGTAATTGATCTCGTCGGACGCCACCTGCCAATAGGCGAGACGATAGACTTGTTCTTCGAGGATCTCGTGTAACAGGTCGAACGAACCGGGCTCGCCCGGCTCGCCGTTGATGAGCCGGACATTCTCGTCCAGAAACGCTCCGATCTCGCTGCACTTGGCGCACAACTCACTGAGTTGGAGCTTGTGCACCTCCTTGTCGCGCCGACGCTCGTCCAGTTTTGACTGCGTGGTCTCCCAACGTGAGGGCAAATGGCCGAACGCCGTGGTCAGGGTTTGGAATTGCGCCAGCCGCGGATGATCTGTTCCCAACGTCTCGGCCAGATGCTCGATCCGATACTCCATGACGCGCGGATAGGTGCGCGGTTCCAGGGGGAAACGGTGGTTGTAGTACCAGATGCTGAACTCGCCGCGGCGCGCATCGAATGTGAGACGCAGCTCGCCGTTCTCCAGCACCGTGCCGTAGTGGCCTCCGAGCACCGGCACCAGCACCTTGCCACGCAGCTCCTCCTTGATGGGAAACCAGTCGATATCAAAAAAGGGTGCGTAGGCTGATGCAGGACCGTTTTCCAGCACGTCCAGCCACCACGCGTTGTCATCCCCCCCCACGCCCATGTGATTGGGGACCAGGTCGAGGATCTGTCCCATGTTGTGCTTGGCCAGCGCATCGAGATAACGATGAAAGCTGCGCTCGGAGCCGATCTCGGGATTGAGGGAACCGTGATCCACGATGTCGTAGCCATGCGGGCTGCCGCTGCGGGCGCGCAGATACGGCGATGCGTAACAGTGGCTCACACCCAGCTCACGCAAGTACGGTATCAGCGCCGCCGCGTCGTCGAACGTGAACTGACGGTTGAATTGCAAGCGATAGGTGGCGAGTGGGATCCGTCCGTAGGCCATAGGCGTCCTTTCACACGAACACCGACAGGCCGTTCACGCGCACGTCTGCGTGCGCGGGCGGGCACAGGTGGAACACCACAGACCAGGGCATCAACGTCTCGTTATCGGCCCAGGCACCTGGCGTTGCGTACAGCGGTGCCTCAGAGGGCAGACTTACGTCCGCAATGGGCTCGTCGCCCAGGTTGCCCGCCAGCATCAGCACCGCACCGTTCGCCAGCATCCAGCGCACCGCAATGCCCCGCTCGCTGAAAGTGACGCCACGCGCCTCACGCCCGGTCACGCCGACAAACAGCGGGGCGATACGCCGTCGCAGCGCCAGCAGCGTGTGATGGAATTGCAGCCACGCTTTGCCGGCGACCGAGTCGCGCTCGGACCAGTCGAGCTTGGCGAGCAGGAAGGTGCTTTCCGCGCCGGGATCGGGGATGTGCCCACGCACCGCTTCGTCACTGAAGGCGGCAAAGTGCGCGAATTCCGCACGGCGCCCGTCGCGTACCTTCGGCGCGAGCTCCGGACCGAAATCGCAGAAGAAAGGAAACGGCCGCCGACTGCCCCATTCCTGCCCCATGAACAGCAAGGGCGGATGGGGCGCAAGCAACAGCAAGGCGGTGGCGGCGCGCAATGCCTCGGGCAAGGTGAGCGCCGCCAGGCGCTCGCCACAGGCGCGGTTGCCCACCTGATCGTGGTTTTGCAGAAAATCCACGAAAGCGGTGACCGGCAGTGTCGCGCTCACCTCGCCGCGGTACGCCTGGCGATACGCCGAGTACTCCCCCTGGAAACTGAACCCTTCGGCCAGGGCCCGTGACAGCAATGCCGTCGGCGAGGTGGCGAAATCAGCGTAGTACCCTTCCTCCTCGCCGGTCAGCAGTACGTGCATGGCATGATGAAAATCGTCGTTCCACTGCGCGCGGTAGCGTTGAAGATCACCGTAACTGACCAGGTAGTGGGCGGCGTTATTGTCGTTCTCGAGCATTAAATGGACATGACGATCGGCGCAGGTCGCCGCAACCCGCTGGCCCAGTTCGTCGATGATGTCCGGTTGGGACTCGTCGATGATTGCATGCACGGCATCGAGGCGTAAGCCATCCATGTGAAATTCGTGCAGCCAATAGAGTGCGTTGTGGATAAAGAACTCCCGCACGGTATGGCTGTCACCGCCATCGAAGTTGATGGCGGCACCCCAGGGTGTGTGGTGACGCTCGGTGAAAAACGTAGGTGCGTACAGATGCAGATAGTTGCCCTCGGGTCCGAAGTGGTTGTAGACCACGTCGAGAAACACCATCAGCCCGCGTCGGTGCGCCGCGCTGACCAGATGCTTGAGCTCATCCGGTGTGCCGTAGCGGCGATCCGGTGCGAACGGCAGCACACCGTCATACCCCCAATCGCGCGCACCCGGAAAGTCCGCCACGGGCATGAGTTCAATGGCGGACACGCCCAGTGCCGCCAGGTCATCAAGGTGTTTTTCCACGGCCGCGAAGGTGCCCTCATCGGTGAATGCACCGATGTGCAGTTCATAGAGCACCACCTCTTCCCATGCCCTGCCCCGCCAGTCCCCGTCGTCCCAGACAAACGCATGGGGATCGAACAGCACACTTAGCCCGTGCACGTCGTGAACCTGCATACGTGCGGCCGGATCCGGCACCACCCGACCACCGTCGATGCGATAGCCGTAGTGCATGCCCGCCCGAGCGGCGACCACGATCTCGAACCAGTCATCGGCCGCGTCCATGGCCGAGGCCTTGCCATCGAGCATCAGTTCCACGCGCGCTGCGCCCGGTGCCCACAGACGAAAGCGCCACCGGCCATCGCCAAGGGGGGCCGCGCCGAATGGCATGTCATGCCCACGGTGCATCATCGTGGTTTCCCTTCTCGCCGAGCCCGCGTTTTGAGTGTGTGAGCAGCACCAGCGAGCGGCCCTGCAATGGATAGGGTTCGGCAGAATAGAAATAGCGCTCGTCATCACGCTGACCAATGCTGAAGGACGTGTCCACCAGCACGCTCCAACGCGTGCGCATGGCACCCATGGGCAGTTTGAACGGGATGGTCTCGTAGTGGGCATTGATAAGCAGCAGCAAATCGATATCCTCCACGCGCTGGCCCCGCTCGTCGTATTCCTCGAAGGCATCACCCGCCAGATACATGCCCAGGCAACGGGCAAAGCTCTGATTCCATTCCTCGTCGGTCATTTCGCCGCCATCGGGGCGCGACCAGGTAATGTCTTTCACATTGCTGCCCTTGATGGGACGGCCTTGATAGAAATGCCGGCGCCTCAAGGCCGGGTGATTGCGTCGTATGCGCACCAGGCGGCGCACGAAGGTCAACAATTCGCGATCTTCCGTGGTGATGTTCCAGTTGACCCAGCTGATTTCGTTGTCCTGACAGTAGGCGTTGTTATTCCCCCCCTGGGTGCGGCCAATCTCGTCACCGGCGACAAGCATGGGGATACCTTGGGAGAACAGCAGAGTGGCGAGAAAGTTGCGCCGCTGGCGGGCACGCAGCGCGTTCACATGGCGGTTGATGGTCGGCCCCTCCACCCCGCAATTCCAGCTGCGGTTGTGGCTTTCCCCATCCCGGTTGCCCTCCAGGTTCGCTTCGTTGTGCTTTTCGTTGTAACTCACCAAATCATGCAAGGTGAAACCGTCGTGCGCGGTGACGAAGTTGATGCTGGCGTGGGGACGTCGTCCGCTACGTTCGTACAAGTCAGAGGAACCGGTAAGGCGATAGGCGAGTTCCCCGATCATGCCGCCCTCGCCTTTCCAGTAGGATCTGACCGCATCGCGATATTTGCCATTCCATTCCGCCCAACCCACGGGAAAATTGCCCACCTGGTAACCGCCTTCGCCAAGGTCCCACGGCTCTGCAATGAGCTTGACCTGCGAAAGCACCGGGTCCTGGTGGATGATGTCGAAAAACGCACCCAGGCGGTTCACCTCGTGCAGCTCACGCGCCAGGGCGGAGGCAAGGTCGAAGCGGAAACCGTCCACGTGCATTTCGAGGACCCAGTAGCGCAGCGAATCCATGATGAGCTGCAACACGCGCGGATGGCGCATGTTCAGGGTGTTACCGCAACCGGTATAGTCCATGTAATAGCGCGGCTGCTCATGAACCACCCGGTAATAGGCGGTGTTGTCGATGCCGCGGAACGACAGGGTCGGTCCGAGGTGGTTGCCCTCGGCGGTGTGGTTGTAGACCACATCGAGAATCACCTCGATCCCTGCCGAGTGAAAGGTCTTCACCATGGTCTTGAATTCGGCGATCTGCCCGGTCGCCGAATAACGCATGTCCGGCGCGAAGAAACCGATGGAGTTGTAGCCCCAATAGTTACGTAATCCCTTCTCGACCAAGTGGCGATCATCGATGAAAGAATGCACGGGCATCAGCTCCACGGCCGTGATGCCCAGTCGTTTGAGGTATTCGATCACCGGTGCCGATGCCAGGCCCGCATAGGTGCCCTGCATGGATCCGAGCACCTCCGGGTGACGCGCGGTAAAGCCTTTCACATGCAGCTCGTAGATGACCGTGTGATGCCACGGCGTGCGCAGCGGGCGGTCGTCGCCCCAGGTAAAAGCGGTATCGATGACCTGGCACTTGGGCATGCCGCTGGCACTGTCCCGCTCATCCATTACCAGGTCCTCTTTGGCGCCACCGACGCGATAACCGAACAGCGCATCGCTCCAGCGCACCTGACCGACCAGGGATTTGGCATAAGGATCGAGCAGTAGCTTGTGGTGGTTGAAGCGCGTGCCCTGTAGCGGATCATAGGATCCGTACACCCGGTATCCGTATAACAGTCCGGGGCGTGCTTCGGGCAAATAGCAGTGGAAAACCTGGTCGGTCTGCCAGCGCATCTCGATGCGCGTCAGTTCGTGGTGGGAACGCTGATCGAACAGGCAAAGCTCTACCTTTTCCGCCTGCTCGGAAAAAAGCGCGAAATTCACCCCCTCCCCATCCCAGGTCGTGCCAAGGGGATAGGGGTTTCCGGGCCACACGGCCCAGGACGGTCGGAACATCGGGGCCTCTACGATTTGGTCACTGAAAACGTCATCAGCCTAGTTCAATGCGCTCTGCTGCGCCGTGCAGCATGCCCACGCACAGCGTGAGGTATTCACGCAACTGACGTGTCACCAGGAAGTTTTCCCGAACGAATTGCCTGGCCTTCCAGCCCATGGTCTGGATCTTCTTGGGTTGGTGAAGCAAATAGCGCAGGCGCAGTGAAGCGCCTTCTGGCGAATTCACCCGAAAACCCGTGTGGTGATCGATGACCTGCAAGCGAATGCCTCCGACATCGCCCCCGATCACCGGCTTGCTCTTCCACATGGCCTCGGTGACGGTCAAACCAAAGCCTTCCCGGATGGATTTTTGAATCACCACGTCGGACAGGTTCTGCAGGGCGTTGATGGTGCGGTGGGCGTCCGGCGCGAGAGCCAGGACGTGGATGTCGGGGTCATCACCCGCGGCGGCCCGGGTCTCTGCCAGTACCACCTCACCTTCCGGATCGTCGGTAGCGCTGCCACCGGCAAGCACCAGTTGCAGGTGCGGTAGATATGTCTTGGCCAGACGATAAGCATCAATGACGCCCACCGGGTCCTTGAAGCGGTCGAAGCGCGAAATCTGCGCCACCATCGGCCGCTCGGGATCGATGCCGAAACGCTGCGCCGTCTCCTGCACCTCGTGCCACGGCAGTTCGATATTTTTGTCGCTCAGGGGATCAATGCTGGGCGGAATGATGTATTCAGGATGGGGCAACGCCTGGGCGAAGCTCGCCAGGGAAAACACGCTGGCATCATAGGACGTGACGAAGCGACGCAGGTATTTCCATACGGGGCGGTAGGGATGGCTTGCGTCGATATGGCAGCGCCACACCCATCGTCCGCTCCGCGTGTCGATGTACTCGGCCAGCGGCGCCGGTTGCGGATCGTGAATGAACACTACATCCGCCGAAGACAATTTGTCGCGTAGTGTCTCCGCATTGGCGCGGTTGGTTTCTTCATAAATGCGCAGCAGCCGGTCAGGAATGCGCACCGGATTGCCCTGCAGCGCATTGTGCATGGCCTTGGTGCATTCGTAGAACTCCGCTTCGCCGCTGATCACCTCCCATTCGGCATCAATTCCCAGCTCGCGCGCGAGAGGGACCAGCTTGCGCAGAATTTCCGCCACACCGCCACCTACCCGCGTCGAATTGATGTTGACGAACCGCTTGCCCGCCAGGGGTCGCGCCAGCTGGCGCAAGTGTTCAATCACGTCTTCGCCGGCGACCCGCGCGTAATCATCCAGCAGCATCGCCATTCTCCAGTTCTTCGGCGAAAGCGGTGGCCAGTTGCTGGCGTAGTACGGTCAGGGGGATGAAATAGGGATCGATTTGCGCCAATCGCGCGCAAATGCGATCGCCGCGTTCGCCGAAATTCACCAGCCAGGCACTGAAGTCGTCACCCGCCTCGGGCACACGGCGACGGGCGTCGATGAAGTGATAAAAAATGCTGCTGGCCGGAAGCTGTGGGATAAGCGCCGCCAGTTCCTCCGGTTGGCAAACACTTTTGTCCGTGCCGAAAACGACGATCTGCGCACGCATGAATTCGAAAGGCTGCACGGAACGACTGAAGTGCAGGTATTCCGCTTCGTCCAGGCGCTCGTCGATGATCTCGATGAGTTCGGATTTGAGCACGCTCAGATGAGGAAATTCGCGCGGGTCGATCACGGCCACTTGTTCCGCCAACTTTGAATCATGCAGGCCGTGACGCATCCAGGAGGCGAAGTCGTTATTGAACTCGCGTTCCTCGAAACGGGCCTGCAGCAGGCCGCCCCAGAAATGAAAATAGATGCTGTCGTCTTCAGCCGCAGCGATCCCCGCCCGCAGCTCACCGAGCGTGTAGATACGCCGCCCTGTGGCAATGGTCAGCAGCGCGCAGTCCTTGATGGAGAAGGTGACCGGGTTTTCGACGGGCACAGGCTTCCTCGTCGATATCGGGTTTTGTTATTCCCTCAAAAATAGGTTATGGAGTTCGCTTATGCCAGCGCGTACCAAGTGACAAGGCGCGCAGCGCCTGGGTTGTGTCTCGCGCCTTCGCACCTGGCGAGAGACATCATGTGACCAATGGGCGAGGAATGATGCTCGTAAAGACGCGGCGAACGCCAAGAATGAAAGATCCCTTGGCGTGCTTGGCGTCTTTGCGAGAGACAGCGAGTCCCGCACGCCGTTGTAGGAGCCCAGTCCTCT
>JAWLCT010000071.1:0-8271 GCA_041687015.1 Gammaproteobacteria bacterium
CTTATATGCAGGCCGGACGCTAAACAGAAACGTGCTTGCATGTGCATCATGGCATGGCCGGTGGCGGGTGACTCGACCATACTTGTCTCACCATTCGGCAAGGGAGGGCGCGCCATGAGCGACGACGCCGAAGCAGTGAAAGAGTTTTGTGCCCGCCTGGAGAGAGATGTTCACGTCAATCTTTCACGCAGTCCCATCCAACCCGAAATTCGCGGCGGCGTTCTTCACTTGAAGGGGGAAGCCGAAGACATCAGCAGCAAGCGCCGTGCAGTGCATCTCGCGCTGGAGATGTTCGGCCAGGATGCCGTGCATGACTTCATCACCGTCCGTCCCGCGCAGGCCCGTGAAGATGGTGCCATCCGCGATTCCCTGTTGCAGTCCCTGCTCGACGAATCCGTGTTTCGGCGTTTCGGCCTCAATGTGTGGTTCAAGGGTGAGATGCACATCGTGCGCGACGTGCGCCCCGACAGCGAAGGGCATCTGGATCTGGTGATCGACGAGGGCATCGTGACACTCTCGGGCGAGGTGTGGAGTCTGTCTCACCGGCGCATGGCGGAATTGCTCGTGTGGTGGACGCCGGGAGTACGGGGAGTCATCAACCAGATCACCATCAACCCGCCCGAGGTGGACACGGACGACGACATCACCGATTCGGTTCGGCTCGCCCTGGACAAGGATCCGCTGGTGCACAGCAGCCAGATCCGCGTCACCACCCGGGACGGTCAGGTCACGCTGGAAGGGCTGGTGCCCCAGCCCGAAGAACGCCAGATGGCCGAACAGGATGTCTGGTATCTCGGCGATGAGGTGTCCGAGGTGAATAACCGCATCGAGGTCCGTCAGGCGCCGCTGGAAAGCGCCGGCAGTTGAATGGCCACGCCGGTGCCTTGCCCGGCGGGCGAGGCACCGCCCGGGCTCAAAGCCCGATGAGTTCCGCGTGCAGGCCGCGACAGGTTACGTGACGCAGGATGTCGTCGCTGTTCAGGGTGAGGGGATCGTACTCGACCACCATCAGGTGAGGCGTGCGGTCCGGGCTCTTGACCTCCGCCACGCCGGGCAATCCGGCCAGGGACTGGCACACCTCCTGGCGGCGCATGGCGTCCAGGTTTTCGTCGATATGGAGGGTCACATCCGCCTTGCCGGCATGCATGCCTGCCTCCTTCGCGCGCCACCGCGCGCCCGAGATTTCCGCGTTATCCCTTCAAAATTAGCAAAGCGACCGGTCCCTGCAACGGCCTCTGGTGCACCCCTTTCGGGCACGATTCCTGAGCCGTCTCAAGTGGCTTTCCTAACATTTTGAAAATGCTTGACTATACTCCCGTTACGGGCGAGGTAGCCCTAAGCATAAGGAGGGAGGGGTATGGCCACCTCTCAACTGGATCGCCTTATACACATCATGGAAGCGCCGGATCGCGAACTCGATCTGGCCGAGGCTGCGCTTTTGGTGGCTCAGGAAGAATATCCTGGGCTGGATGTAAGGACTTACCTCGGGCACATCACCCGGCTTGCCGCCAATGTCTGTCGCCGGCTGCCCAAGGAACCAGGCATCGGCGATGCCGTGTTCACCCTGAACGAATACCTGTTCGATGTGGAGGGCTTCGCGGGCAATGCGGGCGATCGACACGATCCCCATAACGTGTTTCTGAACCAGGTCATGGATCTGCGGCGCGGCGGCCCCATCGCCCTGGCGATCTTGTACGTGACCGTGGGACGCTGTCTGGGTCTGCCGCTGCAGGCCATCGCCCTGCCGAGCCACTTCCTGGTGAAGATCCCCATGGAAGAAGGCAGCATCGTCCTCGACCCCTACGCAGGCGGCGTGGTACTGGACGACCTGGCCTTGCGCGCATTGCTCTCGCGTGTCTACGGCGAAGACGTGCCGGCGGACCTGGTGCCGCTGGTGACCAGCCCGGCCGGCAAGCGCGAACTGGTCACACGCATGTTGCGCGAGCTCAAGCGGGATTTCGTCAAGAGGCAGCGTTACGACAAGGCGCTTTGGGCCAGCGACCTGTTGTTGCGGCTCGCGCCCGAAATGGCCGACGAGGTGCGCGAGCGCGCCTATTTCTATGAATGCCTGCAGCACACCCGCGGCGCCCTGGCCGATTACACCCACTATTTGGAGATGATGCCGCACGCGCGCGATGCTGCCGACGTGCGCCGCCGCATCGCCACCCTGCGCGGCCGCGGTTTCTTGCTGCACTGAGGCGTTTTCCCCACGAAGGACAAGTACGCAAAGGCAGAAACCCTGCCGTCAATGCGCTTGCCTGCGCAATACCGCCGTGTTGGGCGGGCTTGCTTGCGCGCAGGCGGGGCTGGGTGCACCGCCTTTGCTGTGCAGCCGCTTCTTCTTTACGCTTGAGCCATGGCCGAGCTCATCATCAACAGCTTCGTGGTGTTCTTCGTCGTCATCGATCCTATCGGGCTGGCGGCGATTTTCGCCATGCTCACGCGCGGGCATACCCATGGCTACCGACAGCGCATGGCCGTGCGCGGCACGCTGTTGTCGGCGGTGATCCTGGTCTTGTTCTTTTTCGCTGGCGACCGACTGCTCGACATGCTCGGCATCGGTGTACCGGCGTTTCGCATGGCCGGCGGCCTGCTGCTCTTGCTGCTGGCCATCGACATGGTGTTCGCTCGCCAGTCGGGCCTGCGCTCCACCACCTCGAGCGAAGTGGCGGAGGCGGAAGTGCGTGAGGACATTTCGGTGTTCCCGCTCGCTTTCCCGCTCATCGCCGGCCCCGGTGCGCTGACGACGGTACTGCTCATGACCGGCCAGCCGGGCGGGTTGGCGATTGCCAGTGCCATGTTGGCCATCATCCTGCTGGTGCTGGGCGTCACCTACGTGATGCTGCTGTCGGCTGAACATGTGTACCGCGTCCTGGGCGAGACCGGCACGAACATGGTCAGCCGTGTGCTCGGCGTGGTGTTGGCCGCGCTGGCTGTGCAATACATGGTGGACGGGGCGAGGGCGGCCTTCACCGCCTGACGCTAGAGCAGCGGTTCGAGCACGCGCCACACGTTGTCGAGCATGCGTGGCTGGGCTGCAGGGCCTGCATGCACGCCATCGGGCTGCATCAGGGCGGGATTGTGATCCACTCCGTTCAGCAGCAACGGCACCAGCGGCACGCGTCGCTGTCTGGCGACCTCCTCGAACACCGCCTGGAAGCGTTGCGTATAGACGGGCCCGTAGTTGGGCGGGATGCGCAGTCCCACCAGCACCACGTTGACACCGGCACCGCGGGCGATGTCCACCATGCCCGAGAGATTGGCGCGCATGCGTTGCAGCGGCAGGCCGCGCAGGCCGTCGTTGCCGCCCAATTCGATGATGATGAGGTCCGGATTCTGGGTGGCAATGATGGACGGCAATCGCGCCAGTCCGCCGCTGGTGGTCTCGCCGCTCACGCTGGCATTCACCACGCGCCAGTCACGGCCTTCGGCGGCCAGACGTTTGGCCAGCAGTCGCACCCAGCCCTGGGAAGCGTCCAGGCCGTAGGCGGCGCTCAGGCTGTCGCCCAGCACCACCAGCGTGCGCGGCGCTGCGGCCGTGCATGCCGCGTACAATAGCAGCCCGAAGGCGAAAACCAGGTGTCGGAAGGAACGTGTCAGCATGACGGCCATTGTGGAAGCGCGTGCGCTCACCAAGCAAGTCTCCAGTCCGGAAGGAACCCTCACCATACTCGACGATGTGACGCTGGTCATCGAAGCGGGGGAGGCGGTGGCTATTGTCGGCGCGTCCGGTTCGGGCAAATCGACCCTGCTCGGTCTGCTCGCGGGTCTCGATCTGCCGACGTCAGGTCGGGTGCTGCTCGACGGCTGCGATCTTGCCGGGCTCGATGAGGATGGTCGCGCGGCCCTGCGCGCGCGCACGCTGGGTTTCGTCTTTCAGTCCTTCCAGCTGCTGCCCAGTCTCACTGCCCTGGAAAATGTCATGCTGCCTTTGGAACTGGCGGGCATCGCTGCGGCGCGCGGTGAGGCGCAGGCGTTGCTGGAACGGGTCGGCCTGGCGTCGCGGCGCGGCCACTATCCGCATCAACTCTCGGGCGGCGAACAGCAGCGCGTGGCCATAGCGCGCGCCTTCGCCACCGGCCCCACATTGCTGTTGGCCGATGAACCCACCGGCAATCTCGACACACGCACCGGCGCGCGCATCATCGATTTGCTGTTCGAACTCAACGCGGAGCAAAACACCACTTTGGTCCTCGTCACCCATGACGTGCAGCTGGCGGCCCGCTGTGGTCGCCAACTGGTGCTCGATGCAGGCAGGTTGGTGTGATGGGCGGGGCACTGGGATTCTCGGCGCGCATGCTGCGGCGAAACCTGCGCGCCGGCGAACTGCGCGTGCTGATGCTCGCCCTGGTGATTGCCGTGGCAAGCGTGACCTCCGTCGGATTTTTCACCGATCGGGTGCGCCGCGCCATGGAACACCAGGCCAGCGAAATGCTGGCGGCGGACCGCGTTGTGGAAAGCACTCGCCCGCTGCGCCCCGAGTGGCGGGCTGCTGCCAAGGCGGCGGGTCTTGCCCAGGCGGAGACCTGGTCGTTCCGTTCCGTGGCGATGGTGGGCGAGCGCCTGGAACTCACCGAGGTCAAGGCGGTGGATGGCGGGTATCCGCTGCGCGGTGCGCTGCGTATTGCCGACGCGCCCTACGGGACGGAACGGACGGTAACGGCCGGGCCGGCACCGGGCAGCGCCTGGCTGGAACCGCGGCTCATGCAGGCGCTGGACCTGCGCGTCGGAGACCGGCTCCTGCTGGGCGAGCTTTCACTGTCGGTCGGCGCGGTGCTGGCCTACGAGCCCGATCGTGGCGGTGAGGTGTTCAACATCGCACCGCGCCTGCTCATGAACCTGGCCGACGTGCCCGCCACCCACCTCATCCAGACCGGGAGTCTGGTCACTTATCGTTTGCTGCTGGCGGGCAGCGCACCGGCAATGCGCCGATTCCAACAAGCGGTCAGGCCCAGCCTTGGGCCAGCCGATCGATCATTGGGCGTGCGTGATGCCCGGCCGGAATTGCGAGCGGCGCTGGAGCGTGCCGAGCGCTACCTGGGGCTCGCCGCTCTGGTGAGTGTGCTGCTCGCCAGTGTGGCAGTGGCCACCGCTGCGCACCGCTACGCGCGCCGCGAGCTGGATGGTGCCGCGGTGATGCGTTGTCTGGGCGCCTCGCAGCGTTTTCTCACCGCCACCTTCACCCTGCAACTGTTATGGCTCGGACTGGTGGCTGCAGGTCTGGGCATCGCACTCGGCTACGGGGCCCATGGGCTCATTGCGCAGTTTTTCGGCGGGCTGCTGGCAGCCGATTTGCCCCAGCCGTCGCCCATGCCTGCCGTGTTCGGTCTGATGACCGCCTTGGTGACCCTGGCGGGTTTCGCTCTGCCGCCTTTGCTGGCGCTGCGTCAGGTGCCGCCACTGCGCGTGTTGCGGCGCGATCTGCTGCCCCTGCCGGCGCGGGCGCACGTGGTGTACGGCTCGGCGCTGACAGCCCTTGCCGCCCTCATGCTCTGGCAGTCCCGCGACGTGCTGTTGGCGGCTGTGGTGCTGGGCGGTGCGCTGGCCACCTTGGGTGTACTCGCCCTGGCCGCCGGGGCACTGGTGACGGCACTCAAGGCCTTGCGCCGCGGCGGCGGCATGGCATGGCGCTTCGGCCTCGCCGCGCTGACGCGGCGTGCACGCAGCACCGTGGCGCAGGTGGTGGCCTTCGGCATCGGCATCATGGTGCTGCTGGTGCTCACCCTGGTGCGCACTGATCTGATGGACGAATGGCGCGACCGCCTGCCCCCGGATGCACCCAACCATTTCCTGGTGAACGTCCTGCCCGATCAGGTGGAGGCCATGCGTGATTTCTTTCGTGCGCAGGGACGGGCAGAGCCGGGCTTTCATCCCATGGTGCGCGGGCGGCTGGTAGCCATCAACGAGCATGAGATTACTGCCGCCGACTACGAGGACACCCGTGCGCAGCGCCTGGTGCGCCGCGAGTTCAATCTCTCCTGGAGCGCCGAGCTGCCCAAGGGGAATGCCGTGGCGAGCGGACACTGGTGGTCGGCACCCTCCCGCGGCGAATGGTCTGTGGAGGAGGGGTTGGCGCAGACGCTGGGCATTCGCCTGGGTGATCGCCTGGTGTTCAGCGTGGCCGGTCAGCGCGTGGCCGGTCACGTTGCCAGCCTGCGTGCATTGGACTGGGATTCCTTCAACGTGAATTTCTTTGTGCTCGGACCGCCTGGCCTGCTCGACGCTTACCCTGCCAGTTACATCAGCAGTTTCCATCTGGCACCCGAAGACAGGCCGCTACTGGTCGAGCTGGTGCGCCGCTTCCCCAATCTCACGGTCATTGACGTGGAAGCACTCATGACGCGAGTGCGGGATATCATGGATCGGGTGAGCCATGCCGTTCAGTTGGTGTTTGCCTTCACCCTGGCGGCGGGGATCGCGGTCCTGTTCGCCGCCGTGCAAGCCAGTCGCGAGGAACGCCTGCGCGAAGCCGCAGTGCTGCGCACCCTCGGTGCGCGCACACGCGACATCTTCGGCGCGTTATTGGTGGAATTTGTGGTGCTGGGCACCCTGGCCGGTCTGCTGGCGGCGGGCGCCGCCTCGGTGTTGGCGGCGCTGCTGGCCGGTGTGGTGTTCGATTTCGGTTATAGCCTTAACGGATGGGTGTGGCTGGTGGGGGCCGCGGGCGGCGCTTTGGGCGTGGGATTGGCCGGCCTGGCCGGTACGCGCAGCGTGCTGGTGCAGCCGCCGTTGTGGACCCTGCGTCGCGTATAAGGATGTGTCATGTTGAGACTCAGTGAAATCCGGGAATTCTTCCTGCGTGATGCCTGGCAGATCGAGCTTTCCGGGCTGAGTCCCCTGCGGCGGCGGCTGGTGCAGTCCGCCCGGGTGCTCTTCGTGCTGGGGCGCGAAGTATTGCAGGGTGATCTCACTCTGCGCGCCATGAGCCTGGTCTACACCACGCTGCTTTCCATGGTGCCGCTGCTGGCTGTGAGCTTTTCCGTGCTCAAGGCCTTCGGGGTGCACAACCAGATTGCGCCCTTGCTCAATCAGTTCCTGGCCCCGCTTGGACCGAAGGGGCTGGAACTGACCGGACGCATCATCGGGTTCGTGGAAAACGTGCGTGTCGGTCTGCTCGGCATCATCGGTCTGCTGTTCCTCTTCTATACGGTCATCACGCTGATCCAGAAAACCGAAGAGGCATTCAACTTCGTCTGGCGCGTGCGCAACCCGCGGCCGTTTTCCCGCCGCTTCAGTGATTACCTGAGTGTCATCCTGGTCGGTCCCGTGCTGGTGTTTTCCGCCATCGGTGTGACGGCGTCGGTAATGAACTTTTCGGTGGTGCAATGGCTGCTCACCCACGAGACCATCGGGCCCATCGTGCTCAGTCTCGGGCGTCTGCTGCCTTACCTGATCGTCATCGCCGCCTTTTCATTCATGTACGTGTTCATTCCCAACACGCGCGTGCGCTGGCGTTCCGCCCTGGTGGGCGGACTGGTGGCCGGTGTGCTGTGGCAGACCAGCGGCTACCTGTTTGCTTCGTTCGCAGCCGGCTCCATGCAGAACGTGATCTATTCCAGCTTCGCCATCGTGCTGTTGTTTATGGTGTGGCTGTACCTGAGCTGGTTCATTCTGCTGTTCGGCTCGCAGATCGCCTACTTCCATCAGCACCCGCAGCAAATCCGTCTCGGCCGCGGACGTTTCGTGCTGAGTGCGCGGCTCACTGAACAGGCCGGACTCACAGTCATGTACCTGGTGACGGAGCGCTACATGCACGGTGCGGAACCCTGGGCCGCGGACGCCCTGGTGGAACGCCTGAAGCTGCCCGGCGATGCTGTGGACGACGTGCTGCGCGTCATGGTGCGCCACGGTTTTCTTATCTGCGCCGGGGCGGTGGATAACCCCGTTTACCTGCCGGCGCGCGATCCCGAGACCATCGGCGTGCTGGAGATCCTCCGGACCTTGCGCCAGGCGGGCGAGGATGAGTATGCGTCGGAGGCGTTCCGGCTCGACGTCACCGCCGTCAATGAGTTGCTGGCCCGGGCCGCCGGTGGCGCGGAGCCGGCGTTCGCGTCGCATTCCATCAAGGACCTGGTGCGTACGGGTACGCTGCCCGTTTCACCGATGACTGCCACCCTGCCACGCCCTAACAACTAGCCAGGTGAAAAAGCTCATGCCTTGCCCCCGGCCGCTCGCGTGACGCAAGCGGTCGCGCTGGGCGATATAGCGCTGCACCCGTTTGAACTCCGTCATCCGGCCCGCCAGCTCCAACTGCCTCTGGTAGGCACGGAT
>JAWLCT010000072.1:0-8253 GCA_041687015.1 Gammaproteobacteria bacterium
GAGATGGGCTTGGGCGAGATCCCATATGTGGATGTAATCGCGCACGCAGGTGCCGTCGCGGGTGGCATAGTCGTTGCCAAACACCGCGATGCTCTCGCGCCGGCCCGATGCGGCCTGAAGCACCAGCGGGATCAAATGGGTTTCCGGATCGTGCCGCTCGCCCAGTTCACCTTCCGGATCGGCGCCCGCGGCGTTGAAATAGCGCAGGCAGGTGAATTTCAGGCCGTAAGCCGAATCGTAATCCGCCAGGATCTGCTCCACCATGAGCTTGGTGCGGCCGTAGGGATTGATGGGGCTTTTCGGGTGGGCCTCGTCAATGGGCGTGTATTCGGGCTCCCCGAATATTGCCGCCGTGGAGGAGAAAATGAAATTCCGGACACCATGCGTCACCATGGCGTCGAGCAGGATCAGGGTGTTGGCCACGTTGTTGTGGTAGTACTTGGCCGGCTCACGCATGGACTCGCCGACCTGGATCCACGAGGCGAAGTGCATAACCGCCTCGAAGCCTTCACGGGCGAACATAGCATCGAGCAGTGCCGTATCACCGATACTGCCTTCCACCAATGTCGCACCGGACACCACGGCATCCCGGTGTCCCGCAGACAAATCGTCCAGCACCACCACGGCATGTCCTGCCTGGACCAGGAACTTCACCATGTGGGAGCCGATGTAGCCGGCGCCGCCAACCACCAGGATTTTCATAAGTGTCGTTTCCATCCGGTGTGCGGGCGCGCTGCCGCGTGCCCGCACCTGTGTTGGAGAGAGGTGCCGCCCCAAGATGCGACCAGGCTACTCGCGCCGCCAGGTGGTGCCGCCCGGACCGTCTTCGAGCACGATGCCCTGGGCCTTCAGGCTGTCGCGGATGCGGTCGGCCTCGGCCCAGTCCTTGGCCTTGCGCGCGGCAAGGCGCGCGGCAATGGCCGCCTCGATGTCGGTGTCGGACAGTCCGCCCTCCGTGGACGGCGCCCCTTGCAGGAAGGCCATGGGATCGCGTTCGAGCAACCCCAGCATGCCGGCGAGCTGTTTCAGCAAAGCGCCGTGGCGGGCGGCCGCATTCGCGTCCGTGTTGCGCAGGCGGTTCACTTCACGCGCCAATTCGAACAACACGGCCAGCGCCTCTGGCGTGCCGAAGTCGTCGTCCATGGCGGCGTAGAAATGTTGTTCGAATTCGCTGTCCGTCACCGGCTCGGCGGGTGTCAGTCCGCGCAGCGCCGTGTACAGCGTAGTCAACGCCCCCTTGGCCTGATCCAGATGGTGGTCTGAATAGTTAAGCGGGCTGCGGTAATGGCTGGTGAGAATGAAATAACGCACCACCTCGGGATCGTACTTGGCCAACACTTCGCGAATGGTGAAGAAGTTGCCCAGGGACTTGGACATCTTTTCGTTGTCCACGCGCACGAAGCCGTTGTGCATCCAGTAGTTCACGAAGGTGCAGCCGCACGCCGCCTCGCTTTGGGCGATTTCGTTCTCGTGATGGGGAAACTGGAGGTCCAGGCCGCCGCCGTGGATGTCGAAGTGTTCGCCCAGGCAACGCGTGGACATGGCCGAGCATTCGATGTGCCAGCCGGGCCGGCCCGGGCCCCAGGGGGATTCCCAGGCGGGCTCGCCAGGCTTGGCGGCCTTCCACAACACGAAGTCCAGCGGATCGTCCTTGGCCTCGTCCACGGCCACGCGCTCTCCGGCACGCAGATCGTCGGGGTTCTTGCCCGACAGCTTGCCGTAACCTTCGAAACGACTGACGTCGTAATACACGTCGCCGTTGGCAGCGGGATAGGCGTAGCCCTTTTCCACCAGGGTCTGCACCATGGCGATGATGTCATCCATGTGCAGCGTGGCACGGGGCTCCTCGTCGGGGCGGCGCACGCCCAGTGCATCCGCGTCCTCGTTCATGAAACCGATGAATCGGTCGGTGAGCGTCTGGATGGTTTCGCCGCGCTCGTTGGCGCGCTTGATGATTTTGTCGTCGATATCGGTGATGTTGCGCACGTAGGTAACGTGCCGGTCACCGAAGATACGACGGAGATAGCGGTTTACGATATCGAACACCACCAGCACGCGCGCGTGCCCGATGTGACAATAGTCGTACACCGTCATGCCGCACACGTACATGCGCACGCGGCTGGTATCGATGGGAACGAAATCTTCCTTGCGCTTGGTGAGATTGTTATGAATTTTAAGCGTGTGCTGGTACGTCATCGCGATGTCCCTAACTTAACGATTAACCAACCACAGCGGACATAAAGGGCTTCTTTCCCTCCATGTTCTCCGTGGCTTCCGTGGTCGAGCTCTTCTTCCTCAAATACAAGCCGCCAGGCGGCGGCGCGCGCGTTCCGTGCCGATGAGCGGCAGCAGCCGGGCCATTTCGGGGCCGCCCATCTCTCCCGTGAGGGCAGCGCGCAACGGCATGAACAAGCCCTTGCCCTTGGCGCCGGTCGCCGTTTTCACGGCATCGGCGAAGGCCTTGAAATCCTCGCCGTGGGTTTCCAGTGCCGCCACCGCGGCCTGGAAGAACGAAGAACCTGCCGCCGCCACGGCTTCGCGGGCTTCATCGTTCAGGATAAGCGGGTCACTGTAAATCGCGTCGGCCCACAACCGGGCGTGGGCGGGGAAGGTCACGTTGGGGCGCACGGCTTCCACGAACGCCGTCGCGTGCGCTTCGGGCACCCTGGCATGCACCTCCGGCCCCATCCAACCCCAGAGCTCGGTCGAGTCCGCGAGCGTGACCGCCTGGTGTTGCCAGTGCAGCAACTGATGGGCGTCATAGCGTGCCGGGGCGCGGCCCAACCGGGCAACATCGAAAGCGGCGGCGAGTTGTTCGATGCTCAGCAAAGCGTCGCTGTCATAGGTGTGCCCAAGACGGGCCAGGTAATTGCCCACCGCCCTGGACAAGTAGCCTTCGTTGCGCAGCTCGCGCAGGCTGCGGCTGCCGTTGCGTTTTGATAGCGGCGCGCCATCATGCCCGACGATGAGATTGAGATGGCCGTATGCCGGCGCTGGAAGTCCGAGGGCTTCCAGGAGCAGGAGCTGGCGCGGGGTGTTGGTGAGGTGATCCTCACCGCGCAACACGTGGGTGATGCCCATAAGCGCGTCGTCCACGGCATTGCAGAAAAAGAATGCCGGGCTGCCGTCCGCCCGTCGGATGATGAAATCGCCGATGTCGCTGCCGCGGAACAGCTTTTCACCTTGCACCAGGTCAGTGAAGCGAATCACGGCCTCATCGGACACGCGGAAGCGCAGCGTCGATGGCAGCCCCTGCGCCCTGCGCGCCTCTCTCTCCTCCGGTGAGAGCCGCGCACACTTGCCGCTGTAACGCGGCGCCTTGCCGGCGGCCCGTTGGGCGGCACGCGACAATTCCAGTTCCTCCGGCGTGCAGAAGCAGGGGTAGGCCAGACCGGCCTCCTCGAGGTGGTGATAATGCCCGGCGTAAGTGTCGTCCCGTTCGGACTGGAAGTACGGGCCGGCGTCGCCTCCTGCGGCAGGACCCTCGTCCCAGGGCAGCCCCAGCCACCATAGGTCTTCCTGAAGGGCTTCGGTGAATTCCAGGCGGCTGCGCTCGCGGTCTGTGTCTTCGATGCGCAGCACGAAGCGGCCGCCCTGGCCGCGTGCGTACAACGCACTGAACAGAGCCGTTCGGGCGTTGCCGAGATGCAGAAATCCAGTGGGGCTGGGAGCGAAACGGGTCTTGAGCATGGGGGCCAATGGTAGCGGAATAGCGAACACTGCACCAAACGCCGATGGCCGGTTGCCGGCGGGCCCGGTATCATGACGGCTTTGGTCGGAAAGGAGCCCCCATGAAGCGGTTACTGATTGCGTTGTTTCTGAACGCCACTTTGCTCGGCTCGGCCCTGGCGGCGGACAACCCGCGCGTGCGCCTGGACACCAGCCTCGGTGAGATCGTGGTGGAACTTTACCCCGAAAAAGCACCGAAAACCGTGGAAAACTTCCTGCAATACGTGCAGGACGGCCATTACGACGGCACCATCTTCCATCGTGTCATCGACGGCTTCATGATCCAGGGCGGTGGTTTCACGCCCGACATGAAGCAGAAGCCGACCCGCGCGCCGATCATGAACGAAGCCGATAACGGGCTGCGCAACACCGTCGGGACTATCGCCATGGCACGCACGATGGACCCCCACTCCGCCACCGCCCAGTTCTATATCAATGTGGCCAACAACGCCTCCCTCGATTTCCGTGAAAAGACCCCGCGCGCCTGGGGCTATGCTGTCTTCGGGCGTGTCGTGCAGGGCATGGGCACCGTGGGCCAGATCAAGTCGGTCCCCACGACCAGCGTGGGGCCGTTCCAGGATGTCCCGCGTGATCCCGTCGTCATCCGCAAGGCCACTCTGCTCCCCTCCCCCGAAAACCAAGGAGACAAATGATGATTCGCATCAACACCAATCACGGCGCCATCGAGCTGGAGCTCAATGCCGAGAAGGCGCCGGTCACGGTGGAGAACTTCCTGCGCTATGCGCGTGAGGGCTTCTACGATGGCACGCTGTTCCACCGCGTGATCAACGGCTTCATGATCCAGGGCGGCGGCATGCTGCCGGGCATGATCGACAAGCGCGGCGAACACGAGCCCATCAAGAACGAAGCCGACAACGGCCTGCCCAACGAGCGCGGCACCATCGCCATGGCCCGCACCATGGACCCGCACTCGGCCTCCAGCCAGTTCTTCATCAACGTCTCCGATAACGCGTTTCTGAATTTCCGCGCGCCCACCCGCGACGGCTGGGGTTATTGCGTGTTCGGCAAGGTGACCAACGGCATGGATGTGGTGGACAAGATCAAGGGCGTGCCCACCACCACCCGCGGCTATCACCAGGACGTGCCGGTGGAAGACGTGATCATCGAGAGCGTCGAAGTCATTTGAGGTAAGGGTGACGCGTGACGCGATTGCCGTCTAACGCGTCACCTTTCACGTCTGACATGCTTCTGTTCGTTTCTGATCTGCATTTGAGTGCCGCGCGGCCTGAGGTCACGGCCCTGTTCCTGCGCTTCCTGCGCGAACGGGTGCCGGGCAGCGAGGGTTTGTACATCCTCGGGGACTTGTTCGAGGCCTGGCTCGGGGATGACCTGATACTGCCGGAATACGCGCCCGTGCTGGCGGCGCTCAGAGAACTCACCGCCGCGGGCACGCCGGTGTTCGTGCAGCACGGCAATCGCGATTTCCTGCTCGGGGCGGGTTTCTCCGAGGCAAGCGGATGCCGCCTGCTGCCGGAAGCTCACGTGATGGACATTTACGGCCGACGTACGCTGCTGTTGCATGGTGACACCCTGTGCACGGATGACCGCGAATATCAGGCCATGCGCGCGCAGCTGCGTCAGCCGGACTTTATTGCCGCCTTCGTCGCGAAACCGGCCGCCGAACGTGTGGCGTTTGCCAAATCACTGCGCGAAAGGAGTCAGGCGGAAACCCGTCGCAAATCCGAATACATCATGGATGTGAACGCCGATGCGGTAAGTGCCGCGGTGCGCGAACACCGCGCCGACCGTCTCATTCATGGCCATACCCACCGTCCTGGCGTGCATGCCCATACCGTGGATGGGCGCGCGGTGGAACGTATCGTCCTTGGTGATTGGAACGCGCATGGCAGCGTCGTGGTTTGCGACGCGGCGGGTTGCCGCCTGGGAAGTTGGGAGTAAGCGAAACGTCTATCCCGGATTCCGCTTCCCTGCATCCGGGTTACGTCGCGCCTACTTGATTTCCGAGATGTTGAAATGCCGGTAATCGGCAGGCAACGTGAACAACGTGTCGGCCGTTTCCACGTCCCCTCGGAAATCCACCAGCGACCAGCGTCGACCGTTGTATTCCCGTTGCTCGATGGGCAGGCCGAAGCGTAACGCCCAGCCGGGCGCGTAGACGTTCACCGCCAGGTCACAGTTGTCCTGCATATCGGCAGGAATATGCGGAATCATCGCGGCGTGCTCGCCGGCCATGACATCCAGCATTTCACCCATCGCTTTCACTGCCTCGGGCATCAGTTCCGGCACAATCACCGCGTCCAGGCACAACCGTCCACCCGCGTACAACTGCCGCCGCGTGGGCATGCGCCCGCCCACGTTGGGCGCGTCATTTCCCAGCGCCACCTGTGCTTCTTTCAAGGCCAGCGACTTGGGCTTCGGCTGTTGCACCGGGCGGGCGTGAATTTCACCGATGGTGCGATCCCCGTGCACCACGTTGTAAATGATCTGCGCCTTGCGGTCATACAACACGTAATCGCCCACATCCACACCGTCATCCAGGCGCAGGTATTCAGGTGTGACCAGATACCGGGCGGGGTAGGCCTCCACGCCCGGCTCGGCCATGTCGTAGAGCAGCACGGACGCCGGTGCCGCATGCAGCACCGGTGTACACAGCAAGCATGCCAGTGAAGCCAGAAAGTGTTTCATGAGACCTCGTTGGGAAACTGTTCAAGAGTGGCAAGTTCGTCGGCCGTGAAACCTGCGGCCAGACGCGCCTCACGGTGAAAGGGACCGCGCAAGCCGCCTTTCAGGTGACGGGCAATGAGCGAACGGTACGTGGTTTCCGGCTCCAGCCCGCGCTCCGTGCATAGATAGCGAAACCAGCGATCGCCGGCGGCCACGTGGCCCACCTCGTCTCGCAGAATGATATCCAACAACGCGGCACCGGCAGGGTCGCCGCTTTCCTCCAGCTTGGCCTTGATGCCCGGATTCACATCCAGGCCGCGCGCTTCCAGGCCACGTGGTACCAAGGCCATGCGTGCCAGCGCATCGTAGGCCGTGCTCTCGGCCATTTGCCACAAGCCGCCGTGGGCCCGGAAATCTCCGTAATCGTAGCCGAGCCCGCGCAAGTGCCCGCGCAGCAAGTCGAAATGGCCGACCTCCTCCTCGGCGATGCGCAGCCAGTCGCCATAGTAACCGGCGGGAAGCCCGTGAAAACGGCAGGCGTGATCCAGGGCAAGATTAATGGCCGTAAATTCGATGTGGGTTAGCGCGTGAAACAGAACCGCCCGCCCCTCCAGCGAATCTGACCGGCGCCGCGGCAGTTCACGCGGGCGCACCAAAATCGGCTGCGCAGGCCTTCCCGCCGGCGGCAGTAAAGGCGCGGCATCCTCGAGCACGAGCTCGCCACGCCGCCACGCCCCCGCCGCCGCACGCGTAAGCGCCAGCTTCTCATCCACATCGCAGGCCGCCAGACAGGCACCTACCGTCGCAAAGAACCCGGATTTCTGCATGACCCCGATTCTACCAAGCCGGCAGCCACAGAGGACCAGCGGGGTCAGAGTAAATTGAACACGGCCCACGATCACCGGCCTCGGCATGGCGATCTCCGAGACGAAAGAACGTTATGCCGTGCTGTTGCTCACTACCGCACTCGCCGTGTTCGTGGTGTGGCTGTTCGGGACCATGGAGAAAATCTGCATCTGCGCTACCAAGCCAACACGACTACTCATCGGCGCGTGCTGCCGTTCGTCTACGTGCGATTGCGTATTGCCCGCCGCGGCGGAATATCGATCAGCCAAGACGACTTACATCAGGTGCGCGCCTGGCATTGCGCGAGGCGCATGCGTTTTGGGATTTTTGGCGAAATTCGGGGGAATCCCTCAGGAGTAGAGCACGTTCGGTGACTTGGATATCTTCTTCAGTGCTTCTCGAAGAATCCTTTGCTGAACTTCGCTGACTCGTTCCGTGGGTCTTGGCAGGAATCCCAGAAGCCCCTCGTCTTCGCCCCACCCTGAGCCGATAAAGCAATCACCATAGGGGGTGCATAAGCTGTTCAACGGCGTGAAGATTTGAAATCAGCAGCTGAAGTTCTCTCTGCGACAATTCTTCGAAGCCGCTTACTTTTCACGGCGACTAGCCACGTAAAAACCCAAGAATATTAAAACGGGCAACAACCCCTCGAAAATAGACAATCCTTTGACATACCCGTTAGGGGACACACTCAAATACAAGAAACCCGAGATTGCTGCATTTACGATAGCCACGATCAGCACAACAAAGGATATCATGACAAACCCGCCGCAACCAGCCGCCACATACGAATTGCTGACTTTAATTGAAGGGCTGGCAACAAAAAAAAGACCGGCCATAATCAACAAAACATGACTAACGACCCAATAGATTAGCATATTCGAAATCCCTCATTTTAAAACACAGGATAGCGAAACATTGTAAACATCTCCCGTGCACATATCCCATCGCGATTTTACCGCACCAACCTCTTCTTGGACCGGCCTGACACGCCCGTTTACCCTCCTTCTTACCGAGGGTGGATTGAAGCAC
>JAWLCT010000073.1:0-4724 GCA_041687015.1 Gammaproteobacteria bacterium
GCCGGTCCGCTGCGCGACTTTTTGTCCGTTCCCTTCCCGCCGCGCGGCACGGACTGCCGCCAGCTGCAATTCGTTGCCGTCGACCTGGAAACCACCGGCCTGGACGCGCGACGCGACGAGATCGTGGCCATCGGTCTGGTGGAATTCACTGCCACGCAGATCGACCTTGCCTCCGCGCGCCATTGGCTGGTGGCGCCCACCCGTGCCATCCCCGAGGCGAGCGCCGTGATTCACCGCATCACCGACGATAAGGCGGCCGTGGGTGAACCGCTGGAGAAGGTGCTTGCGGACGTGTTGCCGCGTCTGGCCGGCCGTGTGCTGGTGGCCCATCATGCGCGTTTGGAACTGCAATTTCTCAAGGCCGCCTGCGAACGCGTGTACGGCGAGAAGTTCCTGATCCCCGCCATCGACACCCAGGCATTGGAGCAACGTCGTCTGGATCGCTGGAATCAGGCCTATATGGCCAAAGATCTGCGCCTAGCCGCACTGCGCAGACGGTATAATCTGCCGCGATATAGGGCCCACAACGCCCTGAGCGACGCCCTCGCGGCAGCTGAGCTCTTTCTGGCCCAACTGGCGGAAAGCGAACCGGAACATGCGCTACCGCTGAAGCGTTTCCTACTACAACAATAGGGCCGGGGACGCACCATGCACCTGCACTCGTATGCGAATGCCACCGGGACACCGGCGTATGCGGGAAAAAAGCGGATTACCCCAAACCATCGCGCCAGGTGCAAGGACGGGGTGTTGTGATGCAAATTTGGTTTTTTCTTCTCTGATCAAGGAGTAAGCGATGTCCGAAATGAAGCTGTATCCGGTCCCGGCGGAGACGGCCGCCAAGGCGCACATCGATGCGGAAAAGTACGCAGAGATGTACCGCCAGTCGGTCGATGACCCCGAGGGCTTCTGGGCGGAACAGGCCAAGACCTTCGTCACCTGGTCCAAGCCCTGGGACAAAGTGCTCGACTGGGATTACCACGCGGGCAATATCCGCTGGTTTGAAGGCGGCAAGCTCAACGTCAGCTACAACTGCCTGGATCGTCACCTGGAAACCCGCGGCGACCAGGTCGCCTTGATCTGGGAAGGTGACGACCCGCAGGAAGATAAGAAAATCACCTATCGTGAATTGCATGCCGAGGTGAGCAAGTTCGCCAACGTGCTCAAGAGCCGTGGCGTAAAGAAAGGCGACCGGGTCTGCATCTACATGCCCATGATCCCGGAAGCCTCCGTGGCCATGCTCGCCTGCGCACGCATCGGTGCCGTGCACTCGGTGGTGTTCGGCGGCTTCTCGCCCGACTCCCTCAAGGATCGCATCCTGGATTCCGACTGCCGCGTGGTCGTCACCGCCGATGAAGGACTGCGCGGTTCCAAGCGCGTGGGCCTCAAGGCGAATGCCGACAAAGCGCTGAAGGACTGCCCCAACGTACACACCGTGCTGGTGGTCAAGCGCACCGGTGGTGAAGTGGACTGGAGCGCCGATCGCGACGTCTGGTATCACGAGGCCATGGCCAGCGCCGCCCCCGAGTGCCCGCCCGAGGAGATGGATGCGGAAGACCCGCTGTTCATCCTCTACACCTCCGGCTCCACCGGCAAGCCCAAGGGCGTGCTGCACACCACCGGCGGTTATCTGCTGTATGCCGCCATCACCCACAAGTACACCTTCGACTATCACGACGGTGAGGTGTACTGGTGCACCGCCGACGTGGGTTGGGTCACCGGCCACACCTACATCGTGTACGGTCCCCTGGCCAACGGCGCCATCTCGCTGATGTTCGAAGGCGTGCCCAGCTATCCCGACGCCTCGCGCTTCTGGGAAGTGGTCGACAAGCATCAGGTGAACATTTTCTACACCGCCCCCACGGCCATCCGCGCCCTCATGCGCGACGGCGAGGAGCCGGTGAAGAAGACCTCCCGTAAGAGCCTGCGCCTGCTCGGCACCGTGGGCGAGCCCATCAATCCCGAGGCCTGGGAGTGGTATCACCGCGTGGTGGGCGAGGATCGCTGCCCCATCGTCGACACCTGGTGGCAGACCGAGACCGGTGGTCACCTGATCACTCCGATGCCCGGCGCCACCCCGCTCAAGCCCGGTTCTGCCACCCGCCCCTTCTTCGGCGTGGTACCGGCCATCGTGGACAACGACGGCACTGTGCTTGAGGGCGAGTGCGAAGGCAACCTGGTCATCACCCGCCCCTGGCCCGGCCAGATGCGCACGGTGTACGGCGACCACCAGCGTTTCATCGACACCTATTTCAAGACCTTCCCCGGCACCTATTTCACCGGTGACGGCGCCAAGCGCGACAAGGACGGGTATTACTGGATCACCGGGCGTGTGGACGACGTGCTGAACGTCTCCGGTCACCGTATGGGTACCGCGGAAGTGGAAAGTGCCCTGGTGCTGCACGAAGCCGTCGCGGAAGCCGCGGTGGTGGGTTATCCGCACGACATCAAGGGCCAGGGCATTTACGCCTACGTGACCCTGGTGAAGGGTGTGGAACCCAGCGATGCCCTGCGCAAGGATCTGGTGGCCCTGGTCCGCAAGGAAATCGGCCCCATCGCCACGCCGGACATCATCCAGTGGGCACCGGGCCTGCCCAAGACCCGCTCGGGCAAGATCATGCGCCGCATCCTGCGCAAGATCGCCGCCAACGAAGTGGACAGCCTGGGCGATACCTCCACCCTGGCCGATCCGGCCGTGGTGCAGGACCTCATCGAAAACCGCGCCAACCGCTGACTTCGATGAAAAAACCGCGGGTCTTCGGACCCGCGGTTTTTTTGCGCCCGAAGAAAGAGGAAAAGCGAAGAACCACGGAGGTCACGGAGGAAGATCGCAATTCTCTTCTCCGTGGCCCTCCGTGGCCTCCGTGGTTCCTGCTTTTTCTTCCCCTCTCGGGTCCGCCGATTTCTGGCAGAATGGGGGCTCCTACGGAGGGCATTCCCATGTTCCGGAGATTGATTATCGGTGCGCTCGGCCTGCTGGTCTGCGCCGGCGTAGCGGCCCAGGAGGGCGAGCAGGTCTATCGCAAGTCCTGCGCCCTGTGCCACGACACCGGCGTGATGCAGACGCCCAAGCTGGGCGACAAGACCGCCTGGGCGCCCCTCGTGGCCAAGGGTGAGGCGGCATTGCTTGCCACGGTAAAGACCGGCAAGGGCGCCATGCCGCCGAAGGCGGCCTGCGTGCAGTGCAGCGATGACGACTTCCGCGCCGCCATCGGCTTCATGGTAAACGCCGCCCGCTAGATAGAACGCTATCCTTCCCGGTAGATGGTCCCGGTGAAGGAGAACGGCCGTGCATCTGCGATCCAGCGCCTTTGAGTCCGGCGATGAAATCCCGCTGCGTTATACCTGTGACGGTTCCGAGCTGTCGCCGCCGCTGAGCTGGGACGAACTGCCCCCCGGCACCCGCAGCCTCGCCCTCATCGTGGAGGACCCCGACGCGCCCGATCCCAATGCGCCGCGGCGGATCTTCACCCACTGGGTGCTCTACAACCTCCCGCCCGAGGTGGATCGGCTCGATGAGGCCATCGCCGACGCCGGGGTGTTGCCGGAGGGAACGAAGCTTGGCATCAACGATTCCCAGGAGCCGGCCTATGGAGGCCCCTGCCCGCCCGTGGGCCGACACCGGTATTTCTTCCGGCTCTACGCCCTCGACACCATCCTGCCCGACCTGGGTTTCCCCGATCGCAGCACCCTGCTCAAGGCCATGGAAGGGCACATCCTCGGCAGCGCCGATCTGGTCGGGACCTATGCGCGGCATTGATCAAGCGACGCGCGGAAGCGCACGCGCGGGATGCCAAGGTCGAACCCCCTTGTGCGGATAAGCGAAAGCACCAACTCAGGGCCGCAGAGGTCACAGAGGAATCAAGTGCGGAACGGCGCTTGTTGCCCAAGCCCTCCCCGACGCCTTTCCTCTGCGTCCTCTGTGCCTCTGTGCTGGATTCGGTATTCAGAGCGAGGTCATGAGGCCCCCACAAGCCTGCGTCAATAATCGGGCTCGTTGCCGGGTTTCCACTTGATGTTGCAGCCGATGCTGGGCACCTGCTCCGCGGGCACCGGGGCGCCTGCCAGTGCCGCGTCCACCGCCGCGCGCATGTCCCGCCCGGTCACTGGACGATCGTTGCCCGGGCGGCTGTCATCGAACTGGCCTCGATAAACCAGGCGGCGCTCGGCGTCGAACAGGAAGAAATCGGGCGTGCACGCGGCGCGATAGGCCTTGGCCACGCGCTGCTCGTCATCAAACAGATAGGGAAACACGTAGCCGCGCTGTTTCGCTTCCTCGGCCATGAATTCCGGCCCGTCCTCTTTGCGATGACCCGGATCATTGGCGCTGATGGCCACCACGGCCAGTCCCTTGTCCTGGTACTCCCGCACGAAGGCCG
This sequence comes from Gammaproteobacteria bacterium, assembly GCA_041687015.1. GTDB lineage: Bacteria > Pseudomonadota > Gammaproteobacteria > Thiohalomonadales > Thiohalomonadaceae > JALOAT01. The sequence continues at coordinate 4,377 of JAWLCT010000073.1, forward strand.
CAAAGCCATCGGCAATGTGTTTGACGTAGGGGCAGTGATTGCAGATGAAGGCCACCAGCAGGGCATGGCGGTCGTTGAAGTCGGCCAACGACACCGGTCTACCCGAGACGGTGTCGGTCAGCGAAAAGTCGGGCGCGGGCGTGCCCAGCGGCAACATGGTGGAAGGCGTGAGTGCCATAGCCAATCTCCTTTTTTTGATCGCATTCCACAAACGAACGGCAGCGGGGCAAAGAAAGCGTCCACTAGACCGTCAAGAGACAGCTCAACGCACGGCGATGTCGTCGAAACCAGCGACCTGGCGATGTTCCGCATGCGGGTCGATGCGCCCGTCGCGTACCAGCCAGGTGG
>JAWLCT010000073.1:4824-8171 GCA_041687015.1 Gammaproteobacteria bacterium
GTCAAGAGACAGCTCAACGCACGGCGATGTCGTCGAAACCAGCGACCTGGCGATGTTCCGCATGCGGGTCGATGCGCCCGTCGCGTACCAGCCAGGTGGTGCGCATGCCCACCTGGCGGGCCGCATCCAGCTCGCCTTTGACGTCGGACAGGAACAGGATCTCTGCGGGACCCAGTCCGATGCTGGTGGCAATCGATGTGTAGGCGGTGGGATCCTGTTTCGCACCCACTGTGGTATCGAAGTAGTCAGAGAACAACGGCGTGAGATCGCCGAAGTCCGTGTGTCCGAACAGCAGCTTCTGGGCGTAAACGGAGCCGGACGAGAACACGTACAGCTTAATGCCCAGCTCTTTCCACGTGCGCAGGTTGCGCACCGCATCCTCGTACACGTGGCCGGTGAAGTCCGCACCACGATAGCCCTTTTCCCAGATGAGACCCTGCAGGGCCTTGAGCGGGGTGATCTTGCGATCCTCGTCGATCCACTGAATCAACTGCTCCGCCACCTGCTCGCGGCTCATGTCATGCCCCACCAGGCGGCACACGTCCTCCAGCAGTTTGGCAACCTGTGGCTCGTCGCCGTGATCACGGACGAAGTCCTTCATACGTTCCCGCGCATAGGGAAACAGCACATCTTTGACGAAGGACAGGGATGATGTCGTGCCCTCAATGTCCGTGATGATTGCCTTGATCATGCGTAGCTCTCGACGAATTGATCCATGGTGGGAAAACGTCCTGCGATGCCACTGCCGCTGAACTCAGCCACCCAGCCGTCCGGCACCACGAACAAACGAATGCACTTGAAGTCCGGTTGCGTACCCATGTCATACCAGTGCAGCGTGTCGGCAGGCACGCTGATGAGGTCGCCCTGTTCGCAGAGCACGCCGTAAACGGTGTCGGCGACGTTCAGGTAAAAGAGCCCGCGACCGTCGACGAAGAAGCGCACTTCGAAGTCCTTGTGGATGTGTTCTTCAAGGAATTTGGCTCGCAGTTCCTCCTTCATAGGATGGTCGGGACGCAGGGCAACCACATCCACCGACTGGAATCCGTATTCTTCGTTGAGCCGGGCCACCTGCTTCTCGTAGGCCGCAAGTACCTCCTCCTGGCCCGCATCCGGCGACAGCGGCTCATCGGTTTGCCAGCGCTCAAAGCGAACACCCAGCGCCTTCAGGCGCGCGGCGATCGCCGCATGTTCCTTCACCAACTCGCGCGGCGCGGCGCTGTCGTTCTTGTCGTAAATGGCCAACGTGCTCATGTCTTACCCCCGTGTATATAGCTCACAGTCGAACAGAAACTCGAAGGCCTCCAGATGCCTCATGGTCTCTTCCACGTTGCCGCCCCAGGTGTAAAGGCCATGGCCGGCAATGAGATAGCCCCAGGTGCGCGGGTGCGCATCCAGCCAGGCATCCACCTGCGCGGACAGGCGCGGGATGTCCTGATCATTGGGGAAAACGGGTACCACCACGGATGTCTCGTGGGTGTCGATGCCGTTGAAGGCCTTCAAGAGTTCGTAGCCTTCGAGCACCACCTGCCCCTTGATCCTGCGCGACAGCAGCGTGGCATTGCGCGAATGGGTATGCAGCACGGCGCCAACGTCGGGATAACGCGCGTAAAGGCGCGTATGCAGCAAGGTTTCCGCAGAGGGGCGCTGGTCCGTTCCCACCGGGCGGCCTTCGCCGTTTACCCGCATGATGCCATCCACGGTCAGGTAACCCTTGTGCCGCCCGGAGACCGTAATCGCGATCCCGCCATCCGGCAGCCGCGCCGAAAAGTTGCCGCTGGTGGCGGGGACCCATCCCCGTGCAAACAGCTGGGTACCGGCGCGCACCAGCGCTTCGGCGGCCTCCAGAAACCCATCGTCTCTCACTGCGTGTTCGGCATTGGCCGACATTGGCTAAACCCCTCAACCGGCAAAGAATCGCCGATTCTAGACCTCGCCGGAAAGCGCAACAACCGCGCGCTTCACGGGGGCGCCGGTTCGCCGTGGGCTGACCTGGACGTGCAAGCAGGCATTCACACCGCTGCTCCGCGCCCGACAACGGGCGTATACTCGCGCGGCCCCACCGGCAGGCGCGTCCCATGCCCTTCCCCCTCCTCATCCTGATAGCCGTCTTCACGCTCATCGCCGTGCGGCGTTTCGGTCGCGTCAACGTGCCCATCTGGCTGGCCATCACTGCCGGCGCCGCAGCGGTGCTCGCGAGCGGCGACATCGCTCCCGGCACCGCGCTGATGGCCATTGATTGGGACGTGATGGCGTTTTTGTTCGGGGTTTTCATTATCGGCGAGGCCCTGGAGCGCAGCGGACTGCTGTTTGCCGGTGCCTACCGTTTTCTGCACGGGGCCCGCTCGACCGACGGACTGGTTTTTCGATTGTTGCTGGCGGCAGGACTGGGTTCGGCACTGCTCATGAACGATACCCTGGCTATCGTGGGGACACCGCTGGCGCTGCTGCTGGCGCGTGAACACCGCCTGCCTCCGCGCCTGTTGCTTCTAACCCTGGCGTTTGCGGTCACCACCGGCAGCGTCTTCAGTCCCATCGGCAACCCTCAGAACCTGCTCATTGCCCTCCATGGCGGGCTGCCGGCCCCCTTTCTCAGCTTCTTCCGACACCTGCTGTTGCCGACGCTGCTAAACCTTGCCCTGACCTTCCTGATCCTGCGCCTGTTTTTCCGCGGGGATTTTCATACTCAGCCCTTGCGGCATGCCCGGGTGCCAATTTCCGATCCGGCGCTCGCACGTCTGGCGGGCTGGTCCCTCGGACTTCTGTTGGGTCTGATTGCCCTACGGGTATTGCTCCTGCTGGCAGGACTGTCGGTGGACCTTCGCCTCAGTCTCATCGCCCTCATGGCCGCCGCGCCCATCCTGCTGTGCAGCGCGCGACGCGTTGATGTCTTGCGGCGCCTGGACTGGCGTACCCTGGCCTTTTTCGCCGCACTGTTCGTGCTCATGCGCAGCGTCTGGAACACGGGTTTTTTCCAGGGTCTGGTCGATCCGGGCGCGGATTTGACGGCCACACCTGTCGTACTGACCGTCAGCGTGTTGCTCTCCCAGCTCGTCTCGAACGTGCCGCTGGTGGCGCTCTATGTGCCGATGCTCGAGCTGGCAGGCGGTGGCGAGGCGGCGCTCATGGCCCTGGCCGCGGGTAGCACCATCGCGGGCAACCTGCTCATCCTGGGGGCCGCAAGCAACGTGATCATCGTACAAGGCGCGGAACGCCGCGCCGGCATCGGTGTGGGATTCTTTGAGTTTGCCCGGGTAGGCGTGCCGGTGACGGCAGTGAACCTGGCGGTGTACTGGCTGTTTCTGCCTAATTGACGGCGGTTTGGCGCCAAAGAAAAAGGGACCCGGAGG
>JAWLCT010000074.1:0-7861 GCA_041687015.1 Gammaproteobacteria bacterium
GAAATTGAACATCGTGAGTCCGTTGACCTTCATGTAGGCCGCTTGCGAGGCCTCCAGCCCGGCCAGTTCCAAACTCAGCCGACTGATCGCTTCCGCGTAATCGAGATCCTGAATCGACGAGAGGATTTGTTCGCTTTGCAGCAGATATTCGTCGTTGACGTATTTCTGACTGTCGATCGCGTTCAGGCGCGCGCCGATGCTCGAGCGCACCACCAGAACGTTGCCCATGGCCTGATCGATGTCGGTCAGCGCGCGATTGATGTTGTTGCCCAATTGCGCCCGTTGGGTGGGATCGCTGGCCGGTGTCTGCAGCGCCGTAATCAGGTTTTCGAGTGTCGTGAAGATGTCCTGATACTCACTCGATTTGACGGAGAAGCTGTCGCCCGCCGCCGGCACACCGTCAACAGACACGCTGGCGCCGGCAAATTCGATGGGTTCGCCCTCCACGTAAGGGTTGGGACCCAGGACGGTTGCACCACCGGAATCCAGCACTTCATAGGAAAGGACCGGCGGCGCGCCAATGTCACTGAACGAAATGGTGTATCCGTTGGGCAGTGAGGGGGTGAAACTGCCGGTCACGCTGCCGGGCGTGATGATGCCCGTGCCTGCGTTAGCCGGATCGGCCTCGGTGACGAACACGCCGTTGCCATTGCGCACGAACTGAAATACCTCGGCGCCATGATCGCCATCGGCGACCTGCCGGCCCGCACCGATCTGCACGAGGCGTTGTGTTTGATCACCGTCATAGCGATACCCCGTGCTGGTCTTTACGAACGGAATCGTCGCGCCTTTGGTGCCTGAGAAGAGATAATCACCGGTGCCATCCTTGGTGTTCGCCAGACCCACCAACTCGCCAAGGCGCTGCTCGACTTCGGCAGCCAGATAGCGGCGGGTTTCGTCGGTCTGCACGGCGTTGTTCGCCTGCACGGCGAGTTCGCGCACGCGTTGCAGAAGGGTCGTGACACCATCCAGCACGCCTTCCTCTGTCACCAGGCGGTTGGTTGCCGCATCGGCGTTGGCCTGATACTGCGCGGTGGTATCCACGGTCTGACGCAGACGCAGCACCTGTGTGGTCGCGACCGGATCGTCGGACGGCAGCAGCACACGCCGGCCGGTCGCCACCTGCAGCTGGGTCTTGCTCAGCTTGGTCTGCTGGCTGAGCATGGAATCAACGCCGAATTGCTGGATCTGTCGGGTGGAGATGCGCATGGTTATCTCCTCACGGCGTCGAGAACGGTCTGGAACATGGTGTCCGCTGCCCTGATCACCTGGGCGGCGGCCTGGTAGGACTGCTGAAATCGAATCAGGTTTGCCGCCTCTTCATCCATGTTGACACCGGCGATCTCCTCACGCGCCTGGATGGCCTGATCCAGAATGGTTTGTTGAGCACGACTATTGACATCCAATTGGTGGGTCTGGGCACCAACACCGGAAACCAACTGGCCGTAGGCCGTCTGCAGATTCGTGGTGCCGCCATCGAGCAGCGCAGCGTCCTGCAGACCGGCAATCTTGAGGGCGTTGCGGTTGTCACCGCTGGCGTCGTTGTTCTTGCCGACAGTAAACGTGTCGCCACTTAACGGCGTCCCCGAAACCGTGAAGGTGATGCCGTTGTAGTCCGCAACACCCAGCGCCGCCCCGAGGTCAAAGCTTGCGCCATTGCTGTCGACTGCCGGGTCGTAGGCCAGTACCCCGGCGCCCAGGGGATTGCCGGCACCCGCCGTACCTCCCTCAACTACGAAACCGGGATTGCCAGGACCGTTCGCATTGGGATCGAAGCGGAGCGTCACTTCGGCAGCGGCGAGAACTGCGGGCAGGTTGGTGCCACTGCTCACATCCGGGTTCGTGATTTCGCCCGTGCCGAGATTTCCTACGGTTTGCTCTCCGCGCAGCGGCGCCGCCGCCGCAATATCCTTCACGTTGGAAATGAGCATCTTTATGTCGGAGGCAGCGGTGCGCGTCGGCTCGACGAGGAACGTGTCGCCCGGTGCTGCCGGGGCGTCAATCGTGAATTGCAAACCGTCGATGGGCGTTGATGGGCCCGGAAACGCAAAGCTACCCACGGCTTTGCCGTCGCTCACGCGCATGACACTGAAATTGACACCATCCTGTGTCGAGACCGTGTAATCGCTGGTGGTAAGCGCCGAGGTATCGGTGACGGTGAACGCGACCGTTGACGTACTGGCGTTGGTTGACGCCGGTAAGGCGTCCTTGGGGTTCCCCGGGAGGCCTCTCAAGGCAAAGAACTGCTTGCCCAAAGCATTGTTGAGGTCGAGCCCCTGGGCATGCTGTTCGTTCATGGCCTCTGCGATGCCCAAGGCGACGCGCCCCAGGGAGTTCTCCGTCGGCTCGAGAATGTCACGACGGAACTCCAGCACACCGCCCAGTTCGCCGCCGGTGATGAAGTCCGAGATGATCGGTCCTTTGCCGTCAGTACCCATCGCGATCTCGAGGCGATGGGAATTGTAGGGATTCGGCATGGTGCTGATACCGCGCGCCTGGGAACCGATCACCAAGGTCTGGCCATTGCCGATGAACACGTTGATGGCGCCATCATCCTGCTCGAGGGTGGTGACCGGAACGAGTTCGGAAAGCTCGCGCAGCAGCTCATCGCGCCTATCGAGCAGATCGTTGGGCGGCTGCCCGGTCACATTGCCGCCTGCCATGGTGATATCGCGATTCACCTTCCCCAGGGATTGGGCCAGGGAGTTGATTTGCGTCACCAGGTTTTGCAGGCGTGTACCAACCGAATCGCGCAGGCTTGTAAGCCGCTGATCGATGGTTCCGAAGCGCTCAACCAGGGCGTTGGCTTCGCTGATAAACACCTGCCGCGCCGGTATGGACGAGGGATTGTCCGCCACCCCCTGGCTGGCATCGAAAAAATTCTGCAGCGCCGGCGCGAGGCCTGCGTCGGGGTCTGCGAGCAGGTTATCCACCTGACTTGCCAGATCGTAATAGGCCGCGAGGCGTGAATTCTGGGCCGTGTGGCTTCGCACCTGTTCGGTAGCGAACTGGTCATACACACGCCGCACATTCACCACGTTCACCCCGTTGCCCAGGAATCCGGACCCCGTGGGCTGCGGCACGCGCGTGGCAAGATCCGCACGCTGTCGGCTGTAGCCCGGCGTGTTGAGGTTGGAAACGTTGTGTGCTGTGGTGGCTAGCGCCGTTTGCGCGGCGAGCAACCCGGAGATACCAACGCTGAGAAAGTCAGCCATGACTCACCCCATTGCGTGCTGATTTGGCCGAATTCCGGTTGTGCATGATCAAATCGCTCCTCACACCGTCGCCGCCGCGCCGGTTAGGGCGCCCGCCAGGAGATCGCGGCCCATGATGTCCTCGATCTTTTTCGCGTAGGCCGGATCGGTGGCATAGCCGGCCCGCTGCAGTTCCCGAACGAAGGCCACCGGATCGGCCGACTGTGCCAGGGCATCGCGATAACGCGGATTGCCCTGCAGGAAGTTCACGTAATCGTCGAAACTCGCGGCATAGGATTCATAGGCGCGAAACGGCGCCCGCTCCTTTGCCGCAATCCCGTCGCGGTATTCCAGGGTGTCCTTGAACACCCGCGGTCCATCCCAGCGATGGTCGGCCTTGATGTTGAACAGGTTGTAGCTGCTGCCGCCGTCGGGCCGGCGAATCACCGACTTACCCCAGCCCGTTTCGAGCGCGGCCTGCGCGATCAGCGCGCGGGGATCCACACCCAACGTGTCAGCGGCCTGCTGCGCATGGGGCCACAGCGCGCGCACGAATTCGTCCGCGCTCGCAAAGCCGACGGGTTCCGCAGGCGCAGATGTCGACGACGCACCGGCGGCGGGCGCAGGCTGCGGTGCGGCAACATCCCGCCGCCCGTCGACAACCTGTTGCCGCCCATTCATCGCGTTGGGCTCCAAGCTGCGGGCGCTGGTCCCGAGCTGGCGCACCAGCATGTCAGCAAGACCGATACCCCGGCCCTGAGCCAGCTCGAGAGACACCTGCTTGTCGTACATATCGCGATAAAGCTGTTGCTGATTGCTGCCAAACAGCGCATCGCCGCCCGTCGCATCACCGGCCTCGCGCATACTCTTCAGCATCATCTGCACGAAAAGGGCCTCGAACTGCTGTGCGGCCGCCTTGAGCGCTTCGGGCGAGTTCTGGCGAGCGTCCGCACGCAGACGCGTCAGACCGGAAAGGTCTGTGTACACGCTGGCATCGTTGACGCGGTGAACGCTCATAGTCTTCGCTGTGACAGGTTGTTGTCGCTTGTCAGTAGTTATCCAAATTGCGTGCCAATCTTGGCTGCGCGGCTTCCTTCCCCGTAGGAGCGGCCTCAGGCCGCGATGCAAGCCCGGGGCTGAAGAATCGCGGCCTGAGGCCGCTCCTACAAAGGAATCCGTGCACCCTCGAATCAGATCACCATCAGTTCCGCGCGCAGCGCGCCTGCGGCCTTGAGCGCCTCGAGGATGGCAACCAGGTCACCCGGTGCGGCGCCGACTTCATTCACCGCACGCACGATCTCGCCAAGGGTCACGCCCGGCTCGAACAGGAACATGCGGTCGCTTTCCTCGGTGACCTCAATGGTGGAATTCGGCACCACCACCGTGCTGCCGCCGGACAGCGGCGGCGGCTGACTGACGGTCGGATCGGCGGTGATGGTCACCGTGAGGCTGCCGTGCGCTACCGCTGCCGGGGTGACTCGCACATGACTGCCGATCACCACGGTCCCGGTGCGTGAATTGACGATGATGCGTGCCGGGGCGTCGCCGGGGGTGACGGTGATGTTTTCCAGCATGGACAGATACGCAACGCGCTGGCCGGGATCGCGCGGTGCATTCACGCGCACGGTGGAGGCATCCACCGGTTGTGCGGTGCCCGGGCCAATGGTCTCGTTGACGGCCACCGCCAGACGCGTGGCGGTGGTGAAATCGGGGGTGTGCAGATTGAAATGGATCGCATCACCCAGGTTGAAACCGGTCGGCACCGAACGTTCCACTGTTGCGCCATTGGGAATGCGTCCAACACTGGGTACGTTTACGGTGATGCGCGAGCCGTCGGCTTCGGCACCGAAGCCGCCGACCACCACGTTGCCCTGCGCGACGGCGTACACCTGTCCGTCGCCGCCCTTGAGTTGCGAAAACAGCAGGGTGCCGCCACGCAGGCTCTTGGCATTACCGATGGACGAAACGGTGATGTCGATGGTCTGGCCGGGTTTGGCGAACGGGGGCAGCTCCGCCGTAAGCATCACCGCCGCCACGTTCTTGAGCTGCGGATTGACGTTGGCCGGCAGGCTGATACCAAGCTGTGCCATCATGCTTTTCAGGCTTTGCACCGTGAACGGCGTCTGACTGGTCTGGTCTCCGGAACCGTCCAGGCCCACCACCAAGCCGTAGCCGACCAGCTGATTGCTGCGCACCCCGGCCACCACGGCGAGGTCCTTCACACGCTCGGCCTGCGCGGGCAAGACTGCCAACCCGAGCGTTGCAGTCAGCAGGAGCATTGCGAACGCACGCATGTTCATGTCCCTTCTCCTTCCCCGCAGCAGGACACAGCCCAAGGACGAGAACACGCCTGTTTCTCTGCGTTCTCTGTGGCTCTGTGTTGATGTTCTTTTCTTCACGGCTTCACGCCATCAAAACGGCCACAGGGGGCTGTTGAAGAAGCGGGCCAACCAACCCTGTTGATTGGCATCGGCCAGCGCACCGCGCCCGCCATAGACGATCTTCGCGTCGGCCACGCGGGTGGAGAGCACGGAGTTATCGGTGCGGATATCCACGGGTCGCACGATGCCGCTGATGCGGATGAATTCGTCGCCCTGGTTGAGCGTCAGTTGCTTTTCGCCTCGCACCACCAGGTTGCCGTTCGGCAAGACCTCGGCGACGGTGACGGTGATGTTGCCGTTCAGGCTGTTGCGCTGGCTGGTGGCGCCGGTGCCGTCGAATTCACGGGAGGCGCTGATGGAGTTCTGCAGAATGGGACGGCCGTTGTGCAGCACTTCCCCACCCAGCAAGGTGCCGGCATTGAGTTCGAGCGTCTGGTCCTTGGACGTGCTGGTGCTCGCCTCTTTGCTCGACTGGGTTTGCTCCACCAGTTCGATGGTGAGAATGTCGCCCACGTGGCGCGCCTTCACGTCCTGGTAGAGGGTAAGCGCGTAACCCTCGCGATAAATGGCACCCGGGGTGCCCGGCGGCGGTGTGGCGGCGGCTGGCGATGTCGGTACGAAGGCCGGGTCGTGCAGTGGCGGATTGCCGGCGCAACCGACCAGAAGCGTCACGGCAGCGAGGATGGCGATGTGTTTCACAGCCGGCCTCCCCTATCAGAGTGTCTGGTTGAGGAACTGCAGCATCTGATCGGATGTGGCCACGGCCTTGGAGTTGATCTCGTAGGCACGCTGCGTCTCGATCATGTTCACCATCTCCTCCACCACGTTCACGTTGGAGCTCTCCAACGCGCCTTGCGTGAGGGTGCCGATGCCGGCGAGGCCTGGATTACCCAGCTGCGGTGCACCGCTCGAACCGGTTTCCAGAAACAGGTTTTCACCGATGGGTTGCAGACCCGATGGATTGACGAAGTCGGCCAGCTGTAAGGTGCCGATTTCCGTGGGCACAGCCTGACCGGGAACGGTCACCGAAACCGTGCCGTCCACGCCGATGGTGATGCTCTGGGCGTTGTCCGGCACCGTGATGCCTGGTTGGACCAGGTAACCGTTGGACGTCACCATCTGTCCCTGGGCATCAAGCTTGAAACTGCCGTCACGGGTGTAGGCGAGCGTGCCGTCCGGGCGCAGGATCTGAAAAAAACCACGCCCCTGGATGGCCACATCCATGGAATTGTCGGTTTGCACCACGTTGCCCTGGGTGTGCAGCTTTTCCGTCGCCACCGTGCGCACGCCGGTGCCGCGCATGAGCCCCGAGGGAAGCGTGGTGTCCTGACTGGATTGCGCGCCAGGCTGGCGCACGGTCTGGTACAGAAGGTCCTCGAACATGGCGCGGTCGCGCTTGAAGCCCGTGGTGTTCACGTTGGCCAGGTTGTTGGAGACGACGCCCAAGCGAGTCTGCTGGGCCTCGAGGCCGGTCTTTGCAATCCAGAGTGCAGGATTCATGGTAGTTCCCCTCGCGGGTGGATTTCTTGACGCTTTGCCCTAACGAAGCAATGCCTATGCCATGCGCAGCAATTGATCGCCGGCGGCATCGTTATCCTTGGCGGTTTCCATCATCTTGAGCTGGGCTTCGTACTGCCGTGACAGCGTGATCATGTTGACCATGGCCTCCACCGCGCTGACGTTGGAACCTTCCAGCGCACCCGAGACCAATTGCACCGTTGCATCCGGCGGCTCGATGGCGCCATCGGCGCGACGAAACAGGCCGTCCTGCCCCTTGGTGAGTTCCGCCGCGGGTGGATTCACCAGCTTGATGCGATCCACTTCCGCGAGCACGTTGGGGCCCTGGCCGACCGGGCGAATGGAAAGGGTGCCATCGGCACCGATCTCCAGTTTCTCGAACGGGGGCAGTGCAATCGGTCCGCCATTACCCAGGACCGGATGTCCTGCACCCGTCACCAGCATGCCGGCGCTGTCGAGACGAAGATCACCCGCGCGCGTGTAAGCCTCACCGCCCTCCGGCGTCTGCACGGCGATCCAGCCTTCGCCGCGAATGGCGACGTCGAGTTCGTTGCCAGTGGTGGTCAACGGCCCGGTACTCAGGTCCACCCCGGGTCGCTCCGTCATGGCATAGACGCGGGTCGGCATGCCCGCACCGAACACGGGCATGGCACGGAACTGCGCCAGATCTGCTTTGAACCCTGTGGTGGAGACATTGGCCAGGTTGTTGGTGTTGACCGCCTGCGCCAGGGTCGTCTGCTTGGCCCCGGACATGGCGATGTAGAGCAT
>JAWLCT010000075.1:0-7772 GCA_041687015.1 Gammaproteobacteria bacterium
GCGCATCATGGGCGTGTGCTGGGGAATGTCTTCGGGGCGGGCGTTCATCGCCGCAAGTTTACCGGCGGGGCCGGGGGTTGCGCATCCCGCCGGTGCTCTGTTACTAACCGGGAATGTGAATTCCCTTTAGCGACCGCCCCCCGTGGGATGGACGGCTAACATCGAGGAAACGCCGTGGGACCGAGGACTTACGAAGAGAAACGTGATTTTCGCCGCATGGATCTGGATGACTGTCCTTGCAGCTACCGGTTGACCGCCGATGGTGAGGAGGGGGCCGGTGCCGTTCGGAACCTGAGCGGCAGCGGCATGTTGCTGGTGGTTGGTCAGGAATTTCCGCCGGGTACGCTGATGACGGTGAAAGTGTCGCCGCACCAGGCACTGGTGCCGCCACTGACGGCCAGCGTGGAGGTGCTGCGTGCCACGGGCTTGGCCGGCGGCCTGTATGAAACGGCCGTGGTAATCAAATCCATGGGCTGACGCAGCGCGCTCGGCCCGAATTACACTTTGTCCAAAACCGCCACGGGAGTCCGATGGTTCCGACCGATGCCGAGCTGAATGCCCTGGCCGAGGCCGCTGCCGCCCTGCTGGGCGAGCGGGGGCTTTCCCTTGCCAGCGCGGAATCCTGCACCGGGGGCTGGCTGGCCAAGACCGCCACCGACCTGGCGGGCAGCTCGCGCTGGTTCGAGCGCGGCTTTGTCACCTACAGCAACGAGGCCAAGCAGGAGCTGCTGGGCGTTGCGGCCGATACCCTGGCACACTATGGCGCGGTCAGCGAGCAGACCGCGCTCGAGATGGCGCGCGGCGCCCTCGCGCACAGCCGCGCCCAGGTGAGTCTGGCCATCACCGGCATTGCCGGTCCCGGCGGCGGCAGCCTCGACAAGCCCGTGGGATTGGTGTGGTTCGCCTGGGCACGGGTCGGGTCCGAGGCGTCGGCGCAGAGCTTTCGCTTCGAAGGGGATCGCGAAGCGGTACGCCGGGCATCCGTGGCTGCCGCCTGGCGCGGGTTGCTGGATCGGCTCGGCGCCCCATGAGCGACGAGGCCCCTGCCCGGCGCCTGTTTTTTGCCCTCTGGCCCAACGACGAGATCCGCGCCCGTATCGCCCGGGTGGCGCGCACGGTGGTCCCGCCCTGCGGGGGCCGGCCCGTACCGACCAGCAATCACCACATCACCCTGGAATTCGTCGGCAATGTCCCGGAGCAGACCCTGGACTGCCTGTTAGCCTGCGCTGACGCCTTTTCGGGCCAGTCCTTTGAACTGACCATCGATCGCGCGGGCAGCTTCAACAGGACCGGCATCGTCTGGCTGGGGCCGAGTAACGTGCCGCCCGCGCTCACCCGGCTTTACGAACATCTCCACCTGGGTGTTGCCCGCTGCGGCCTCCACCCCGAAGACCGTCCTTTCCGCCCCCATATCACCCTGTTGCGCAAGGCGCGGCGGGGACCGGCGGCGGACCCGTTTGAACCCATCGCCTGGGCGGTCCAGGGGTTCGTCCTGGTCGAATCCGTGACCTCTGAGGGTTCCCGTTACCAGGTGCTGAAACACTGGCCGCTCAGGGAGGGTGAATTTCCCCGGAACCCGCAGGGGTGAGAAACCGGGGCTAGGCTGGCCAGGGACGCTGTGAAATAATGCCGTTTTTCGTCCGGCGGCAGGGAGTCGCCGGCTCTCGATGGGAGGAAAAACGATGGATGACAACAAGCGCAAGGCCCTTTCTGCGGCTCTCAGCCAGATCGAAAAGCAGTTCGGCAAAGGGTCGGTCATGCGCATGGGCGACAACACCGCCCAGCGCGATCTCCAGGTCATCTCCACCGGTTCCCTGGGCCTCGACATCGCCCTGGGCGTGGGAGGCCTGCCGCGCGGCCGCATCATCGAGATCTACGGCCCGGAATCCTCCGGTAAGACCACGCTGACCCTGCAGGTCATCGCCGAAGCCCAGAAGCTGGGCGGCACCTGCGCCTTCGTGGACGCCGAGCATGCCCTGGATCCGCAGTATGCCCAGAAGCTGGGTGTGAACGTGGACGACCTGCTGGTTTCCCAGCCCGACACCGGCGAACAGGCCTTGGAAATCGCCGACATGCTGGTGCGTTCCAGCGCCGTGGACGTGGTGGTGGTCGACTCCGTGGCCGCGCTCACCCCCAAGGCCGAAATCGAAGGCGAAATGGGCGATTCCCACGTGGGCCTGCAGGCGCGCCTGATGTCCCAGGCGCTGCGCAAGCTCACCGCCAACATCAAGCGCTCCAACACCCTGGTGATTTTCATCAACCAGATCCGCATGAAGATCGGCGTCATGTTCGGCAGCCCCGAGACCACCACGGGCGGCAACGCGCTCAAGTTCTATTCCTCGGTGCGCCTGGACATCCGCCGTATCGGGTCCATCAAGAAAGGCGACGAGGTGGTCGGCAACGAAACCCGCGTGAAAGTGGTCAAGAACAAGGTGGCGCCGCCGTTCAAGCAGTCCGAGTTCGAGATCATCTATGGCGAAGGCATTTCGCGCGAGGGCGAGATCATCGACCTGGGCGTGAACGGGGGCATCGTGGACAAGTCGGGCGCCTGGTACAGCTACAACGGCAACCGCATCGGTCAGGGCAAGGACAACGTCCGCCAGTTCCTCAAGGACAATCCGGAAATTGCCGGAGAGATCGAGGCGCAGGTGCGTAGTAAGTTCCTGCCCAAGACCGTCGCCGCCGGTGAAGCCGAAGACCTGGCGGAATCCGAGGCCTAGGCGACTTCATGAGCACGCCCGCGGAGGTGCGCCGCGCCGCCGTGGCGATGCTCGCGCGCCGCGAGCACGCGGCGCGTGAACTGCGCACCAAGTTGATTCAAAAGGGCCTGCCCGCTGATACGGTAGACACGGTCGTGGCGGCGCTTGCGGCCGAAGGTTTGCAGAGCGATGCCCGCTTCACCGAAAGCTTTATCCGTTCCGCCGTATCCAAGGGGCAGGGGCTGGTGCGTATCCGCGCCGCCCTGCGCGAGCGCGGGGTGGACGAGGCGCTCATCAGCGCACAGCTCGCCGACTGCGACGCCGACTGGCTTCGCCAGGTGGAACAGGTACGCCGCAAGCGCTTCGGTGCGGCATTGCCGGATGACCCGAAGGAACGCGCCCGGCAGGCGCGTTTTCTTCAGTACCGGGGCTTCAGCGCGGAGCAGATTCGCCGCGCATTGAGAGAACAGGATTCCGATTGAGACGGTCGGCGGATGCCGGCCTGGATTGTTGAGCCAATGAAAAGCAGCGAGATTCGCAAGGCGTTTCTGGAATTCTTCCGCAAGCATGGGCACGAGATCGTGTCCTCGAGCCCGCTCGTGCCCGAGGGTGACCCCACCTTGTTGTTCACCAACGCGGGCATGGTGCAGTTCAAGGACGTCTTTCTCGGTTTCGACAAGCGCCCCTACACCCGCGCCGCCACGGCCCAGAAATGCGTGCGCGCCGGCGGCAAGCACAATGACCTGGAAAACGTCGGCTATACCGCACGCCACCACACCTTCTTCGAAATGCTGGGCAACTTCAGCTTCGGCGACTACTTCAAGCAGGACGCCATCCGCTATGCCTGGGATCTGCTCACCGAAGTATTCAAGTTGCCGGTGGATCGCCTGTGGGTCACCGTCTATGCGGAAGACGACGAAGCCTACGACATCTGGACCCGACAGATCGGCGTGTCCCCCGAGCGTTGCATCCGCATCGGCGACAACAAGGGCGCGCGCTATGCCTCCGACAACTTCTGGATGATGGGTGACACCGGCCCCTGCGGTCCGTGCACCGAGATCTTCTATGACCACGGTCCCGAGATTCCGGGTGGACCGCCCGGCTCGCCCGACGAGGACGGCGATCGCTACATCGAAATCTGGAACAACGTGTTCATGCAGTTCAACCGGGACGACCAGGGGGTGATGCATCCGTTGCCGAAGCCCAGCGTCGATACCGGCATGGGCCTGGAACGTATCGCCGCGGTGCTGCAGGGCGTGCATTCCAACTACGAGATCGATTTGTTCCAGAATTTGATCAAGGCTGCTGCGCGCGAAACCGGTTGCACCGACCTGGATAACCCGTCCCTCAAGGTGCTGGCCGATCACATTCGCGCCTGCGCCTTT
Source organism: Gammaproteobacteria bacterium (assembly GCA_041687015.1). Taxonomy (GTDB): domain Bacteria; phylum Pseudomonadota; class Gammaproteobacteria; order Thiohalomonadales; family Thiohalomonadaceae; genus JALOAT01. The sequence continues at coordinate 4,085 of JAWLCT010000075.1, forward strand.
CTCATCGCCGACGGCGTCATTCCCGGCAACGAGGGCCGCGGCTACGTGCTGCGCCGCATCATCCGCCGCGCCATCCGCCACGGTTACAAGCTCAGTGCGCGCACGGCCTTCTTCCACAAACTGGTGGCCGATCTCGCCGTGGAGATGGGCGAGGCCTATCCGGAACTGGTGCAGAACCAGACGCGTATCACCGAGGTGCTTCGCCAGGAAGAAGACCGCTTCTTCGAAACCATCGAGCACGGCATGGGCATCCTGGAAGCGGAACTGGCGCGCATGAAGGCCAGCGGCACCGCCGAGTTCGACGGCGAGACGGCTTTCAAGCTGCACGACACCTACGGCTTCCCCCTGGACCTCACTGCCGATATGTGTCGCGAGCACGGCGTCAGTGTGGACGTGGCCGGTTTCGAAGCGGCCATGGCCCGCCAGCAGGAGCAGTCACGCGCCGCGGGCAAGTTCCGCATGGCCACCGCCCTGGACTACAGCGGCGCCCCAACGGTGTTCCAGGGCTACGAAAAGCTGGAAGTCACTGACGCGAAAATCACCGCGCTTTACGTGGACGGCACTGCCGTGCAGGTGATGAATGCCGGCCAACAGGGCGTAGTGGTGCTGGACAATACACCGTTCTACGCCGAGTCCGGCGGTCAGGTGGGCGACAGCGGCGAACTGGTTGCCGGCGGCGTGCGCTTCGCCGTGCTCGACACCCAGAAGATCCAGGCCGACGTGTTCGGCCATCACGGTGAACTCACTGGCGGTACCCTGAAGGTGGGCGACACGGTCACGGCGCGCGTGGACGGCGTACGCCGTGCCCGCACGCAGCGCAACCATTCCGTGACACACCTGATGCACAAGGCGCTGCGCGAAGTGCTCGGCGAGCATGTGCAGCAGAAGGGCTCGCTGGTGGACCCGGACAAAACCCGCTTCGACTTCGCCCACAACGCGCCGCTCACCGCCGAGCAGATCCGCCGCGTGGAAAGCTTGGTCAACGCGGAGATCCTGGCCAATGCCGCCACCCAGGCACGCGTGGTCTCGATCGACGAAGCCAAGACGCTCGGTGCCATGATGCTGTTTGGTGAGAAGTACGGCGACGAAGTGCGCGTACTGGACATCGGCAGCTCCCGCGAATTGTGCGGCGGCACCCACGTGGGGCGCACCGGCGACATCGGCCTGTTCAAGATCGTCATGGAAGGCGGCGTGGCCGCCGGCGTGCGACGCATCGAGGCCATTACCGGTGATGCCGCCCTGGCGTACACCCAGGAACAGCAGAAGCTGCTGCAGGAAGCGGCGGGTGTACTCAAGACCTCGGCCCAGGAAGTGCCGGGCAAGCTCTCGCAGCTCCAGGAGAGCGTGAAAAGCCTGGAGAAGGAATTGGCCCGGCTCAAGGCCAAGCTGGCCGCCAGCCAGGGCTCCGATCTCGAATCCCAGGCCATCGAAGTGGCCGGCATCCGCGTGCTGGCTGCCCAGCTGGAAGGTGCCGATGCCAGAACCTTGCGCGATACCGTGGATCAGCTCAAGAACAAGCTGGGTACAGCTGCCGTAGTATTGGGCACTGTGCTGGACGGCAAGGTAAGCCTGGTGGCCGGCGTGACCAAGGACGCGGTGGACCGCGTCAAGGCCGGCGACCTGGTCAACGTGGTGGCCCAGCAGGTGGGGGGCAAGGGCGGCGGACGTCCCGACATGGCACAGGCAGGCGGCAATCAGCCGGAGGCCCTGCCTGGGGCTCTGGCATCGGTGCCGGACTGGGTTCGTGCACGACTGGGATGAACTGTCGTCTGCGTCACACTTTTTTTTCAACTGTATTTGGTGTTTAATCTGCGCCCTTTGGCGCCAAATTGCAGCCCTATATGGCCCTGATCGTTCAAAAATACGGCGGTACCTCGGTGGGCTCGGTCGAGCGCATCATGAATGTCGCGCGAAAAGTGAAGGCTTTTCGTGACAAAGGTGACGATGTCGTGGTGGTCGTCTCTGCCATGTCTGGCGAGACCAATCGCCTCATCGAGCTGGCGAAGCAGGCCCAGATGCCTCCCGATGCACGCGAGCTGGACGTGCTGTTGTCCACCGGCGAGCAGCAGACCATTGCGCTGCTTGCCATGTCGCTCAAGAAGATCGGCGTGGACGCCCGCTCATACACCGGCCCGCAAGTTCATATCCGGACCGACAGTGCCTTCAACAAGGCGCGCATCGTCTCCATTGACGAAGCCCGCATCCGCAAGGATCTGGACGAGGGCCGGGTAGTGGTGGTGGCGGGTTTCCAGGGTGTGGATGCGGACGGCAATATCACCACGCTGGGTCGTGGCGGTTCCGACACCACGGGTGTGGCGCTTGCCACGGCACTCAAGGCCGATGAATGCCAGATCTACACCGACGTGGATGGTGTTTATACCACCGACCCGCGCGTGGTCCCCGAAGCGCGCCGGCTCAAGCGCATCACCTTCGAGGAAATGCTCGAAATGGCAAGTCTCGGCTCCAAGGTGCTGCAAATCCGCTCAGTGGAATTCGCTGGCAAGTACAATGTGCCCTTGCGTGTCCTCTCATCTTTTGAGGAAGGCGAGGGAACCCTGATCACTTACGAGGAAGATGGAATGGAAGAACCGCTGATTTCGGGCATTGCGTTCCAGCGAGACGAGGCCAAGTTGACCATTCTCGGTGTGCCCGATGAGCCCGGCATCGCCTATCGCATCCTCGGCCCGATTGGCGCTGCTGATATCGAAGTGGACATGATCGTGCAGAACGTGGGTGCGGACGGCACCACGGACTTCACGTTCACCGTCCATCGCAATGATTACGAAAAGGCATTGAAGCTCCTGCAGCAAACCGCTGAGGAACTCGGTGCCCGTGACGTAAACGGTGACACCAAGATCGTGAAGATCTCGGTCGTTGGCGTAGGCATGCGCTCGCATGCAGGCATCGCCGCCACCATGTTCAAAGCGCTTGCTGACGAGCGCATCAACATCCGCATGATCTCCACCTCGGAGATCAAGACTTCGGTGGTGGTCGACGAGAAGTACCTTGAATTGGCTGTGCGAACCCTGCACTCTGCTTTCAAATTGGAGCAGGAACCGCAGCAGGCCTAAAGTCCATTTGCGCCGGCGAATTTCCACGCAGGCGCGATGTCTATGTGTGAGCGCTTTGTGTCGCGTCGCGAAGTGGTCTTTGCTTTCCATGAGCGACACCGGACTGCGCAGTATTACGAGGAGACAAATTAAATGCTGATTCTGACTCGGCGAGTGGGAGAAACGCTCGTGATCGGCGACGAGGTCACCGTGACGGTCCTCGGCATCAAAGGCAATCAGGTGCGCATCGGTGTGAACGCACCGAAGGACGTGTCCGTGCATCGTGAGGAGATCTACGAGCGCATTCAGCGCGAAAAGCAGGATCAGACGCCCTCATCGTAGATCCTGAGCTTTACGTTCTGGGCGGAGGAAGGTATCCTTCGCGTCGTTGTTTTGGAGAGATGGCCGAGTCGGTCGAAGGCGCTCCCCTGCTAAGGGAGTATGGGGTTAAAAGCTCCATCGAGGGTTCGAATCCCTCTCTCTCCGCCATAGTCGATGTGTTGACAAAGTTTGGGTGTTCCGTATAATTCGCACCCTCAATTGCGCCCGTAGCTCAGCTGGATAGAGTACCTGGCTACGAACTAGGTGGTCGGGAGTTCGAATCTCTCCGGGCGCGCCATACAGAAAAGGCCGGTTTT
>JAWLCT010000076.1:0-7618 GCA_041687015.1 Gammaproteobacteria bacterium
ATGCGGTCGGCCGCGGCACGCCAGCCCTTGGAGGGGATGCAGCCGCGCCAGAGGCATTCGCCGCCGGGCAGCGGGCTGTCGCTGACCATGGCGACCTTGAGGCCGTGGCCGGCGAGGTCGCGGGCGCAGTCTTCGCCGCCGGGGCCGGCGCCGATCACCACCACGTCGTAGTCCCACTTGCCTTCGGGGATGGCGGGGCCGATGGGGCCCAGCCAGCTCTCGGGCTGCTCGATGGCGGCCTTGAGGTCCACCAGGTAGGCGGCCACTTCGGCGCCGTTCACCACGCGGTGGTCGGCGGTGATGGTGAGCGGCATGCCCTCGGGACCGGCGGCGGCGATGGCCAGGATGGCGGCGGTGCCGGGCGTGGGGATGGCATCGAACCAGGTGATGCCGTACATGCCCATGTTGGAGACCATGAAGGTCGGGTTGGCGTATTCCTCGGGCGCCAGGCGGCGCTTGCGGGCGCGGTCGACCAGGCCCTTCCAGCCTTCGTTCAGGTCCTTGAGGTCACGGGATTCGCAGTGACGCAGCACGGGCACGACGAGACCGCCGCCCTCGGCGGTGACGGCCATGCCGATGTCGATGTTGGAGCGCTCGACGATCTTGTCCACCGGCTGGTAGGCCGCGTTCATCATGGGGTGCTTCTGCATCGCCACGGCGCAGGCCTTGGCGATGGCCACGGTCACCGACACGCCCAGCTTCTTCGCCGCCTTGATGAGGGCGTCGGGCTTGGCGTTCATGGTGGCGTGGAAGGTCGGCATGGTGAGCGAGGCGGTCATGGAGGCGGAGACCGCCTTTTCCATGGCCGTCATCGGCCGGCCCTTGCCGGGCACCTGCACTTCGGGCAGCACGTAGGCCGGAACCTGCGGCACCACTTCGGTGGGGCGCTCGATGGGCTGGGCGCGGCGCACGTCGTCGGCGGTGATGACGCCGTCGGGGCCGGTGCCCTTGAGGTTGTTCAGGTTGACGTGCAGCGAGCCGGCCAGCTTGCGCGCGTAAGGCGTGGCCGCCTTGTTGTGCGGGCGCTCCACGGGCTTGGCGGCGGTGTCGAGCACGGCCGAGGCGGGCGTGCGCTTGGTGTCGACCACGTGCGCGGCCACGTGCTGGTGCGGCTTTTCGGGGTGGTGCTCGTGCTTGTAGGCATCGTGAGCCTTGAGCACGCCTTCGCGCAGCACCTGCTCGGGGCTGTCCACCAGGAAGGCCATGGGATCGCCCACCAGCACGGTGGCATCCACTTCGGCGATGGGGCCGGAGAGGTAACCGTCGCGGAACACCTCCACGTCCATGATGGCCTTGTCGGTTTCGACGGTGGCCACCACGTCGCCGCGGCTGATCTTGTCGCCCGGCTGCCTCTCCCAGGTGACCACCACGCCGGAGGTCATGGTGTCGGAGAGCTGCGGCATCTTGATGACGTGGGACACGCCTTCGGGCGCCGCGGTCTTGGGCGCTTCGGCGGCGGGCGCCGGGGCGGCGGCGGGTGCGGCCGGCGCGGGCTCTTCGGCCACGGCCTTGGGCGCGGGCGCGCCCTCTTCCCTCACCACTTCCGCTTCGGAAGCGACCAGGTAGGCGATGGGATTGCCCACGTGCACGGCGGAATCCACCGCTGCGATGGGGCCGGAGAGGAAACCATCACGGAACACTTCCACGTCCATGATGGCCTTGTCGGTCTCGACCGTGGCGACCACGTCGCCGCGCGAGACCTTGTCGCCAATCTTCTTCTCCCAGCTGACGATGACGCCTTCGGTCATCGTGTCGGAGAGCTGGGGCATTTTTATTACATATGGCTCAGCCATTTTTTTAATCCCGAAGAGTTAACACGGGGAACACGGGGGACACGGGGAATAATTCAGTGGCATGTGGCCGTGCCGCCGCGTTCGCGGATAAGCATTCCGTGGCAGAAAACCCGGGGAACCGCGGAACGGGACTTGATCCTTCCCCGTGTTCCCCGTGTCCCCCGTGTTTTCGCTTTTTCTTCTTACTTCCCGAACATCTTCCGCACCGCCTCGACGACGCTCTTGGCGTTGGGCAGGGCGGCTTTTTCCAGGGTGTGGTTGTACGGGATCGGCACGTTCTTGGCCGAGACGCGCACCGGCGGGGCGTCCAGTTCGAAGAAGCATTCCTCGTTGATGATGGCCATCACTTCGGCACCGACGCCCACGGGGGCTTCGGCCTCTTCCACGACGACGGCGCGGTGGGTCTTGCTCACCGAGGCCTGGATGCCGACGCGGTCCAGCGGCGACAGGGAGTAGAGGTCGATGACCTCCGCTTCGATGCCGTACTGCTTGGACAGGATGTCGGCGGCCTGCAGGCACCAGTGCACGGAGATGTTGTAGCCGAACAGGGTGACGTCCTTGCCCTGGCGCGCGCACTCGGAGCCTTCCAGCGGGTGGAAGTATTCGCCGTCCGGCACCTCGCCTTTCATGTTGTACATGAGTTCGTGTTCGTTGATGAACACGGGGTCGTCGCAGCGCACCGCGGCCTTCAGCAGGCCATAGGCCTGGCGCGGATTGGAGGGCGTGACCACGCGCAGGCCGGCGATGCCCATGAACACCTTCTCCATGCGCGCGGAGTGCTGCGCGCCGAGCTGGTGCGCGGTGCCGCCGGGCGAGCGCACGACGATGGGCGCCGTGAGCTGGCCGCCGGACATGTAGTGCACCTTGGCGGCGGAGTTGAACAGCTGGTCCATGGCCAGCCAGGCGAAGTTCACGGACATGATCTCCACGATGGGACGCACGCCGAGGAAGGACGCGCCCACGGCGAGACCGGTGAAGGAGTTTTCGGAAATGGGCGTGTCGATGACACGCTCGGGGCCGTACTTGTCGTACAGGCCACGGGTGGCCTTGTAGGTACCGCCGGCGACGCCGATGTCCTCGCCCATGGCGATGACGAGCGGATCGCGCGCCATTTCTTCATCGTGGGCGCGGCGCACCGCTTCCCAGAACATCATCTCGGCCATTAGCGCACCTCCCCCTTCGCGTACGGGCAGTGCTCGGTGAGCACGTATTTCTCCAGCTCTTCCACCTTGGGCTCCGGGGATTCCTCGGCGAACTTGATGATCACGTTTTCGATCTCGTCCTGGATTTCCTTGTCCATGGAGGTGACGTCTTCCATGGCCAGTTCACCGGCTTCGATCAGGCGATCACGCAGGATGTTGATGGGGTCGCGCTTGGCCCAGGTTTCGATCTCATCCTTGGTGCGGTAGGCGCCGGCGTCGGACATGGAGTGACCGCGATAGCGGTAGGTCTTGAGTTCGAGGAAGTACGGGCCCTTGCCGGAACGCACGTAGTCCACGGCCTTTTTGGCGTGTTCCATGACCACTTCGATGTCCTGGCCGTCGCAGTGGTCGGCTTCCATGTTGTAGCCACACACGCGCTTGTACTGGTCCAGTTCGGCGGTGGAGCGCTCGATGGCGGTGCCGATGCCGTACAGGTTGTTCTCGCACACGAACAGCACCGGGAGCTTCCACACCGAGGCCATGTTCATGGTCTCGTGGAAGGTGCCCTGGTTGTTGGCGGCGTCGCCCAGGAAGCAGATGGCGATCTCGTCGCCGCCCTTCATCTTGATGGCCTTGGCCATGCCCGCGGCGAGCGGGAACGGGCCGCCGACCAGGGCGTAGCCGCCCATGAAGCGGTGCTTGGCGTCGAAGATGTGCATGGAGCCGCCGCGTCCCTTGGACGAGCCGGTCTCCTTGCCGTACAGCTCCGCCATGACTTCTTTGGGGTCGGAGCCACACTTGATGGCATGGATGTGGTCGCGGTAGCCGGTGATCACATAGTCGTGACCGGGGCGCGCGGCTTCCATCACACCGATGGAACAGGCCTCTTGGCCGGGATACAGATGCAGGAATCCGCCGATCTTACGTTCCACGTAAGCTTCGTAGCAGCGCTCTTCGAAGCGGCGGGCAAAGAGCATCTCGCGCAGCAGCCGTTTTTTGTCAGCGGCGTTCATGGCGCTCCTCGAATTGTTCTTTCTGTTTGTATGGAAGGGTCCGACGCCAGTCTGGCATGCGAATGACGCGGAAACACCTGTGTTATGGGAATACGAAAGCGTCGTATGATCTGTTTTTTGTCTGGGCAGGTCAAGGTAACACCCGCCCCCGGACATAAGGTTCGTTTAATAAAATGCAAATAAAACAGCGAATTGGAACCAGCCCCCCGGCACGCGCCGAACGTCTGCCGGCGCTCGGGGTGGTGTTGGGTCCGGACCGTGCAGCCCTCGCGGACAGCCCCCATGCCGAGGCCTTGCGCCGCCTGGCGGATCGGGCCGAGGACGGCCGGGCGGTGAGTCTGGACCTGGACAGCGTGCGGCTGGCGCTGGTGCGCCCGCGCGACGGCCGGGCCTTCGACTGGCTCACCGCAGGGCGCAAACTCGCCGCGGCGCTGCTGGAGGAAGACCCGAAATCCCTGGGCCTGGCGGTGCTCGGATTCGGTGATCGGGCCAAGCCGGTGGCGGAAGCGGCGCTGGCGGCGCTGCTCGCCTCGGCACACCGGCTGCCGAGCTTCAAGCAAAAAGCCCCCAAGCCTTACCGGCTGGCCACCGTGCAGCTGTGGGGGCCGGAGGAAGGCCTCGACCTCCATCGCCTGCAGGCGGAGGCCGCCGGCAACGCCCTGGCCCGTGACCTGACCGCCCTGCCCGCCAATCACCTCACGCCGACGCTCTACCGCGAGCGCATCGAGGTGCTCGCCCGCGAGGAAGGCTGGGACCTGCGCTTTTATGGCCAACCGGCGCTCAAGCGCATGGGCGCCGGCGCTTTCCTGGCCGTGGCCCAGGGCAGCGCCGAGGCGGACGCGGGCATCATGCATGTGCGCTATGCGCCCACGCGCGGGGCGAAAAAGCCCGCGCTGTCGCTGGTGGGCAAGGGGATCTGCTTCGACACCGGCGGCGTGAATCTCAAAGCCGCGCGGCACATGCATGGCATGCACCAGGACATGGCCGGCAGCGCGGCCGCACTGGGCACCCTGCTCGCCTTGAGCCGGATGAAGGTGAATTTCCCCGTGGACTGCTGGCTTGCGCTAGCGCAGAACCACATCGGTCCGCGCGCCTACAAGCAGGGCGACGTGGTGACGGCCGCCAACGGCACCACCATCGAAGTCGTGCACACCGATGCCGAAGGCCGCATGGTGCTGGCCGATGCCCTGGCCCTGGCGAGCGGGCGCAAGCCGAAGCTGTTGGTGGATTACGCCACGCTCACAGGCTCGATGATCACCGCGCTGGGCACGACCTACAGCGGCGCCCTCACCAACCGCGAAGACCTGCTGCCCGCGCTCATCGCCGCGGGCCGCGACAGCGGCGAGCGTGTGTGGCCGTTTCCCTGCGACGAGGATTTCGACACGGCGCTGGAGAGCGACATCGCCGACGTGAAGCAATGCACGCTGGACAGCGATGCCGACCACATTCTGGCAGCGCGTTTCCTCGGCCGTTTCGTGGAGCCCGGCGTACCCTGGGTGCATGTGGATTTGGCCTCTGCTGCCAACAAGGGCGGACTGGCGCATGTGCCCACCGAGATCACCGGCTTCGGCGTGCGCTACAGCCTGAGCCTGCTGCTTGATCACCGCCTGATGGAAAACCCGTGACCCCCGCGCCGCCGGACGACAGTCCCTTCGGCATCGTGCGCGAACTGCTGGACGAGCTCGCCTTCACGGTGGCCGTGCGTGACTTGCCGGCGCACACGCAGTGCGTGTCGCGCCGCTTGCGGGTATTCGGTGTGCCCGGTGTGGAAGCGATGGATTACGCGGGCTGGTATACGCGGCGCAGCAACGAATTGAAGAAGCCGTTGCTGTACAGCCTGGCCTACCGTGATTTGGCCATTACCGGTGCCGACGAACAGGAAATCACCTGCTCGGTGCGCGAAGTGTTGAAAAGCATGCAAGGCGCCGTGATGGTGCTCGACAAGGACATGGTTATCGCCCGGGAGGAAGACGGGCAGTGGCGTGTGCTGAGCGAGCACATCAAGGGGGCGAGTTTCAAGCACTGAGAGAACGGGGACGCGGGAAGCGGCGCGGTCGTGAGGTCCGCAAACCTCTCCCGGCGTGAGAGGAAGTGAACCGCTACCGCACAGCCGCAGCCGATTTGGACATCCCGCCCTCCGGAATCCGAAGGGTGGGTAGTTGGAACTGAACTTTTTCACGAGGACAGCAATGAGCGAATTCCGCATCGAACGCGACAGCATGGGTGAATTGCAAGTGCCCGCCGATGCCCTTTACGGCGCCCAGACGCAACGCGCCGTGGACAACTTCCCCATCAGCGGCAAGCCGCTGCCGCGCGCCGTCATCCGCGCGCTCGGATTGATCAAGGGCGCCTGCGCGCGGGCGAATACCGAACTGGGTTTGTTGCAGCCCGACATGGCGGTGGCCATTTTCGCGGCCGCCGAGGAAGTGGCTGAAGGCATGCACGACGTGCACTTCCCCATCGACGTGTTCCAGACCGGCTCGGGCACATCGAGCAACATGAACGCCAACGAAGTCATCGCCAGCCTGGCCACCCAGCGCTTGGGGCGCAAGGTGCATCCCAACGATCACGTGAACATGGGCCAGAGCTCCAACGACGTATTCCCCAGCGCCATCCACGTGGCCGCGGCGCTGCTCGTCCATGAACTGTTGCTGCCCGCGCTGGAGCATCTGGCCGTTACCATCGAGGCGCGTGCGCAGGAAACCATGGACGTGGTGAAGACCGGGCGCACCCACCTGATGGACGCGATGCCCGTGCGCCTGGGCCAGGAACTGTCCGGCTGGGCGGCGCAGGTACGCCACGGCATGGATCGCGTGCGCGCGGCCTTGGTGCGCCTTGAAGCTCTGCCTCAAGGCGGCACGGCGGTGGGCACCGGCATCAACGCACCCGAGGACTTCGGCCCACGCGTGGCCGCCCTGCTCGCCTCGCACACCAAGGTGCCGTTCACCAGCATGGCCAATTATTTCGAAGGGCTTTCCAGCCAGGATGCGGCGGTGGAGTTGTCGGGTCAGCTCAAGACCGTTGCCGTGAGCCTGATGAAGATCGCCAACGATCTGCGCTGGATGAACTCGGGCCCGCTCGCAGGCATCGCCGAAATCGCCCTGCCCGCGTTGCAGCCCGGGAGTTCCATCATGCCCGGCAAGGTCAATCCGGTGATCCCGGAGGCCACCATGATGGTGTGCGCCCAGGTCATGGGCAACGACACGGCCATCACCGTGGGTGGTCAGCATGGCAATTTCCAGCTGAACGTGATGTTGCCCATGATTGCGCGCAATCTGTGCGAGAGCATCGAACTGCTTGCCAATGCCTCGCGCGTGTTGGCGGACAAGGCTGTTGCAGGGTTCACCGTGAATGAAAACGCCATGCGCAGTGCATTGGACCGCAACCCGATCCTGGTGACAGCGCTCAATCCGGTGATTGGTTATGAAAAAGGTGCGGCCATTGCGAAACGCGCCTACGCCGAAGGGCGGCCGCTCATTGATGTGGCGAAGGAAATGACGGAGTTGTCGGAGGCGGAGTTGCGCAAGCTGCTCGACCCGGCCGCGCTCACCCAGGGCGGCATCGCCGAAGGTGGAGCCGGGGGTTAGTCGCGCAGAGCGGGGCAACCGGCGAGTCGCCGACGCAGTCGACGCCTACAGAAGAAGGTTTTTCTTTCCGTCGTACGAGCCCA
>JAWLCT010000077.1:0-7348 GCA_041687015.1 Gammaproteobacteria bacterium
CGCGCCGCGAACTGCTGTACTGGATGGCGGATTCGCGCAGCGCCCAGGAGCGCCACGCCGAGGCCGCCGCGCTTTACCTGCGTTCGGCGGTGCTGGATCAGCCCGGCGCCATGGACCCGTGGGCGCAGACCGCGCGCTATCAGGCGGCCCAGGCGCTCGCAAAGGCCGGTCTGTACGAGGATGCGGAACACATGCTGCGCACCCTGCTCAAGGCCACTGAAGATCCGGCACGTCGGGCCTTGCTCGGACGTGAGATCGAACAACTGCGCCTGGCGAGGAACAATCATGAGTGAGCACTTCAACGCCGTCATGGCCACACCGCTGCCGGGCGGACTGCGCCTGGGGATCCGGGTTGCCGATGGCGCCATCACCCATATCGATTTTCTTCCAGCCGACCACCCGCTCAAGCGGCCCAGCGCCGCTGCGGAACCTGCCGTGGCCACCCTGAAGGCCTATTTCGCTGACGCCCACAACGGCAACCGGCTCCCGCTGCATACCGGGGGTACCGCTTTCCAGCAGCGGGTGTGGGCGGCGATGCGTGCGATTCCGGTGGGGGAGGTGCGCACCTATGGCGAACTGGCGGAACAGCTGCGCAGCGGCCCCCGTGCCGTGGCCGGCGCCTGCCGCGCCAATCCCATCCCCATCCTGATCCCCTGCCATCGGGTGGTCGCGCGCACCGGCCTCGGCGGCTACATGGGCGAGCTGTACGGTGATCCGCTCGTGCTCAAGGAATGGCTGCTGCATCATGAAGGCGCGTGCTGAAGCCGACCGGGCATTGCTGGAGCGGTTTCTCGACGCGCTCTGGATGGAGCGGGGACTTTCTGAGAACACGCTGGCGGCTTACCGCCGGGATTTGGAAGGTCTCGGCCGCTGGTTGTGGGGGCGCGAGCTCACCTTGGCTGGCGCCGCCCGTGACGACCTGATCGCCTATCTTCAGGAACGCAGCGAACAAGGTGCAAAGCCACGTACGTCGGCACGGCTGCGCTCCACGCTGCGACGTTTTTACCGTTATCTGGTGAGGGAAAAACAGCGCGAGGACGACCCCAGCGCGCGCATCGACGCCCCGCGCCTGGGCCGCCCGCTGCCCGACACCCTTACCGAGGCCGAAGTGGAATCGCTGCTGGCGGCGCCGCAGGTGGACACGCCCCTCGGGCTGCGCGACCGCGCCATGCTGGAGGTGTTGTATGCCACCGGTTTGCGCGTTTCGGAACTGGTGGGGCTGGGGCTGTCGCAGGTGAGCCTGACCCAGGGCCTGGTGCGCGTCATGGGCAAGGGCAGCAAGGAGCGTCTGGTGCCGTTGGGGGAAGAGGCCATGGCATGGATCGAGCGCTACCTGGCCCACAGCCGCCCGGCGCTGGTCGCCGGATCACCGAGCGAGGCGTTGTTCGTGAGCCTGCGTGGCGAGGCCATGACCCGCCAGACCTTCTGGTATCTCATCCGCCGCCACGCGCGTACCGCCGGCATCGGGAAAAAACTCTCCCCACATACCCTGCGCCACGCCTTCGCCACACACCTGCTCAACCATGGCGCGGACCTGCGCGTCGTGCAATTACTGCTTGGCCACAGCAGCCTGTCGACCACCCAGATCTACACCCACGTCGCGCGTGAACGCCTCAAGACACTGCACAGCCGGCACCACCCACGCGGTTGAAGCAACGTGAGGGCTTGATCACAACCCGCGCGTCTTCACCATCAGAATCACGCCACGGGTAGGCATACCATTGGACGAACCCCTATCATTGGATGTTTACGCCGCAGGTTCCAAGCAGAACAAGAGGTATCCATGCCGTCTTTCGACATCGTCTCTGAAGTGAACGAACACGAACTCACTAACGCCATCGACCAGACCAACCGCGACGTGACCGGCCGTTTCGACTTCAAAGGTTCGGACGCCAAGGTGACCCGGGAACAAGACGCCCTGCTGCTCGAAGCGCAGAACGAATTTCAGATCAAACAGATGAAGGATATCCTGCATCAGCGCATGGCCAAGCGTGGCATCGATATCCAGGCGCTGGACGAGCAGAATCTCGAAGAAACCGGCCAGCGCGCCCGGCAGCGCATCAAGGTGCGCCAGGGTATCGACAAGGATATGGCCAAGAAGATCGTCGCCCTCATCAAGGACAGCAAGCTCAAGGTCCAGGCCAGTGTGCAGGGCGAGCAGGTGCGGGTGACGGGCAAGAAGCGCGATGACCTCCAGGAGGCCATCGCCCTGCTGCGCGGCGCAGATTTGGGGTTGCCGCTCCAATACCAGAACTTCCGTGACTGATTGCGGGTCGAACCGCTGACTCACAAATTCCAAGGAAACTCCATGAAGAAAAGCATCATCGTCGCCCTGGTCGGCCTGGCCTTCACCGTGACCGCGTCGGCAGGGGAAAAGGACGATCAGGCCCAGATCCGTCAGGCGCTGGCCAAGGTCATTCCCGAAACCCCGGATACTGTCGAGAAGACCCCTGTCGCCGGCCTCTACGAAGTGAGCTACGGCACGCAGCTGTTCTATGTGAGCGCCGATGGACGTTTCCTGCTGCAGGGCGACCTGCTCGATCTGCAATCGCGCACCAATCTCACCGAGAACCGCCGCGCCACCGCGCGCCTGTCCGCCATGGAGCAGATGAAGGACACCTCCATCCTCTACGCACCCAAGGGCGAGCCCAAGCACACGATCACCGTGTTCACCGACATCGACTGCCCCTACTGCCGCAAGCTGCATGAGGGCATGCAGGAAATGAACGATCTCGGTATCGCCGTGCGCTACCTCGCCTATCCGCGTGCAGGCGTCGGTTCGCCCTCCTATGACAAGGCCGTGTCCGTATGGTGTTCCAAGGACCCGCGCAAGGCCCTGGATGCCGCCAAGGGCAGCGGTGAAGTGACGCCTGCCAAGTGCGACGACCCGGTGGCCGAACACATGGCCCTGGGCCAGGCCCTCGGCGTCACCGGCACACCCGCCCTGGTGTTCGAGGACGGACGCATGGTGCCGGGCTATATGCCGCCGAAGCGGCTGCTGCAAGTTTTGGAAGGAACGATCTAGCAGCGCAGACCAGTGGGGTCAGGTTCCATTGAAAAGCTTGGGTGCGGCGCCCCGGGGGAAGGCCGTACCCGCGCTGGTTCAATTGACTCTGACCCCACTGGTTTTCAGTGCAGGGCGTTGAACATCAGGCCGCGATAACGGCTGGCCAGTTCGTCGCCGTTGAGGATCTGGAAGACCTTCAGCATGTCGGTGCGGGCCGCGTCGCGGTAGGCGCGGTCGCGCTTGAGCAGTTCCAGCAGGTTGGCCAGGGCGGCCTCGTTGTCACCGGCCAGGAGTTGGCGGGTGGCCAGTTGATGACGCGCTTCGCTGTCGTCCGGGGTCGCCTGCAGCTTGCTCGCCAGCACCTCCAGGGAAGGAAGATCGGCCGCCCGGTCGGCGAACTCCAGCAAGGCTTCCATCCGCGCCACGGTTTCGTCATCCCGGGCTGCCGGGGGCAGCTGTTCCAGCAGCACGCGTGCCCGGGCGCTGTCGCCGGCGCGCAGCACGGCGTCGGCCAGGGCGACGAGCAGTCTGGCGCTGCCCGGATCAGCGGCCAGCGCCTTTTCCAGCATGTCGGTGGCCTCTTGCTCTCGTCCCGCCGCGAGCAGGGCCTGCGCCTGGGCTGCGATTCGATCGGATTCGCGCTCGATGTGGCGATCCAGAAACGCGCGCAGCGCCGATTCCGGTTGGGCGCCCATGAACTCGTCCACCACTTCCCCGCCTTTCACCAGCTTGACCGTGGGCACGCTGCGCACGCCGAACCGCGTGGCCAATTCCGGTTGTTCGTCGATGTTGACCTTGGCCAGCACGAACAGCCCGGCGTATTCCTCGGCCAGGCGACTCACGATGGGCAGCAGCATGCGGCAGGGGCCGCACCAGGCGGCCCAGAAGTCCACCAGGACGGGAACACGTTGGGAGGTTTCCAGCACGGCGCTGGCGAAGTTATCGGCGGTAACGTCAAGGATGTGTGGTGAGCTTGCCATCAGGGTTCCATGGTTGAATCACGACAGAAGGGATGTGTGGGGGCTTGGTGGGACAGATTCAACCGCTTCGAAACCGCGGGCGGCGTGTAGGAATAGTCCGAAAAACGCGTAAGGTGCTGAGGTTGTTTCCTGCAGGGAGGGCGGGACGAGCGTTGTTTGTGCTGTAAGCAGGTGGTTGATCAGCAAGAGCATTTTGTCGGCGTGCTCGCGTCTGACGGCGAATTCCTCGACGACATCGGGGGCTTGTCAGGCGCCCTCGGAGCGCCTAGTTTTAGCACGCACGGAGGGGTAGTCAGGGATGTCAGGGACGACGCGTCACATGATGTGACGACGGCGAGGATGCCGAGGGATTAAAGGGCGACCATTGGTCGCCCTTTCTTATTTCGGGCCTTTCACCGTTCCAGGTAGCCCAGCTTGCCTTCCATCCCATCCCACTCCGCCGCGTCCGCCGGGGCGGGTTTTTTCTGCGACAGCACGGGCCAGTTCCTGGCCAGTTCGGCATTCAATGCCACGAAGGCGCGTTGGTTTGGGGGCACATCATCTTCCGCAAAAATGGCGTTGGCCGGACACTCCGGTTCGCACAGGCCGCAGTCGATGCACTCCTCCGGGTCGATGGCCAGAAAATTCGGCCCTTCGTGGAAGCAGTCCACCGGACACACATCCACACAGTCCGTGTATTTGCAACGGATGCAATTTTCCGTGACCACGTATGTCATTGCGCTCTCCCGGATAAACCAAGACCACAGCCCGTGCTGAAAAACCGCGACGCAGAGGTGCCCTTGCGTCCTCTGCTTTTTGGCAGCTTTGTGTGGACTGTTCTTCTTTTTCCCAGTGTCAGAGCTTAGTCGGAAGCGAGGCGCTTGAGCTCGTACAGGGTGGCGAGGGCATCACGGGGTGTGAGCTGGTCGGGGTCGAGACGTGCCAGCGCTTCATGCAGCGCATCGGGGTGGGAGAACATGTCCATCTGGGGCGCGGCGGGGGGCGTCTCAACCACGCTGCCGTCCTCCAGTTCGCGCAGCTTGGTGCGTGCCTCGTCGATGACGTGGCGCGGCACGCCCGCCAGTGCGGCCACGGCGAGGCCGTAACTCTGGTTGGCCGGTCCCGGTTTGACGGTGTGCAGAAACACGATGTCATGGCCGTGTTCCACCGCATCCAGGTGTACGTTGGCGATGCCCGGCAGGCGCTCGGGAAGGGCGGTCAGTTCGAAGTAGTGGGTGGCAAACAGGGTGAAGGCGCGCCGGCGCGCCAGTTCTACCGCCGAGGCCCAGGCCAGGGACAGGCCGTCGAAGGTGCTGGTGCCGCGACCGATCTCGTCCATGAGCACCAGGCTTTCCGCCGTGGCGTTATGGAGGATGTTGGCGGTCTCGGTCATTTCCACCATGAAGGTGGAGCGACCGCTGGCCAGATCATCGGAAGCACCGATGCGCGTGAAAATGCGGTCCACCGGCCCGAGACGCGCCTCGTCTGCAGGCACGTAGCTGCCGGCGTAGGCCAGCAGCACGATGAGTGCGGTCTGACGCATGTAGGTGGATTTGCCGCCCATGTTGGGTCCGGTGACCAGCAACATGCGCGTGTCGTTCGTCAGCGACAGATCGTTGGGTACGAAGGGCGCGTCACTGGCGTGCTCCACCACGGGATGGCGGCCCGCGACGATGGTGATGCCCGGCTCGGCGCTCAGTCGCGGTCGCACCAGGCGCAGTTCGGCGGCGCGTTCGGCGAGGTTGGCGAGCACGTCCAGTTCGGCCAGGGCCGCGGCCGTGTCCTGCAATTCGGCCAGGCGGGTACCCAGGGTGTCCAGTAATTGGTCGTAGAGCTGTTTTTCCCGCGCCAGGGCACGCTCACTGGCGGACAGGACCTTGTCCTCGAAGGTCTTGAGTTCGGGGGTGATGTAACGCTCCACGCCCTTGAGGGTCTGGCGGCGGATGTAGTCGTCGGGCACACGTTCGCTGTCGCGGCGGCTCACTTCGATATAGAAGCCGTGCACGCGGTTATAGCCGACCTTCAAGCCGCTGATCCCTGAGCGTTCCCGCTCGCGGGTTTCCAGATCCACCATGAACTGGTCGGCGTTGTCTTTGAGGGTGCGCAGCTCGTCGAGCGCCTCATCGTACCCGGCAGCGATCACACCGCCATCGCGGATCAGCACCGGCGGAGTTTCGATGATGGCGCGGGTGAGCAGGTCCTCCAGATCGGGGAAGGCCTGAATGCGTGTGGCGAGCGCGGTGAGCAGTGTTGTGTCGAACCCGCTTACGCGCGTATGCAGTTCGGGCAGGCGGCCGAGGGCGATGCGCAGTTGGGTGAGGTCGCGGGGGCGCGCCGACTTGAGCGCCACACGGGCCAGGATGCGCTCCACGTCGCCGATGCCGCGCAGCAGCCCGCGCAGGTCGTCGTGGGCGTTCGCGGCGAGCTGGGCTTCGATGGCATCGTGCCGATCGTTGAGCAGGGCCTGATCGCGCAACGGGCGGTGCAGCCAGCGGCGCAACAGACGGCTGCCCATGGCGGTTACGGTACGATCCAGGACGCCCACCAGCGTGTGGTCGTGGTCGCCCGACAGGGATTGATCGATCTCCAGGTTGCGGCGCGAGGCCGCATCGAGCAACACCGCGCTCTCACGCTGTTCCACGCTCAGGCCGCGGATGTGGGGTAGGGCGCTGCGCTGGGTTTCCTTGAGGTAATGCAGCAGCGCGCCGGCGGCCGAGACGGCCAGACCAAGATGTTCGCAGCCGAAGCCGCTTAGGTCGCGGGTAGCAAATTGAGCGGCGAGCTGGCGCCGCGCGCTGTCCTGGTCGAAATGCCAGGGCGCGAGGGGTTGGGCGCCACGGCGCTGTTCGAAGCGCCGTGCCGATTCGCCGGCCTCGGCGAACAGCAGTTCCGCCGGCTGCAAGCGCTCCAGTTCCCCCAACAGCGCCTCGTCCCCTTCCAGCTCCGCCACGGTAAAGCGCCCGCTGGTCACGTCCAGCACCGCCAGGCCGAAGCGGCCTGCGTGTTCGTGCACGGCGCACAGCAGGTTGTCCCGGCGTTCTTCCAACAGCGCCTCGTCGGTCACGGTACCCGGGGTGACGATGCGCACGACCTTGCGCTCCACCGGACCCTTGCTGGCGGCCGGGTCGCCAATCTGTTCGCAAATGGCGACCGATTCGCCCAGACGGATTAAGCGCGCCAGATACGCCTCTACCGCGTGGTAAGGCACGCCGGCCATGGGGATGGGCTCGCCTGCCGACTGGCCGCGGGTGGTGAGCGTGATGTCCAGCAACCGCGCGGCGCGGCGCGCGTCGTCGTAGAACAGCTCGTAGAAATCGCCCATGCGATAGAACACGAGCATGTCCGGGTGCTGGGCCTTGATGCGCAGGTACTGGCGCATCAT
>JAWLCT010000078.1:0-7190 GCA_041687015.1 Gammaproteobacteria bacterium
AACCCGACCTACCGGCCACCGACCCACCGGCTGCTAGCGGAACTGCTGGAGGAACCGCAGGTCGTTCTCGAAGAACAGGCGCAGGTCATTTACGCCGTAGCGCAGCATGGCCAGGCGCTCGACGCCCATGCCGAAGGCGAAGCCGGTGAAGCGTTCGCTGTCGACGCCGACGTGGCCGAACACGGCCGGGTGCACCATGCCGCAGCCGAGCACTTCCAGCCAGCCGGTGTTCTTGCACACGCGGCAGCCGCAGCCGCCGCAGATGACGCACTGGATGTCGGCTTCGGCGGAGGGTTCCGTGAACGGGAAGTAGGACGGACGGAAGCGTACGGCCAGTTCGCATTCGAAGAAGTTGCGCAGGAAGTCGTCCAGGATGCCCTTGAGGTCGGCAAAGCTGACCTTTTCGTCCACCAGCAGGCCTTCGACCTGGTGGAACATGGGCGAATGGGTGACGTCGGAATCGCAGCGGTAAACACGGCCGGGCGCGATGACGCGCAGGGGCGGTTCGCGTTTTTCCATGACGCGCACCTGCACCGGCGAGGTGTGGGTGCGCAGCACCGTATGCGCGTCGAAATAGAAGGTGTCGTGCATGGCCCGGGCGGGATGGGATTCCGGGATGTTGAGCGACTCGAAGTTGTGGAAGTCGTCTTCGATCTCGGGGCCTTCCGCCACTTCGAAGCCAAGGCTGGCGAACAGGGACTCGATGCGCTCCAGGGTGCGGGTGACCGGATGCAGACCGCCGGCCGACTGACCACGCCCGGGCAGGGTCACGTCCAGGCTTTCGCTGCGCAGCTTGGCTTCCAGCGCAGCCTGTTCGAGTTCGGTGCGGCGTGCTTCGATGGCTTTCTGCAACGCGTCGCGCACGGTGTTGATGGCCGCGCCCGCGGTACGGCGCTCCTCGGGAGCGAGTTGACCGAGCGATTTCATGAGCTCGGTGACGAGCCCCTTTTTGCCCAGGTAGCGCACGCGCTCGTTGTCGAGTGCCTGGAGATCGGATGCTGCCTGGACCGCTGCGCGGCCTTGCTGCACCAGTTGTTCGAGATCGCTTTGCACGCTATGTCCTCGCGCGACTGAAAAACGAAAAAGGGGAAGGCGTTGCGGCCTTCCCCTTCCCGGTGTGCTTCTTAAACCGGCCGGGGCCGGCGGCGAAGCGGTGTTACTTGAGGTTGGCCTTCGCGGTTTCCGCCAGGGCGGCAAAGCCAGCCTTGTCGAACACGGCGATATCGGCCAGGACCTTGCGGTCCACTTCCACGTTGGCCTTCTTCAGGCCGTTGATCATGCGGCTGTAGGACAGACCGCACTGACGGGCCGCGGCGTTGATACGCGCGATCCACAGGGCGCGGAACTGGCGCTTGCGTTGACGACGGTCGCGGTAAGCGTACTGGCCGGCCTTGATGACCGCCTGCTTGGCAACACGGAAGACGTTCTTACGACGATTACGGTAACCCTTGGCCAGCGCCAGAATCTTCTTGTGACGGGCGCGGGCGGTTACACCACGTTTTACGCGGGGCATCTGTTCTTACCTCTCCAATTCGCTTAGGCGTAGGGCAGCATACGGGCGACGAGCGGGGTGTCCGCCTTCGCAACCGTGGTGTGGGGGCGCAGGTGCAGCTTGCGCTTGCTGTCCTTCTTGGTGAGGATGTGGCGCTTGTGCGACTGGCCACGCTTGAACTTGCCGCTGGCGGTGGCCTTGAAGCGCTTGGCCGCCCCGCGGTTGCTCTTGATCTTGGGCATTACTCTCTACTCCGCATTTGCGATTTTAAATTACGCACATTTTCGACTGGAACACAGGCGGGTATCCGGCCGGACCCCTGCCTCCGCGTGACAGTAGTGCGCTACTTCTTCTTGGGAGCGATGACCATCACCATTTGCCGGCCTTCAAGCTTGGGCTGCTGTTCCACCGTGCCCTGTTCGAGCACGTCGCTTTCCAGCCGCTTCAGCATCTGAAGCCCGAGTTCCTGGTGCGCCATCTCACGGCCACGGAACCGCAAGGTTACCTTGACCCTGTCCCCTTCCTCGAGGAACTTCAACAGGTTGCGTAGTTTTACCTGATAGTCCCCGATGTCCGTTCCCGGACGAAACTTCAACTCTTTGACCTGGACCTGCTTCTGCTTCTTCTTGGCGGCCTGGGCCTTCTTGCCTTCCTCGAAGAGGTATTTGCCATAGTCCATGATTCGGCAGACGGGCGGCTTGGCCTGAGGCGCCACCTCCACCAGATCCAGGTCCGCATCAGCCGCGATCTGCAGGGCCTGCGCGATTGAAACGATGCCGATCTGTTCTCCGTCCTTACCAACGAGCCGAACTTCGGGCACGTTGATCTGCTCGTTCAACCGAGCTTGGGTTTGTTTTACCGCAGCGATGCTCTAGTCCTCCAACAAAGCACGCCCGCGCAGGGCGACATCAGCGTTGACCTTGTCCACAAAGGCGTCCAGCGCCATGGTGCCAAGGTCCTTGCCGCCCCGCGTGCGTACTGCAACGGTGTGATTTTCCACTTCGCGGTCGCCGACGACCAACAGGTAGGGAACCCGCTGAAGCGTGTGCTCGCGAATTTTAAAGCCGATCTTTTCGTTTCTCAAGTCGGCCGTGGCCCTAATTCCGTGTGAGATAAGGGTTTGCACCAATTCCTGGGCATAATCGGCCTGCCGGTCGGTGATGTTCATGACCGCTACCTGCACCGGGGCGAGCCAGACCGGGAACTTGCCCTCGTAGTGCTCGATGAGCACGCCGAAGAAGCGCTCGATGGAGCCCAGCAGGGCGCGATGGATCATGATGGGGCGGCGCTTCTGGCCGTCCTCCGCCACGTATTCCAGCTCGAAGCGCTCGGGCAGGTTGAAGTCCAGCTGCACCGTGGAGCACTGCCATTTGCGGCCGATGGCGTCCTGGATCTTGATGTCAATCTTCGGACCATAGAAGGCGCCGCCGCCCTCGTCCACTTCGTAGGCCAGGCCCTTGTGCTCCAGGGCAGCCTTGAGGGCGGCCGTGGCCTTTTCCCAGATGGCGTCGGAGCCCACGGATTTCTCCGGGCGCGTGGACAGGTTGATTTCGTATTCGTGGAAGCCGAAGTCCTGCAGCATGGACAGGGTCAGGTCCAGGATCGCCATGATCTCGGACTCGATCTGTTCCTCGCGGCAGAAGATGTGGGCGTCGTCCTGGGTGAAGCCGCGCACGCGCATGAGGCCGTGCAGGGCGCCCGACATTTCGTGGCGGTAGACCGTGCCCAGTTCGGCCCAGCGGAACGGCAGCTCGCGGTAGGAGCGCAGCCGGTCCTTGAAAATCAGCACATGGAACGGGCAGTTCATGGGCTTGAGCTGGTAGAGCTGCTCGTCTTCCACCATGGGTTCGTACATGGATTCGCGATAGAAACCCGTGTGGCCCGAGGTCTCCCACAGGTGTTCCAGGGCGATGTGGGGCGTGAACAGCAGTTCGTAGCCCGCCTTGGCATGGCGGTCGCGCCAGTAGTCCTCGATGGCGCGGCGGATGCGCGCGCCCTTCGGGTGCCAGAACACCAGGCCGCCGCCGGCCTCTTCCTGGATGGAGAACAGGTCCATGTCGCGGCCGATGCGGCGGTGGTCGCGGCGCTCCGCCTCTTCCAGGCGGTGCAGGTATTCCTTGAGCGTCTTCTTGTCGGCCCAGGCGGTGCCGTAGATGCGCTGCAGCATTTCATTGCGCGAATCACCGCGCCAGTAGGCGCCGGCCACCTTCATCAGCTTGAAGGCCTGCAGCTTGCCCGTGCCCGGCACGTGGGGGCCGCGGCAGAGGTCGATGAAGTCACCCTGCTTATAAAGCGAGATGGGCTGGTCGGAGGGGATGTCGGCGATGATCTGGGCCTTGTACTCCTCACCCATGGCGCGGAAAAAGCTCACGGCCTCGTCGCGGGGCATGACGGCGCGCTCCACCTTCAGGTCTTCGGCGACGATCTTCTCCATCTCCGCCTCGATTTTCTCGAGGTCTTCGGGCGTGAAGGCGCGTTCGAAGGCGAAGTCGTAGTAGAAGCCGTCCTCGATCACCGGGCCGATGGTCACCTGGGCCGAGGGGAACAGGCGCTTCACGGCCTGGGCGAGCAGATGGGCCGTGGAGTGACGGATGACGTCCAGACCTTCGGCGTCCCGCGCGGTGACGATGGCGAGGGTGGTGTCGCCTTCGATGACATAAGAGGTGTCGACCAGTTTGCCGTCCACCTTGCCGGCCAAGGCGGCCTTGGCCAGACCGGCGCCGATGTTGGCGGCGACCTCGTGGACCGTGACGGGGTGATCGAAGGTACGCTGGGAACCGTCGGGGAGCGTGATGATGGGCATGGCTATTCCAGTTCTGTCAGGCGTGATCCATACGAGAGACCACGCGTTTATTTTGAACGCTCAAAAGCGCAGCGGTTTCCGGTGCGCGGCATGATTTGCCCCGCGCAGCTAAACCGTTGAACCGGCGGATGCTACGGGCATTTCCGGGCAGTGTCAAAGAACGCGGCGACACTGCGACAACGAGGCGTGGCGGCGTTACTTCTCACGCGTTCAGAGTCCTCCACGCCAGCGCACACTAATCCGCGCGCTCCAGGCGCCAACGGGCGAAAACGCCGCTGCCGCGGGTCTCGCAGCCAAGCGCGGTCAGCCACTTCACCAGCATGTGATTGGAATTGTTGAAGGCGGAATACGCCTGCGGGTGGTGCACGAATTCCAGGTCGGACGCGGCGCTGTAGGTGCGGCTGGCCAGGTTGGCGCGGAACAGGGCTTCGAGTTCATCCCGCAGCGCTGTCACGCGCGCGGCTTCCACGTGCAGTTCATACAGGTCCTCGATGACCACCCGCACGCTCCCGCGCACCCCCTCCTCCGTGGCCGGGCCCGGGAGCACGCGCCGCCCCAGGGTCCCGCGGGTCGGCCACAATAATGCTGCGATGCCCTGCCACGGACCGGTATTTTCCTGGGCGTACCAGCGCCAGTCGCCGTAGGCGTAGCGGACCAGACCGTTGGGATGGGGCAGCACCAGGCTGGTGTGCCGGCCGTGGTCGAGCAGGAACACCGGCCGGGGATCGGCCGGGGAGACGGGCGGGACGATGGTTGTGGTACAACCGCCCAGCAGCACCAGACCACCGAGCGAGGCCACCGCGGTAAGCCATAAGGTCCAGCGGATCATGGTGCGCACGCCCCAACGGAAAACGGCACGGTGATGGTTTCGCGCTTCCGAGACAGAATAGAAGCTTCCGGCGCCCGAAAGGAAAAACACCCGTGAACAGGACGACAGCCGAGCCCATCGTCGCCACCGTCGAGGTGTTGCGGCATGAACCGCCCGCCGAACAGGCCCGGTTGCTGTCGCGCATGGCCCCGGACCACGCACGCGTCGTCTTTGAACAACTGGAGCCGCCCTTACAGACGGAAGTGCTGGCACACCTGCGCGACACACAGGTACACCGTCTGCTGGAAGACCTGGATCCGGACGATCGGGTGCGCCTTCTGGACAATCTGCCGGACGCGGTCGCCGATGCCCTGCTCACCCGCCTGAGCCCGCGCGAACGCCGCCTGACCCGCCGCCTGCTCGCTTTCCCCGAAGAAAGCGCCGGCCGCATCATGAACCCCGAGTATCTTTCCCTTCGCCCGGAGCTATCCGTGGAAGAAGCCCTGGAGCGGATCCGGCGCGTCGGCGGCCAAGTGGAAACCGTGGACGCACTGCCGGTGCTCGATAAGGACGGTCGTTTCGTCGGCATGGTGCGGCTGAGCCGGCTGGTGCTGGCGGAGGCGGAGAAGACCGTCGGTGAAGTGATGGGCTATGCGCCGGCCGTGGGGCCGGAAACCGATCAGGAAGAAGTCGCCCGTCTGCTCCAGGCGGCCGATATGCTTGCCCTGCCGGTGGTCGACGACGCAGGCCATCTGCTCGGGCTGATCACCGTGGACGACGCCATGGACATCCTGGAGGCGGAACACGAGGAGGACCTGGCGCGCAGCGGCGCCAGTGAACCGCTGGATCGGCCCTACTTCTCCATCTCCGTGCTGCGGCTCACCCGGGCGCGTTTGGTGTGGCTGTTGCTGCTGGCGGTGGCCGGCGTGCTCACCGTGCAGGTGCTCAGGACCTTCGAGTCCTTGCTCGAAGAAGCGGTGACACTCTCGTTGTTCATCCCGTTGCTCATCGGCATCGGGGGCAACAGCGGCACCCAGTCGGCCACTACCGTCATTCGCGCCATGGCCGCAGGCGAAATACACCAGGACCGTTCGCGGGTGGTGTTGCGCGAAACCCGCGTGGGTTTTCTGCTTGGCGCAGCGGTGGCGGCGCTCGCCTATTTGCCCGTCACCTGGGTGTTCGGTACGCCCGTGGCGGCAACTGTGGGTCTGACGTTGGTGGCGGTGTGTGCCGGCGCCACATTGGTGGGCTCAGGGATGCCGTTGTTCGCGGAGCGCGTGGGCATCGACCCGGCCGTTGTCAGCGCCCCTGTGGTGACCACGCTCGTCGACGCCGGCGGGTTGTTGCTGTACTTCCTCATCGCGCAAGCGGTGATGGGACTTTGAGCGGTTCACGAAGAAAAAAATTTGCTTACCCGTTGTCTTACCCGAAGTGCTTTGGTATCTTTGCGCGCTCTTCAGGCGCGTAGCTCAGTTGGTTAGAGCACCACCTTGACATGGTGGGGGTCGTTGGTTCGAGTCCAATCGCGCCTACCAATTCTCCTTGCAGTGCAAGGAACGGAACCCCGCCTCGTGCGGGGTTTTTCGTTTGTGCCCGGCGGACACTATCACCTTCGTCTCGGGTATAGCACCTCGGCCATATTGCCCCCTTGCTTGTACGCGCACGACGCCCCTCCCGCGACCGAATCCGGTTAATCCTTACGCGCTGCCTATTGATTCGCCCGCAGGGAAGCCATTAGCGTGTGCCCCGTGCGTGGACACGCACACGGAAATTCACAAGGAGGCGACATGCGCTTTACCAAACTTCTTCTCTCCCTCGCGTTTCTCTTCAGTTCGGCCCTGGCATTCGCCGAGCCGGTCAACATCAACACCGCCGATGCGCCCACCCTGGCAGCCGCCATCAAGGGAGTTGGCGTCAAGAAAGCGGAAGCCATCGTGGAATACCGCAAGGTACACGGCCCGTTCAAGAGCGTGGACGAATTGGCGCTCGTGGATGGTGTCGGCAAAAAAACGGTGGAAAACAGCCGGGACAATCTGACGATCAAGTGACGTCATGCGCCGCTGCCGATTGGGTAGCGGCGCGTTTTT
>JAWLCT010000079.1:0-7188 GCA_041687015.1 Gammaproteobacteria bacterium
CGGCTGGAACCCGGCGGTGGAGCACACCGAACCGGAGAACGCCTTCGATCACTACTGGTACATGTGGAAGCTGCCCATGTTCGGCGAAACCGACGTGGATCGCATCCTGGCCGAGGCGGAGGCCTGCCACAAGGCACACCCGACCCACCACGTTCGCCTCGTCGGCTACGACAACTACAAGCAGTCGCAAGGCACCGCCATGGTGGTCTACCGCGGCCCCATGAAGGCGGCGTAGTTCGGGTCAGGCGAAGCCGTAACCCTACAGCCGGTGCCCGCCGGGAAGACGTCGGGTTACGCCCTGGGGGCTAACCCGACCTACAGGCGATATGCGCTGCGTGCGTAGCTGCGTAGGTCGGGTTAGGCGAAGCCGTAACCCGACAGCCGGTGCCCGCCGGACGACGTCGGGTTACGCCCTGGGGGCTAACCCGACCTACAGGCGATATGCGCTGCGTGCGTAGCTGCGTAGGTCGGGTTAGGCGAAGCCGTAACCCGACATGCCGGTGCCCGCCGGACGACGTCGGGTTACGCCCCTGCGGGTTGACCCAACCCACGACAACTATGTTCGAGGAGAGATCACGCATGTCCGCACTTGCAACCAGCGCGTCCATTCACGAAGCGAACGGTTACCGCGTCGAGCAGGAACCCTACTACCGCGCCGTTGCTAACGAGATCGCCATGTACGAAGCCGCCTACGCGGCGCGTATGCCGGTGATGCTCAAGGGGCCCACCGGCTGCGGCAAGTCGCGTTTCGTGGAATACATGGCTTGGAAGCTCGGCCGTCCCCTCGTCACCGTCGCGTGCAACGAGGACATGAGCGCTTCCGATCTGGTCGGCCGCTTTTTGCTGGATGCCAACGGCACCCGCTGGCAGGACGGCCCGCTCACCCTGGCGGCGCGCATCGGAGCCATTTGTTATCTCGACGAGGTGGTCGAGGCGCGTCAGGACACCACGGTGGTGATCCATCCGCTCACCGATCACCGTCGTACGCTGCCGTTGGACAAAAAAGCCGAGCTGGTGCACGCCCATCCCGATTTCCAACTGGTGATCTCCTACAACCCCGGCTACCAAAACCTGATGAAGGAGCTGAAGCCGTCCACCAAGCAACGCTTCGGTGCATTGGACTTCAGTTATCCCGATGCCGAGGTGGAGGCCGACATCGTCGCCCACGAAACCGGCATCGATCACGTCACAGCGAGCAAGCTGGTGCAGGTCGCCCACCGCGCCCGCAACCTCAAAGGCCACGGCCTGGACGAAGGCATCTCCACGCGCCTGCTGGTCTACGCTGGCAACCTCATCGCACAAGGCATCGATTCCCGCGCCGCCTGCACCATGACCCTGGTCCGCCCCATCACCGACGACCCGGACATGCGCGAAACCCTGGATCAGGCGGTGGCGACTTATTTCTAGAAAAGAGAAGAGATTTACCACGGGGAACACGGGGAGGAATGAATGTGAACGCGACAATGCCGATCTGTTGACCAGCGAACTGTACATCGAGTGTTCGTACAGGAGACAACAGCTGTTTTCCCCGTGTCCCCCGTGTCCCCCGTGTCCCCCGTGGTTAGGGCTTTTCTCTTATGACTCTCAAGCTGGACGACTACCGCGAATTGCTCGAACAAGCCGATCCGCATGTGCGCGATGTGCTGGAGGCGCATTTCGCGGAGGCGGCGCGGGTGATGTCGCCGCGCGGATTGCAGAACTGGCTGGAGGGCGCGCGGGCGCTGTGCAGTCTCGGCCGTGGCAAGGCGCTGGTGATCCATTACGTGGAGGCGACACCCGCGGTGGCCAAGGAGGTGGGCGAGGATGCCATTCCCGAGGCGGTAACCCACGCCATGAAACTCGCTTCCATGGTCAGCGGTGAGGTGATCGCCCTCATGTTCGCGAGCCTGCCCGTGGCGGCGCGGCGCCTCGGTGATCTGGAACTCTTCAGACAATACCTGGCGCTGGTGCACCAGTTGTCGGCCAAGGCCCCACGCGGCCTGCGTCCCATGCTTGGCCGGCTGGACGAACTGCTCGGCAAACTTACCTTGGGCGGCCTGCGTCGCTGGGCGTTGTGGGGCGCACAGGCGCATGGGCGCGATTTGTCAACGCTCTCGAAATACTTTGCGCTGGAGACCGCCGATTCTGTCGCCGTGCTGCAGAGTGAGCGCCGCGGCACCTTGTTTGTGGACAATCAGCGCAAGCTCAATTTCTACCTGCGTGCCCTGTGGGGCCGCGACTTCTTCCTGCGTCCCACCTCCGGCGATGTGGAGGCGCGTGAGGGTTACCGGCCCTACATCGAGAACCGTGTCATTCATGTGCCGGATGCATATGACGATTGGCATGGTCTACCCGGCAAGGATCTCTACCGCGCCGCCGCCACCCACGTGGCCGCCCACCTGGCGTATACGCGCAAACCACTTTCCGCCGAGGCCCTGGCACCGGCACAGATGTTCCTCATCGGCCTCGTGGAAGACGCGCGCGTGGAGGCCCTCGCCATCCGCCAGTTCCCCGGCCTGCAATCGCTGTGGCTTGGCTTCCACGAGGTTATCGCCGGCGGAGAGGCCGGCCGGGATCCCATGGTGCAGGCCCTGGAGCGCACCGCTCGGGCGCTGTTGGACGACAGCTATGTGGATCACGAGCCGTGGGTCAACGAAAGCGCCATCAGTTTCCGCGCCGAGTTCGCCGCGCGCGGCGAAGACAATCAGCTGAGCTGGGACCTCGGTATCGCGCTGTTCAACCGGCTGGCGAAACGCCTGCCCAGCCTGCGCATCCTCGAAACCTTCGCGGTCCCTTATCGGGACGACAACCGCTACGTGTGGGCCTTCGACGAGGCCGTGTGGCAGGAAGCGGACTACGTGAGCGCCGGCGCGCGCCAGACCCGCCGCAAGGTCAACGTCATGGAGATGGTGAACGAGCTCGACAACGAACTGGCGGGCGACGACGCACAGGAGATCTGGACCCTGGAGACCGAGTTCTTCCGCGACGGCGATCCGGAAGGCATCTCCATGAATCAGCTCGAAGGCAAGGAACCGGTCAGCGAGCCTTTTCACTACCCGGAGTGGGACTACCAGGTGCAATTGCATCGCCCTGATTGGGTCACGGTGCTGGAACGCCGCCAGCCGAAGGGCGACCCGACGATCATCGACGCCACTCTGCTCGAATACCGGCCCATCGCCTCGCGCCTCAAGCACATCATCGACGCCGTGCAGCCCCAGGGCCTGGTTCGTCAGCGCCGCCAGGAAGACGGCGAAGATATCGATCTCAACGCCGCCATACGTGCCCTGCTGGACCTGCGCATGGGCCAGGACCCCGACCCGCGTGTGGCCATCCGCCTGCAACGCAAGACACGGGATTTGTCCGTACTGCTCTTGCTGGATCTTTCGCAGTCCACCAACGAAACACCGACGGGCAGCGATCGCAGCGTGTTGGCGCTGGCGCGCGAGGCCACCACCTTGCTGGCCTGGGCGCTGGACGGCATCGGCGATCCCTTCGCCGTACACGGCTTCGCCTCCGATGGCCGGCATGATGTGCAGTACTACCGTTTCAAGGATTTCGAACAGGCGTGGGACGACCAGGCCAAGGCGCGGCTCGCGGGCATGCAAGGTCGCCTATCGACGCGCATGGGTGCGGCACTGCGCCATGCGGGCACCCATCTGATGCGCCAGCCCCAGCAGAAAAAACTCATTTTGCTGGTCACCGACGGCGAGCCCGTCGACATCGACGTCCGTGACCCGCAGTACCTGCGCCACGACACCCAGCGTGCCGTGGAGGAACTGGCCACCCGCGGCGTGACCACTTACTGCCTCACCCTGGACCCGCAGGCGGACCAGTATGTGTCACGTCTGTTCGGTCCCAGGCACTACACCGTGCTCGATCACGTCCAGCGCCTGCCCGAACGTTTGCCCATGCTGTTCATGAGCCTCACACGTTAAGGCCGCGTGGGAGCGGGCTTCTGCCAGCGACAACCCGGTCGGGGCGAGCCGCCCGGCTCAAGACGCGTGCGGCGCCCTGGCGCGCCACAAATGCCGTAAACGGTAATGACAGGAAGACGCGCGAATTTCCCGGGAAATTGACCGAAAACCCACCCCTGTCTATACATCCCAAGGTCCGGGGAGGATTGTATGAAGCCAGGCTTGCCGAATGTTCCCGTCCTCAAGACCCTAGCGGCAACGGTCGAGGCGTCCCACTACAACCATGTGCGCCTGGTGCTTGCCAGACATGGCGCCCCGCACGACATGGTCCTGGGATCACGGGGATTGTCCATATCGCTGGATCGCCGCGCCTGGGTGCTGACCGATCGTCACCTCGAGGACCTGCCGCTCATGGCGTGGACCAACTTCGACAACAGGCGCCGGCTGGGACTCCATTCACCGATTCACTGCAACATCCTGCTCTACCATGCCTACGCCCAAGTGGTGCGTCGTAACGTACTCACCGAGGTGGACCGCCGCCTTCAGCTCCTGTTGCTCGGCCAGCGCGTGGCGGGCCCGCGATCCCAGTTGTTGACGTTCCGGCCGCGTCTGGTAAAACCATAAGCCATAGCTTATAGCGACCATCAAAATATCGAAGTAGCCTTATAAACCAAACGCGTATATTCTTTCTGCCAACTCGGACAGGGCCTGCTCCCACGGGACGGTCCGCCGCTAACGATTGAACGTTTTCCTTTCCGTCAACCTCAAGGGTGAATCAATGGACCAGTCGAACCGCTACGCGCGCCTTGACCTCAAGGAAGCCGATCTCATCAAGGGCGGCCGCCACGTGCTGTGCGCCTACATCATGAAGCCCAAGGCCGGCTACGACTACCTGTCGACCGCTGCCCACTTTGCCGCCGAGTCCTCCACCGGCACCAACGTGGAAGTGTGCACCACCGACGACTTCACCAAGGGCGTTGACGCGCTGGTCTACGAGATCGACGAAGCCAAGGAGATCATGAAGATCGCCTATCCCGTCGAACTGTTCGACCGCAACATCATCGACGGCCGCGCCATGCTGGCCTCCTTCCTCACCCTGACCATCGGCAACAACCAGGGCATGGGAGACGTCGAGTACGCCAAGATGCACGACTTCTACGTGCCGCCCCAGTACCTGGCCCTGTTCGACGGCCCCATGATGAACATCGTCGACATGTGGCGCGTGCTCGGCCGTCCCGTGGTCGACGGCGGCATGGTGGTCGGCACCATCATCAAGCCCAAGCTCGGCCTGCGTCCGCAGCCCTTCGCCGACGCCTGCCACATGTTCTGGCTGGGCGGCGACTTCATCAAGAATGACGAGCCCCAGGGCAACCAGGTCTTCGCCCCCCTGAAGGACACCATGCGCGCCGTGGCCGACGCCATGCGCCGTGCCCAGGACGAAACCGGCGAAGCCAAGCTGTTCTCCGCCAACATCACTGCCGATGACCCGGCCGAGATGATCGCCCGCGGCGAATTCATCCTGGAAACCTTCGCCGAGAACGCCTCCCACATCGCGTTCCTGGTGGACGGCTACGTGGCCGGCCCCACCGCCGTCACCACCTGCCGCCGCAACTTCCCCAACCAGTTCCTGCACTTCCACCGTGCGGGCCACGGCGCGGTGACCAGCCCGCAGTCCATGCGCGGCTACACCTCCTTCGTGCACTGCAAGATGACCCGTCTCATGGGCGCCTCCGGCATGCACACCGGCACCATGGGCTACGGCAAGATGGAAGGCGCGGCGGACGACAAGAACATCGCCTACATGCTGGAGCGTGACAGCGCGGACGGTCCCTTCTACCACCAGGAATGGCTGGGCATGAAGGCCACCACGCCCATCATCTCCGGCGGCATGAACGCCATCCGCCTGCCCGGCTTCTTCGATAACCTGGGCCACAGCAACGTGATCCAGACCTCCGGCGGCGGCGCCTTCGGTCACAAGGACGGCGGTACCGCCGGCGCCAAGTCCCTGCGTCAGGCGCAGGACGCGTGGCAGAAGGGCATCAACCTGGTCGACTACGCGAAGGAACACCCGGAACTCAAGGGCGCCTTCGAGACCTTCCAGGCCGACGCCGACAAGCTCTACCCGGGCTGGCGCGACGCCCTCGGCGTCAAGGCCAAGGCCCACAAGTAATTCCTCGTTTAGCTTCACCTTGGTCAGAGCCCCCGCGCGAGCGGGGGCTTTTTTTTTTGGGTTCTTCACGCCTTTCCGGGAAAAGCAGCCACGCACTTGCACCAGAGGCCCGACAGCCTCCGTCCCGAGGCGTTCATTTCCCTCCGTTCGCCACCGGGCCGGAGCGGACCTACTGAACGTCACAGAACACAGCCCGGAAATGTTGCGTCACTCCGTGGCCTGTATCATTGCTAACACATTGGTCGACGAGTCTTTTTTGCACATACTGTCCGGACATTTTTTCGGACAAAGCGATGGTCCCCTTTCCCGACATCCCCCCGCTGCGCCTGGAGACCGTCCGGTCCGGCCCCTTCAGCTTGCAGGCGGGCCTGGATCACGCCTCCATCGAAGCCCTGCTCCTGCGCGTGGGTGACGCACACGCGCGCTTTCGCAGCTCGCCCCTCTCCCAGGTCGCCGGCCGCCTGGAAAAGGAAGTGGTGATCAGCAGCATCTTCGGCACCAACAGCATCGAAGGCGGGGCGCTTAGCGAAAACGAGACTCAACTCGCTCTCGAACTCAATCCAGCCCAGGTGCAGGACATCGAGCAGCGGCGCGCGGTCAACCTCAAGGCGGACTAGACCTTTCCCGCGAGGCCGCCAACACTGCTCATTGGCAACCGGACCTCGCCTTCATTCTTCGCATTCACGAGGCCATCACGGCACAACTTCCCCACGAGTACAACCGGCCCGGCGCCTTGCGCGACAACCCCAAGGGCATCACTACCTACGTGGGTGACGAAGCTCACGGCGGGCGCTACAAGCCCGGCAGGCGCTACAAGCCGCCCCAGTCCGGCAAGGGCATTCGCCAGTTGCCTGATGCCCTCATTGCATGGAATGCCGATCTCAAAGTACGCGGTGTTCCGGTGCTCATTCGCGCGCCCCTCGTGCACTACTACTACGAACTGATCCATCCCTTTTGCGCGGGACCAGTGGGGTCAGAGTCAATTGAAATCGGACGGCGCTATCCAAGGTTCTCCGATCAACGGACTCTGACCCCACTGGTCGCGATCAATTTACTCTGACCCCACTGGTCGACCGCGATGGTCCGGAGCTATGGCCTAACGCCTCGAGACGGTGCAATATCCTC
>JAWLCT010000080.1:0-6597 GCA_041687015.1 Gammaproteobacteria bacterium
GTAGGAGCGGCCTCAGGCCGCGATGCTCAGGCGGTTGGCACCACCGCCGTCATCGCCCAGAGACTGGGCTCCTACAACGCACGATGCGCCATTCCCCTTGTAGGAGCGGCCTCAGGCCGCGATGCTTCGCTCGGAACCCTCAACCCCGTTCACGGCCCCGGCCGCGCGTACCGCCATTTCGCCCCCTGTTCCTCCTGGCAAGACCGCAGGAAAACGCCGTCACGCCGCCTGCAGCTAATCTTCTCCTGAGCCAAGCCCATCCACCGGCGAGCTAACTTATAACAACGACTCAGGACATCTGATGCCACCCATGGAGCGGCCCGACCCATCCAACGCCGGACTTCGCCTCGAAGCCGATACGGTGACCTGCAGCGGTCCCTGGATCGCCGTGAACCTCGCCGCGGTGGAGCGCGTCCTGACGCAGACGGCGGTGCCCGGCCGCGGGGCGGTGCACGTGGAGCTGTCCGGGCTCACCGCACTGGATTCCGCCGGCGCCCTGCTGTTGCACCGCCTGCGCGGGCGACTGGAAAGGGACGGGCGGGCGCCGCGTTTCACCGGCCTGGGGGAGGGCGCGGAGGCATTGTTGTCACTGGTCGCCCGCAACGCACCGCCCATTGCCGCCGTGCCACCGCCACAGCGCCGCGGACTGCTGGAATACCTGGGCCGCGTGAGCGTCGGCCTGTTGGCGCAGGGCGCCGGGTTTCTATCCTTCATCGGTCACACCTCCCTTATCGCCGGGGCCGTGCTGGCGGGCCCGCGGCAGGCACGCTGGCGCCCGTTTTTCAAAGCCCTGGAAGCGGCCGGCTACCGCGCCCTTCCCATCGTGGGGCTGCTCGCGTTCCTGCTCGGCGTGGTCATCGCCTACCAGGGCGGCGTTCAACTGCGCCAATACGGCGCCAACATGTACATCGCCGACCTGGTGGGCCTCGCCATGTTGCGCGAGCTGGCGCCCCTCATGACCGCCGTCATCGTCGCCGGGCGTACCGGCTCCGCGTTCACCGCGGAAATCGGCACCATGAAAGTCGGTGACGAAATCGATGCCCTGCGCACCATGGGTATCGATCCCATCGAGCAACTGGTCCTGCCGAAACTGCTCGCCCTGGTTATCGCCCTGCCGTTACTCACGGTGTATTCGGATGCCATGGGCCTGTTCGGCGGCATCATCATCGCCAATGCGGTGCTGGGCATCAGCCCGTCCGTGTTCATCGAGCGGGTGGGCGAATCCATCAGCGTCGCCTCCTATCTCATCGGCGTGGGCAAGGCGCCCGTGTTCGCCGCCATTATCGCCGGCGTCGGTTGTTTCCAGGGTTTCCGCGTGACCGACAGTGCCGAAAGCGTCGGCAGCCAGACCACCGTGAGCGTGGTGCAGTCCATCTTTCTGGTGATCGTGGTGGACGCGATATTTTCCGTGCTTTTCAGCGAGCTCGACCTGTGAACGACACCGTGGTGACAGTGCGCGATCTCACCACCTGCTACGGACGCAAGCGGGTGCACGACCGTTTGTCGCTCGACGTGCAGCGCGGTGAGATCCTCGCCATCGTGGGCGGCAGCGGCAGCGGAAAATCCACCCTCATGCGCGAAATGGCGCTGCTGCAACGCCCGACGGAAGGGCTGGTAACGGTGTTCGGTCAGGATGTGTACGCGCTTTCCGAAAACGACTCCCTGGCGCTGCGCCAACACATCGGCGTGTTGTTCCAGCATGGCGCGCTGTTTTCCGATCGCACTGTCGCGGAAAACGTCGCGCTGCCATTACGCGAACACACCGGTCTCAGCCGCGGCTTCATTGATGAACTCGCCTCACTGAAAATCAACCTGACGGGACTCGCACCCGAGGCCGCAGGTCTCTATCCAAGCCAGCTGTCAGGCGGCATGGTCAAGCGCGCCGGTCTCGCGCGCGCCATCGCGCTGGATCCCGAACTCCTGTTTCTGGACGAACCGGTCTCGGGCCTGGACCCGGTCAGCGCCGACGCGCTCGACGCCCTGGTCCTGCACCTGAAAACCTCCCTCGGCCTGACCATCGTCATGGTGACCCACGATATGGATTCCCTGTGGCGCGTGGCCGATCGCGTGGTGCTGCTCGGCGATGCCCGCATTCTGGGCGAGGGCACCATGGAACAGCTCGCCGCCTCCGACAATCCGGCGGTCCGACATTTCTTCCGCAGCCCCCGCAGCCGCGCAGCGCAACAGACATGGACACCCGACTGAACTACATCCTCATTGGCCTGTTCGTCCTCGGCCTCGGCGCCGCCTTCATCCTGGGCGTGCTCTGGCTGAGCACCGGCGACCTGCGTTTGCGCTATGAACGATACCTGGTCTATACGTCAGAGTCCGTGTCCGGGCTGGGTGTCGATTCGGCGGTGCGCTATCGCGGTGTCAACGTGGGGCGCGTGGCCGCCATTCAACTGCTGCGCGGCGACCCCACGCGCGTGCGGCTGGCGCTGGACATCGTCGAGAACACACCGGTGAAGGCGAACACCGTCGCCACGCTGGAGATGCAGGGGCTCACGGGTCTCATGAGCGTCAACCTCACCGGCGGCACGGCGGACGCGCCCCCGCCGCCCATAGGTGCGGAAGGCTTTCCCGTGATCGACAGCAAACCCTCGCCCTTCGCCCAACTGGAGGAAAAGGCCGCCACGCTGCTCGACCGGCTCAACCAGACCACCGAAGGGCTCAACGCCGTGCTCAACGAACAAAACCGCGCCTCACTCGCCCGTGTCATCACCAACCTGGATCAATTGACCGCCAGTGCACGCACCGCCAGCGAATCCCTGCCGCAGTTGGCCGCGCAACTGCGCGCAAGCGCTGCCGCCGTTGAACGCATGGCCGAACAAATCGGCGCCACCAGCGAAAGCGTGCGCGCGGAAGTGGAAGTCAACGGCCAGGAACTGCGGCGCTTCATGGGCAGCACCCTGCCCGAAGCGGGCGCCGTCATGGACGAACTGCGCGAGACCGCGGCCAACCTGCGCCGCACCAGCGAACTCGTCGAACGCGACCCCAGCGTGCTGCTTTATGGCGGCCCCGCGCCGGTGGCCGGTCCGGGCGAATGAACCATCGCCTCGGCTGCACGGTACTGGCGTACCTGCTGTTCGTGGCAGGCTGCACCCCGTTCGGTAATCGTGAGAATCGGCCGCAAAACGTCTATTTGCTGGAAGGGGCGGGCGCTATCCAACCGCTGCAACAACGCCCCGGCTGCCACGTGCTCATGATCAACGCCCTGCGTGCGGCCCCCGGCTTCGCCACCTCGGGCTTCGCCTGGCGCCGCAACGACCCGCGCATCCGCTACTTCGCCTACCACCGCTGGACCGACAGCCCCGCGCGCATGCTCCAACCCCAACTCATCCGCGCCGCGGAGCGCAGCAACCTTTTCCAGGGCGTCGTCACCCCCGCATCACCCGCCTCCAGCAGCCTGCGCCTGGACGGCGAACTCCTGGACCTGAGCCAATACTTCCAAAACGGCGAAAGCCACGTACGCCTCGCCCTGCGCGTGCGCCTGTTCGCAGAAGGCCGCCTGCTCGCCAGCCAGGTCTTCGAACCCACCGAACCCACCGAGCCCAACCCGGAAAGCGGCATCCAGGCCGCCAACCGCGCCAGCGCGAAAATGCTGGAGCAAGTCATGCAATTCGTCCATGACACTCTGCAGCGCAGCGCGCCTGTTTGCACTTCCACCGCCAAGCCGTGAAGGCAGCCAGACGTCCTCGCCTTGAACCTCACACCGCTATAGAGCAGCTACCCCGGCCCAATTGCCGCCTAACACACTAGAGTCTCACGCAAACATTCGATATAAAGGTTAAAAACTAAGGAACCTCTGGACAGGGGAGTCGTTTCACCGCGACCAGGCCTGGTGATGTACGCCATGCTTTTCCTTTTGGAAGGTACTGGCGAATCAGTCCGTTGGTGTTCTCGTTGGTGCCGCATGCCGACGAGTCGTACGGTTGGCGACCAACGATGCACCTTACAGCTGCAAGGTGCGTCGGGAGTCATGTGGTTTTTTTAGGGACAGTGTTTAAACGCGAATGGAAGAGAAAAATGACCAAGGAAAATCAATCCGGAACAAGTCAGGTTGCGCTGTGGAACCCAAATGCGGCAGCTAACTGGAGTCTCTTGTTTTCTCCTGTTTTCGGTGCATGGCTTCACGCCAAGAACTGGACGGCACTCGGGAACGCCACAAAGGCGAAGCAATCCATGTATTGGGTTTATGGCGGGATAGCTGCGTGGTTTTTCGCTGTCTTCCTGCCCGAAACAATTGCGCGCGGCGTCGGGTTCGGATTTCTCCTTGGATGGTATATATCGTTCGCAACGCAACAAGTGAAATACGTCAAGGATGCGCTTGGAGGAGTCTACGAAAAGAAAGGTTGGGCTAAACCGCTTGGGATCGCGGTCGGCTGCTTGGCGGCATTCTTTTTCGTTGTAGGCGCCGTTACGCTTAGTCTCGATACCAAGTTCCAGCCGGAAAACGCCTTGACCGATATCAGTGGCGTGTGGCAGGCAAACAAAGATGGTTCAATGGTTATCTTTAGGCTCGACGAGCAAGACAAGTCAATAGACATCAACGGGCAAGTATTTCCCGTGTCCGTCGAGAGTTATGACACAGAAAACACTACTTTGACGTTGATTGTGAATGGAAATCCATCGATTATTTGGAGCGTCCGACAGATTTTTGAAAACGATGGTGGATTCACGTTGAATCTCACCCTCCACGACGGAACTCAAGACAATCTGTGGTTTGTTAGCGACCTGTCGCCCTGAATTTTTTGACTAACGGAACAACTGCCGGAAGGGCCAGTATACCTTACGGTCACCCTGTCGCCCCTCTCCTAGGCTGTATCGGCTGCAACGGCTTCCCGATTAGGGAGTACCAGACGTATTTTTTGCATTCGCCCCCTTGGCAGGGGCATCATTACCATGCTTATAAACCGAACATCAGCAGCGCGCGCTTCAACCTGGAAGACCATGCGAAGAGGCATCAGTTCGGCAGTCTCTTCAGGCACACCGATTTGACATCGTCACAACAGCTCCTTCGGTGCTCTGAGATGAATCACATGAGAGAGATTTATCGGCGCGTCTTCGCCGACGGAAACTGGTCGGCTTCACGGCGAGTTGCTGCAAGCGTAATTCTGTTCGGGTTGATGGCACCACTCACCGTACAGGCTGGTCCCTACGTGCTCGCTACTGAAACGCGGTTCTATAACGAGAATTGGTTTCCTCTTCCGCGTGATCAAATGGAGCGGGCTGCCGCAGATCCCGCGCTGGCGAGGCTTACTGATTCGGGTCTGTTCAGATTCGTTTCCCGGGAGCAAGGCTCGGTAGAGGGCACTCTGAAGCTAGACGTTTCGCTGGTGGAAGCGGCCGAAGTGGCGAAGATTACCATCCACATGGATGTAGAAAATGAAGGCAGCTTTGCGGCAACCTCGTCCACGTCGTTGCGGGATTTGGATCACCAAGGAATATTTCTCGCTTTCACGCACATAGGCAAAGATGCTGCCGATGGGCTGATGGCGAAACTCACTGCCCTGGAAAAGGCGCAGCGGCAAAAAGCTGCGTCACAAGATATTCAAAAAGAATCCGTCGCGAGGCTCGAAAGGGTCGCCAAACGGCTGGAAAGAGTCGCCCTGCAGTACGAGCCCACGCAGACGGTCGGGGATATGCACTGGCAGTCGGAATATAATCGTGCCCAAGACCTGAAACGTTCGGGTCGATTTTTTGAGGCACGTGTCATTCTGGAAGCCATTGTTGCCAGGGCTCAGGCCGATGATCCAAGCTACAGAATGGCCCGGGACGAGCTTCGTTTTGGCCTTCCCATGTTCGAAGCCTCCTACTGGAGCCTGAAGGCAGTCGAGTATCAGGCTAATGCTGAACCAAACGTGGTGTTCGAGCTGTGGAATCGTAGCGAGCAGCGACTTCGCCAAGTGGTTGCCCAAAACGCCGATCGGCCTGAACGATTGGCCAAGGCACAATCGGAGCTGGATCGATTGGCCTTGAACCGCAACGCACTGCGCAATGCGTTGCGCGTGAACGCATTGAGTCAACTGATGCCGCTCAAGATGGCGCTGGCCCAACACTTCGCCATGACCGGAACATTTCCCGACCGGGGTGAGGCCGAGGCGATGCTCAGGGATTACCACCTTGATGCACGTTTTGGCACATATGACGTGTCTGCCGCGGCCCTGGATGCAGAACTCACGACACCTTCGGGTCAACGTTTTGCCGTGACGGGTCAGACCATCGGCCACCGGCTGAACATCAATATCAAGGCGCGCTGACGCTGATTGATATAGAACATAACGAGTTTCGTGGAGGATGAAAGCAACGGCCAAGGACGTGAATCAGGGCCTGATCATCCGCGTCGTTATTCCCGGGTACCCCAGAATCTCGCTCTGATCGACCACTGGGCGTTTCTTTTCTGCCATTTTGATGCCGTTCGCTCGGCTTAGCAGCACGTTACCACGACATGAGACCTTAACGCCGAATTCAACAAGGAAGTCATCCATGCGGAAGATCATCGTCGGTGCCATGGTTTCCATCGACGGGGTGATGCAAGCGCCTGGCGGGCCGGACGAGGATCCAACCAAGGGATTCAAGTTCGGCGAATGGGTGATG
>JAWLCT010000081.1:0-6460 GCA_041687015.1 Gammaproteobacteria bacterium
TTTTTCGCCTCGGCGACGGCCAGGTCCTGGAGGATGCCGCGCGCCGCGAGCAAGTCGATGACGGCTTGGACGCAATCGTGCAATGGGCGGCTGCCCGTTTCGATGATCAGTTCGGGCTTTTCCGGTTCTTCGTACGGCGAGGAAATACCGGTGAATTCGCGGATTTCTCCAGCACGGGCGCGTTTGTAAAAGCCTTTGGTGTCGCGCGCTTCGCACACATCGAGGGGACAGTGGCAATAGATTTCGATGAAGTCCCCCGGGGGCATCAGGGCTCGTACCCGGGCGCGGTCTGCGCGAAAGGGTGAAATGAAGGCGGTGAGCGTGAGCACGCCTGCCTCCACAAACAGCTTGGCCACCTCGCCGATGCGGCGGATGTTTTCCACCCGATCGGCGGCGGAAAAACCCAGGTCGGCACATAAGCCGTGGCGCACGTTGTCACCGTCGAGGACGAAGGTGCGGCAGCCGAGCTGGAAAAGCCGCTCTTCGAGCGCGTGGGCGACGGTGGATTTGCCTGCACCGGAAAGGCCTGTGAACCACAAGAGCGCACTTCGATGCCCGTTCGCGGTTTCACGCCGGGCGCGGGTTACGGTGGGTTGGTGCCAGATGATGTTGTTCACGCGATGGTTCCTTTTTGCGTTGACCCAAAACGTCCTTGGTCCGGGGTACAGCGTCATTCGGAACTGCGTTGTTTGGAGCTTAGTGAAGACCGGCTCGGGCGTTCTGCAAGTGGGCGGAGCGTGATACCTGGACACCGGCTTTCGCCGGCGTGACGCGCGTTTCTATTGTCGGGATGAGCCCAGTCGTCGCCGGGGTGACGTCTCTGGGCGATACGCCCACGGCGCGCGCAAAAAGCGGGGGCTGGAAACGTCTTGGCCACCCGAAGGTGGCCTAAGTTGTTGGTTTGGCGGAGGGGAAGGGATTCGAACCCTTGTGGGGCGGTGAAGCCCCAACTCGATTTCGAGTCGAGCCCGTTATGACCGCTTCGGTACCCCTCCTCAGGGAAGCCGCCTAGCATACAGCCCTATTTTGGCACGGGCAAGGACGTGGTTCGTATATCAGCGAATTTTGATGCTACAATCACAGTTCTGACGACAGAGCACCCGGACCATGTCAAAAAAGCGACACCTGCAAAGGCTCGCTGTGGGACTGATGCTGCTGCCGCTGCTATCGGCCTGTGGCGATCAGGCCGGCACTCAACTGGATCGGGTGCTCGAGCGGGGGGAGCTGCGAATCATCACCCGCAACGCAGCCACCACCTACTACGAAGGCCCCGAGGGCCCGCGCGGGATGGAGTACGAGCTCGCACGCGGCTTTGCCGATTCTCTGGGCGTACGCCTGGCCGTGGTGACGGCGCCCAACGTGGGCGGCGTCCTGAACGGTTTGCAGCGCCGCAAGGCGGATTTGGCTGCGGCCGGGCTGAGCATCAGCGAGGCCCGTGAGGCCAATCTGCGTTTCACACCGCCCTACCAGACCGTCACCCAGCAGGTGGTTTACCGCGCCGGCAACCGCCGGCCCGGCAGCATCGCCGAGCTTGAAGGGCACCTCGAAGTGGTCAGCGACAGCCATCATGTGGATTGGCTGCATACCCTTAAGAAAGATCATCCGAACCTTTCGTGGGCGGAAAACGGGCGCGTAGACAGTGAGGAATTGCTCACCCTCGTGTGGGAGAAGGTGGTCGATTACACCATCGCCGATTCCAACGAAGTGGTGCTGAACCGCCGTTTCTACCCCGAGCTGCGTGTCGCTTTCGAGCTGCCCGAACCCAAGTCCCTTGCCTGGGCGTTCCGCCGCGAGCAGGATGATTCCCTCTTTAAGGCGGCAGTGGCGTATTTCGAACAGATCCGCGCCGACGGCACCCTCGACCAGCTGCTCGAGCGCCACTACGGGCACCTTGAGCAGTTTGATTTCGTGGGCGCCCGGATATTCCAGGCCCACGTCCGCGAACGACTGCCGGACTATCTGCCGCTGTTCCAGAGGGTGGCGGCGGCACATGGCCTGGACTGGCGGTTGCTGGCGGCCATGGGTTATCAGGAGTCCCACTGGAATCCGAACGCGGTCTCACCCACGGGCGTTCGCGGCTTGATGATGCTCACGCGAGTCACGGCACGTGACCTCGGCGTGTCCCAGCGCACCGACCCGGTGCAGAGCATCGAGGGTGCCGGACGTTACCTGCGCACGCTCATCGACCGTGTGCCGGAACGCATCCCCTACCCCGATCGGCTGTGGTTCGCGGTGGCGGCATACAACGTCGGCTATGGCCACCTGGAGGATGCACGCATCATCACCGAAAAGCGCGGCGGCAACCCGGATCGGTGGATGGACGTGAAGAACAGCCTGCCCCTGCTGAGCAAACAGGCCTGGTACCGCAAGACGCGTTATGGCTATGCGCGTGGGCATGAGCCGGTCAAATACGTGGAAAACATCCGGAGCTATTACGAGGTGTTGGCCTGGACCACCGATCAGACCCGTACGGCGTCGCGTGATGCAGGGGATGACTGGCGTTCGGCTGTGGGTTTGGTTTGGCCTTTGTAAGGATCTTCGCGTTCGACTCTGCGCGAGCTACTTCGACTGCTCTGCCGGATGCTCGTCGGTCTGGGGTGTGGGCGGATAGGCATCGCAGGCCGTCAGAAAAAGGCTAAATACCAGCAGCCACACCTTCTTCATTGCCGCCCTCCTCCGCTCAACCGCGCCGCGCGCGGAAGAACGTGCGCAAGCGTTCCCCGCAGACCTCCCCAAGCACCCCGCCCTGCACCTCGGCCCGATGGTTGAGGGCGTCATGTTGCAGGAGGTTGAACACCGTGCCCGCCGCACCCGCGCGCGGGTCGGCGGCCCCATACACCACGCGGCCCACGCGGGCATGCACCAAGGCGCCGGCGCACATGGGACAGGGCTCGAGGGTTACGTAGAGTGTAGTGCCGGCGGGCAGACGGTAATTGCCAATCCGGGCCGTGGCGGCACGCAGCGCCTGGATCTCTGCATGGGCGGTAGGATCGTGCGCTGCGATGGGCCGGTTCCAGCCTTCGCCGATCACCTCGCCCTCGCCGTTCACCAGCAGGGCACCAACCGGCACCTCGCCTTCCGCCTCGGCGCACGCCGCCAGTTCCAGCGCACGGCGCATGTAGTCGTCGTCAGTCACCATGATTTAAAAAAGCATTAACCACGGGGGACACGGGGGGGAACACGGGGGAAATCCATCACTGGCTCCCCCGGCCTGTGGGAGCGGCCTCAGGCCGCGATTGTCGTCGGATACTGACTATCGCGGCCTGAGGCCGCTCCTACAGAAAATCGATTTCCCGGTGTTCCCCGTGTCCCCCGTGGTTGCGCTTTTCTCTTCCGTCTTACTCCCACTCGATGGTGGCGGGCGGTTTGCTGGAGATGTCGTAGACCACGCGGGAGATGCCCGTGACCTCGTTGATGATGCGGCGGGAGACGCGGTCGAGGAAGTCGTAGGGCAGGTGCGCCCAACGGGCGGTCATGAAGTCGATGGTTTCCACGGCACGCAGCGCCACCACGTATTCGTAGCGGCGGCCATCGCCGGTGACGCCCACGGACTTCACGGGCAGGAACACGGTGAAGGCCTGGGAGGTCTTGTCGTACAGATCCGCCGCGCGCAGTTCCTCGATGAAGATGTGGTCGGCGAGACGCAGGATGTCGGCGTATTCCTTCTTCACTTCGCCGAGGATGCGCACGCCCAGGCCCGGGCCGGGGAACGGGTGGCGATAGACCATTTCATAGGGCAGGCCCAGTTCCACGCCGATCTTGCGCACCTCGTCCTTGAACAGCTCGCGCAGGGGTTCGAGCAGTTCCAGGTTCATGTGTTCGGGCAGGCCACCCACGTTGTGGTGCGACTTGATCACGTGGGCCTTGCCGCTCTTGGCGCCGGCCGATTCGATCACGTCCGGGTAAATGGTGCCCTGGGCCAGCCAGCGGGCCCCTCTCGCCATTCCTGGCTCCCGGGGCACTTGTCCATCCCTGGACGTCGCGTTCTTGAGCTTACCCGCCTCTTCCTCGAACACCTCCACGAAGACGCGGCCGATGATCTTGCGCTTCTGCTCCGGGTCGCTGACGCCGGCCAGTGCCTTGAGGAAGCGCTGCTCGGCGTCCACCCGGATCACGCGCACGCCCATGTGGTTGGCGAAGGTGCTCATCACCTGGTCGCCTTCCTGGTAACGCAGCAAGCCGTTGTCCACGAACACGCAGGTGAGCTGGTCGCCGATGGCTTTGTGCAGCAGCGCGGCCACCACGGAGGAATCCACGCCGCCGGACAGGCCGAGCAGGACTTCATCCGAACCCACCTGGGCGCGGATGTGCGCCACGGCGTCGTCGATGATGTTGGCGGGCGTCCAGCTTTCGGCGCAGCCACAGATCTCGTGCACGAAGCGGCCGAGGATGCGTGCGCCCTGGCGGGTGTGGGTCACTTCCGGATGGAATTGCACGCCATAGTAGTGGCGTTCCTCGTCGGCCATGCCGGCATTGGCGCAGGTGTCGGTGCTCGCCATGAGCTTGAAGCCCGGCGGCAGGGCGGTGACCTGGTCGCCGTGGCTCATCCACAC
This sequence comes from Gammaproteobacteria bacterium, assembly GCA_041687015.1. Classification (GTDB taxonomy): domain Bacteria; phylum Pseudomonadota; class Gammaproteobacteria; order Thiohalomonadales; family Thiohalomonadaceae; genus JALOAT01. The sequence continues at coordinate 4,554 of JAWLCT010000081.1, forward strand.
GTCCAGCAGGCCGTAGCCCTCGGGGCTGGTGTGGTCTTCGATGTCCTTGAGCAGCCGGGTGTGGCCGCGGGCGCGCACCTGGGCGTAGCCGTATTCGTGATGGGAGGCGGCCTCCACGGCGCCGCCCAGTTGCAGGGCCATGGTCTGCATGCCGTAGCAGATGCCGAGCACCGGCACGCCCAGCTCGAATACGGCCTTGGGCGCGCGCGGGGTGTCGTCCAGGGTGACGGTTTCGGGGCCGCCCGAGAGGATGATGCCCTTGGGCGCGAAGGCGCGGATGGCCTCCTCCTCCATGTCGTAGGGATACAGCTCGCAATAGACGCCGAGCTCGCGCACGCGGCGGGCGATGAGCTGGGTGTACTGGGAGCCGAAATCGAGGATGAGGATGCGGTCGGAGTGGATGTCCAGGGCCATCGGGGCGCGCTCTCGCGAGGCTGGGAAAAGAACGGCCAATGATCGGGGAAATGGCCAGGGTATGCAACCGTGAGGCCGCGTTTGCCGTGTCCGCGAGCCGGTCGGGGTTTGCGTAGGTCGTAGGTCGGGTTAGCCCCGAAGGGGCATAACCCGACGCAAACGTCCGGCGGTGTTGCGGTCCGTGCGATGCATCGGGTTACGCTATCGCTAACCCGACCGACGGGACAGGCGCTGGTGGAAGTAACCGGGGATGCCTGCGAGCGCGCCGGCGAATTCGATAAAGGTGAGGTCGGCTGGGAAATCCGCGCGGCCGCGCAGCGCCGGCCAGCAGCGGGTCTGCCAATGCCATTGCAGATAACCCGCCAGTTCCCGCAGGGCCCTGGCTCGGTACGCCGGTTGTTCCCAGGCAACGCGCGCGAGGAAGGCGCTGTACGCCCAACCCCATCGGTAAAGCCGCTCCCGCAGGGCCGCAAGCTCGCGCACGTGGCGATGGCGCACCCGCGCCGCCGGTGTGTACACCAGGGTATGACCGTGGGTCAGCACACGGAAAAAGGCGTCCAGGTCTTCGCCCCAAGGCAGGTCGGTGGCGAAGCCACCCGCGTCGAGCAAGGCCTTGCGACGAAAGGCCATGTTGCCGCCGCTGCCGAACATCCAGCACTGTACGGGGAAGTTGCGCCACCGGTGACGATGCGAATCGCGGGTGAAGCGCTGATACTCGAAGCCCCGATTGAAGCCGCCGCGCTGTTCCATGAGATGCTGCGCAGGCGTTCTGAGCTCCTGGGCCAGCAGCGGCCCGGTACAGCACCCGACCTCGGACGCAACAAACTCGCGGCGCACCGCAGCCAGCCATCCCGCTTCCGGACGGCAGTCATCATCAATGAAGGCGACCACGTCCCTCTTGGCCGTGGCGAGTCCCAGGTTGCGGGCGAAGCGCACACCACGACGGGGCTCACAGGCGTAAGCGCAGCCGAATTCGATGGACAACTTGCGCGTGGCAGCGGATTGCGGAGCGTTGTCGACGACGAGCAGTTCGTCGCTCGCAGTGAGCTGTGGCGACACCGCCGCGAGACAGCCCGCAAGCTCTTCCGGCCGGTCGCGGGTGCAGATGGCGACGGTTATCGCCGGCAAGTACAGCTGACGTGTCATACACGCATTTCGTCACACAAGTTCAGGAAATCGTCCCTCACCTGGTACATGCGCGGCAGGTCCAGCTCCTGCAGCTCCTTGTTCTTTTTTTCCGCGACCTGCGAGCTGAGATCCGACAGATAGTTCTGTTTCACCGCGATAGCGCTGCGATAGTCGTCGTGAAAGCGGCGTTTTTCGTTTTCGGTGCTGCGCTTCACATCGGTCAGCTTTTTCTTCTTGTTCTCGTCGTACTTGCTCTCATCCGCGCGCAACACGGGGTCGAACACTTTCTTGTCGAGGAACGCGATCAAGCGTTCGCGTTTTTCCTGCTCCGAAGCCATGGCAGCCTCCTCGTCAGTGGCACATGC
>JAWLCT010000082.1:0-6310 GCA_041687015.1 Gammaproteobacteria bacterium
TGTAGGAGCCCAGTCCTCTGGGCGATGGTTTGGTTGTGATTACCACCGGGTATCGCCCGCGGAGCGGGCGCCTACAACGGTTTTGTTTCCGGGGTGGAATTCGGGGTGGCAGATGACGTCGGGTTACGCCCTGCGGGCTAACCCGACCTACGGGATGGATGAGCTCTACCCCAGCTCGCTTTCGATGCGTGCCAGGGCTTCGATGGGGGATGGGGCGCCGGTGATGGGGCGACCGATGACCAGGTGGCTGGCGCCGGCGGCGATGGCTTCGGCGGGGGTGAGTACGCGCTTTTGATCGCCGGTGGCGGCCCAGGCGGGGCGGATGCCGGGGGTGACCAGTTGGAATTCGCTGCCGAGGTTTTCGCGCAGGGGCGCGATCTCGCGCGGGGAGCAGACGACGCCGTCCAGGCCGCTTTGCCTGGCGAGTGCGGCAAGGCGCAGGACGTTGTCGGCGGGGGTGCCGGCCAGGCCCACTTCGTGGATGTCTTCCTCGCCCATGCTGGTGAGGATGGTCACACCGATGAGCAGGGGTTTGTGGGCGGCTTTTTCGATGGCGTCGCGGGCGGCTTCCATCATGCGCCGACCGCCCAGGGCATGCACGTTGACCATCCACACACCCAGATCTGCCGCGGCGGCGCAGGCGCCGCCCACGGTGTTGGGGATGTCGTGGAATTTGAGGTCGAGGAATACGTCATAGCCGCGGCTCACCAGCTGTTCCACCAGGGCCGGACCGCCGCGGGTGAACAGTTCCTTGCCGACCTTGAGTTTGCAGCGGCCGGGCTCGAGGCGTTCCACGAGGGCAAGGGCGTCGGCGGGATTGGCGTAGTCGAGGGCGACGATGATGGACATGGATTGTGTCTCTCGCGGAGTCGTTGTGTTTCAGTGAATTCCCCGGATCCGCTGCGCTGCATCCGGATTACGAGCCTGTGCCTGGTTGTAGCTACTCGCCTTCGATGCCCTGAATCGGCTTGACGGTGTTCCACTGTTTGCAGCTGGGACACTGCCAGTGCAGGACTTTGCCGACGAAGCCGCAGTTGTTGCAGCGGTAACGGGGCTTGGCTTCCAGTTGCTTGGTGAGCAGTTCCTGGATGAGCAGCAGGTCTTCGCGGGAGCCGGCGCGTTGTTCTTCCAGTTTCATGCCGACCAGTTGCCGCAGGCCGCCCATGGAGGGATGGGCGCGCAGGCGCTCGGTGAGCATGGCGGCGGCGGCCTGGCTACCCTGGTAGGCGCGTACGTAATCGGCGTAGGCCAGCAGCACGGATGTGCTTCGGCAGGCGTCGAGCAGGCGCGACAGGTGGTCGCCGAACAGGTCGGGCCTGCCGCTCATTTCGTAGGCGCGCTGCAGCATGTCGATGGATTCAGAAATGTATTCCGGATCTTGCTGTTCGATGCGCCCCAAGGCCTTGCGCGCCGCCTTGGGCTGCTCGCGCAGCAATTCGAGCTGTGCTTCCAAAAGGCTGGCGCGCACGCTGCGGCGGTCGGCGGACAGTGCCTTTTTGATCAGCCTCGCGGCCTTGTCGCGCTCGTTGCCCTGCAGGGCCTGTTCCGCCAGTTCGCAGTAGTAATGGGCGATGGTAGCGCCGAAGGCGGCGTTGTCGGCGTAGGACAGGCGCTCGGCCACGTCGATGGCCTTGTCCCATTCCTTTTCCTGCTGATAGATGTCGCGCAGCTGGGTGAGCGCGCGCAGGGTGAAGTCAGGATCGTTGGTGAGTTCGAGGAACAGGTTTTCCGCGCGATCCAGCAGGCCGGCGGCGAAGTAGTCGCGCCCCAGTTCGTAAAGCGCATTGTTGCGCTGGCTGACAGAAAGCGCGGGGCGGGCGATGAGGTTTTGGTGGACACGGATGGCGCGGTCCACTTCACCGCGCCGGCGGAACAGGCTGCCCAGGGCGAAGTGGGTGTCGACCGTGTCGCTGTCCACTTCGAGCATGCGAACGAAGACTTCTATCGCCTTGTCCGGCTGTTCGCTGATGAGGTAATTCAAGCCCTGCAGATAACCTTGCGACAGGTCGCGGGAGCGATTGCAGTCATTGGCCTGCTGGCCTCTTCTGCCAATCAGCCAACCCGACAATGCCGCGACGGGCAACAGCAGGAACAGGATTTCAAGGCCCATGTCACTGGTCCTTGAAGGGGAGCTCCCTCAGGTTTTTGACTTCGCGTTCGCAGAGATTGATGCGCTTGCGCAGCGATGAGATTTCGTAACGCTTGGCGAGCACCACGCCTGTGGAGGCCAGGATGCCGAGCATGGCGCCGACAGCCAGTGCCACGACCACCACCAGCGACACCGGTGCATTTACGTCACCGACGTAAAAGCGCACCAGCACCGGATCGGTGTTGAGCGCAGCGAAGCTGAGCCCGAGGGCAACCACAAACAGCAAAACGACGAGTACGAGAAGGCGCTTCATCTTACTGTCTGCTTATCCTTGGCGCGGCGAGGCCGTTTCCTGCGAAACAGGCTCAGGAAACCGCAGATTCGACCGGTTCAAGGGTGGAAGTATTGACGCGCTCACGCAGCTCTTTACCGGGCTTGAAGTGAGGCACGTTCTTGGGCGGAAGCGCTACCGCTTCGCCGGTCTTGGGATTACGCCCCATGCGCGGCGGACGGTAATGCAGGCAAAAACTACCGAAGCCACGGATTTCGATGCGCTCTCCGTTGGCCAGGGTGTTCGCCATGTGTTCGAGCATGGTCTTGACCGCCAGCTCCACGTCCCGATGTGCAAGCTGCGGGCCCTGTTTCTGGGCGAGGATTTCGATCAGCTCCGACTTGGTCATTGATCACTCCCCATCTAAAGCGGGAGGCCCAGAAGGGCCTCCCAAAGTACGACAATACCGTCTTACTTGTTCTCCAGCTTTTCCTTGAGCAGGTCGCCCAAAGTGGTGCCGGTCGGCGCAGAACGCTGATAGTCCTGCATCGCCTCGGCTTCCTCATCGCTGTCCTTGGCCTTGATGGAGAGATTGACGATACGGTTCTTGCGGTCGATGCCGATGAACTTGGCTTCGACGGTGTCGCCCACCTTCAGCACGCTACGGGCATCTTCCACGCGGTCGCGGGAGATCTCGGAGGCGCGGAGGTAACCCACCGTGCCGTCCTCGAGCTCGATCTGGGCGCCCTTGGCGTCCACTTCCTTGACCGTGCCCTTCACCACCGCGCCCTTGCGGTGCTCAGCGGCGTAGGCGGAGACGGGATCCTTCTCAAGCTGCTTGATGCCAAGCGAGATGCGCTCACGCTCGGGATCGATGGCCAGCACCACGGCTTCCAGCTCGTCACCCTTCTTGTACTTGTGCACGGCTTCTTCACCGGCTTCGTGCCAAGAGATGTCGGACAAGTGCACCAAACCGTCGATACCGCCGTCGAGACCGATGAAGATGCCGAAGTCGGTGATGGACTTGATCTTGCCTTCGACCTTGTCGCCCTTGTTGTGGGTGGCGGCGAACACTTCCCACGGGTTGGACTGGGTCTGCTTGATGCCCAGGGAGATACGACGGCGCTCGGCGTCGATATCGAGCACCATGACCTCGACCTCGTCGCCCATCTGCACGACCTTGGACGGATGGATGTTCTTGTTGGTCCAGTCCATCTCGGAGACGTGCACCAGGCCTTCCACGCCCTCTTCGATTTCCACGAAGCAGCCGTAGTCGGTGAGGTTGGTGACCTTGCCGAACAGGCGGGTGCCCACCGGGTAACGGCGGGTGATGTCTTCCCACGGATCCTCGCCCAGCTGCTTGAGGCCGAGGGACACGCGCTGACGCTCGCGGTCGAACTTGAGCACCTTCACGTCGATCTCGTCGCCGACGTTCACCACCTCGGAGGGGTGCTTGACGCGCTTCCACGCCATGTCGGTGATGTGCAGCAGGCCGTCGATGCCGCCCAGGTCCACGAAGGCGCCGTAGTCGGTGAGGTTCTTGACGATACCCTTGACCTGCTGGCCTTCCTGCAGGTTCTCCAGCAGCGCTTCGCGCTCGCCGCTGCTCTCCTGCTCCACCACGGCGCGGCGGGAGACCACCACGTTGTTACGCTTGCGATCGAGCTTGATGACCTTGAATTCGAGGTCCTTGCCTTCCAGGTAGGAGGGATCGCGCACGGGGCGCACGTCCACCAGGGAACCGGGGAGGAAGGCGCGGATGTTGTTGAGGTCGACGGTAAAACCGCCCTTGACCTTGTCGACGATGCGGCCGATGACCGTCTCTTCGGCGGTCTGTGCGCGCTCCAGGCGCGTCCAGGCCTCGGCTCGCTTCGCCTTTTCACGCGACAGGCGCGTGGCACCGAAGCCGTCCTCGAGGGATTCGAGGGCCACGTCGATTTCGTCACCAACGTTGACCTCGATCTCGCCGTTTTCGTTACGGAACTGCTCGAGGGGAATGACGCCTTCGGACTTCAGACCCGCGTTGACCACCACCACTTCGGGACCGACTTCGAGGACGGTACCCTTGACGATGGCGCCAGGGCGCATCTGAATGGTATTCAGGCTCTGTTCAAAAAGTTCTGCAAAGCTTTCGCTCATCGCTGCGTAACCACGTAGGTAAAAACCGAACCTTGGGGCGGAACCCCGCAATCCGGGTCTGTCGTTGAAAACCGCCCGGCCGAGACCGGACACCATTAGCGGGCCGAAGCCCGTTTACAACCAGCTGCTATACATTTCCCGGCAAGCGCGCCCGAACCAACGCCAAAACGCGATCGAACACCTCCTGGATGTTCAAATCCGAGGTGTCGATCACCTGGGCATCGTCCGCCGGTCTGAGCGGGGAAGCGCTGCGGCTTCGGTCCCGTTCGTCGCGGGCGGCGATCTCGCTTAAAAGGGCGGATACGGTAACATCCAAGCCCTTTTCCTTCAACTGCTTATATCGCCTCTCGGCCCTCGCCTCGGCGCTCGCCGTCAGAAACACCTTTACGGGCGCATCGGGGAACACCGTGGTGCCCATGTCACGGCCGTCGGCGACCAGGCCGGGCGCCTGTCGGTAATCGTGCTGGCGTTGCAGCAAGGCCTTTCGCACCTGGAGTATAGCGGCCACCCGCGAGGCGTCCCCGCCGGCCTGTTCCGTGCGAATGGCGTCGGTAACGTCTTGTCCGTCCAGGTAGATGAGCGGGCTGTCGCCGGGGCGGACGCGGAATTCCGCCTCCAGGCCGCGGGCAATGGCGCCGAGGTTATCGGCCTCGCCCTCCTCCAGGGCCACACCGCGCCGGCGGGCGGCGAGGCCGACCAGGCGATAGAGTGCCCCGCTGTCGAGGAAATGCCAGCCCAGGCGGTCGGCCAGGAGTTGGCTGATGGTACCTTTGCCGACCCCGCTGGGGCCGTCAACGGTAATGACCGGGATGTCCTGCATGTTAGAAAGCCTTGCTTGGTGAGGGTTCACGGCGCCTCGTCGGGTTGTCGGGTTACGGCTTCGCCTGACCCGACCTACGCTGCTTTGCAGCCCCGCTGGGGCCGTCGATGGTAGTGACTGGAATGACCTGCATGTTAAGGGTCTTGTTTGGTGCGTTCACGTCGTCTTCGTCAGGTTACGGCTTCGCCTAACCCGACCTACGCTGCCTTTACGCGGATCCCCTGGATGAAATGGGCCAGGAATGCGGCGAAGCCACCCAGAAAGAGGCCCATGAACACGGCCAAGGCGAAAATGAGCTTCGGCTTGGGCCGTGCGGGTGCCGCAGGGCGTGCCGCGGCCGTGATGACCTCCGTCGGTTTGGCGAACTGGCTGCCTTGCTCGAGGGCCGCGGCCCTGGCTTGCAGCGCGGCCAACTGGCTGGTCAGGTTCATCCTCGCGGTGAGCAGGGCAACCTGCGTTTCGGCGTTTGAAACAGACACCTTTTCCGCCCTGGCGAGCTGCCGCTGGCCTTCCTCCACCAGCTTGAGCACGGCATGCTGCTCGGCTTCCATCTTCTGAATGCCTTCCCTGAATTTTGCGTCGTGTGCTTCTGTCACTTCATCCTGGATCCGGAGCGCGAGCGCATGAGCGGATTCGGGGGAATTCGACTGCACCTTCACGGTAATCAACCGCGCATCCTTGCGGTCCGAGATCGCCTTCGCCACTCGGGCGGGCTCGCCGCTGTCACGGTGGTCTGCCTGGATGCGGTTGAGAACATACGCAGGCGCTTCCAGGACCTGCCGCTCATCGAGCTGGCCAATGTAAAACGACGTTTCGGATTCGTAGACCGGCTGCGCGGTGGACAGGTAAACGGCGGCACCTGCCAGCGTCAGTGCGAAGACACCCACGACCAACCATTTCCAGCGAACAAGGATGTGCCAGATGTCGATCAGGCTGATCTCGTCGTCAGCGTAGTGGCGGGCTGTTTCGGTCATGCGCTTCTCCCTTCCTG
>JAWLCT010000083.1:0-6300 GCA_041687015.1 Gammaproteobacteria bacterium
CAACCACCCGCGTATCGCGGCCTGAGGCCGCTCCTACAGGGGATTGGTGCGTTACGTTGTTTGTTGTAGGAGCCCAGTCCCCTGGGCGATAACCGGCGGTGGTTGCAACCGCCTGCGTATCGCGGCCCGAGGGCGTTAAAAGGGGCATCAAAGGTGAGGCCCACGATTCAATGTCCGAAACGCCCCTCGCGCAGGAATTGGCAGGTCTGCTCGGCCACGGCCCGTGAGAACAGCATGCTGATGTGAGTGACGGGCAGGACGACGGTGTCGGTGGCTCCGGCCAGCGTGGCTTCGTCCAACGCCACCGTGCCGTCGTTGGGCAGCGGCAAGGAACGCGTCAGGCGGCCCAGGCCGTAGGGCACGTTGCCGATCAGCACACCGAGATCGCGCCCCCCGGGCCAGGGCGGCAACGGTTGGGTGAGCGTCTGCATGCCCTTGCCCAACATCCAGCGACCGGGCGCCCGCCGACCGAACGCGGTGGCGGCGCGGCTGGCGTGGTGAGGGGTGCCCAGAGTGACAATGCGACCCGGGCGCTGGTCGGGGAAATCGAGGAACAGGCGCCGGATCACCAACCCGCCCATGCTATGCCCCACCAGGTGCACCCTGGCTTCCGGCAGGCGGGCGAGGAAGTCATTGAGCCGCGCGGCGTTCTCCGCGAGGGAGCGCTGCACGGTGCGATAGCGAAAAATGTGCACGCGGAAACCGCAGCGCCCGAGAAACCGGCGCAAATACGCCATGTCCACGAACCCCGTCATCCAGAGCCCATGGACCAGCACGACGGCAGACGACTCACCCATGCGAAATCCTTGAAAGCGACAACCACGAAGGCCACGGCGGGCCACGGAGAAGAAGTTTGTAAGTCAGGTTGCGCACAGCGCGACCTGACATCCTCGTACCGAACCCGGAAGAGTGTCACGTCGCTTCGCAAGTGCCTCAGGAGACTGTCCCTCACCCTGCCCCTCTCCCCTCGGGGGAGAGGGGATGTTCTTCTAGCGCGCTTCTCCGGATGACAGATGCCGTTCAAACGAAGTGTTCCCTCTCCCCATCAGGGGCTGTCTCTTGGTCACATCATCTGCAGGAGAGACAGAGGCTTGCAAGAGCACTGACAGGCTGCTGCAAAAAGGATCGTCCCTTCTCCCTCCGGGAGAAGGACGGGATGAGGGGATCAAAAGTAAATCAATCCCCTCCCCCCCTCGGCAACTGCTCCATGCGTTTCTACCCCGCGCTTCCAAGCGCTCGCCTTCCGGAGGGAGCGCGGCACAACGGCGAAATGTGACCAAGAGACAGCCCTCGGGGGAGAGGGGACGTTCTTCCATAGATGGCGCGCTTCTCCGGATGACAGATGCCGTTCAAACGAAGTGTTCCCTCTCCCTCCGGGAGAGGGGCAGGGTGAGGGGATCACAATCCGGCAGTTCTTTTTCTCCGTGGCCCTCCGTGGCTCCCGCCTTTTCTTACGGCGAGACGTCGAGCATGCGCTCCAGGGCGAGGCGGGCAAGGCGGGCGTCCTCGGCGGGGACCTGGATGCGGTTGACCACGTTGCCGTCAGCCAGGTTTTCCAGCGTCCAGGCCAGGTGCTGCGGGTCGATGCGGAACATGGTGGAGCACATGCACACAGTGGGTGACATGAAATGCACCTGCTTGTCCTCGTGCTTGTACTGCGCGTTGAGGCGGTTGACCAGGTTCAGTTCGGTGCCCACCAGCCAACGCGTGCCGGGGGCGGATTCGGCGATGGTCTTGATGATGTATTCAGTAGAGCCGACGTAATCGGACTTCTCACACACTTCGAAGGGCGATTCGGGGTGGGAGATGATTTTGGCCTCGGGGAAACGCGCCTTGAAGCGGTCGATGTGCTCGGGCTGGAACATCTGGTGCACCGAGCAAAAGCCCTTCCACAGGATCATGCGTGCCTTGCGGATCTGCTCGGGCGTGAGTCCGCCCAAGGGCTGCTGGAAATCCCACACCACCATTTCGTCGAGCGGGATGCCCATGCGATAGCCGGTGTTACGGCCCAGGTGCTGGTCAGGGAAGAACAACACCTTCTCGCGCTGGCCGAAGGACCACTCCAGCACCTTGCGGGCGTTTGAGGAGGTGCACACGATGCCGCCGTGGCGACCGCAGAAGGCCTTCAGATCCGCCGCGGAATTGATGTAGGTGACGGGGGTGACGTGCGCGTCCGGTTCGAGCACGGAGCGGAGTTCTTCCCAGGCACGCTCCACCGCGGGCAGACTGGCCATGTCGGCCATGGAACAACCGGCGGCGATGTCCGGAAGGATGGACACCTGCTCCGGGCGCGAGAGGATGTCGGCCACTTCGGCCATGAAATGTACGCCGCAGAACACGATGTATTCCGCTTCGGAACCGGCGGCCTGGCGTGAAAGCTTCAGGGAATCGCCCGAGAAATCCGCGTGGCGGAACACCTCGTCGCGCTGGTAGTGATGGCCGAGAATGACCAGGCGCCTGCCAAGCCGGGCCTTCGCATCCAGGATGCGCGCCTCACATTCGGCATCGTCCATCAATGAATAGCGGTGCATCGCCAATGCGGTGGTCATTGCTTGCCTCGAGGTGAAAAGCTTCAACCACGGAGGCCACGGAGGGCCACGGAGAAGATCCTTTTCTTGGACCTCTTGCTGTCTCCGTGTACTCCGTGGCCTCCGTGGTTATTTCTTCATTCCGTCTTCGGCTGTTCCTTGGCCGGTTTGTTCACGCGGATGCCCAGTTCGCGCAGTTGTTCGAAGGCGATCTCCGAGGGCGCCTGGGTGAGCAGGTCGGCGGCGGTCTGGGTCTTGGGGAAGGCCATGACGTCGCGGATGGATTTGGCGCCGGTCATAAGCATGATCAAGCGATCCAAACCGAAGGCCAGGCCGCCGTGCGGCGGGCAGCCGAACTTCAGGGCGTCCAGCAGGAAGCCGAATTTGTCCTGGGCCTCTTCGTCGGAGATGCCCAGCGCCTTGAACACGCTGGCCTGCACCTGCGGGCGGTAAATGCGCATGGAGCCGCCGCCAACCTCTGTGCCGTTCAGCACCATGTCGTAGGCGCGGGACAGGCAGGCGCCGGGGTCGGATTCCAGCATGTCGATGTGTTCTTCCCGCGGCGAAGTGAACGGGTGGTGCAGGGAATACCAGCGGTTGTCCTTTTCGTCCCACTCGAACATGGGGAAATCCACCACCCACAGGGGCTTCCAGGCGCCTTCCAGCATGCCCAGGTCGTGGCCCAGCTTGATACGCAAGGCGCCGAGAGCCTCGTTGACCACCTTGGCCTTGTCCGCGCCGAAGAACACCAGATCGCCATCCTCGGCCTGGGTGCGCTCCAGGATGGCGGCAATCACGTCGTCGGGCAGGAACTTGAGGATAGGCGACTGCAGGCCGTCACGCCCCTTCGCCTTTTCGTTCACCTTGATGTAAGCCAGACCCTTGGCGCCGTAGATGCCGACGAATTTGGTGTAGTCGTCGATTTGTGAACGCGACAGCTCGCCGCCCTTGGGCAGGCGCATGGCCGTCACGCGGCACTTGGGATCGTTGGCGGGGCCGGAGAAGACCTTGAATTCCACGGCCTTCATCAGATCGTCCACGTCCACCAGTTCCAGGGGCACGCGCAGGTCGGGCTTGTCGGAACCGTAGCGGCGCATGGCCTCGGCATAGCTCATGCGTGGGAACGGATTGGGCAGCGCCTCGCCCAGCACCTCGGCGAACAACTCGCGGATCATGCCTTCCATGAGCTGCATGATCTGCTCCTCGGAGAGGAACGAGGTTTCGATATCCACCTGGGTGAATTCGGGCTGGCGGTCGGCGCGCAGGTCTTCGTCACGGAAGCAGCGCACGATCTGATAGTAACGGTCCATGCCTGCGATCATGAGCAGCTGCTTGAACAGCTGGGGCGACTGCGGCAGGGCAAAGAACTCGCCCGGATGGGTGCGCGAGGGCACCAAATAATCGCGCGCCCCTTCGGGGGTGGCACGGGTGAGCATGGGGGTTTCCACGTCCATGAAGCCCTGATCGTCCAGGTAGCGGCGGATGGCCTTGGTCACCCGGGAGCGGAAGCGCATGCGGTTGTGCATTTCGGGACGCCGCAGGTCCAGGTAGCGGAAGCGCAGGCGCACCTCTTCGCTGATGTCCTCGTCGTCGGCGTCCAGCTGGAACGGGGGCGGTTCGGAACGGTTCAGGATCTCGATGCCCAGGGCCAGCACCTCGATCTTGCCGGTGGGCAGGTTTGGGTTCTCGGTGCCTTCCGGGCGCGGGCGCACCTTGCCACGAACCTTCAGCACGTATTCATTGCGCACCGCCTCGGCGATCTTGAAGGCCTCGGCGTGGTCGGGGTCGAACACCACCTGCACCAGCCCGTCGCGGTCGCGCAGGTCCACGAAAATGACGCCCCCGTGGTCGCGGCGGCGATGGACCCAGCCGGCCAGCTCCACTTCGTGGTCCAGGTTAAATTCAGTGACTTGCCCGCAGTAATGGGTGCGCATTTGGGAAAAACCTGTTGAATTGGTGCGGAGTTAAAGGCGGGAATGTTACGGTCCCGCCCGGATCGGCGCAACCGGAAAGGGGAGAGGAGAAAAGCTAAACCACGGGGGACACGGGGAATTCAGAAGCCAGGAGGCGACTTGCGCGAAACGGCAGTGGCACGGGTCGCCATCGCTACTGCTGCGGGAATTCTTTAACCCCGTGTTCCCCGTGTCCCCCGTGGTTAATGCTTTTTTCCAATAGGTCAGCTATTACCGCCGCAGGCGCCGCCGCAGCCGCCGGCGGCGCAAGCCGGGGCCGGGGCCGGGGATTCGGCGACGTTCTTCTTGCTGCCGTTCTTGAAGTCGGTCTCGTACCAGCCACCGCCCTTGAGGCGGAAGCCGGCGGCGGAGATGAGCTTCTGCAGCTCGGCCTTGCCGCACGCCGGGCAGTCGGTCAGAACGGGGTCACTCATTTTCTGCATGGCTTCCATTTGATGGCCGCAAGCCTTGCAGGCGTATTCGTAAATGGGCATTCGGAGCACCTCTGTCTGTGCACATTCGGTGCGCAATATGGGGCGGCACCGGGGGAAATCAAGGATCGGATTATACGCTTGCGACCGGACCGTGCATCAGAAGTCGTTAAAATAGCCCCCTTACACACCTATACTCGGGTGTCACCTGTGACCCGCGATGGGTGCCTCCCGTCACCCCGCGAAAGCCGGGGTCCATGCTTGGGGAAAGGATTCCAGCGTTCGCGAGTCAACGCGATGGGCAAAAGCCGAAGACGCGATCCCCCAGGGTCTTTATCTTTCCTTGGCGATCCTGGCGCCTTTGCGAGGGTTACGTGTTTCAAGGTTCGGAACGTTCATTCAAATGATGCATTACAAGCACACCGAAGCCCCCGCCGGGGGTAACGACTGGCGCGCCCTGCGCTCCCTCCTGCCTTTCCTGTGGAATTACCGCGGCCGGGCCGGGCTCGCCCTGCTGTTCCTGGTGCTGGCCAAGCTGGCCAACGTGGGCGTGCCGCTGGCGCTGAAGGAATTGGTCGATTACCTGGATACCCCCGAGAAGACCGCCCTGACCCTGCCTATCGTGCTGCTGCTGGCCTACGGCGTGCTGCGCCTCGGCAGCTCCGCCTTCAACGAACTGCGCGACGTGGTGTTCGCCAAGGTGCGCTACGGCACCATGCGTGCGCTGTCCACCCGGGTGCTCGGGCATTTGCACGCGCTGTCCCTGCGCTATCACCTGGAACGCAAGACCGGCGCCGTCACCCGCGACCTGGAACGCGGCACCCGCAGCGCCGCCACCCTGCTCAACTACATGGTGTTCAACATCCTGCCCACCCTGGTGGAGGTGTTTCTGATCGCCGGCATCTTGCTCATCCAGTACAGCGCCTGGTTCGCCATCATCACCTTCGGCACCGTGGTGGTCTACGCGGCCTTCACCTTCGCCATCACCGAGTGGCGCATGAAGTTCCGCCACCGCATGAACGCCCTGGAATCCCAGGGCAGTTCCCAGGCGGTCGACAGCCTGATCAATTACGAAACCGTGAAATACTTCGTCAATGAAGGCCTGGAACACCGGCGCTACGACACCACTCTGCGCGGCTGGGAAGATGCTGCCATCAAGACCCAGACCTCACTCTCCAGCCTGAACGTCGGCCAGGGTTCCATCATCGCGGTGGGCGTCACGCTGATCATGATCATGGCGGCCAATCAGGTCATCAGCGGCGCCATGACCTTGGGCGATCTGGTACTGGTGAACGCCTTCATGCTGCAGATGTTCATCCCGCTGGGCTTTCTGGGCGTGGTGTACAGCCAGCTCAAACACTCCCTGGCCGACATGGACCAGATGTTCAA
>JAWLCT010000084.1:0-5771 GCA_041687015.1 Gammaproteobacteria bacterium
TGGGAGAGACAGAGAGGCTTGGAAAAAAGCACCAGCAGGCTGCTGCAAAAAGATCGGCCCTTCTCCCTCCGGGAGAAGGACAGGATGAGCGGATCAAGCGATCAAATCGATCCCCGTACCTCAGCTCTCGACAACTGCTTCACGCATTGCGTGCCTCGCGCTTCCATGCGCTCGTCTCCCGGAGGGGGAGGGGAGATTCTGGTGGGCGGGAATCTCTGCGGACGCGCCCCCATGACAAGCAGGATGATTGCGCGCCGACCACGGGGTATCCTTGCTGCATGTCGAACAAGTCAAAAAAGGCGGCCCCGTTTCCCGCCCCGCGTCTGCGCATTCTTTTCGGTGAGGCCATTGCCATGGGCCCGGGAAAAGCGCAGCTGTTGGCAACCATTGAACAAACGGGCTCCATCTCGTCGGCGGCACGCGCAATGGGCATGTCCTACCGTCGCGCCTGGCTGCTGGTGGATACCATGAATCAGTGCTTCCGGGCGCCCGTGGTGGAAACCTCCGCGGGCGGTAAGGGAGGGGGCGGAGCGCGAGTAACCGAGCTGGGACACGAGGTGCTGCGCCGGTATCGGGACATGGAACGAACCGCCGCTGACGCCGTAGCCAAGGAAATGGCCGCGTTCACGAGGCTGCTGGCCGAGCGTCCGCCCGACGACGCACATTGACGTGCCGGGTTGCCGAAGGCTGACATCGACACTGCGCGGCCGTCATCGGCCAGGGAAGATGATTCGCTGTGCGTGGTGCGCGTGTTCGACGGGACACAACAGCGCTGGTCGCATCAGGTCCATTCAGGACACGCGTGAATGCTTGACGCGATAGACCACGCCTTGCGGCAGTCGGACCATTTCGAATGCGTTGGTGTAGCTGGTAGGGGATTCGGAACCGCCCAGGAACAAATAACCGCCCGGGTTCAGCGTCTGGGCGATGCGTTCAAGGATGTTGCGCTTGAGCTCGCTCGAAAAATAGATGAGCACGTTGCGACAAAACACCACGTCGAACTTGCCCAGGCTCGCGTAGCTTTCAAGCAGGTTGAGCTCGCGGAAGCTGACGCGGTTGCGGATTTCCGGCTTGACTTCCCAGGTGTCGCCCTTCGGTAGGAACCAGCGTTGGACACGCTCCGGGGAAAGGCCGCGCGCCAGTGACATTTTGTCATAACGGGCGCCGTTCGCCTCGCGCAGCATGGAAGGGGAGATGTCCGTGCCTATCACCTGGATGAGCGGTGGCAGCGAACCGGGCCGCGCAAGCAGGAACTCCTGGATGGTCATGCTGATGGAGTAGGCTTCCTGGCCAGAGGAGCAGGCCGCCGACCAGATGCGAAGTTGCTTCGGGCGCTTCTGGGCATACTCAGGGAGGATAGTGCGGTTTAGCACTTCGAACGGGTAGATGTCGCGAAACCACTGCGTTTCGTTGGTGGTCATCGCGTCGACGATGCTTTCGCGCAATTTCCCGTTCGGCTGCTTTTGCAGGCGCTGCATGAGTTCGCCGAAGGCGGGAATGTCGAAATCACGCATCAACCGGCTGAGGCGGCTGGTGACGAGATAGTGTTTGTTGTCACCGAGCACAATGCCGCAAGCCTGTTCCAGAAACCTGCGAAATGCGTCGTACTCTTGCTGGGAAATTTGCACGGTCAGGACGTTGGTTAGGATGGGCGAAATATAGCACGCGCGCGCGGCATGCTGGCATCAATCGGCTCGGGTGCGGAACTGGGACACGTAGGCGCGCAAATCCTCGGCCATGGCGGCTACCTGGCTTCCCGTCGCCGAAAGCGCCTCTGCGCCCGATACAGAATCGGAGGCCACCTGGCGTATCTCCCCCACCGACCGGTTTACCTGATTGGCGAAGTCGGCCTGCTCCGCGGCGAGTCCGGCGATATGTTCGTTCATACTGCTGATGCGGCCTATCGCCGAGGCGATGGCATCCAGCGCCCGTGCGGCTTGACCGGCACCTTCACTGCCTGCACGGGCCTTGGCGCGATTGGCTTCCAGGGCGGCGACGGCCTCTTGTCCACTCTGGCGCAGACGCGCAACCAGCGTGCGGATCTCTTCCACCGAGTGTTGGGTGCGCGTGGCCAGGGCGCGGACTTCATCGGCCACGACGGCAAAGCCTCGGCCCTGTTCACCGGCGCGCGCAGCCTCAATGGCGGCATTGAGGGCGAGCAGGTTTGTTTGCTCCGCCACACTCTGGATGACCGATAGCACGGTGCCGATGTTGTCACTGTCCTGGGCCAGCGCCTTGACGGTTTCGGCGGCGTGCTCCACTTCGCCGGCGAGTTCATCCACGCCGGTGATGGTTCGCGATACGATGCGGCGCCCGCTATCAGCCTCCTGGTCAGCCTGTTGGGCCGCCGAGGCCGCTTCCCCGGCGGAGCGGGTTACGTCCTGGATGCGCCGCGTCATCTCGTCCATGGCATCGGCCGTATCTTCCGTATCATGCTGCTGCCGACGAACCTGTTCGTGGCCGTGGTGAACCGCCTGGGACAGGTTGGCGGCTTCGTTCGATAAACGCGCGGCGGTGTCGGTGATGCGCCTCACCATGGTCGTCAGCGTCTCGGTCATGGCGTTGAAGCTGTCCACGATTTCACCGATGACGTCGTGGCTTTCCATGGTGCAGCGACGGGAGACGTCCTTGTTGCTGATGGCGTTGGCGACCGCAGCGATGCGACGGAGTTTGCGCAGCAGGATGAGATTGACCAGCCAGTAGTTGGCCAGACCGATAGTCAGCCCCGCCACGATGCAGCCGATGGCGAACCATAGCTTGAGGCCGGGCTTCCATTCCACGAAGAACTGGGCGTAGAGCGGGAACACGAGACCCATGCAGAGCCCGAATCCCAGGAACGCCAGCATCATGTGGCGCAGGATGCTCGGTCGCATGAGGCTATCCGGCGCCTGCTACCGCCTTGGCGCGCTCCATCACGGCCCGGGCCAGTTCATTGGGGTCGAACTTGGGGATGAACTGATTGGCGCCGACCTTTTCGACCAGGGCATTGTTGAAAATGCCGCTCAACGAGGTATGCAGGATCACGTAGAGATCCCGCAGTTTGGGGTCCTGGCGGATTTCCGTGGTGAGTGTGTAGCCGTCCATTTCGGGCATCTCCACGTCCGAGATGACCAGGTGGATGCGGTCCGTCACGGGTTGCTCTTCGGCAGCGAGCTTTTTCAGGAAATCGAGCGCCTGCTTGCCGTCATTCACCACGGTGCATGACATGCCCAACTGCTCCAAAGTACGCTGGATCTGTTTGCGCGCGACACTCGAATCATCCGCCACCAACACATGGAAATCGGCGCTGTTGGTCGCTTCGCGCTCCTTGATGACCTGATCCGACACCGTTTCACTGATGCGCATCACCTCCGCGAGCACCTTCTCCACGTCGATGATCTCCACCAGGTCCTTGTCCACGTGGGTCACCGCCGTCATGTAATGGTTCCCGGTGCCCTTGGGGGGAGGCAGGATTTCTTCCCAGCGCATGTTCGTGATGCGGTCCATGCCGCTGACCAGGAAGCCCTGCACGGAACGGTTGTACTCCGTGACGATCACATAGGCATTGGAAATGTCGGTGATGGGTGCACGGCCGATGGCACGCGCCAGGTCGATGACGGTGATGGAACGCCCGCGCATGTTGGCAATGCCGCGTACCACCGGTTTGGCGTGGGGCACCTGGGTGAGCGGTGGACAGGGTACGACCTCCTGGACCTTGAACACGTTGATCCCGAAGCGCTGCTTGTCCCCAAGCCGGAACAGCAGCAGCTCGAGCCGGTTCTGTCCGGCCAGTTGGGTTCTTCTGTCGACACCATCGAGAACGCCAGCCATTGTGAAATCTTCCTATGTGCCCTCAGCTTGGATCGGCCGTCGGGTTCGTTTTCTTTAGGTTTCATGCGCAGCGTCGGGTATGCCCGGCGGCTGGCGCACACATTGGCCCGTATCTTGCTCCTAACCAGGGGGAGGGTCGCCGGCAGACGCCAGGTCGACCACGGAACCACTTGTGAAACAAACGCTTGCTATTAGGGCTGCTTGCCCAGAGGAAAGCAAGTAGGAGAGGGCGCCATTTTTTTGGCAGAGATGAAACGCCTGACGAGAACCATCACCTTCGCTGCGGCTCTGACGTTTGCGGGTGTCCTGACCGCGGCGGAGGCTATCCAGCCATTGGGTTCCGTGCGCGACGCGGTGGCTCGCTTTCTTCAGGAGCAGACCACGAACCTGAGCGGCTCACCGCGCATCGAAGTGGGCGCCCTGGACCCACGGCTGCGCCTGGCCCTGTGCGAGCAGCCGCTGGAAGCCTTTTTCCCGGCCAGCGCGCGCACCCAGGGCAATGTCACCGTGGGGGTGCGTTGCAGCGGCTCCTCGCCCTGGTCCATCTACGTGCCGGCGCGGGTGCAGGTGTACGATCGGGTTATTGTCGCCGCCCGGCCCCTGTCCCGCGGAAGCGTGCTGAAAGCGGGCGATCTGGACATCGCTGAACTGGATGTCACCAGTCTGGCAGGGGGGTATTTTTCCGAGTCGCAACAGGCAGTTGGCATGTCGTTGCGGCGCAATGTCCAGCTTGGCACGGCGCTCGGGCCAGGGCTGGTGGAATTGCCCAAGGTCATCCGGCGGGGCGAACGGGTGCAGATCGTCGCCCGGGTCCACGGGATGCAGGTGACCATGGATGGCGAGGCGCTGGAAGACGGCGCCAAAGGCGACCGGATCCGCGTGCGGAACCGCTCCTCGAAGCGAAATGTCGAAGGGCTGGTGGCCGGTCCGGGCATCGTGGAGGTCAGATTTTGAGCAAATTCCCTAAAGTTCGCCGGCGCCTGGCCGATAATGAGCGCGAGTAGAGGAGATCTGCCATGCCAGTCAACAACATCACCGGTATGCCGGGCAACGCCGCCCAGCCCAGGACCGAATCGAATCAGGTCCAGGTCGGCCGTAATGAGCCGTCGGTAGCCCAGCAGGCCAGCGGACGCCCCTCCACGGTGGATACCGTGAGCCTGACCGATACCGCCGCACGCCTGCGGGAAATGGAGAACACCTTGGCCAAGTTGCCGGTCGTGGACAACCAACGCGTGGAAGCGGTGCGCCGTGCTCTCGCCGAGGGTAGCTTCGAGGTCGATGCCGAGCGCATTGCCCGCAAGATGATGGCCTTCGAACAGGAGCTCACCCGCTGATGCCTTCCGCCCAGGCGCTGCGCGACCTCATGACCCGTGAACAGGACGGGCTGACACGCCTGCACCAGTTGCTCGAGGCGGAGCACGCCGCCATTGCCGGGCGGGATACGACCGCCCTCGACCAGCTGACCGCTGAGAAGCTGACGCTGCTTGCGGAACTGGAGGGGTTCGCCAAAGAACGCCAAGCCGTGCTGCAGCAAGCTGGATTGAGTGCGGACCGCGCCGGCTTCGAAACCCTGCTCGCCGGTTTTCCAGGAGACGACGGGCGTGACCTGTCCGCGCGTTGGGAAACCATCCAGGCACAGCTGGATACCTGCCAGGAACAGAACCGCCTCAACGGCATCGTGCTCGATGCCAGCTACCGGGCCACCCAACAGGCCCTCGCCATCTTGCTCGGTCAGACCCGCGAGGCCGAGACCTACGACGCCCGCGGTTCGGTCCGCCCGGGCAACACCCAGCGCCAGGGCATCAAGGCCTAATCGCTGCGCCCGCGGCGCATTGACTCGATCCCCCATCCTGTCCGTCGGGTCGCATTGCATCGAAACCGCCGCGTTCGCTTGTAGATACCGTCTTATGTGTAACCGCGGCGATTGCAAGGCCGCGATGCACAGGCGGTTGAAACCACCG
>JAWLCT010000085.1:0-5613 GCA_041687015.1 Gammaproteobacteria bacterium
GGACAAAGGCTGATCCGAACGGCAGATGAGCCACGGCCAAAACGCCAAGCCGTTGTGCGCCAACGGTTGTTGGTATCCTGAGAAAAATGCTGTGACTTTCTCTGCGTGCGGGTAAGGGCTGCCTTTGTGCGCTGGCCGTGCCTGTGCAGCAAGTCCTCAGGAAGGGACGTTGTCTGGACGGAGGATTTGGGTGCTTGCGGAGGGCAAGATGCCGAGCCAAGCCCCTGAAGGGCTCATCGCGTCTTGCATGCACTCTCCTGGTAGCAATTCCAACACAGCCCCTTTCGGGCATGCCAAGCCGGCACAAGCCCCGACACGCCCCCTCAACCCCCTCCCAAACCCCCGCAAACGACCGCTGACAGGCTTTCAGGAGCCTGCGCCGGACCCCTACATCGTGATATCATAGCAGCTTCATTTTGGGCGTCAGGCCGAGGGTTTGGCGCCGCTCCGGTGGAAAGGAAACGTCGTCATCCATGGCTGAGTTTGCGAAGGAGGTCCTCCCGGTCAATATCGAGGAGGAGATGAGACAGTCGTATCTCGATTACGCCATGAGCGTAATCGTGGGCCGCGCACTCCCCGACGTGCGCGACGGCCTCAAGCCGGTGCACCGGCGCGTGCTCTACGGCATGCACGAAGGCGGCTACGACTGGAACAAGGCCTACAAGAAATCGGCCCGCATCGTCGGTGACGTCATGGGTAAGTACCACCCCCACGGCGACTCCGCCATTTACGACACCATCGTGCGCATGGCCCAGCCCTTCAGTCTCCGCTACATGCTGGTGGACGGGCAGGGCAACTTCGGCTCCATCGACGGCGACACCGCCGCCGCCATGCGTTACACCGAGGTGCGCATGGCGCGCATCGCTCACGAACTCCTTGCCGACATCGAGAAGGAAACCGTCGACTTCGTCCCGAACTACGACGGTTCCGAGTATGAACCCGAGGTTCTTCCCACCCGTGTGCCCAGCCTGCTGGTGAACGGCTCGGCGGGCATTGCCGTGGGTATGGCCACCAACATCCCGCCCCACAACCTCACCGAGGTGGTGAATGGCTGCCTGGCGCTGATCGAGAACCCCCTCATCACCATCGACCAGCTCATGGAGCACATCCCGGGCCCGGATTTCCCCACCGCCGGCATCATCAACGGCGCGCGCGGCATCCGCGAGGCCTATCACACCGGCCGTGGTCGCATTTACGTGCGAGCGCGCAGCGAGGTGGAGACGGAAGACAACGGCCGCCAGCGCCTGGTGGTCACCGAACTGCCCTACCAGGTGAACAAGGCCCGGCTGCTGGAGCGCATCGCCGAGTTGGTCAAGGAAAAGAAGCTCGAAGGCATCTCCGAGCTGCGCGACGAGTCCGACAAGGATGGCATGCGCATGGTCATCGAGCTCAAGCGCGGCGAAGTGCCCGAGGTGTTGCTGAACAACCTCTACCAGCACACCGCCATGCAGAGCGTGTTCGGCATCAACACCGTGGCCCTGGTGGACGGCCAACCGCGCCTGCTCAACCTCAAGCAGGTGCTGGAGTCATTCCTGCGCCACCGCCGCGAAGTGGTCACCCGCCGCACCATTTTCGACCTGCGCAAGGCACGCGACCGTGCCCACGTGTTGGAAGGTCTCGCGGTCGCTCTGGCCAACATCGACCCCATCATTGCCCTCATCAAGGCCTCGCCGAACCCGGCGGAAGCCAAGGCGGGCCTGCTTGCGGGCGCCTGGGAGCCGGGCATCGTGCTGGACATGCTGTCCCGCGCCGGCGCCGAGAGCTCGCGTCCGGAGGGGTTGTCGAAGGAATTCGGTCTGGTCGAGGGCCGCTACAAGCTGTCCGAAGCCCAGGCCCAGGCCATCCTCGACCTGCGCCTGCACCGCCTGACCGGCCTGGAACAGGACAAGATCATCGACGAATACCGGCAGATCCTCGAGACCATCGCCGATTTGCTGGACATTCTCGGCAGTGCCGACCGCCTCATGCAGGTGATTCGCGACGAACTGGTGGCCGTGCGCGAACAGTACGGCGACAAGCGCCGCACCGAAATCCGTGCCGCCCACGAAGACCTGTCCCTGGAAGACCTCATCACCGACGAGCCGGTGGTGGTCACGCTCTCCCACGAGGGCTATGCGAAGGCCCAGCCGCTGGGGGATTACCGCGCCCAACGTCGCGGCGGTCGCGGCAAGTCGGCCACCGCAATGAAGGAAGAGGATTTCATCGACAAGATGTTCGTGGCCAACACCCACGACACCATCCTCTGCTTCTCCAGCCGCGGCCGGGTGTACTGGCTCAAGGTCTATGAACTGCCCCAGGCGGGCCGCGGCGCACGCGGCAAGCCTATCGTGAACCTGCTGCCGCTGGAGGCTGACGAGCGCATCAATGCCGTGCTGCCCGTGCGTGAGTACGAGGAAGGCAAGTATGTGTTCATGGCCACTTCCAACGGCACGGTGAAGAAGACCCCGCTGGTGGACTACTCCCGCCCGCGCGCCAGCGGCATCATCGCCATCGACCTGGTGGAGGACGACGTCCTGGTGGACGTGGCCATCACCGAGGGCAACCGCGACATCCTGTTGTTCAACGACGCCGGCAAGGTGATCCGCTTCAACGAGCAGGACGTGCGTCCCATGGGCCGCGTCTCCCGCGGCGTGCGCGGCATCCGCCTGAGCGGCGATCAGAAAGTGATCTCGCTCATCGTGGCGGCCGAAGGCCACGTACTCACCGCCACCGAAAACGGCTACGGCAAGCGCACGCCCATCTCCGAATACCCGCGCCACGGCCGCGGCGGCCAAGGCGTCATCTCCATCCAGACCAGCGATCGCAACGGCAAGGTGGTCGGCGCCGTACTGGTGGAGGAGAGCAGCGAAATCATGCTCATCACCAACGCCGGCACCCTGGTGCGCACCCGCGCCGCCGAAGTGTCCGTCACCAGCCGTAACACCCAGGGCGTCAAACTCATCAGCCTGGGCGCCGACGAAAAACTCACCGGCCTCGACAGCATCGCCGAGAACGGGGACGAAGATGAAGAGGAAGAGAATAACCACGGGGAACACGGGGAAGAATGATTGTTTTCAGGAGCACCCGGGAGCACGGTTCGCGCGTACGGCTTCAGAACAGCGAAAATGAATTTCCCCCGTGTTCCCCGTGTCCCCCGTGGTTGAAGCTTTTTTCTTAAACACTCAAGGAAAACCGCAATGGCGCGTGTATTCAACTTCAGTGCCGGTCCGGCGATGTTGCCGCAGGCCGTGATCGAAAAAGCCCGCGAGGAGATGCTGGACTGGAACGGCAGCGGCATGTCGGTGATGGAGATGAGCCATCGCGGCAAGGAGTTCATGTCCATCGCGGCCAAGGCCGAGGCGGACCTGCGCGAGCTGCTCGCCATTCCCGCCAACTACAAGGTACTGTTCCTGCAGGGCGGCGCCTCCCAGCAGTTCGCCATGATTCCCATGAACCTGTTGCGCGGCAAGCAGGGCGCCGATTACGTCAACACCGGTGATTGGTCCAAGAAGGCCATTTCCGAAGCCAAGAAGTTCTGCACGGTGAACATCGCTGCCACCACCGAGGCGGGCAACTTCACCACCGTGCCCACCCAGGCCGAACTGAAGCTGTCCGCCGATGCGGCCTACGTGCACTACTGCCCCAATGAGACCATCCGCGGCGTCGAGTTCGACTACGTGCCTGAAACCGGCGGCGTGCCGCTGGTGGCCGATATGTCCTCCACGCTGCTGTCCCGCCCCATCGACGTGAGCCGTTACGGTTTCATCTACGCCGGCGCCCAGAAGAACATCGGCCCGGCCGGCCTGACCGTGGTCATCGTGCGCGAAGACCTGCTCGGCGAAACCGTCGCCGGCACGCCCACCATGCTCGACTACAAGACCCACGCCGACAACGATTCCATGTACAACACCCCGCCCACCTACGCCTGGTACCTGGCAGGGCTGGTGTTCGAGTGGCTGAAGGACCTCGGCGGCCTCAAGGGCATGGCCGAGATCAACCAGCGCAAGGCCGGCAAGCTCTACGCGGCCATCGACAACTCCGGCGGTTTCTACGCCAATCCGGTCGCCAGGCACTGCCGCTCCTGGATGAACGTACCGTTCACGTTGGCCAACCCCGAACTGGACGAGACCTTCCTCAAGGAAGCCAAGGCCCAGGGCCTGACCACGCTCAAGGGCCACCGCTCCGTGGGCGGCATGCGCGCCAGCATCTACAACGCCATGCCGGAAGCGGGCATCGATGCGCTGGTCGCCTTCATGGCCGACTTCGCCAAGCGCAACGGGTGAAAACGTAAACGCAACGGTGCAGAGACACAGAGAATGTTGGAATGGCATTCTGTGTCCTCTGCACCGCTGTGTTGAACCGGTTTTCTCAGCAGAGGGAGGGGCGACATGTACAAAGTTCTGACGTTGAACAACATCTCCGTGGCCGGGCTGGAACGTCTGCCACGCGACAGATACGAGGTGGCTTCGGAGATTCAGCACCCCGATGCCATCCTGGTACGTTCGTTCAAGATGCACGACATGGAAATCCCGCCCTCGCTCAAAGCGGTGGGCCGCGCCGGCGCCGGGGTAAACAACATCCCCGTCGACAAGATGAGCGCGCGGGGTATTCCGGTGTTCAACGCGCCGGGTGCCAACGCCAACGCGGTGAAGGAACTGGTGATCGCGGGCATGCTGCTGGCCTGCCGCAACATCTGCCAGTCCTGGGATTTCGCCCGCAGCCTGCAGGGTGAGGATGCCGCCATCGACAAGCAGACCGAGGATGGCAAGAAAAACTTCGCCGGCTTCGAGCTGCCGGGACGTACCCTGGGCGTGGTGGGCCTCGGCGCCATCGGTCGGGAAGTGGCCAACGCGGCCATCGGCCTGGGCATGAAGGTTGTCGGTTTCGATCCAGGCATCACCGTCGAAGGCGCCTGGCGTTTGTCACACCAGGTGCAGAAGGCCGGCACCATCGATGAAATGCTCCCCCAGGTGGACTTCATCACCTTCCACGTGCCCCTCATTGAAGCCACACGCCACATGATCAACGCCGAGCGCCTCAAGCGCATGAAGAAGTCGGCGGTGATCCTCAATTTCTCACGCAAGGGCATCGTCGAGGACGAGGCGGTGGTGGCGGCCCTGAATGCGGGCAAGCTGTACAGCTATGTGTGCGACTTCCCCACCAACCTGCTCAAGAACCACCCGCGCGTCATCACCCTGCCGCACCTGGGCGCCTCCACCGCCGAGGCCGAGGACAATTGCGCCGTGATGGTGGCCGAGCAGGTGCGCGATTACCTCGAAAACGGCAACGTACGCAATTCCGTCAATTTCCCTGCCGTGGAAATGGCCCGCGCGGAAGGCACCTATCGCCTCGCGGTAGTGAACGCCAACGTGCCCAACATGCTGGGCCAGATCTCGTCGGATTTGGCCAAGGCGGGCCTGAACATCGTTGACATGCTGAACAAGTCCCGCGGCGAACTGGCCTACACCGTGGTCGACGTGGACAAGACCATTCCCGACGCGGTCATCAACGAACTCGCTGCCATCAAAGGCGTCCTCGCGGTGCGCCTCATCGATTGACCCTAGCGAATCGTGGGGTGCTCCGCGGGCGATGCGCCGGTGGTCCAGGTGACAGGGTTATCGTTGTAGGAGCCCG
>JAWLCT010000086.1:0-3959 GCA_041687015.1 Gammaproteobacteria bacterium
GCTCCTACAGGGGGAACGAAGGCGTTGTAGGCGCCCGCTCTGCCGTTCCTGCCGATAAACGATTAAGATTGCCGCTCATTTTCCATCACAGCTCCCGATGAACGACAGACTCCAGGCCATCCGCACGCGCATCGATGCGCTGGATCAGCAAATTCAGGATTTCATCAATGAGCGCGCACGCCTTGCCCAGGAAGTTGCCGAGGTAAAGCGCGCCGAACTCCCTGACGGGGAAAGCAGTGGCGAACTGGTGTTTTATCGTCCGGAGCGCGAGGCGCAGGTGCTCAGGACGGTGATGGAACGCAATCGCGGACCGGTCAGCAACGAGGAAATGGCGCGTCTGTTCCGTGAAATCATGTCGGCCTGCCTCGCCCTCGAGCAGCCCATGCGCATCGCCTTCCTTGGTCCCGAAGGCACCTTCACCCAGGCCGCCGCCCTTAAGCACTTTGGCCACTCGGTGACCACCGTGCCCATGACCACCATCGACGAAGTGTTCCGTGAGGTGGAGGCGGGCGGCGCCGATTACGGCGTGGTGCCGGTGGAAAACTCCACCGAGGGCGTGGTCACCCACACGCTGGATCGCATGATGAACTCACCGCTGACGATCAGCGGTGAAGTGGCACTGCGCATTCACCAGCACCTCATGGGACGGGTGGCCGACACTGCGGAAATCCGCCGCATCTATTCCCATCGCCAGTCCCTCGCCCAGTGCCGCAAGTGGCTGGACACCCACCTGCCCGGTGTCGAGCGCGTGGACGTGGCCAGCAATGCGGAGGCGGCGCGCCTTGCCGCTGCCGAAGCCAACGCAGCCGCGATCGGCCCGGAAGCCGCCGCGGGCCTTTACGGGCTGACGCTGCTGGCCAGCAACATCGAAGACCAGCCGGACAATACCACCCGCTTCCTGGTGATCGGCCGCGCCCAGGCTGCACCCAGCGGCCACGACAAGACCTCGCTGCTGGTGGCATCGCGCAACAAGCCCGGCATGCTGTTCAAATTGCTGGAACCGCTGGCGCGCAACGACGTCTCCATGACCCGCATCGAATCGCGCCCCTCGCGCCAGGCCATGTGGGAATACGTGTTCTTCGTGGATGTGGAAGGTCATTTGAAAGACGAAAAAGTCGCCGCGGCCCTGAGTGAACTGGAGCAGCACGCCCTGCTGTTCAAAGTCCTCGGCTCGTACCCGAAAGGCGTGCTTTGAGCGATATGGCTGGACGTACGGCCTAAAACCCCGCCGTGGCCTCCGTGGTTGAATCTTCTGGAATCAACAAATGAACCGCTTTCTCGAACTCGCCGCGCCCGGTGTGCGCGGCCTCAAGCCCTACCAACCCGGCAAGCCCATCGAAGAACTGGAGCGCGAGTTGGGGGTGAAGAACATCATCAAACTCGCTTCCAACGAGAATCCCCTCGGACCCAGCCCCAAGGCCGTGGCCGCGGCGCAGAAGGCCCTCGCCGATTGCTGGCTCTACCCGGACGGTAACGGCTTTGTCCTGAAACAGGCGCTTTCCGCGAAGCTCGACGTGCCCATGGAAAGCCTCACCCTGGGCAACGGCTCAAGCGACATCCTGGACTTCGCCGTGCGCGCCTTCGTCACCCCGGCCGACGAGGTGATGTTCTCGGAGCATTCCTTTGCCGTATACCCCATCCTTACCCAGGCCGCAGGCGCCAAGGCCACCGTGGTGCCGGCCAGGGAGTGGGGCAACGATCTCGCCGCCATGAAGGCGCGCATCACCGATCACACACGGCTCATCTTCATCGCCAACCCCAACAATCCCACCGGCACCTGGCTGGCGGATGAGGCACTGGAGCAGTTCATCGGCGAACTGCCGCGCCGCACCCTGGTGGTGGTGGACGAGGCGTATTTCGATTACGCCAGCCATCCGGCCATGGGCGCCCGGGGCTATCCCGATGCCGTGCGGTGGGTGCGGAAATATCCGAACCTCATCGTGGCCCGCACCTTTTCGAAGTCTTACGGCATCGCCGGTCTGCGCGTGGGCTACGGGGTGTCCCATCCGGATGTGGCCGACCTGATGAACCGCGTGCGCCCGCCCTTCAACGTGAACAACGTGGCCCTGGCCGCGGCCGTGGCGGCGTTGGGGGATGAGGAACACCTTACCCGCAGCCTGGAAATGAACGCGGCGGGCATGCGTCAGCTGGAGGCGGGGCTCACCCGCCTGGGCCTCCCGTACATCCCCTCGGTGGGCAATTTCGTCTGCGTGGACGTAGGCCGTCCGGCAGCCCCGGTGTATGATGCGTTGCTTCGCGAGGGGGTCATCGTGCGTCCCGTGGCCAATTACGGCATGCCCGACCACCTGCGGGTGACGGTCGGCCGGCCCGAGGAAAACGCACGTTTCCTCACGGCGCTGGAGCGGGTGCTCGCCTGAGTGCTCTCCGGAGGAGGGCTGGGAGGGTGCTCAGGTCCCACCTGTCATCGCTTGTGAAGAATCGCCCGGGGGACTGGGCGCCACAGGGATCGTGGTTCTCCAAAATAAAAAAACTAACTTTCCGGGGCGGAATGCCATCCGCCTGCCTTTCTGACTGACGAAGAAGAGCTGACCATGATCATCATCATGAACAACGACGTCACCGAGGAGCAGATTGCCCGGGTCGTCGACCGCCTCGAAGGCATGGGCGCGGGCGTCAACGTCTCGCGCGGTGTGGAACGCACTGTTATCGGTGCGCTGGGTGACGAATCCAAGATCGACAAGGAAGCGCTCGACGCGCTGCCCGGCGTCGACGAAGTCATCCGGGTGATGAAGCCGTACAAGATCGTGGCCCGCTCATATCACAAGGCCGACACGATCATCGACATCAAGGGCGTGAAGCTCGGCGGCAAGCAGGTGCAGGTGATCGGCGGCCCGTGCTCCGTGGAAACCCAGCCCCAGATGGACGATGCCGCTGCGGCAGTGGCCGCCGCCGGCTGCCGCCTGATGCGCGGTGGCGCCTTCAAGCCGCGCACCAGCCCCTATGCCTTTCAGGGCGCGGGCGTGGAAGGCCTGGACATGTTCCGCAAGGCGGCCGACCGCCACAACCTGCCCATCGTCACCGAGCTCATGGACGTGCGCCAGGTCGATGCCTTCCTCGAATACGACGTGGACGTGATCCAGATCGGCACCCGCAACATGCAGAACTTCGACCTGCTCAAAGAGGTGGGGCGTCTGCGCAAGCCGGTCATTCTCAAGCGCGGTATGTCGGCCACCATTTCCGAGTGGCTCATGGCCGCCGAATACATCGCCGCGGGCGGCAATCACGACATCATTTTCTGCGAGCGCGGCATCCGCAGCTTCGAGACCGCTTACCGCAACGTGCTGGACGTGACCGCCATTCCGGTGCTCAAGAAGGAAACCCATCTTCCGGTCATCGTCGACCCGAGCCACGCCGGCGGCAAGGCCTGGATGGTGCCGGCGCTGGCCCGCGCCGCGGTGGCCGCCGGTGCCGACGGCCTGCTGGTGGAAGTGCATCCGCGTCCGTGCGAGGCATGGTGCGATGCCGACCAGGCCCTCAGCCCCGCGGAAATGACCGAACTCATGGGTTCGCTGCGGGCCGTTGCACAGGCGATCGGCCGCGACCTGTAATCCCGTGTTGGGCCGTATCTGCATTGTCGGCGTCGGCCTCATCGGCGGTTCGTTCGCCCGCGCCCTGAAGGCGGCCAATGCCTGCCGCGAAATCACGGGCGCCGGGCGCAACGAAGCCCAGCTCCGCAAAGCCAAAGAGCTGGGTGTCATCGACGCGTATGCGCTCGATGCCGCCGAGGCGGCCCGCGGCGCCGACGTAGTGGTGTTGGCCGTGCCTGTGGGCAGCACCGAAGCCGTCGTGCGCCGGCTCGCACCGGCGCTCACGCCCGACACCATTCTCACCGATGTGGGCAGCACCAAAGGCTCGGTCGTGACGGCCGTGGAGCGTGCGCTCGGCAGACTGCCGTCCGGTTTCGTGCCCGGCCATCCCATCGCCGGCACGGAAAAGAG
>JAWLCT010000086.1:4059-5538 GCA_041687015.1 Gammaproteobacteria bacterium
CGCGCGTGATCGTTTCGTGGAGAACGGCAGTTGATGATCGTAGTTCGGGTTAGGCCAAGGCCGTAACCCGACACAGGATCGTCGGGTTACGCTGACGCTAACCCGACCTACAAGAAGAATCGAATTGAACCCTACGCCATGACCGACTCACTCACCTACATCGTCCAACCCGGCGGCCACCTGAACGGACACATCCGCGTGCCGGGCGACAAGTCCATTTCCCATCGTTCCATCATGCTCGGCTCCATCGCCGAGGGCACCACCGAGATCACCGGTTTCCTGCAGGGCGAGGACAACCTCGCCACGCTCAATGCCTTCCGTGCCATGGGCGTGAGCATCGAGGGCCCGGTGGACGGTCGGGTCGTGGTGCACGGTGTGGGCCTGCACGGTCTGCGCAAACCCGAGGCGCCTTTGTATCTGGGCAATTCCGGCACCTCCATGCGCCTGCTTGCGGGCCTGTTGGCCGGCCAGGCCTTCGACGTGGAAATGACCGGCGATGACTCCCTGTCCAAGCGTCCCATGCGCCGCGTCACCGTACCCCTGGCGCAAATGGGCGCCGAGGTGCAGACCAAGGATAGCGGCACACCGCCGCTCAAGATCAAGGGCGGGCGCCAGCTCAAAGCCATCGAATACACCATGCCCGTGGCCAGCGCCCAGGTGAAATCCTGCCTGTTGCTCGCAGGTCTGTATGCCGAAGGCCGCACCTGCGTCACCGAGCCCGCGCCCACCCGCGACCACACCGAGCGCATGCTCACCGGCTTCGGGTATCCCGTGTACCGCACCGGCAGCACCGCCTGCGTGGAACCCGGCGGCACCCTGCGCGGCATGCCCATCGATGTGCCCGCCGACATCTCATCCGCCGCGTTTTTCATGGTGGGCGCCAGCATCGCTCCCGGCTCGGACGTGGTGCTGGAACACGTGGGCATCAATCCCACCCGCGTGGGCATCATCAACATCCTGCGACTCATGGGTGCCGACATCACCCTGATGAACGAGCGTGACGTGGGCGGCGAACCCGTGGCCGACATCCGCGTGCGCGCGGCCAAGCTGAAGGGCATCCAGATTCCCGAAGATCAGGTGCCGCTGGCCATTGACGAATTCCCGGCGTTGTTCATCGCCGCCGCCTGTGCGGAAGGGGAGACAGTACTCACGGGCGCGGAGGAATTGCGTGTAAAGGAAAGCGACCGCATCCAGGTCATGGCCGACGGCCTCACCGCGCTTGGCATCGACGCCCGGCCGACGGCAGACGGCATCATCATCACAGGCGGCCAAATCGGCAGTGGCGAAGTGTACAGCCACAGTGATCACCGCATCGCCATGTCCTTCACCATGGCCGCCCTGCGCGCGTCCGGACCCATCACCATCCACGACTGCGCGAACGTGAACACCTCATTCCCCGGCTTTGTCGACCTGTCCCGTACCGCGGGCATCCGCCTCGAAACGAAGTGAACACAAGATGGAAGCCGTTGTAGGAGCCCG
>JAWLCT010000087.1:0-5304 GCA_041687015.1 Gammaproteobacteria bacterium
CCCGTGGTGTTCGTGCACGGTGGCCCCGGGGCGGGTTGCGAACCTTGGCATCGGCGTTTCTTCGATCCGGCGCGCTATCGCATCGTGCTGTTCGATCAGCGCGGCTGCGGGCGTTCCACGCCCCACGCCAGCCTGGAGGCCAACACCACCCAGGCGCTGGTGGCCGACATGGAGCGCATCCGCGAACACCTGGGCATCGAACGCTGGCTGGTGTTCGGCGGTTCCTGGGGCTCAACCCTCGGCCTGGTCTATGCCGAAACCCATCCTGAACGCGTGCTCGCGCTGGTGCTGCGCGGCATCTTTCTGTGCCGTCCCCATGAGATCCGCTGGTTCTACCAGGAGGGCGCGAGCCGACTGTTTCCGGACCAGTGGGAGCGCTATCTCGCACCCATTCCTGAGGCGGAACGCCACGATCTCCTTAGCGCTTACCATCGGCGCCTGATCAGCGATGACGAAGTGGCGCGCATGGCCGCCGCCAAGGCCTGGTCGGGTTGGGAAGGGTCCACAGCCACCCTGCGGCCCAACAGGGCGGTCGTCGATCATTTCGAGAACCCGTTTACCGCGCTTTCCCTGGCGCGTATCGAGTGC
Source organism: Gammaproteobacteria bacterium (assembly GCA_041687015.1). Lineage (GTDB taxonomy): Bacteria > Pseudomonadota > Gammaproteobacteria > Thiohalomonadales > Thiohalomonadaceae > JALOAT01. The sequence continues at coordinate 589 of JAWLCT010000087.1, forward strand.
CATTACTTCGTGCACGACAGCTTCCTGAACCCCAACCAGATCCTGGCGGAAGCGGGCCGGCTGAAGGATGTCCCCGGTGTCATCGTGCACGGCCGCTATGACGTGATTTGCCCGGTGGAAAACGCCTGGCAGTTGCACAAGGCGTGGCCCGGCGCGGCGCTTCACATCATCCCGGACGCCGGCCACTCGGCCGCCGAACCCGGCATCACCGATGCCCTGATCCGGGCCACGGACAGCTTTGTGGATCGTTTTGCGTGATCGGACTGTTGCAGCGGGTCAGCGAGGCACGCGTCGTGGTGGAGGGAGAGACGGTCGGTGAAATCGGCCGCGGTCTCCTGGTCCTGGTGGGCGTGGAAAAGGGTGACGGCGAGGCCCAGGCCGATCGCCTGCTGGAACGCCTCCTCGGCTATCGGGTGTTCCCGGACGCGCAGGACCGCATGAACCTGAGTCTGCGCGATATCGAGGGTGGCCTGTTGCTGGTGCCGCAGTTCACCCTGGCCGCCGACACCGCCAAGGGCATGCGCCCCAGCTTCACACCGGCCGCCGATCCCGCCGAAGGTCAGCGACTGTTCCATTACCTCCTGGCGCGTGCCAACGCCGGCTTTCCCACCGTAGCCAGTGGTCGCTTCGGCGCCGACATGAAGGTGCAGCTCGTCAATGACGGGCCAGTGACCTTCTGGCTGCGCGTCAGCCCCGTCTGACCCCCTTCCGGCGCCGCGCGCTCCAAAATTCCTGTATTAGCAGATACTTAAATGTCCTGCTTTTTATGGGTTTTACTTGCCATACGGAAACTCCTTATGAGAAATTCATCACACTCCGGAGGGAGAATCTGCCTGCGGAGTGATAACAACAAAGGAGTCCATTTATGAACCACCCTCGTAAGTTGTATGGGTCGCTAGCGGCATTGGCGACCTTTCTTGGCGTTCTGCTGTCAAGCACCTCAGCCCAGGCCGTCCCGGCCTTCGCCCGTCAGACCGGCATGGCATGCCTGAGCTGCCATTTCCAAAACTTCCCCGCCCTCAACGCCTTCGGTCGCAGCTTCCGCGCCCAGGGTTACACCATGCGCGGGGCCCAGACCCTCATCGAAGACGGCGATCTGTCCCTGCCGTCCAGCCTCAACATGTCGCTGATCACCAAGCTGCGCTACCAGACCCTGGAGAGCAACGATGGCGGCCGCGGCGAGATCCAGTGGCCGGACGAGGCCGCGTTCCTGGTGGGTGGCCGCGCCTCCGAGAGCGTGGGCTTCCTGTCGGAAATCGCCCTTGGGCCCATGGAGACATCCGGCGAAGCAACCGGTCGGTGGGTGGATCATAATAACAATGGCCAAATCGACGATGGCGAGATCGTTAGCGAAACCGAGGGCGAGGGCCCGGGCAACTTCCTGTCCTTCAAGGCCCACTTCAACGTCACCGACAACTTCTCCATCATCCCCTTCGGTACCGACGCCCTGGGCGTGGGTTACGGCTTCGAACTCATGAACACCGGTGCCCAGCGATCCCAGCGTCCGATCGAAAACCGCAAGGGCATGAGCGCGGCCCAGGCCCTGAATTTGGACGGTGCCGCCACCGGTTTCGCCTTCGTGTACACCGCCAATGACTTCTTCGTGAACTACTCGCACGTGGCGCCCACCTTCGGCAACGTGAATGCCAATATCTTTGGCGGCCTGGGCCACTATCTGCGTGCGGCGTGGATGCCCAACATCGGTGGCTGGGATACCGGCTTCGGTGCCGCCAGTTGGTCGGGTGAGATCGATACCGGCGCCACCGACGACGAAAAAGAGACCACCGAGATCAACGCCTGGGTTGTGGACGCGCAGGCTCAGGGTGTCATCGGTGAAAACATGACGCTCGGTCTGTACGGCAGCTACGGCTCCACGCCCAAGAGCGACAGCACCGGCGCGCTGAACGCCTACAACGAGAGCCGTACCGATGACCGGACTGCCTATGCCTTCGCCGCCAAGCTCGGCATTGGCGATTGGCGTCCCTATATCGCTTACGCCTCGCTGGATGAAAACGACGACGAGACGGCGCAGACCACCCTCGGCTTCCAGTATGTTCTGGCACAGAACATCAACTTCGAAGCCTACTACGTGGATTCCGACGAGAAAGACGCGGACTATTCCATGCTGGAACTGTTTGCCGGTTTCTAACCCTTGGGGAGAAAGCACATGCGTAAAGCACTATGGATGGCCGTCCTTGTCACGGCCTCGGGCCTCTTGAGCACCACCGCCAGCGCACAGCAGGCCAAGGCCTTCACCGGCATGCGCCTGTTCAACAGCTACTGCTATCTGTGCCACGGCACCCAGGGCAAGGGAGACGGTCCGCTGGCCGGGCGTCTGGAAACCAAGCCCAAGAGCTTGGCGAGCAACGAAGTGGAACGTCTCAGCGACCGCGAGATCTTCCGCGTGATCCAGGGCACCGCCCCGCATGGCAAGGCGGACCAGATGCCGGAATTCGGCCGCGCCATTCCGGAGCCGGACATCGACGCGCTGGTGACCTACGTGCGCTTCATTCAAAAGGCCGAACACCCGCTCATGGGCAACCCCGAGCTGGGCAAGGCCGTGTATGACCGTTACTGCGTGGTCTGCCATGGCGAGAACGGCAGGGGCAAGGGCATCATGACCAGCGTGCTGCCCATCCACCCGGCCGATCACACCGATGCAAAAGAGATGAACCGCATGAACAACACGCAGCTCATCAACTACATCGCCCGTGGCGGCACCGGCAAGTCCTACATGCCCGGCTGGGAAGGCATCCTGACGCGGGAGGAAATGGAAGGCGTGGCGAGCTACATCCGCCTGCTGTCCTACCGCTGAGAAGACGTGCAGGGCCCGCCCGGCGGGCCCTCACACTTCAGAGGCTTTCAAGAATACGGCGCCGATGGGCGTCGTATTCGTCTGCGGTGATGGTGCCGTCATCGCGCAGCGCCTTGAGACGCTGCAGCCGCGCCGCCACGTCGTTCTGCTCGGCCGGGGCCGGCACAGGCAAACTTGCCGGGGCCGCGGTGGCGGCAGGCTTCCCGCAGTCCAGTTTCACCTTCATGCCGCGCGCCACCACTTTGGTGCCCACCGGCACCGTCTGCTCAGTGCAACCCTCCTTGCGCAACACCACGCGTCCGTACAAGGTCTCCTGCTCGGCGGCAAAGGTGTTGGGAAACACCTGGGCCACGGCGATGTCCACAGGGGTAGTGCCCACCTTTTCGCCGAAGACGAAGACGTCGGCACCCGGCGGTTCCGAGCTGATAGTGAAGGAATCCGAACTGGGCGGCGCAAGACTGCAGCCGCTCAGGGCCAAGACGAGTAGAATGCTGGGGCTATTGCGGGTCACGGTTCGCATCTTCTTGCGGCTGGTGACCGAACTACTTACCACCATCGGGGAACAAGCTCAATGTCGTTCGAGATTTCCGATAAAGAGAAAAAGCAGGCGCGCCAGCCGCACGAACTGTTTCTCATCAACCTGATCACCAACCACATTCTGCTGTTCGCGGCGGCGCTGGGCGTGGCGACCTCCTATCCGTTGCTGCTGCTGCCCATCGCCATCGCCTCGGCGAGCATCCTTATCTACACCCTGGTGCGCGCCCGGCGCGCGCTGGTAGCGGATACCTGGTTCGTATCCTGTCACTGGCAGGTGGCCGCACGCCGCAGCCGCATGTTCCTGATCATGCTCGCCGCCGTGTCGGGCATCGTGGCCACCATCCTGCTGGTGGCCGGCGGTGACCCCAGGCCGCAGCACTGGGCCATTCTCGGCGCCACGGTGCTGCCGGTGATGGTGACCGTTCTTGTACTGATCATCCTGGAGACTGATGCCATGCAACAGGCAACACACGGGGACCTGCCCAAGTGGGTCCGGGAGCGTATCCCGCAGCCTCAGACCGAGGCCGCCTGACATGGAACGTCGGATCATTCTGGGTGTACTGGGTGCGGTGGCCTTCGCCTTCGTCCTCGGCGTGATCCTGCCGGCGCTGCTGGTCGAGCCCGAGCCGCCCCGGGACCTGCCCTGGCAAATCGAAACCACGCCTGAGGGGCATACGCGCGTGTTCGGGATCACGCTGGGTCAAACCACCGTCGCCGAGGCCGAGCGCCTGTTGGCCGACCCGGCGGAGGTCACCCTGTTCAACGCGAAGGACGGCCGCCGGGTGGTCGAGGCCTACTTCAACCAGGTCAACCTGAGCGGCCTCTCGGCCAAGATGGTGCTCGGCGTGGATGTGCCGGAGGAATGGCTCGAACCCATTTATGACCGCGGTATCCGGGCCAGCCAGCTCGGCAGCGGCGAACAGAAGGTCACACTGGCCCACGATGATCTCACGACAGTGCGCGAACTGCCGGTGGACAGCATCACCTACATGCCGTCGATCAACCTGTCGCCGGAGCAGGTCGAGAAACGCTTCGGTACGCCTGCCCAGAAGCGCCGTGAGAGCGGTGATGCCCCCGTGGAGCACTGGCTGTACCCGAATCTCGGTGTGGATGTCGCGATCAGCGAGCGCGAAAAGGAAGTGTTGCAATACGTGCCGCCGGCGGAGTTTGAACGCCTCACGCGCCCGCTCGAGGGCGTGCCGGTGGTGAACTGAAGGTCTTTGGAAGGCCCCCGGCCGTGATGCGCAGGCGGTTGAATCCACCGCCGGCTATCGCCCGCGGAGCGGGCTCCTACAACGCAACATGCCATTCCCCCGTAGGAGCGGCCTCAGGCCGCGATGCTCAGGCGGTTCAAACCACCGCCG
>JAWLCT010000088.1:0-5048 GCA_041687015.1 Gammaproteobacteria bacterium
GACACCCTCCGCATCCGCCGCGTCGGCATCGATACCTACCGCGAGAACGTGGCCTACATGCACCGCGAGTGCGTGTTCTACCGGGCCGAGGGCTTCCAGGCCCTGACCAAGATCGAGGTGAAGGCCAACGGCAAACGGGTCTACGCGGTGCTGAACATCGTTGATGACGAGCACATCGTGGCCGCCGATGAACTGGGCCTGTCGGAACAGGCCTATGACCAGCTCGGGCTGGACCCGGGCGAGGCGGTGAGCGTGTCCCAGGCGGAGGCGCCCGCGTCCATGGATGCGGTGCGTCGCAAGATCGCCGGGGAGCGGTTGCGGCTGGAGGACTTCCGCGCCATCACCCAGGACGTGATCCGCAACCGCTATTCAAAGATGGAAATGGCCGCCCTGCTGGTGGCCTCGGGCCAGAACAACCTGGACCGCGAAGAAATCCTGCATCTGACCCGCGCCATGGTGGAATCGGGCGACCGGCTGGACTGGCGGGAACCCCTGGTGGTGGACAAACACTGCATCGGCGGCATCCCGGGCAACCGCACCAGCATGCTCATCGTGCCCATCGTGGCGGCCCACGGCATGATGATGCCCAAGACCTCCAGCCGCGCCATCACTTCGCCTTCCGGCACCGCCGATACCATGGAGGTGCTCGCCCGGGTGGACCTCGACCCGCGTGAACTGCGTGAGCTGGTACGCCGACAGCGGGCCTGCCTGGCCTGGGGCGGCACGGCGAAGCTTGCGCCCGCCGACGACATCCTGATTTCCGTGGAGCGGCCGCTGGGCATCGATTCCCAAGGCCAGATGATCGCGTCGATTCTTTCCAAGAAGCTGGCGGCCGGCTCGACCCACTTGCTGCTGGACATCCCCGTGGGCCCGACCGCCAAGGTGCGCCATATGCGCGAGGCGTTGCAGCTACGCAAGCTGTTCGAATACACCGGCGACCGCATGGGCATCCACCTGGAGGTGGTCATCACCGATGGCGCCCAGCCCGTGGGCCGCGGCGTGGGCCCGGTGCTGGAGGCGCGCGACGTGATGCAGGTATTGCGCAACGATCCGGATGCCCCGCAGGACCTGCGTCAGAAGTCACTGCGCCTGGCCGGGCGTCTGCTGGAATTCGATCCAGACGTGCGCGGCGGCTACGGTTATGCGATTGCCCGCGACATCCTTGATTCGGGGCGCGCCCTGGCGAAGATGGAAGCCATCATCGCCGCACAGGGCGTGCAGACCGACACCTTCGTGCCCGGTCACCTGCACTTCGAGGTCTGTGCGGAACAGGACGGCGTGGTGACGGTGGTCGACAACTTCCACATCGGCAAGATCGCACGCCTGGCGGGTGCCCCGATGGACAAGGGTGCGGGGGTGGACCTGCTGAAGAAGCTGGGGGATCCGGTGCGCAAGGGCGAGCCGCTCTACCGCGTGCATGCCGAATACCGCTCCGATTACCACTTCGCCCGCACCTATAGCGAGCACCAGTCTGGCTACACTATCGGGGAGCCGGCGCAGGTCACGAAAACCTATCTCGAATTCTGAAGGACAACGTGGACGCGTAATGGAATCGATGATTCTCGGCTTTCCGGATTATGAAACCCAGGGACGACGCCTTGCCGAAGCGCTCGATCGGCCCTTCGCCTTGCTTGGCGTGCATCGTTTCCCCGACGGCGAAAGCCGCGTCACCGTCCCGGTGGACCTGCCGGAACACGTGATTCTCTGCCGCAGCCTGGATCGGCCGAACGCCAAGCTGGTGGAGCTCCTGCTTGCAGCGGACACCGCGCGGGAGCAGGGCGCGCGGCGCGTCACCCTGGTTGCGCCTTATCTTTGCTACATGCGTCAGGACATCGCCTTCAATCCGGGCGAGGCCGTCAGCCAACGCGTGATTGGGCGTTTCCTGTCCGGGCTCGCCGACGCCGTGATCACGGTCGATCCCCATCTGCATCGCATCCATGATCTCACCGACGTCATGCCGGGCATCCATGCCCGCGCGTTGTCCTGTGCCGCGGTGATGGGCGATTTCCTGCGCGCGCGCGGCAGCAAGCCGCTGCTGGTGGGGCCGGACAGCGAATCGGAGCAATGGGTGCGTGCCGTCGCGAACTATGCTGCGCTGGACTACGCCATTGCCCACAAGGAGCGACTCGGCGATCGTGAGGTGCACATCCGGTTACCCGAGGGCGACTATCGCGGCAGGGAAGTGGTGTTGCTGGACGACATGGCGAGCACGGGTCGTACCATGATCGGCGTGGCCGAAATCCTCAAAACACAGGGGGCGGGACCCGTGCATTGCCTCGTCACCCATGCGCTGCACGATGGCGAGGCCGAACGGCTCATGCACGCGGCGGGAATCGAACATGTCTGGAGCAGCGACAGCATCGCCCATGCGAGCAATGCGGTTTCCCTGACAGAGCTGCTCGCCGCTGCAGTGCGCACGATCGACTGAGCCGGCGTCCGCCGGGACTATGCTAAACCAAGTGTTCCCGTAGAACACTCGCCACCGAAGGTGGCGGCTGGTTCCTTCCCTTTGGAGAAGGAAGAAACGAGGAGCTGAAAACGCAGCTCCCCTCCCCCGCTCTCTCTTCCGAGAGACAGGTCGCACGTGTTTGGAGCCGGGACACCTCAGCCAATGCGCATTCCGCCGATTCCATTCAACTTTTACCTGCTTCTGCTCGCGGCGGCCGTTTTGCTGCTCTTCGTGCAGGTGGGTCTGCTCAGCATCGCCTTCGACAAGCTGGGCCTGTCCATGGGGTCGGCCTTTCTGCTGTTGCTGGTTTCACTCATCGGCAGTGCCATCAATCTTCCGCTGTTCCAGATCAAAACGACGACCTTTCCGGAGCAGAATCCGCTGCCGCCGCCGCTCGATTTGCTTTGGAAATTGCCGCGCTGGGAACAGGAAGGTCGCACGGTTATCGCGCTGAACGTGGGCGGTGGCCTGGTGCCGCTCCTGTTTTCGGCCTACCTCATGGGCTATCACGCCATGCCGCTGTGGGAAGCCGGCATTGCCATCACCGGCGTCACCGCGATCAGCTATGCCTTCAGTCGCCCCATCCCCGGGATGGGCATCGGCATGCCGGTGCTGATCGCGCCGCTCAGCGCGGCGCTGATCGCTACCGTGATCCGCCCCGACCAGAGTGCGCCTCTTGCCTACATCTGCGGCACGCTGGGCGTGCTCATCGGTGCCGACCTGCTGCGCCTCAAAGACATCCGCCGCCTCGGTGCCCCGCTCGCCTCTATCGGCGGTGCCGGCACCTTCGACGGCATCTATCTCACCGGACTGGTGGCGGTGCTGTTGGCGTAAGGGAAAAGGTCTCTCACTGAGATACGAAGAACACCAAGGAAAGAAGAAAAGTGAGGGGCGGAAGGCAAGGCACGGCGCGCCTACCGGCAAGGGGCTCCGCATATATCAAAGAACAGTCACGCCCTTGGCGCTCTTGGCGCCTTGGCGAGAGAGAAAGGCTTCCCTGTTCCGCAAAATTGCTTTGCGACCGCGTTGATTCCTTCTATCGGAACCGCTGACTGGTCCAAGGGTAGTAGGCCACATTGAACATCACCGACTGGCTGCCGTCGCGCAACCAGAATTCCAGACGGGTCTCCATATACGACTCGATGCGATAGCCGACGCCGAAACCGAGGTGTGCGCCGGCATCGTCACCGAAATCACCACCCAGGCGGGCCAGTGCCCGGACATCGGCCGTCAGTGGAACAGACCCGAGGGCACTTAACCACACGCCATCCGCCTCCACATCGCTGGTATCCAGATAGCCGGCTTCCACGGCGAGGTCCACCGCCCCCCGCTTCGCCACATCCATACCCACGTACAGCTGTACGGCGGAACGGCTTACGTCATCGAGCTCCCGGTAACCGAGACCACCGCCTGCGTACATTTTGTCCGCCGACCACCCGTCAGCGGCCTGGGCGCTCAGCGCCACACAGGTCAAGACCATCCATGCAAGCACTCTCATGCCGGAACTCCGCACTGCCGCTTCTTCATCACGCGGATGATACCTTATGATGCCCGCGGCCAGACATGGAGCATCGCATGGGCAACGACACGTCACGCACCATTCTCATCACCGGCTGTTCGAGCGGTATCGGCCTGTGCACGGCACAGGGACTCGCAAAACGCGGTTACCGCGTGTTTGCCACCGCACGCAAACCCGAAGACGTCTCGCGCCTTGCCGAACTCGGTCTGGAAAGCCTGCACCTGGACCTGGACGATTCCGACGCCATCCGTCACGCCCTGGATGAAGTGCTACACCGCACCGGCGGCACGCTGGATGCATTGTTCAACAACGCCGCCTATGGCCAGCCCGGCGCGGTGGAAGACCTGCGACGCGACGTACTGCGGGCCCAGCTGGAAACCAACCTGCTGGGAACCCATGAACTCACGGTGGAAGTGCTCAAAATCATGCGCCGCCAGGGGCACGGGCGAATCATCCAAAACAGTTCGGTGCTGGGTTTGATTGGGCTGCCCTTTCGTGGAGCCTATGTGGCGAGCAAATTCGCGCTGGAGGGGCTCACCGACACCTTGCGCCTGGAGCTGGAGGGCACCGGCATTCATGTGAGCCTCATCGAGCCGGGCCCCATTCTGAGCCGGTTCCGCGCCAACAGCATGGCCCGCTTTCATTCAACCATCGACATGGATTCCAGCCCATTCAAGGAACGGTATCAAGCCACGTTGCGTCGATTGCAAAAACCCGGCCCGGCCGCACCATTCACGTTGCCGCCGGAAGCGGTGCTGGAAAAAGTGGTGCAGGCGTTGGAAGCACCACGGCCGCGCCGGCGTTACTACGTAACCTTCCCCACCTACCTCTTCGCCACGCTCAAACGCCTGCTGACGCACGGTGGACTGGATCGGGTGCTGTTACGCGTTTCGGCGCGCGAGCATCGCTGAAGCCCGGTGATTCCCCGTTACAAGTAACCTCTTCTGCAGGACCGACTCTTTCGGCAGATTTGTACGGGCGTAGGAATCTCTTTCTCTTCCTGTAGGAGCCCCGTCCCCTGGGCGATAACCCACGCCACCCTGTACCACCGGCGTATCGCCCACGGAGTGGGCTCCTACA
>JAWLCT010000089.1:0-2570 GCA_041687015.1 Gammaproteobacteria bacterium
GATTAACGTCTTCCGTGGTTTGGGCATGACCGGTCCTTGGGTCTGGTCCTTTCGAGAACACCTTCTCAAAAGTGTGGCGGAGTGGCAAGCATTCGGGTGAGCATTCGGGTGGGTGTCCCGATTAGCATTGCACGTGTTGGTTGGAATTCCGGGGACTGTCTACGTATCCAAGGACTAAAAGGTATACTGCCCGTTCCAATTGCCCCGGCGGGAGACGTGCAACGACACCATCGACCGCCCGTTTGCGCCCCTGCGATTTGGGGAGAAAGGAAACCAGTGAACGCCATGCCCAAGAGGCATCAGTGGATTGGAATAGCCGGTGTCGTGCTCCTGCTTGTGCTTGCGGTGCTCGTCTGGCAGCGCTTCGGCGCAGGCAATCAACAGGAGGCGCTCGCCAGCGGCAACGGCCGCATTGAGGCGGTGGAAATCGACATCGCGGCCAAAGCCCCCGGCCGCCTCACTGACATACGGGTGCGAGAGGGCGAGTTCATCACGGCGGGGCAGGTGGTCGCGGTCATGGACACCCAATCACTTGAGGCGCAGCGGCGGCAGGCCGAGGCTCAGTTACGGCAGGCCGAGGATGCGGTCGTCACGGCACGCAACCAACTGGCACAGCGCAAGAGCGAGAAGGCGGCGGCCGAGGCCATGGTGGCGCAGCGTCAGGCGGAAGTGAATGCGGCCCGGACCCGCGCCAAACGCATCACCGAACTGGCCGCCAAGGGCGTTACTTCGCAGCAGGAGGCCGATGATGCCCGCTCGGCGGTGGACACCGCCCTCGCGGCGCTCAGTGCCGCACGGGCACAAGTGGCTGCCACGGACGCGGCAATCGCCACCGCCGCCAGTCAAATCAATGCGGCCCAATCCGCCGCGGAAGCTGCCCGCGCGGCGGTGACACGCATCCAGACCGAAATCGACGACAGCACCCTGAAGGCGCCGCGGGACGGTCGCGTCCAGTACATCGTGGCACGGCCCGGCGAAGTGCTCGGCGCCGGCGGCCGGGTGCTGAACATGGTCGACCTCAGCGATGTGTACATGACCTTCTTCCTGCCCACGGCCGTCGCCGGGCGCGTGGCCATCGGCACCGAGGTGCGTCTCGTACTCGATGCCGCGCCCCAGTACGTGGTACCGGCCCGCGTGTCCTTCGTCGCAGACGTGGCCCAATTCACGCCCAAGACGGTGGAAACGGAAAGCGAGCGTGAGAAACTTATGTTCCGTGTGCGCGCGCAGATCCCCCAGGAGCTGCTGAAAAAATACATCCTCCAGGTGAAGACCGGTCTGCCCGGCGTCGCCTACGTACGCACCGATCCCAACGTACCGTGGCCTGAACGCCTGCAGACCAACCTGCTGCAATGAACGGACACGACGGCGTGCACAAGACGCCTTCGCCGGTGGTTCGCCTGAGCGGCATCGGGCTTCGCTATGGCAAAGTGCAGGCCTTGCACGGGATCAGCCTCGACCTGCCGGCGGGCGTCATGATCGGCGTCATCGGGCCGGACGGTGTGGGCAAGTCGAGCCTGTTTTCCCTCATCGCCGGCGCGCGCGCCATCCAGTCCGGGCGCATCGACGTGCTCGGCGCAGACATTGGCGAGCCATCGCTGCGACGGGCGCTGTTGCCGCGCATCGCCTACATGCCGCAGGGTCTGGGCAAGAACCTTTACGCCACGCTCTCGGTGTTCGAGAACGTGGATTTCTTCGGCCGGTTGTTCGGCCATGACCGCCGCGAACGCGAGCGTCGTATCGACGAGCTGCTGCATGCCACCGGACTGGCCCCGTTCCGGCATCGCCCCGCGGGCAAACTGTCGGGCGGCATGAAGCAGAAGCTGGGCCTGTGCTGCGCGCTCATCCACGACCCGGACCTGCTGATCCTCGACGAGCCCACCACCGGTGTGGATCCCCTGTCCCGCCGACAGTTCTGGGAACTCATCGATCGCATCCGCGCCGGCCGGCCCGGCATGAGCGTGCTGGTGGCCACCGCCTACATGGAGGAAGCGGCACGCTTCGATTGGCTGGTGGCCATGAATCAGGGGCGCGTGCTGGCCACCGGCACGCCGCAGGACCTGCTCACGCGCGCAGGCACGCGCACCCTGGAAGAGACGTTCATCGCCCTGCTGCCCGCCGAACAGCGCGAAGGCTATCGTCCCGTGGTGATGCAGCCTCGCGCGGGAGGCGAGGAGGAGGTGGCCATCGAGGCGCGGGATCTCACCCGTCGGTTCGGGGATTTCACGGCCGTGGATCACGTGAGCTTCCGCATCCACCGTGGTGAGATCTTCGGCTTTCTCGGCTCCAACGGTTGCGGCAAGACCACCACCATGAAAATGCTCACCGGTCTGCTGCCGGCGAGCGAAGGTGAGGCCTGGCTGTTCGGCCATCCGGTGGACCCGCACGAAATGGCCACGCGTCGCCGTGTGGGCTACATGACCCAATCCTTCTCGCTCTACGGCGAACTCACCGTGGCGCAGAACCTGGTACTGCACGCGCGCCTGTTCGGCATTCCCCCGCAGCGCATAGACGCCCGGGTGCGCGAGATGGCGGAACGCTTCGATCTCGCCGACATCATGGACGTGCTGCCG
>JAWLCT010000089.1:2670-5038 GCA_041687015.1 Gammaproteobacteria bacterium
CGCATGCTCAGTTACACCCGCCGCGAGGCCATCGAACTGCAACGGGATGCCATCCGCCTGCTGCTGGCCACCGTGGGTAGCCTGCTGCTCATGTTCGTGATCGGTTACGGCATCAACATGGACGTGGAGGATCTCACCTTCGCCGTGCTGGACCGCGACCAGACCGGTCTCAGCCGCGACTATGCCCTCAACCTGTCCGGCTCGCGCTATTTCATCGAACAACCGCCGCTGCGCGACTACGACGACCTGGACCGGCGCATGCGCGAGGGCGATCTCAGTCTGGCCATCGAGATCCCACCGGGCTTCGCCCGCGACATCGCCCGCGGCGTCCCGGTCCAAATCGGCGCCTGGATCGACGGCGCCATGCCCGTGCGCGCAGAAACCGTGAGCGGGTATGTGCAGGGCATGCACCTGCACTGGCTCACCAGCAAGGCGCGCGAGGTGTACGGCAGTGCGGCGACCGCCGGCCTGGTGAACATCGAGACGCGCTTTCGCTACAACCCGGACGTACGCAGTCTGCCGGCCATGGTGCCGGCGGTGATCCCGTTGCTTCTGCTGCTCATCCCGGCCATGCTCACGGCGCTGTCCGTGGTGCGCGAGAAGGAACTGGGCTCCATTCTCAATTTCTACGTCACGCCGGTCACCCGCCTGGAGTTCCTGCTTGGCAAGCAACTGCCCTACGTGGTCCTCGGCATGTTCAACTTCCTGCTGCTGGTGCTGCAGGCCGTGTTCATGTTTCGCGTGCCGGTGGAAGGCAGCTTTCTCACCCTGGCGCTGGGCGCACTGCTTTACGTGATTGCCGCCACCGCCTTCGGCCTGGTCATCTCCACCTTCACACGCAGTCAAATCGCCGCCCTGTTCGGCACCGCCATTTTCACCCTGGTCCCCGCCGTGCAGTTCGCCGGCATGATCAATCCGGTATCGTCACTTGAGGGTGCGGGACGTTGGGTGGGCGAGATCTATCCCACCACCTGGTTCCTGCTCATCGCGCGCGGCACCTTCTCCAAGGGGCTGGGGTTTGCCGATGTGCAGGCGTATTTCTTGCCCCTGGGGCTGGCGGCGTTCGCGCTGGTGGGCCTCGGCGTTCTGCTTTTGCGCAAACAGGAGCGCTGACATGCGCACTGCCAGAAACGTGCTCTCCCTCGGCATCAAGGAACTGCGCAGCCTGGGGCGCGACCGCCTGATGCTGGCCTTTATCGTGTTCGCCTTCACGGTGTCCACCTACAGCGCCGCCACCGCCATTCCCGAGACGCTGCACAACGTGCCCATCGCCATCGTCGATGAAGACCGTTCACCGCTGTCCCAACGCATCATCGACGCCTTTTATCCACCCAGTTTCGCCCGCCCGGATCTCATCTCGCCCGCGGAGATGGACAGCGGCATGGATGCCGGGCGTTTCACCTTCGCCCTCGACCTGCCGTCGGAGATGCAGCGCGACCTGCTGGCCGGACGCACGCCCACCGTTCAGGTCAACGTGGATGCCACGCGCATGAGCCAGGCTTTCGCCGGCAGCGGGCAGATCCAGGCCATCATCAACGGCGAGGTGAGCGAATTCATGCAAGGCTACCGCGCGCCCACCACCCTGCCGGTGGAACTGGCCCTGCGTGCCCGCTTCAACCCGGAACTGAACAATGCGTGGTTCGGCGGCGTCATGCAGGTGATCAACAACATCACCATGCTGTCCATCATTCTCACGGGTGCTGCACTCATTCGCGAGCGCGAGCACGGCACCGTGGAACACCTGCTGGTCATGCCGGTCACCCCGTTCGAAATCATGGCGGCCAAGGTATGGTCCATGGGCCTGGTGGTGCTGATAGCCGCGGCGTTTTCCCTGGCGTTCATCGTGCAGGGCGCACTGGCCGTGCCCATCGAAGGCTCGGTGCTGCTGTTTCTGGGCGGCGCGGTGTTGCACCTGTTCGCCACCACCTCCATGGGCATCTTCCTCGCCACGGTCGGGCGCACCATGCCGCAGTTCGGTCTGCTGCTGTTTCTGGCGCTCGTCCCCCTGCAACTGCTGTCGGGCAGCATGACGCCGCGTGAGAGCATGCCGGACTTCATTCAGGATTTGATGCTTGCCGCCCCCAACACCCATTTCGTCATTCTTGGCCAGGCGATTCTCTATCGCGGTGCGGGCTTTTCCGTGGTCTGGCCCCAATTCGCCGCGCTCGCCGTGATCGGCACGATGTTCTTTGCCGTTTCTCTCGCGCGCTTTCGCAAATCATTGGTGTCGATGGCTTAACTCGTAATAGGGGACGTACTAGGGGACGCGTACTAGCGGACGGCGGCGCCCCTCGTAAGCCTTGGAGGTTGCTGGGAAGACTTGCATAGACCCGCGCCGCCAACCTGCCGGCGAGAAGCGGCCAGTCGC
>JAWLCT010000090.1:0-4657 GCA_041687015.1 Gammaproteobacteria bacterium
CCCCGTTGCGAACTCGCCCGATGACCGCCCCCAGCGCCACGCGCATCCGCGAAATTCCCTACAACTACACCTCGTTCTCCGACCGCGAAATCGTCATCCGCTTTCTGGGCGAGGAAAACTGGGCGTTGTTGAACCGCCTGCGTGGGGAGCGCGTAACGGGCCGCTCGGCACGCATGCTGTTCGAAGTGCTGGGCGACATGTGGGTGATCGCCCGTAATCCGTTCATCCAGGACGACCTCATCGAGAACGCCAGGCGCTGGGACTCCCTGGTGCACGCGCTGCACCATCGCCTGGACCAGATAGAGGCTCGCGCCGGCGGCAACCAGGCGGCGTTCGAGCTGGCGAACGCCGCGCGCGAGGCGGTGCGCGAGTTCGAGGCCTGGCTGCCGCGCATGAAGGACCGGCGCCGGCAGGCGCTCAAGCGTTTCGCCCGCGTGACCCGCCGCGACAACATCCGTTTCGACGGCCTGTCCCGCGTCTCCCACGTCACTGACGCCTCGGACTGGCGCGTGGAGTACCCGCTGGTGGTGCTCACGCCCGACACAGAAGAGGAAGTGGCCGGCCTGGTGCGCGTGTGCGTGGAACTGGGCCTCACCATCATTCCGCGCGGTGGCGGCACCGGTTATACCGGCGGCGCTGTGCCGCTGGTGCAGGACAGCGCCGTCATCAATACCGAAAAGCTGGAATTCCTCGGCCCTGTGGAGCGCATGCAGCTCCCGGGCGCGGGCGACCGACTCGTCGCCACCGTGCGCACCGGCGCAGGCGTGGTGACCCGGCGCGTGTCGGACATGGCTGCTGCCAACGGCCTGGTATTCGCCGTCGATCCCACCTCTCAGGACGCTTCCTGCATCGGCGGCAACATCGCCATGAATGCCGGCGGCAAGAAGGCGGTGATGTGGGGCACCACCCTCGATAATTTGGTGTCCTGGCGTCTGGTGACGCCCGATGCCCAATGGCTGGAGGTCGAGCGCCTCAATCACAACCTCGGCAAGATTCACGACCTGCCCTTCGGTGAATTCCGCATCACGCGCTACGCGGCCGACGGCAAGACGCCCGTGGGCGAGCCCGAACTGCTGCGCATTCCCGGCCCGGAGCTGCGCAAGAGCGGCCTCGGCAAGGACGTCACCAACAAATTCCTGGGCGGGTTGCCCGGCGTGCAGAAGGAAGGCTGCGACGGCATCATCACCTCCGCGCGCTTCGTGCTGCACCGCATGCCCGCCCACATCCGCACCGTGTGTCTGGAATTCTTCGGCGCCGATCTGCGCCGCGCGGTGCCGGCCATCGTGGAAACCAAGGATTACCTGGACGCCCATCCGGCGGTCGGCCTGCTCGGCCTGGAACACCTGGATGAGCGCTACATCATGGCGGTGAAATACTCCACCAAGGCGCCGCGTCCCGACCTGCCCAAGATGCTGCTGCTGGTGGACATCGGCGGCGAGGAGGAGGCCCAGGTGGCCGAGGCGGCGTCGGCGGTGGTGCGTATGGCCAATGCACGCGGCGCCGAGGGCTTCATTGCCGCCAGCCCCGAGGCGCGCAAGCGCTTCTGGGCCGACCGCTCGCGCACCGCGGCCATTGCCGCCCACACCAACGCCTTCAAGATCAACGAGGACGTGGTGATTCCGCTGGAACGTCTGGGCGAATACAGCGAAGGCATCGAGCGCATCAACATCGAGCAGTCCACGCGCAACAAGTTGAAGATGATCGAGGCCGTGCTCGACTACCTCAGCAACGAGCTGCCCGAACTGCGCGTGGAAAGCTTCGAGGCGGGTGAGGAGAGTCGCGCCATCTGGGAGGCCAAGCGCAATGCGGCGCGTGAGCACCTGGAACAGATCCGCGCGCGCTGGCTTGCCCTCCTCGAGCACCTGGATACCCCGGCGGAGCGGATGCGCGAGCTCATCGGCGAACGCGCCGCCGAACACCTGCAAACGGGCGACACCGTGTTTTCGCTGTTGCAGCGTCGTGACTTGCGCATATCCTACCGCCGCGAAGTGGAGCGGCCCCTGAAGGAGATCTTCACCGGACGGGAACTGCAGGGCGTGCGTGAACGCCTCGATGCCATTCACGGGCGTCTGCGCGCCGGCCGTGTGTTCGTCGCCACACACATGCACGCGGGCGACGGCAACGTGCACACCAACATCCCGGTGCACTCCAGCGATTACGAAATGCTGCACGAGGCCGAGCACGTGGTGGAACGCATCATGGCCCTGGCCGAGTCCCTGGGCGGCGTCATTTCCGGCGAGCACGGCATTGGTATCACCAAGATGCAGTTCCTGGACGCTCGCCACGTCGACGCTTTCGCCCGGTACAAGCAGCAGGTGGACCCGGAGGGCCGCTTCAACAAGGGCAAGCTGCTGCCCGGTTCCGGTCTGCAGAATGCCTACACGCCATCGCTGCGCTTGCTGCAGCAGGAGGCCATCATTCTCGAGGCCAGCGAGCTGGATGCGCTCAACAGCGCCGTGAAGGATTGCCTGCGCTGCGGCAAGTGCAAACCCGTGTGCACCACCCACGTGCCGCGCGCCAACCTGCTGTATTCGCCGCGCAACAAGATCCTCGCGACGGGCCTGATCATCGAGGCCTTCCTCTACGAAGAGCAGACCCGCCGTGGTATCTCCGTGCGCCATTTCGACGAAATGAACGACGTGGCCGACCACTGCACCGTATGTCACCGCTGCGTGGTGCCCTGTCCGGTGAACATCGATTTCGGCAACGTCTCGATCGCCATGCGCAACGTGTTGCGCGCGCGCGGCCAGAAGCGCACCGGGCTGATCACGCGGCTGTCCATGGCCTTCCTCAACGTCACCGATCCGCGCACCGTGAAGGCCATGCGCAAGGCGCTCATCGACTGGTCGTATGCTGCGCAGCGCATGGGCCACCGCGCCGCGAGCCTGTTGGGGCTCACGCGCAAGCGCATACCCGCCAGCACCACGGGCAAGATGCCGCTCACCGCGCAGGTGATCAATTTCGTCGCCAAGCCCATGCCCGGCGGCCTGCCCACCCAGACCAGCCGCGCCCTGCTCGGTCTGGAGGACGACAAGGTGGTCCCCATCCTGCGTGATCCGGCCAAGGTGGGGGACGAGGCGGAAGCGGTGTTCTATTTCCCGGGTTGCGGTTCCGAGCGTTTGTTCAGCCAGGTGGGCCTCGCCACCCTCGCCATGTTGTACGAGCAAGGCGTGCAGACGGTGCTGCCGCCGGGCTATCTCTGCTGCGGCTATCCGCAGACCGCGGGGGGCGACGAAATCACCGGCAAACGCATCTCCACCAACAACCAGGTGCTGTTCCATCGCGTGGCCAACACGCTGAACTACCTGGACATCAAGACCGTGATCGTCTCCTGCGGCACCTGCATGGATCAGCTGCTCAAATACCGTTTCGAGCAGATCTTCCCGGGATGCCGTTTGCTCGACATCCACGAATACCTGATGGAAAAGGGCGTGCGCCTCGAAGGCGTGGAGGGAACGCAGTACCTGTATCACGACCCGTGCCACACGCCCATGAAGCAGTACGCGCCCGTGAAAGTGGCGTCGGCGCTGGTGGGTGGCCAGGTGCAGTTGTCCGATCGCTGCTGCGGCGAGGCCGGCACCTTTGCCGTATCGCGCCCCGACATCGCCACCCAGGTACGTTTCCGCAAACAGGAAGAGCTGCACAAAGGCATTCGCAGTCTCACCGGCGAGGACAAGGCCCAGCGCGGCAACGTCAAGATCCTCACCGCCTGCCCCGCCTGCCAGCAGGGCCTGTCGCGCTACGGCGACGACACCGGCCTCGCTGCGGATTACATCGTGGTGGAACTGGCCAACCGCCTGCTCGGCAGCGACTGGCAGCGCCGCTTCGTGGAAAAGGCAAAGCAGGGCGGTATCGAGCGCGTGCTGTTGTAGGCATCCGCTCGCTGGCCGCGTTGTCGGTTTTTTGTGTGGGCGATTTGCCTTTGCGCCAGGCCCACCGGCGTATCGCCCGCGGAGCACCCCTTCGGGGCATAAACGGGCGCCTACAACGGAAGTTTCCCCACCCTGTTGTAGGAGCCCAGTCCCCTGGGCGATTTGCCTTTTCCGGGCGCGTTCGCAGCGCCCTTCAGAGCACCTTCGGGGTGGGCTCTGAAGCGCGCGCTTGCGTTGCGTACTGATCGTTGTCAGGTTTGGCGTCGGCTTGGATGCTGGTGTAACGACAAGGAGGTTTCATGTCATCGGTACCGCACGGGTCTGCCCTTCGCAAGGGCCGGTTTTCCTTTCCTGGGCAAATCTACGCTATCACCACAGTGACGCGCGGGCGGGTTCCGGTATTTGCGGAATTCCGTCATGCGCGAAAGCTCGTGGGTGTCCTGCGCGAGCAAGAGACGTTTCAGCGCGCGACGACGCTATGCTTCGTGATCATGCCCGACCATCTTCACTGGCTGATGCAATTGGGTGATCGGGATCACCTGTCACATGTCGTTCGGCGCGTGAAGGCGATCTCCAGTCGCCGCATCGGGCTGTCCGTTTGGCAGAAAGGCTTCCACGAACGCGCGATTCGCAAGGATGAAGACGTCGTGCCAATCGCGCGTTATATCGTCGCTAATCCGCTGCGAGCGGGGCTTGTTGAACGCATCGGGGATTACCCACATTGGGATGCGGCGTGGCTGTGAAATTCAAGGCAGTCAAAGTCACCGGCGTATCGCCCGCGGAGC
>JAWLCT010000091.1:0-4619 GCA_041687015.1 Gammaproteobacteria bacterium
CCCGTGCCTCTCATCACCCTGCAAGATGTCTCCCTCGCCTACGGCCACGTGCCGCTCCTTGATCGTGTCAATCTGGCCGTGGAGCCGGGCGAGCGGGTGTGTCTCGTCGGCCGTAACGGCGCGGGCAAGACCACGCTGCTGCGGGTGGTGGCCGGGGAGGCGGTGCCGGACGAGGGCGAGGTGCGCATGGACGGCCGGGTGGGTTATCTGGCGCAGGACATTCCCCTGGACGAGGGCCGCTCGGCCTTTCAGGTGGTGGCGGACGGGCTGGGGGATCTGGGCAGTCTGATCGCCGAATATCATGCCGCCGCCCACGCCTTGGAGTCCGCCCCGGACGATCAGGGCCTGGCCCGTCTGGGGCGGCTGCAGCAAGCCCTGGAGGCGCGTGACGGTTGGCGCCTGGAGCAGCGCGTGGAGGCGCTGCTGACACGCTTTGGTCTGCCCGCCGACCAGCCGCTTTCCGAGCTCTCGGGCGGTACGCGGCGCCGGGTGCTGCTGGCCCGTGCCCTGGTGAACGAGCCGGACGTGTTGTTGCTGGACGAGCCCACCAACCACCTGGACGTGGAGTCCATCACCTGGCTGGAAGACACCTTGCTGGAATGGCGCGGCGCGCTGTTGTTCATCACCCATGACCGCGCCTTTCTGGAGCGCCTGGCCACGCGCATCGTGGAACTGGACCGTGGCCAGCTCACCTCCTGGCCCGGCGATTACCGGAATTACCTGCAAAAACGCGAAGAGCGCCTGGCGGTGGAAGAGCAGCAGAACGCGCTGTTCGACAAACGTCTGGCCCAGGAAGAGGCGTGGATCCGCCAGGGCATCAAGGCCCGCCGCACCCGTAACGAAGGCCGCGTGCGCGCACTCGTGCAGCTGCGCCGCGAGCGGGCGGAACGGCGGGAACAACAGGGCAAGGTGCGCATCGAAGTGGAACACGCGGGGCAATCCGGCAAGCGCGTGGTGGAAACCGAACACGCCCGCGTCGCGCGCGGCGGCCGCACGCTCATCCGCGACCTGTCGGTGAACATCCAGCGTGGCGATCGCATCGGCATCATCGGCCCCAACGGCGTGGGCAAGACCACGCTCCTGAAGCTCCTGCTGGGCGAACTGACGCCGGACAGCGGCACCGTGCGCCATGGCACCAAACTGGCGGTGGCCTATTTCGATCAGCAACGGGAACAGCTCGACCCGGAAAAATCGGTCATGGACAACCTGAACCTCGGCAAGGACACCATCAGCGTGAACGGCCGCGACCGGCACGTGATGAGCTATTTGCAGGATTTCCTGTTTTCGCCCGAACGCGTGCGTTCGCCGGTGAAATCACTGTCCGGCGGTGAGCGCAATCGTCTGCTGCTGGCACGATTGTTTGCGCGCCCGGCCAACGTGCTGGTGCTCGACGAGCCTACCAACGATCTGGACGTGGAGACCCTCGAACTCCTGGAGGAATTGTTGGCCGACTACGAAGGCACCGTGCTGTTGGTCAGCCACGATCGCGCCTTCCTGGACAACGTGGTCACCAGTACCCTGGCCTTCGAAGGGGATGGCGAGGTGCGCGAGTATGTCGGTGGTTACAGCGACTGGCTGCGCCAGCGCCCGGCCAGGCCCGCGGTGGAAGTGAAACGCAGCGAACCGAAGCCGGAACCCGCGGCCAAGCCGCAACAGGAGCGGCCGAAGTCGCGCAAACTCAGTTACAAGGACCAGCGCGAGTTGGAGCAACTGCCGGCGCGCATCGAGGCGTTGGAAGCGGAGCAGGCCGCGTTGCACGCGCGGTTGTCCGATCCTGCGCTGTACCAGCAGGAAGGCGGCATCGCCGAGGCGGGCGCACGGCTTCAGGAGGTCGAGACCGAACTGGCGGAGGCGTACGCCCGCTGGGAGGCGCTGGAAGCGCTTTCGTCCTGAACCACAGGAAGCCTCACGTTGGCGCGAAGTGGCTACGTGACGACGGGGGATCATATGGGAGCGGCCTCAGGCCGCGATGGTTTTCCGGAACGGGCAATCCAATCGCGGGCTGAGCCCGCTCCTACAACGTTCCATGGCGAAGCTTGAAACGCCTTAAGGCACCACACGAACAACGACATGTCCCAATTCGAACTCTTCGCCACCACGCCCAAGGGCATGGAACCGCTCCTTGCCGACGAACTGCGCACCCTCGGTGGGCGCAAGATCGCCCAGTCCCGCGGTGGTGTGCGTTTCACCGGTCGCCTGGAGGAGGCCTATCGCGTCTGTTTGTGGTCGCGCATTGCGGGTCGCGTGCTCATGCCCATCGCTCGCTTTTCCGCGCCCGACGCTGAAGCGTTGTACGCGGGGGTGAATGCGCTGCCCTGGGAAGATCACCTCGACCCCCAAGGCACCCTGGCAGTGGATTTCACCGCCACACGCTCCGCCATCACCCACACCCATTACGGCGCCCTGAAGGTGAAAGACGCGGTGGTGGATCGTTTTCGTGCACGGGTGGGCGTGCGTCCGTCGGTGGATACGCGGCGGCCGCATGTGCGCATCAATGTCCACGTGGCGAAGGACGAGGCGACCGTGAGCCTCGACCTGTCCGGTGACAGCCTGCACCGACGCGGTTATCGCGAGGAGGGCGTAGCGGCACCCCTAAAGGAACATCTGGCCGCTGCCATTTTGCTCCGCGCCGACTGGCCTGAGATCGCACGCCTCGGCGGGCCGTTGCTCGACCCCTTGTGCGGCTCCGGCACGTTGCCCATCGAGGCGGCCCTCATGGCGGGCGATGTGGCGCCCGGATTGACGCGTACCTATTTCGGCTTTCATCGCTGGCGTGGTCACGATGCCGGACTCTGGCAGTCGCTGCTGGATGAAGCTATCGAGCGGCGCGAGCGCGGACTCAAGGACGTGCCAACGATCGTCGGCTACGACATCAACCCGCAGGCGGTGAAGGCGGCCATCGGTAACGTCAACCGTGCCGATCTGCGCGGTGTGGTGCACATCGAGCGCAAGGCGGTGAACGAGGCGAGGCCCGTCGGCCGCAACGCAGGACTGGTGGTGGCCAACCCGCCCTATGGTGAGCGCATCGGCGCGGAAGGTGGGGTGGCTGAGCTCTATCGGACGCTGGGTGACGTGCTGCGCGAGTATTTCCAGGGCTGGCATGCCGCCGTGTTCACCGGTGCCCCCGAGTTGGGCCGCCATGTCGGCCTGCGGTCACGCACCACCTATACGTTGTTCAACGGTCCGCTGGAATGCAAGCTGTTCAACTACGACATCACCCCGGAACACGAGGTGGCGCGACCTGCCCTGCGCACGCCGCCGGGCGAGCGTCCGCGCGACCTGCGTCCCGCTACGGAACTGGGCGAGGGCGCCCGCGCGTTTGAAAACCGCCTGCGCAAGAACCTGAAGCACCTGGGGCGTTGGGCCCGGCGCGAAGGTGTGGACGCCTGGCGACTGTACGATGCGGACCTGCCCGAGTATGCCTTTGCCGTCGACCTGTACGAGAGCGACAAGCTCTACGTCCATGTGCAGGAGTACGAAGCGCCTTCCACCATCGACCCGGCGAAGGTCGATCAGCGCGCACGCGAAGCGCTGACGATCATCCCGCAGGTGCTCGATATCCCACTGGCACAGATGGTGTTCAAGATCCGCCGTCGCCAGAAAGGTGCGGCCCAGTACGAAAAGCTCGGCACCGACAGCGGCTTTCATGAAGTGCGTGAAGGGCGCGCGCGCTTCCTCGTGAACCTGGGCGATTACCTCGACACGGGTCTGTTCCTGGATCACCGCATCACCCGCGCCATGGTGGGCGAGATGGCCGAGGGCACGCGGTTTCTCAACCTGTTCGCCTACACCTGTACCGCAAGCGTACATGCAGCGCTGGGCGGCGCGCGCAGCACCACCTCGGTGGACATGTCCAACACCTATCTGGAGTGGGGCGAGCGCAACCTGCGCCTCAACGGTCTCGGCGGACCGCAACACTGCTTCGTGCAGGCGGACTGCCTGGCGTGGCTGGAGGAAGCCTCCGAGCAGCAACGGGGCGTCTATGATCTGGTCTTCCTCGACCCGCCGACGTTCTCCAATTCCAAGCGCATGCGCGGTACCTTCGACGTGCAGCGCGATCACGTGGAAGTGATCAGGCAGGTGATGGAATTGCTTGTGCCCGACGGTGTACTCGTGTTCTCCACCAATTTCCGCAAGTTTCGCCTTGATGAAGCTGCGCTTGCGGATCTCTCCGTGAAGGACCTGACCCGCGCCACACTGCCGCCGGATTTCGAACGCAACCCGCGCATTCATTATTGCTGGCAATTGCAGCGGCGGTGAACGGCGGAGGGCGTTCAGTTGTGGGAGCGAGCTTCCGCTCGCGACGGCTGAGCGGCTGGCACCGACCACGTGTGAGCCGAAATTCGCCCCAACAGGAAAAACGATCAACCCACGGAGCAACCATGCCCGATAACGCGCACGACCTCATTGCCCGACTTGAAGAGCTGGAAACCCGTTTCGCGTTCCAGGAACACGCCATGCAGGAACTATCGCAGGCGTACGCAGACCAGCAACGACGTATCGACGTGCTGGAAAAGGCCGTGCGGGAGCTGCGGGAACAGCTCGAACTGGTCCTCCCCAGCCTGGTGGCCGACGAGTCCGAAGAAACGCCACCGCCGCATTATTGAAACCGGCCTATC
>JAWLCT010000092.1:0-4537 GCA_041687015.1 Gammaproteobacteria bacterium
GGAGCCCGGGGTCAGGTCTTGCGTTTTGCCTCAAACCGCCAACCAGCAAGGCAAAAGGCAAGACCTGACCCCGTTTGCCCGTCACGGGATGAGCGGAGTGCGCAGGCCTGCTTCGGCCAGATCCCGCAGCCGCTCACGACGATTGCACCCCATGATGCTGCTTCTTTCCTCGAATCCCTAACATAACTTATTGATTGGACCTGAAAAAGGGGCCGTAGCCGCGGGCACGCCGCCGCGCATTCGCCTCCCAGCCCGCTTCGCGAGTCTGCGCGTCCGTAATCTCCGGTTGTCACACCTTATCAGCGGGAATAGGATCGCGCCGCAGTCCGATTTTTCAGTCAACAGATTGCAGGAGAAAACGCCATGGAACTTAGGAAGAGCAAAGGGCGACAATCAGTACCACGCCGCACCATCGCGGCAGCGCTAGCGCTGACGTGTCTGGCCTTTACGGCCAATACCTACGCATTCAAACAACCCATACACGAAGAGATCACCGAGGAGGAGCTCTCCACGCTCGGCTTCGATGAGCTGTCGTGCGACGAAGTGGGCGACTCGTCCTACTGGACCGATCTCACCGAGATGCTGAACGAAGCGGCCCATGTGGACAATAACCGCCTGGATGCGGGCTCCGCCCGGCTTCGCAACAAGATCGACGAGGTGGTGGGAGCCCTGCAGTCCTGCGAGCGGCGCGATGCCCTCGATGCCCTGGGTGCCGCGCTCCACACCGTGCAGGACGTCTTTGCCCACTCCAATGCGGTGGACAACGGGCACCCGGTCGATCTGCTCGGGATGGCCAACGGCGACGCCTTTACCTGCGATGCCGCCAACAACTTCGCCCCCGCGGGTCTCGTGAGCGGGTATTTCAGCCTCGGCGGTTTTGCCCTGGGCGACCAGTGCATGGGCATGCAGCCCGGCAGGTGTTGTCACCGCGACCTCAACAAGGACGACGCCGGCGTGCCGAACGGCGCGCGATTCCCGCTGGCCGCGCAGTCCGCGCGGGCGAAGACCCGCGAATACGTGCAGATGGTGATCGATGAACTCCATGCCAAGGTCGGCGGCGACCAGGCCACTCAGCTCGAGAAGATGCTGAAGGAGCGTCAGCGCACCATGATGTTCGTCATCGACGACACGGGCAGCATGTACACCGACATCGCGGGTGTGCGATCGGCGGCGCTGAGTTTCGTGGACGGCCTCATCGCCGGCGACGAAGCGCCGACCCTGGGGCTGGTGAGCTTCAAGGACTCGGCCAATGACCGCGGGGAGTTCTGCGACGTGGACCAGTTCCGCAGCGCGATCAATTCCCTCTACGCCTGGGGCGGCGGAGATTGCCCGGAGGCCTCCAACACGGCGCTGCTCACGGCGCTCGGCAAGTTCCCGCTTATCAGCACCGACATGCAGATGCGCGGCGGTCGCATCCTCCTTGCCACCGACGCCTCGGCAGGCGATGCCGCCCTCGGGCCCCTGGTGGCGGCCCAGGCAGCGATCAAGGGCGTCGGTATCGACGCGATTCTCACGGGTGACTGCTATGCGGAAGAATCGGCGTCCCTCGCGCTCGCCGGCTCCACCCCGTTCGTGCCGTCCGACAACCGCGACGGCACCGCCGGCCCCGCGCGCGCCGCGATGGCGCCGCTCGCGACCATCGCCGCCAAGGATCCGCTGACCTCCCGTTCGGCGCGCACCCAGTTGAAGGCGCTCACCGCCCAGACCGGCGGCGTGCTGTTCAACGTCACGCGCTATGAAGTGGACGATGTGGTGCCGACCCTGCTTGAACTGAGCGCCCCCGATTCGGCGCTGGTGCGCGGCTGGCGGATCAGCAAGGCGAGCGGCGCCATCGGCGACGTGGAGATTCCCGTAGACGAGAGCTTCCAGGGAAAGATCAGCTTCATGGTGACGGCCTCCACCTCCACCGGGCTGCCGTCCTTCACGCTGCTCGATCCCGCGGGCAACGTGGTGAACGCCACCACGCCCGGCGTCACGCGTCTCAAGCTCAGTTCCGTGGACAAGTACACGGTTACCACCCCCATGCAGGGGACCTGGCGCATCCGCTTCCCGACCGCGGGCGACTTCGTGGTCCGTGCCTTCGGCCAGAGCGCGTTGCTCGCTTCGGACATCCGCCTGCTCGACCCGGCCGTCCCCCCGGTGACGCCCGATATCGACCTCATGCCGGTCGAGGGACAGCCCGTCATCGGCAAGGAGCTGGTGGTGGATGTGGGCGTGACGGCGGCGGTCGCCAGCGTGGATGCGGTCGCGGTGCGCGCAGAGAACGGCACGCTGTTGCAGACGCTCTTCCCGAGCATGAACCGCGCGCGCAGTTATCGCGTCGCGTTCGTGCCGCCCGCACAACCGTTCCTCCTGGAGGTCGCGGGCACCAGCGTCGGCGGGGCCGGCTTCGCGCGGCAGACCGCACTGCCGGTCCGCCCGCAGGCGGTGGCGCTGAGCGTCTTCCCGAAAACGGCCATGGCCTCCGCGGGCAGCGCCGCCGACATCGATGTGACGGTGACCAATGCCTCCGGCGCCGATGCGGTCTACACCCTGACCGCATCCTCGGCTTCCGGCTGGCCCATCGGGATTCCGTCCACCGTGTCGGTCGCTGCCGGCAATAGCACCACGGTGACCATGTCCGTTTCGGTCCCCGCCGCTGCTTTGGAGGGTGAAGTCGCCAGCATCGTGCTGCTGGTTACCGACACCAGGGACCCCAACGTGCACAACAGCGCCAGCGCGGCCGTTCAGGCGATGGTCAATCAGCCGCCCGTCTGCACGGCGGCGGCGCCCAGCGTGCCGCTGCTCTGGCCGCCGAACCATGAGATGTCGGAGGTCTCCATTCTCGGCGTGACCGATCCGGATGGCGATGCGGTCTCCATCACCATGACCGCGATCACCCAAGATGAGCCTGTCATGTCGAAGGGCAGCGGGCGGACCGCCCCGGATGCGAGCGGCATCGGTTCGTCCGGCGCGACGGTGCGCGCCGAACGTGACGGCGGCGGCGATGGCCGTGTGTATGCGCTCCACTTCAGCGCCAACGACGGCCGTGGCGGTAGCTGTACCGGCATCGCCAACGTGGGCGTCCCCCACGACAAGGGTGGCGTGGCTGTGGACAGCGGCCAGGCCTACGACGCGACCTCTGCCCAATAGCGGTGAGGCATGAAGAGAAGGCAGCGGGTTCCCCGCTGCTTTCTTTTTTTTGGCCAGTCACCGTGGGAGCGAGCCCATGTGGATTAGAACCGCCATCCTGTTCCTTAATGCTCTGCTGATCGGAGCCGCTCTGCCTGCCTGGGGCGGATCCCCGGCGCTTTCGGTCGACAAGCGCGCCGTGATCACCCATGCGCAACGGCTGGAAGACGGCGCCGAGGGGCCCCTGATCCATCTCCCGTACTTCGACAACGCGCAGCGCCTCCATTGGAGCGAGGAGCGGGTGTCGGAGGCGGGCGGCTGCGCAGGCGGGTGGTTTCCGGAAGGGGGCAGCTGGTCGCCCCAATGCCGTCGCACCACCGTCATGCTGAACCCGCGCGTGGACGAGTGCCGCTGCACCGGGAAGCTTGAAGGCGGCAGGGTAGCGTCGGGAATCGCATTCATCGGCGTCGATGATGAACGGGCGGAGCGCTGGCGCCGCACCCGGCTGTCGCCGCGCCAGCGACAGGCCCCGCGCCTGGTCGGCGCGCATCCCGAAGGCATGGTCTTCAGCGATCGGGAGATCTGGTCGCCTGCCACCGGCAAGACCATCCGCCCCCGGAGTCCCGGCGCGGAGAGCTTCTACGCCACATATCGTTTGCCCGGAACGGAGCTCTTTCTCGAGTTCGACGCGGAGGTCACGTTCTTTCGCGGAAAGGGTGGCCTGTACCTTCATGGGCTCGAGAGCGGAAAGCGCGAACTCGTGCTCCCGGTGGATGACCGGCTGACGGGCTATTTCGAGATCCAGGACATCTCTTCCCTGCCTGGTGGGCGATGGATCCTCCTCAGCGAGATCTTTACCACCCGTGGCCCCGGCAAGGCGCGTTTCCAGATATTCGATCTCGACGAGCACCGCATCGTTTTCGAGGAGGCGTTCGCCGAAGACCATTATGTTTCCAGGGCGAAGATCACCATGGGTCCGGAGGGAAATGTCGCCTTCTCCTTCCTTGATGCCACCACGGGGGAATACGTGGTGGTTCACTATCTCGTCCGGATGAACAAGGGTTGAGGCGAGCGAAACGGGCGTCCGCAGTCACCGTCCGCCTCTCCAGTCTTCATCCGCGCACGCCGTGCTCCCGACTTACCGCGGCAGATCCGTTATGACCTCATGAGGCATCATTCGCCGGGAAGCCCGGGGGAGTGATCCCATGCAAGGGCCAGCTTCGAATGCGCCGTCACCCCGCGACACACCGCGCGTGCGGGATGGCGCGCCCTGCCCGTGGGGATCTGGGCCATGGAGGAGAACAAAAGGGGACAGATTTATTTAGCACACGGCTTCTACCCCGTTCTCTGCCATGTCATACGCGAATCCCCACCTTTTCATTGAGAACGCATGCGCCGCCTGGAAGAGCGGTGTGTCTTCTGCGAT
>JAWLCT010000093.1:0-4246 GCA_041687015.1 Gammaproteobacteria bacterium
CCGGCGCATGAGCCACTTTTCCGCTTCCACCAGGAACAGCACGCTGGAGCCGATGAGTACGATGCGGCCCCAGGCGGCGAGGTCGATATCGGTGGTGCTGAACAGTTGCTGCATGGGCGCGGTGTACGTGAACAGGATCTGGAAGAACATCACCAGCACGATGGTCATGAGCACGTAGCGGTTGCCGAACAGGCCTTCGCGGTTGAGCACCGGGGCCAGCATGTAGCGGCTGTTGAACAGGTAGAAGGCTTCGAAAACCACCAGCGTGTTCACCGCGATGGTGCGCGCCTCGTCGACGCCGGTGCCTTGCGCGCGCTCCCAGAGGAAAACGCCCAGCGTGCCGGCCACCAGGATCAGTGACACGAACAGGATACGCCAGCCGATAAAGCCCGACAGCAGCGGTTCGCTCGGGTCCCGGGGCGGGCGGCGCATGGCGGCGGGCTCGGTGGGCTCGAAGGCGAGCGACAAGGCCAGCGTCACTGCGGTGATCATGTTCACCCACAGGATTTGCAACGGTGTGAGTGGCAGCGTAAGCCCGAGCAGGATGGCGAAGCTGATGGTGAAGGCCTCGCCACCGTTGGTGGGCAGGATGAACAGGATGGATTTGCGGATGTTGTCGTAGACCGTGCGGCCTTCTTCCACCGCATGGGCGATGCTGGCGAAGTTGTCGTCGGCGAGCACCATCTCGGCGGCCTCCTTGGCCACCTCCGTACCGCCCAGGCCCATGGCCACACCCACGTCCGCGCGGCGCAGGGCGGGCGCGTCGTTCACACCGTCGCCGGTCATGGCCACCACCGCGCCTTTCGCCTGCAGGGCCTCTACGAGACGCAGCTTGTGCTCGGGGCTGGCGCGGGCGAACACGTCGGTCTCCTTGGCGGCGTCGCGCAATGCGTTACCGTCGATGGTTTCCAGCTCGGCGCCGGTCAACGCATGCACGCCATCGCCGATGCCCATCTGTGCGCCGATGGCGCGTGCGGTGGCGGCATGATCGCCGGTGATCATTTTCACGCGGATTCCCGCCTGCCGGCAGCGGGCCACCGCGGCGATGGCTTCCTCGCGCGGCGGGTCGATCAGGCCCACAAGCCCCAGCAGGGTCAGTCCGTATTCCACATCGTCGAAGCGCAACTCCCGGCAGTGCGGTTCCACCGGCTTGAACGCCACCGCCAGCAGGCGCAGGCCTTCGGCGGCGAGGGTATCCACCTGGGCGTCCCAGTACGCGCGATCGATGGGTTGCACGTCGCCGCTGACCCGTTGCAGGGTACACATGTCCAGCACACGTTCCGGCGCGCCCTTCAACAGGATGAAACCATGCCCGGCATGGTCGTGTTGCAGGGTGGCCATGAAGCGGTGTTCGGATTCGAACGGGATCACGTCCGTGCGCGGAAACTCTTCCTCCAACTGGGCCTCATTGAGACCGGCCTTGCGCGCCAGGGTGATGAGCGCCGCCTCGGTGGGATCGCCCTGCATGTGAACGCGGCCGTCACGCTCGTGCAGCACGGCGTCATTGCAGAGCATGGCAGCGCGGCAGAGTTCGAGCAGGGTGGGGTGGCTTTCCGGGTCCGTCTCCCGTTCGTCAAGGGTGAAGCCGCCGTGTGGGTCGTAACCCACGCCGCTGATGCCGAAGCGGCGACGCGCCGTGACCACCGTGGTGGCCGTCATTTCATTGCGCGTCAGCGTGCCGGTCTTGTCGGTACAAATGACGCTTACCGAACCGAGGGTTTCCACGGCCGGCAAGCGGCGCACGATGGCATTACGCCGTGCCATGCGCTGCACGCCGAGGGCAAGAGTGATGGTGATGATGGCGGGCAGACCTTCGGGGATCGCCGCCACCGCCAGACCCACCGCCGCCAGGAACATTTCCTCCAGGGTGTAGCCGCGCAGCAGCACGCCGATGCTGAGGGTGAGCACGGCCAGGATGCCGATCCAGAAGGTGAGCCAGGTGCTGAAATGGGCCACCTGCCGCAGCAGGGGCGTTTCCAGGGTGGTCACCCGGGCGAGCATGGCGCTGATGCGGCCGATCTCGGTGTCGGCACCCGTGCCTACCACCACGCCGGTGGCCTGGCCGTAGGTGATCAGGGTGCCGGAAAAGGCCATGGAACGGCGGTCGCCCAGCACGGATTCGGCCGGGACCGGCTCGGCAGCCTTTTCCACGGGCACGGATTCGCCGGTGAGCGCGGCCTCTTCGGCATGCAGACTGCGCACGCGCATCAGACGCACGTCGGCAGGCACCTTGTCGCCGGACTGCAGGACCACCACGTCGCCGGGCACCAGGTCTTCGGCGGGCAGGGTCACGCGCCGGCCTTCGCGCAGCACGGTGGCCTGGTGCGACAGCATATTGCGGATGGCTTCCAGAGAGCGCTCCGCCTTGCCTTCCTGGATGAAACCGATGATGGCGTTGACCAGCACCACGCCCACGATGACGCTGGTATCGGCGAAATGGCCAAGGCCCAGGGTCACGACCGCAGCGGCGAGCAGCACATAGATGAGGACGTGATGGAACTGCAGCAGGAAACGCTTGAACGGCCCGCGGCCTTTGGGCGGGGGCAGCCGGTTGGGGCCGAAGCGCTCGAGCCGCTGGCGCGCCTCCTCCGGGGTCAGGCCTTCGGGGCGGCTGTCCAGGGCCTCCAGCGCATCGGTTGCCGGGCGGGCATGCCATTGAGCTTGTTCGTTTTGTTGTGCAGGGCGTGCGTCGTTCATGACTGCCAATCCTAACCCAACCGGATGACGGGCGCAGGGGCGCATCAGGTTTTGCTAAAATCCCGCGCCATGTCCTCCCTTGTTCTCGAACGGCTCGGTCATTACTACCGCCTGGTGCGCCTGCATCGGCCCATCGGCATTTACCTGGTGCTCTGGCCCACGCTGTGGGCCTTGTGGATCGCGGGCGAGGGCCGGCCCGATCCCCTGGTGTTCGCCATCTTCCTGGTCGGCACGGTGCTCATGCGATCGGCCGGCTGCGCCATCAACGACTTCGCCGACCGCGATATCGATGGTCATGTCTGGCGCACCAAGGACCGTCCCATTGCCGCCGGTCACGTCAAGCCGCACGAGGCGGTGATGGTTTTCGGCGTGCTTTCCCTGGTGTCCTTCGGGTTGGTGCTGTTTCTGAACACGCTGACCATCCAGCTGTCCATCGTCGGTGCGTTTCTGGCCTTCAGTTATCCTTTCACCAAGCGCTATACCTATCTGCCTCAGGCCTATCTGGGAATGGCCTTCGGCTGGGGCATCCCCATGGGTTTCGCAGCCTTGGCCAACGAGGTCCCCGGCCCCGCCTGGGTGATGTTCTTTGCCAACATCATGTGGTCGCTGGTTTACGACACCATGTACGCCATGGCCGACCGGGACGACGACCTCAAGATCGGCGTGAAATCCTCCGCCATCCTGTTCGGCCGTTTCGACCGGCTCATTATCGGTGTGCTGCAGGCGCTGTTCCTGCTGCTGCTTGCCATCGCCGGGCACGACCTCGGCATGGGCGAATTCTTTTTCGCCGGTTTGGCCGTAGCCGCCGTGCTTAGCGTCTATGAGCAATGGATGATCCGCCAACGCGAGCCCATGCGCTGCTTCCGGGCTTTCCTGCACAACCATTACGTGGGCGCGTCCATCTTCGTGGGCATCGTCCTCGACTTCCTGCTATGAACAACGCCGACTGGATGCGCCGCGATCTGTCGGTCGTGTGGCATCCCTGCACCCAGATGAAGGATCACGAGCGCCTGCCGCTCATCCCCATCCGCCGCGGTGAAGGTGTGTGGCTGGAGGATTTCGAAGGCCGGCGTTACCTCGACGCCATCAGCTCCTGGTGGGTGAACCTGTTCGGTCATGCCAACCCGCGCATCAACGGCGCCATCAAGGCGCAGCTCGACGAGCTGGAACACGTGATCCTTGCAGGCTTCACCCACGAGCCGGTCATCCAGCTTTCCGAACGCCTGGTGCAACTCACGCCCGCAGGCCTCACCCGTTGCTTCTACGCCGACAACGGCTCGTCGGCCATCGAAGTGGCGCTCAAGATGAGCTTCCACTACTGGCGCAATCGCGGAGAGACCCAACGCACAAGGTTCATCACCCTCACCAACAGCTATCACGGCGAAACCTTGGGCGCGCTCGCGGTGGGTGACGTGGCCCTGTACAAGGAAACCTATCAGCCCCTGCTCATGGAGAGCATTGCCGTGCCCTCGCCGGACTGTTTTCACCGCGAAAGGGGTGAGAGCTGCGCCGCCTACAGCGAGCGCATGTTCGCCCACATGGAGGCGGC
>JAWLCT010000094.1:0-4210 GCA_041687015.1 Gammaproteobacteria bacterium
TGCTGGAACGCATCCGTAACGCGATTGCTTCCTCACCCTGTCCCTTTCCCGGAGGGAGAGGGGACGCTCTGATCTACTGGGTGGCTCTCCGGCGGGCAGTGACCAACGAATACTGCAAAGGAGCCAAACTGAAGATGCTCGCGGCGGGTACCCTGCTACAGCCCATCGACACCTTCGATCTGTTCTTCCACGCCGCAGCGGCCATGTTGCTGGCTGAAGTGGAGCCGAGCCGCTAAAGCGGGCGCGTCGATGACCTACAACGGCAACAGAACTGATCAATGCCC
Source organism: Gammaproteobacteria bacterium (assembly GCA_041687015.1). GTDB lineage: Bacteria > Pseudomonadota > Gammaproteobacteria > Thiohalomonadales > Thiohalomonadaceae > JALOAT01. The sequence goes on from JAWLCT010000094.1 coordinate 285, forward strand.
GTGACTAAACCCGCAACACGTCTGCTGTTCGTCTATAACGCCGACAGCGGCCTCTTCAACCTGCTCACCGATGTGGCGCACAAGCTCCTGTCACCCGGTACCTACAAATGCCAGCTTTGCGCACTGACACACTCGCCGTTCGCCATGCGCGATGATTGGCGCCACTTTCTCAGCAATCTCGGCGTGGAATACCGTTTCCTGCATCGCGACGAATTTGCGGCCGAATATCCGGCGCTAGACATCCCCCTCCCCGCTGTCTTGCGTGAAACCCACGAAGGTCTCCACGTCGGCCTGGACGCGGCCACCCTCAACGCCTGCACATCGCTCGCGTCACTCAAGCAGTTGATTCTCGAAGCCGTCAACGATTTTTCCCGCTGACTATCCCATCTGGAACTTGCCAGGCGCACTGACTTGCGCTCACTATATTCAATAACTCCATTGAATATTGTTCTATTCAGAAGGAATTGCTTATGGACTTCAGCAACTGGGTCATGGCGCACGAGGCTTCCATTCGGCTCGGGTTCTTCGTTGGCATGTTGTCCCTGATCGCGCTTTGGGAAATTCTCGCACCGCGTCGGACGCTGACGGTCTCCAAGGCGGTTCGCTGGGCCAACAACCTGGGCATCGTTTTTCTCAACACCGCGTTCCTGCGGTTGCTGTTTCCCGCGGCGGCGGTGGGCATGGCGGCTTTCGCGGCGGAGCATGGCTGGGGCATTTTCAATTACGTGCAAGTGCCCTTCGCCCTGGCGGTCATCGTGTCGGTGATGGCCATGGATTTCATGATCTACCTGCAGCACGTGATGGTCCATGCGGTGCCGGCGCTGTGGCGACTGCATCGCATGCATCATGCCGATCTGGATTACGACGTCACCACGGGCGCCCGCTTCCATCCTGTCGAAATTTTGCTTTCCATGCTGATCAAATTCGCGACCATCGTCGTGCTCGGCCCACCGGTGCTGGCCGTGGTGATCTTCGAAGTCGTGCTGAACGCCACCGCCATGTTCAACCACGGCAATATCCGTCTGCCGGCTGCACTCGATCGCGTGCTGCGCCTGGTCGTCGTCACTCCCGACATGCACCGCGTACACCATTCCGTGGAGGACGACGAGGCCAACAGCAACTTCGGTTTCAACCTGCCCTGGTGGGACCGTTTATTCGGCACCTACCGCGACCAGCCGCGCGCCGGCCACGAAGCCATGATCATCGGTATTCACCGCTTCCGTACACCCGGCGAAGTCGCGTGGCTGCCGGGCATGCTGTCGCTGCCTTTCAAGGGCAAGGTGACGGAATACGCCATCAACCGGCGGCAATGGGGCAACGGGGAGGCGTCTGCGCAGGATGCCACGCCCGCACATGGTCGTGCAGCGGTCATGGAGTCGCAGCAATGAGCAAGGCGCTGCTGCGTTCCGTTGTGGCACTTGTGGTGGCGACAGGCATCGCGCTGGCCGTGATCTACCGCGACCAGTTCAGTGCGGCAGCCCTGGAAACCTGGGTGAACGATTTCGGCGCCGCGGGGCCGGTGATGTTCATGTTCCTCTATGCCATCGGCACGGTGTTGTTCCTGCCCGGTTCCGTGCTGACCTTGGGCGGCGGCGCGCTGTTCGGTCCGCTGTGGGGCACGATCTACAACCTCACGGGAGCCACCCTCGGCGCCACCCTCGCCTTCGTCATTGCGCGCTACCTGGCCGCGGACTGGGCCGAGCGCCACAGCGGCGGGCGCCTGGGTCAGATCAAAAAGGGCGTGGAAGAAGAAGGCTGGCGCTTCGTCGCCTTCGTGCGTCTGGTGCCGCTGTTTCCGTTCAATGCCCTCAACTACGCGCTGGGGCTCACCCGCCTGCGTCTCGGACATTACATCGTGGCGTCCTACCTGTGCATGCTGCCCGGTGCGGTGGCCTACACCTATCTGGGCTATACCGGGCGCGAGGCCGTCGCAGGCGGCGAAGGCCTGATCCAGAAAGGGCTGCTGGCCCTTGCTCTGCTGGCGCTGGCAGCGTTCCTGCCGCGCATCGTGCGGCGCCTGCGGCAGGCGTCGACGGCGAAAGTAAACACGGCGGAACTCAAGCAGCGTCTGGATCGAAACGAGGATCTGCTGGTGCTCGATGTGCGTCCTGCCGCCGATTACGCGGGCTCGCTCGGGCATATTCCCGGTTCGCTCAACATTCCCTTGAACGACCTGCCCGGACATCTGAGCGAGCTCGAAAACCGCCGCGATCGGCCTTTGGCCGTCATCTGCCGCACCAACCGGGCATCGGGGAAAGCGGCTGCCCTGCTGCGCGACTCCGGTTTCCAATACGTGTTCCTGGTCGATGACGGCATGGTCGGCTGGCAGAAGCATGTTTCCGCCGACTCGAACATGCCCCCTTGTCATGTCAGTCCGGCGGCAAGCCGGAATCCAAGCCCCGGAAAACGCCATGCATGAACAGGTTCAAACGTATTACGGTAAAGTCCTCCAAGGCAGCGCGGATCTGAAAACCGACGCCTGCTGCACCACCGCCCAGCCGCCCCGCCACATCCGCACCGCCCTGGCGCGTGTGCATACCGAGGTGCGCCAGCGTTATTACGGCTGCGGGCTCGTGGTTCCGGCACTGCTCGAAGGTGCGCGCGTGCTCGACCTCGGCTGCGGCGCCGGCCAGGACTGCTATGTGCTTTCCCAGCTGGTCGGCCCCACCGGTTATGTGGTCGGTGTGGATATGACAAAGGAACAACTGGCGGTCGCGGAGCGCCATCGCCCATGGCATGCGGCTCAATTCGGCTACGCCAACGTCGAATTCCGCCTGGGCTACATCGAATGTCTCGATGAATTGCAGCTCGCCGATGCCGGCTTCGACGTGATCGTTTCCAACTGCGTCATCAACCTCGTGCCCGACAAAGCCGCGGTGCTGCGCGAGGCCTTTCGTCTGCTGAAGCCAGGCGGCGAGCTCTACTTCTCCGACGTCTATGCAGACCGGCGCGTACCGCCTTCCGTCGCGTCCGATCCGGTGCTTTACGGCGAATGCCTGGGCGGTGCGCTTTACTGGAACGACTTCCTGCGCCTCGCCAAGGCCGCCGGCTTCACCGATCCGCGGTTGGTGGAGGATCGGCCTCTCGCCATCAGCGAGGACAAACTCCAACGCACGTTGGGCAACATGCGCTTTTTCTCAGCGACCTACCGCCTGTTCAAACTGCCCGGCCTGGAACCGGCCTGTGAAGATTACGGCCAGGCCGTGCGCTACCTCGGCACCGTGCCCGACGCGCCGCACCGTTTCGTGCTCGACAAGCATCATGTGTTCGAGACCGGGCGAATGTTCCCCGTGTGCGGTAACACCTATCGCATGCTGCACGACACCCGCTTCGCAGCGCATTTTGAGTTCTACGGCGACGAGCGCACCCATTACGGACTCTTCCCCGGCTGCGGTGCAGACCTGCCCTTCGATGACGGTGCGTCCGCTTCGGGCAATTGCGGCTGCTGAGCGTGGACACCGCCCGCTACGAGGCCTGGTACCGCACGCCCCGTGGGGCGTGGATGGCGCAGCGTGAATTTGCGCTGCTGATGAGATTACTCCAGCCGGTGCGCGGGGCGACGTTGCTGGACGCAGGCACCGGCACCGGCCATTTCGCGCGCCGCTTCGCCGATGCCGGCCTGCGCGTCACCGGGCTGGACCCGGATGGCGACGCCCTCGCCTATGCGCAGACCCTCGGCGGCGACATCGAGTACGTTCGCGGCGATGCCCGTGCCCTGCCCTGGCCGGACGCAAGTTTCGATTACTGCGCCGCCATCACGAGCCTGTGCTTCGTGCCCGAACCACAGCGGGCGGTCGCGGAAATGTGGCGCGTATGCCGTCGCGGCATGGTGCTGGGACTTCTCAACCGCCGCAGCCTGCTGCATCGCGAAAAAGCCGGTCGGGGCGGCTACCGGGGTGCGCGTTGGGATGACACGCGGGACGTGC
>JAWLCT010000095.1:0-4097 GCA_041687015.1 Gammaproteobacteria bacterium
AAGACGATTTTTGCGCACCACTCCCCGGTTTGAACGCAACCCTCAATCGGCCGCGGGTTCGCCTACGCCGAGATTCAGTTCCTGGATTTTGCGGATTTCGTCGCGCAGGCGCGCGGCTTCCTCGAATTCCAGATTGCGGGCATGGCGGAACATCTGGTCTTCCAGGGCTTTGATCTTTTTCTGCAGCTGCTCCGCGCTCATGCCTGCATACTGGGCCACTTCCTCGGCCACTTTGGCATAGCGCTGCGGCATGCCGGGGGCGCCGGGTACACCGGTTTCGAGGATGTCCTGTACGGATTTCTGAATGGAACGCGGCGTAATCCCGTGGGCCTCGTTATGTGCGAGCTGCTTGGCGCGGCGGCGCTCGGTCTCGTCGATGGCGCGCTTCATGGAGCCGGTCATGTTGTCCGCGTACAGGATGGCCTTGCCATGCAAATGGCGCGCGGCGCGGCCGATGGTCTGGATGAGGGAGGTTTCGGAACGCAGGAAGCCCTCTTTGTCCGCATCGAGCACCGCCACCAGCGACACCTCGGGCATGTCCAGGCCCTCGCGTAGCAGGTTGATGCCCACCAGCACGTCGAACTCACCCAGGCGCAGGTCGCGGATGATTTCCACGCGCTCCACGGTGTCGATGTCCGAGTGCATGTAACGCACCCGAATGCCGTGCTCGTCCAGGTATTCCGTCAGGTCCTCGGCCATGCGCTTGGTAAGCGTGGTGACCAGCACGCGCTCGTTCACGGCGGTGCGCTTGTGGATCTCCGAGAGCAAATCGTCCACCTGGGTGCGCGCGGGCCGCACTTCCACTTCCGGGTCCACCAGGCCCGTGGGGCGCACCACCTGTTCGATAACTTCGCCGGAATGCTCCAGCTCGTACCTGGCCGGCGTGGCGGACACGAAAATGGTCTGCGGCGACAACCGCTCCCACTCCTCAAACCGCAGCGGACGGTTATCCAGCGCTGAGGGCAGACGGAAGCCGTAATTGACCAGGTTTTCCTTGCGCGAGCGGTCGCCGCGGTACATGGCGCCGATCTGCGGCACGGTCACGTGGCTCTCGTCGATGACCAGCAGGGCGTCGTCGGGCAGGTAATCGAACAGGGTCGGCGGCGGCTGGCCGGCCTCGCGGCCGGAGAGATAGCGCGAGTAGTTCTCGATGCCCGAGCAATAACCCAGTTCCACCAGCATCTCGATGTCGAACTTGCAGCGCTGTTCCAGGCGCTGGGCTTCCACCAGCTTGTTTTCCTTGTAGAACCATTCCAGCCGGGCGCGCAGCTCGTCCTTGATCTGGTCCACCGCCCCGAGCACGGTCTCGCGCGGGGTGACGTAATGGGTCTTGGGGTAGATGGTCAGGCGCGGGACCTTGCGCAGGATTTCGCCGGTGAGCGGGTCGAAATAGCTGAGTTGCTCGATTTCCTCGTCGAAGAACTCCACGCGCACGGCATCCCGGTCCGATTCCGCCGGGAAGATATCCAGCACCTCGCCGCGCAACCGGAAGGTGCCGCGGCGCAGTTCCACGTCGTTGCGGGTGTACTGCAACTCGGCCAGGCGGCGCAGGATGAAGCGCTGGTCCACCACGTCGCCGCGCACCAGGTGCAGCACCATGCCCAGGTACTGGTTCGGGTCGCCCAGGCCGTAAATGGCCGAGACGGTGGCCACGATGATGGCGTCCTTGCGCTCCAGCAGGGCCTTGGTGGCCGACAGGCGCATCTGCTCGATGTGCTCGTTGATGGAGGCGTCCTTCTCGATATAGGTGTCCGAGGCGGGGACGTAGGCCTCCGGCTGGTAGTAGTCGTAATAGGAGACGAAGTACTCCACCGCGTTGTGCGGGAAGAACTCCTTCATCTCGCCGTAGAGCTGGGCCGCCAGGGTCTTGTTGTGGGCCATGATGAGCGTCGGGCGCTGCATCTGCTGGATCACATTGGCGACGGTGAAGGTCTTGCCGGAGCCCGTCACGCCGAGCAGGGTCATGCCCGCCTCGCCCGCACGCAGGCCCTCCACGAGCTTGCGGATGGCCTCGGGCTGGTCGCCCGCGGGGGGGAATCGGGACTCGATTTGGAACTCTCGATGCATCGGGGGATTTAGAAACGGGGGCGAACCCAGTATATTACGCGAGTTTTTGCGTCAACCCTGCGTGTCGAGGACACACCGCTTGGACATCCAACTTTCTGACCGCGTTCAAACCGTCAAGCCTTCGCCGACCCTTGCGGTCACCGCCCGCGCCAAAGAATTGAAATCACAGGGAAAGGATATTATCGGCCTGGGCGCCGGTGAACCGGACTTCGACACACCCGAACACATCAAGCAGGCCGCCATCGAGGCCATCCGGGCCGGCTTCACCAAATATACGGCGGTGGACGGCACGCCCGAGCTGAAGGACGCCATCATCGGCAAATTCCAGCGGGACAACGGCCTGGCCTACACCCCGAACCAGGTGCTGGTGTCCTGCGGCGGCAAGCAGAGCTTCTACAACATGGCCCAGGCCCTGCTGAACCCGGGCGACGAGGTCATCATCCCCGCGCCGTACTGGGTCTCCTACCCGGACATGGTGCTGCTGGCCGACGGCAAGCCCGTCATCATCGAAACCGGCCTGGAGCAGGGCTTCAAGATCACCCCCGAACAGCTGGAAGCGGCCATCACCCCGCGCACCCGCGTGCTGGTCCTGAACAGCCCCTCCAACCCCACGGGCAGTGTGTACACGAAAGCCGATTGGGCCGCCCTGGGCGAGGTACTGCGCCGCCATCCCCAGGTGCTGGTGGCCAGCGATGACATGTACGAGCACATCTACTGGGGGCCGGAAGGTTTCTCCAACATCCTCAACGTGTGCCCCGACCTGTACGACCGCACCGTAGTGCTCAACGGCGTGTCCAAGGCCTACTCCATGACCGGCTGGCGCATCGGCTACGCGGCCGGTCCGCAAAAGCTCATCGGCGCCATGAAGAAGGTGCAGTCGCAGAGCACGTCCAATCCCACCTCCATTTCCCAGGTGGCGGCCACGGCGGCACTGAACGGCGATCAGGCGTGCATCCACACCATGTTGAAGGCCTTCAAGGAACGCCACGACTTCGTGGTGGAGGGGCTGAATCGCATCAAGGGTGTGCGCTGCCTGTCATCGCAAGGTGCGTTTTACTCGTTCCCGGATGTCACCGAAGCGATCGCGAATGTCGGTATGAAGGATGACGTGGCTTTGTCCGAGCTCCTGCTCAACGAAGTGGGCGTCGCTCTGGTGCCCGGCTCCGCCTTCGGCGCGCCCGGTTATGTGCGGCTTTCCTTCGCCACCAGTAAGGAAAATCTGCATAATGCGCTGGAACGTATGGGCCGCGCATTGGGCCTCAAGTGAAAATCAGAATCGTCCTACAAGAGTTAGCGCCGTTCCCTACAGGCTAGGTGTTTCTCCGAGGGAATAGGAACCGTACTCTAAGCACCACAAGGAAGTGGGTGTGACACGGAAGTCAACTACCGCCAGAAGGGGAGCAGGATGCTCCCCTTCTTCATTTCCGGCAGTTGGTTCTCCGAACACCATCCGCGCGTGCCGCGCTTCCTCGTGTTGCAGGCGCGCCCAGCCCCTGGGCGACCGCCCAATCATCCCCGACCACCAACGCATCGCTCGCGGAGCGGGGCATAAACGGGTTTCTACGAGCTCAACACCAATTGGCTTATCTACCGAGTACTGCGTTTCTGTGAAGTCCCGGCCGAAAACGAAAGCAGCGTTCGCCCCCCTCACCCTGGCCCTCTCCCGGAGGGAGAGGGGACGTTCTGATTTGACTGGGTGGATATCCGGCGGGCAGTTACCCACGAATACTGTGGAGGAGCCTCGTTTGGTTGACCGGATAAACATGCCGCGGCGTCAAGCATCCACGGCAACAAAACGAAGCGCCCCCTCTCCCTCAGGGAGACGACTGCATGGATGCAGGAGGTAGGCAATGCATGGAGCAATTGTGACGCGGCATCAGGCATGCACGCCAACAAAAAGAAGCGTCCCCTCTCCCTCCGGGAGAGGGACCGGGTGAGGGGATCGAAACTGGGTACCCGCGCTTCTGCCCACGAGTGGAAGTTTTTCCGGGCCTCCTTTGGTTGACCGGACAAAAATTGCTGCGGAGTCA
>JAWLCT010000096.1:0-4079 GCA_041687015.1 Gammaproteobacteria bacterium
GCTTGATCCGCTCATCCTGTCCTTCTCCCGGAGGGAGAAGGGCCGATCTTTTTGCAGCAGCCTGCTGGTGCTTTTTTCCAAGCCTCTCTGTCTCTCCCATGATGTGACCAAGAGACCGCGGGGAGAGGGGACGCTTCGGTTGATCACCGTCCATTACCTGACTCCGCAGCGATGACCCACAAGTACTGCGGAGGAGCCAAATGTTTTCGCCAGCTGCGTCCTTTTTCCGTTTCGTTCGTCTTCACTATGAGGCCACTCGCCCCGCGAGCGGAGGAACACCCGTGGCCATCTGGCGTCGCCGCCTCAGCAGTGCCTTCCGAACAGGTTGAAGCAGGAAGTCGAACGCTGCGACCTGCATCACTTCGATGTCGATGGTGCCATGGCTGGATACAACCTGCGCACGGCTAACCATCGCACCCGTCAAGCACGAAGATCACGGCAGTGAAGATGACGTGGTTTCGACAACCATCGAAGCGTCAAAACCCTGATCAGGCGTGCCGTGCCCACCGGTCCTGCACGCTGTGAGCACGCCGCGTGCCGGGGCCGGTCTGTTCCCAAGCAGCGCCAAACACAAGCACCCAGCGGCGTGGTGGAATGGCCCCGGCTTCGGGGCACATGGAACAGTTTGGCCGACGTTTGTCGGTTTCATGCGTTGCAGTTCGGTCTAGGCTGTGCATACGCCCAGGCTCGATGCGCACCATGCCTGCTAACGTCGACGACACAAAACGCCCCTGCCCCTTTCCGATGGCGCTGGCCAACGCGCATCTTGCGGATGAGGCCCGTTGCGTGGAAGGGCTTCTCGATGATGCCTCCTTCACGCCGGAGGTCACTGCGCAGATCAGCGCACGGGCGGCGGCGCTGGTCCGTGCAGTGCGCGAGCGACGGCAATCGCAACTGCCGCTGGATGCGTTCCTGGGGGAATATGGGCTCGATAGCAAGGAAGGCGTCTTGCTGATGTGCCTTGCCGAGGGCCTGCTGCGTATTCCCGATGCCGCAACCGCCGACCGGCTGATTCGCGACAAGCTCATGCCCGCCCAATGGCGAGCCCATATCGGCCACAGCCCGTCGCTGCTTGTCAACGCATCCACCTGGGGTTTGCTGCTCACGGGGCGGCTAGTGGCACTGGGTGAAGAGCAGTCGGAAACGCATCCGGGCCGGATCCTGGCCAGGCTGATTGCCCGTGGCGGTGAACCGCTGGTCCGCCGCGCATTGCATGGCGCCATGCACCGGCTGGCAAGTCAGTTCGTAATGGGGCGCAGTATCGAAGAAGCCTTGGCCCGCGCCGCGGCCGGCACAGCCGCGCGCTACCGCTACTCCTTCGACATGCTCGGCGAGGCAGCCCTCACCCGCGCCGATGCCGTCCGTTATCGTGACACCTATGCCCATGCCATCCTCGCGACCGGCGAGGCGTCGGGCACTGCGTTGCACGCCCGGCCGGGCGTGTCCATCAAACTTTCGGCACTGCACCCGCGCTTCGAATTCGCCCAGCGCAGACAGACAACACCGGCGCTGGCTGGACTGCTGGCGGATCTTGCCGTACTTGCCCGCCAGAAAGACGTGCCGCTGACGGTGGATGCCGAAGAGGCGCACCGGTTGGAATTCACCCTGGCGGTGTTCGAGGGCGCGCTCGCCGATCCTCGGTTGTCCGGCTGGGAAGGGCTGGGCCTGGCGGTACAGGCCTATCAAAAACGCGCCCCCGCGGTGCTGGACTGGCTGCGTGATCTGGCCGAAGTGCGCCGCTGCCGTATCCCCGTGCGCCTGGTCAAGGGCGCTTACTGGGATTACGAGATCAAGCGGGCACAGCAACTCGGTCTGCCGGGTTATCCCGTCTACACACGCAAGGCTCACAGCGACATCGCCTATCTCGCCTGCGCGCGACGCCTGTTGGCGGACGACAGAATTTATCCACAATTTGCGACCCACAACGCGCATACGGTCGCAGCGGTGTTGCAATTGGCCGAAGGGCGCGCCTTCGAGTTCCAGCGCCTGCACGGTATGGGTGAGGCGCTTTATGAGCCGCTGGTCCGCGGCGGTACAGCCACGTGCCGCGTGTATGCGCCGGTGGGCAGTCATCGTGAATTGCTCCCCTACTTGGTGCGCCGCCTGCTGGAAAACGGCGCCAATTCCTCCTTCGTGCACCGTATCGCTGATCCGAACATACCCGTCGACACACTGACCGCCGACCCGGTAACGCGGGTTCGCGCCTGTGGCGCCAGCCCTCATCCCACCATCTCCTTGCCTGAGGCACTCTACGGCACCGATCGCCGTAACAGCCGCGGCATCGCCCTCGACAACTGCCGTGATGAAACCGCGCTGTACGCCGCGGTGCGGATGCAACTGCAACACGAATGGCATGCCGCGCCGCTGATCGTTGGTGAACGCATTGGCGGGCACACCCGCCCGGTCACCAGTCCCCATGATCGCCGTTGTCCAGTCGGTGAGGTCGCCGAGGCGGATGCCGACGTCGCGCGCTATGCCCTCGACAGTGCGGCCGCCGGAGCGCCCGCATGGTCTGCCACCCCAGTAACCGAAAGAGCGCGTGCGCTGCGGCGCGCCGCCGATTTGCTGGAAGCGAGTTACCCGATGCTGATCGCGCTGTGCGTGCGTGAAGGCGGGCGCACTGTCGCTGATGCCTTGGCCGATGCACGGGAAGCCGTGGATTTCCTGCGCTATTACGCCGCGCTCGCCGAGCGTGACCTGGTGCCGCGCAGCCTGCCTGGCCCCACCGGCGAGGACAACCTCCTGTGCTACGAAGGACGCGGTGTGTTCGCCTGTCTCAGTCCATGGAATTTCCCGATCGCGATTTTCACCGGCCAGATCGCTGCCGCCCTGGTCGCTGGCAATGCGGTGATCGCCAAACCCGCCCATCAGACGCCGCTGGTGGGCCTGCAGATTTGTCGGCTGCTGCATCAGGCCGGCGTGCCGCCGACGGCGCTTCATTATCTTCCCGGCCCCAGCGGCACGCTTGCACCTGCCCTGCTCACGCATCCGCGTTTGGCCGGCGTGGTGTTCACGGGATCCACGACCAGCGCCCGCCACATCCAACGGGACCTTGCTGCCCGTGAGGGTGCGCTGATCCCGCTCGTGGCCGAAACGGGCGGGCTCAATGCGATGGTGGTCGACAGCTCCGCACTGCCCGAGCAGGTGGTCACCGATACGTTGCGCTCTGCCTTCAACAGTGCGGGTCAACGCTGTTCGGCGCTGCGTCTGTTGTGTCTCCAGGCGGAGTGCGCCGACCGCATACTGGAATTACTCGCCGGTGCGCTGGCCGAGCTTCGCGTCGGCGACCCGCTGGAACCGGACACCGACGTCGGCCCCTTAATTGACGAGGAAGCGCGCAACGCACTGCAGAGCCATATCCGGTTCATGGAAGCGCACCATCGCCTGATCGCCCGGGCGACGCTTCCCCGCAGTATCGAACACGGCTGCTACATCGCGCCCTGCGTGTTTGAAATCGATCACCCGAACACGCTGCGCGAAGAAGTCTTCGGTCCCGTGCTACACGTGGTGCGCTACCGCAGCGCAGAGTTGGAAGCGTTGGTGGATGCCATCAACGCCGGCGGTTACGGCCTCACCTTCGGGATCCACAGCCGTGTCGATGCCACCGCACAGCGCCTTGCAAGCCGCATCAACGCCGGCAACGTCTACATCAACCGCGACATCGTCGGCGCCACCGTGGGCGTACAGCCCTTCGGCGGGCGCGGGCTGTCAGGCACCGGTCCCAAGGCGGGCGGTCCCGATTACCTGCGGCCGTTTGTGCAGGAAAAAACGGTCGCCATCAATATCGCCGCCGTCGGCGGCAACGCCGGGTTGCTGGCTGGGAGCGGAGAAGATTGATGTTGCTCTGCGCACGCGACGACAGCGGTCTGCGCGAAAATTCATCGAGGGAAAAATGGAGAGTTGCAGCGGAAAAAAGCAGGTTCGCGGTGCGGGGGCGCGACGTGGAAACGGGGCGCTATAGAAAAGAAAAAGGCCGGTTCAAAACCGGCCTTTTCTGTATGGCGCGCCCGGAGAGATTCGAACTCCCGACCACCTAGTTCGTAGCCAGGTACTCTATCCAGCTGAGCTACGGGCGCAAT
>JAWLCT010000097.1:0-3777 GCA_041687015.1 Gammaproteobacteria bacterium
CTACACGCCCAAAAAGCGCCCCAGGCGCTGAACACCTTCTGCAAGGCCTTCCATAGACGTGGTATAGGCGAAGCGCAAATGCCGGCTTGCCTGAAAATCGCCGAAGTCGATACCCGGGGTGATGGCAACGCCTGCCTTTTCCAGCAGATCCGTAGCAAGTGCGTAACTGTCGTTGGTATGCGCACTGCAATCGGCGTAGAGGTAGAAAGCGCCGCGGGGCTCCGCGGGAATCCGGAATCCCAAATGCCGCAGCGCCGACAGAAGGAAATCACGGCGCCGGCTGAATTCCTCGCGGCGCTGCTCCAGGATGGCCATGTTCTCGTCCGAAAAAGCCGCCAGCGCCGCATATTGCGACAAGGTGGGCGGGGCGATGAACAGGTTCTGCGCCAGCTTCTCCACCTCATCGACGTAAGCCTCCGGCACCACCAGCCAACCGAGCCGCCAACCGGTCATGCAGAAGTATTTCGAGAAGCTGTTGATGACGAACAGCTCATCGCTGACGCTCAGGGCGGTGGGCAGATCGGGGCCGTAGACCAGGCCGTGATAGATCTCGTCCACCAGCAGCCGGCCGCCGCCCCCGTGCACGGCCTCGGCCAGCCCGGCGAGTTCATCGCCACTGAGGACGGTGCCTGTGGGATTGCCCGGCGAGGCCACCATGGCCGCAACGGTCCGCCCGTCCCAGTGCTGCGCCACCCGCTCGGGCGTCAGTTGGAACGCTTGCTCCGCCGTCACCGGCACCGCCACCGCCTCACCCTCCAGCAGGCGCACGAAATGGCGGTTGCAGGGATAGCCCGGGTCGGTCATGAGCACGCGTTCGCCTGGGTTCACCAGGGCGGCAAGGGCCAACAGCAAAGCGCCCGAAGCGCCCGGTGTCACCACGATGCGTCGCGCCGGTATCTCCACCCCGTGGCGCACCCGGTAATAGCGGGCGATGGCCTCGCGCAAGGCGGGCAAGCCGAACGCCGGGGTGTAGTAGGTGCGGCCCTCCGCCAAAGCGCGCTGGGCCGCGGCCATGACCGGCGCCGGGGTCTCGAAATCGGGCTCGCCGATTTCCATGTGGACGATATCGCGGCCCTGGGCCTCCAGCTCGCGTGCCCGCGCCAGCAGGGCCATCACATGGAACGGCTGGATGTCCGCCATGCGGCGGGCGATATGAACGTCTACGCTCATCCCGCGTGCAGACGGCGGACGAGATCCAGGTCCAGCCAGCGGCTCTCCCCCGGTTGCCCGGCGAGGACCTGGAAGGGCTGGTCCGGCTCGCCCCAGTGGTCCACCACCAGGGACGCGCCGGTGAAGTCCTCATCACGCGTGTAGCTGCTCACCGAGACGATGGTCTTGAGACCCGCGCCCAGGGAGGAGCGGATGCCGTTTTGGGAGTCTTCAAAGGCGATGCACTGGGTCGGGACGAGACCCATGCGGTCCATGGCCCAGCGATAGATATCGGGAGCCGGTTTTTTGGCCGGGACGATGTCGCCTGCGGCGATGACCTCGAACCAGGAGGCGGCATCGGGGTCTAAAGCGTGTTTGAGCAGTGCGGTGACGTTTTCGGGGGTGGTGGTGGTGGCGACGGCCAGTCGCAGCCCGGCCGCGCGCGCCTCCTGGACCAGGCGTTTGACGCCGGGGCGCAGCGGAATCAGGCTACGTGCCAGCATGTCCGTGTAGATGCGCGTCTTGGCCTTGTGCAGGCCGGCGATAAACCCGTCCAGATCGGCTGGGCGCTCGAATTGGGGGTTGAAGCTGTCGAGATAGTAGCGGATGCGTTCCTTGCCGCCGGTGACGGCCAGGAGCTGGCCATACAGCGCTACCGACCATTCCCAATCGAGTCCCGCCTCGGCAAAGGCGTGGTTGAATGCGACGCGGTGGCCGTCCCGCTCGGTATCGGCGAGGGTGCCGTCCACGTCGAATAGCAAACCAACGAGTTCACTCATGTTTCGTGCACTTTGTACGTTTTTTCCGTGACCGAGGCGCTAGTGTACTGCTTTACACGCGGTGGCCCGGATTTGTGAGTGCCACACCGGAACCACCCCTGCCGGCACTGCGACTTGCCCGGATTATCGAAGAAAGCGAAACGGAAGGCGTTATGCGCGTATCAGCGCACTAGATTATCCGAGTCGCGACAGCCTGCATGTACCAAGGCCGGTTTATTGCGCCATGCACGGCCTTCTGGTATAGATGCCGGCCTGTTTTATGGCGCTAAGTCAGGAGACCTAAGCGATGTCGACCAAGAAGGCGGTGGCCACGAAGGTCGCCGACGACACCACGGGCAAGAAATCGATGCCGAAGAAGACTGTAGTCAGCAAAAAGACGGAGACCGCCGCGCCGGTCAGCTCGCATGCGAGCGCCCTGGATGGTTTCGGCAAGTTCACGCCTTATGTGGAAACGCCCGGCGAGGAGTACATGAACGCCCCGCAGTCGGAGCATTTCCGCCAGATCCTGCTTGCCTGGCGCAAGGAGCTGATGGAAGAAGTGGACCGCACCGTGCACCACATGCAGGACGAGGCCGCCAACTTTCCGGATCCGAATGATCGCGCCACGCAGGAATCGGAATTCAGCATGGAGCTGCGTACCCGTGATCGCGAGCGCAAGCTGCTGAAGAAAATCGATGAGGCGCTTGAGGCGGTGGATCGCGGCGAGTACGGGTACTGCGAAAGCTGCGGCGTCGAGATCGGCATCCGCCGATTGGAAGCCCGCCCCACGGCCACCCTGTGCATCGACTGCAAGACCCTGGACGAAATCCGCGAAAAACAGCGCGGTTGATCGCTCACAGGTGTGCGTGGAAAAGGGGCCCGTCGGGCCCCTTTTCCGTTTGGCACCTGCACACCCGCCGTGGGCGCGGCTCAGGCCGTGCACGCAGGACATGAGGAAACTTCCGTTATAGTAAGCAGTCTTTAGCGACGTTCTGTTCGGAGGTTTGCTTGGACATTCTCGAGGCCATGCGCGGACGCCGTTCCATTCGCGCCTATTTGCCGCGCCCGGTCGAGCGGAGCACCATCGAGGCCATTCTCGAGGCCGCGCGTTGGGCGCCTTCGGGCGTCAACATTCAGCCCTGGGACGTGGCCGTGGTGAGCGGTACAACGAAGCAGCGGCTGGCAGAGGCCATACTTGCCGCGCGCGCCGCCGGCGAGCCGGAGCGTGCCGGTTATCGCTATTACCCCGCCGAGTGGCAAGAACCTTACAAGGCCCGGCGCCGTGCCTGCGGCCTGGCCATGTACGCTGCACTGCGCATCGGCCGCGCGGACGAGACGCGCCGTCTGGAAGCCTGGAACGCCAATTACCGCTTCTTTGACGCACCGGTGGGCCTGCTGTTTTTCCTTGATCGCCGCCTCGGCCAGGGTTCCTGGCTGGACCTCGGCATGTTCATGCAAAACGTGATGCTGGCCGCCGAAGGCCACGGCCTCGCCACCTGCCCGCAGGCCTCCCTGGCCGACTACCCCGACCTGGTGCGCGCCGCCCTCGGACGCGACGACGACGCCCTGCTGGTCGCCGGCATGGCCCTGGGCTATGCCGATCCCGATGCCCCCGTGAACGGCTACCGTACCGAACGCGAACCGGTGGAGGCCTTCGCGACGTTCTACGAATGACAAGACGAGCACGGGGAACATGGGGATGAATGATGGCTTGTCGCTTCCATTGCCGGATGCCGACCCCCATGTCCCCCGTGTCCCCTGTAGCTGAGCTTTTTTTTCCATGTACATAGGCCGTTTTGCACCTTCGCCGACGGGACCGCTGCACTTCGGGTCGCTGGTGGCGGCGGCGGGCAGCTATTTGCGGGCGCGG
>JAWLCT010000098.1:0-3437 GCA_041687015.1 Gammaproteobacteria bacterium
TTTGGTCGGGGCGAGAGGATTTGAACCTCCGACCACCTGCACCCCATGCAGGTGCGCTACCAGGCTGCGCTACGCCCCGATTTTGAAGCAGAAAACGGCAGAAGCTGCCGTTTAGGTGAGGCGCGAATAATACACGATTTCGCGCTTTTTACAACCTGCATTTACACCCGCAGGAGGGTGAGGAGTTCTTCCAGTTCGGCGCGCACTTCGCGCAGGATTTGGGCGCGCTGGGTGGTATCGGTGTCGGCGTTGCCTTCGGTTTCGAGGCGCTGGCGGGCGCCGCCGATGGTGAAGCCTTGTTCGTACAGCAGCGCGCGGATCTGGCGGATCACGAGCACGTCATGGCGCTGGTAATAGCGGCGGTTGCCGCGGCGCTTGACGGGCTTGAGCTGGGGGAATTCCTGTTCCCAGTAGCGCAGCACGTGCGGCTTCACGTTGCACAGTTCACTCACCTCACCGATGGTGAAGTAGCGCTTGCCCGGGATGACCGGCAGCTCGTTATTGTTGCTCGGTTCCAGCATAGGCCTCGACTCTCGCCTTCAGCTTCTGGCCGGGACGGAAGGTCACGACACGACGGGCGGTGATGGGGATTTCCTCGCCGGTTTTGGGGTTGCGGCCCGGGCGCTGGCTTTTGTTTCGCACGTCGAAATTGCCGAACCCGGACAGCTTCACCTGCTCACCGCGCTCCAGTGCCGAACGGATCTCTTCGAAGAAGAGTTCCACCAGTTCCTTGGCCTCGCGTTTGTTGAGTCCGAGCTCGTCAAAAAGCTTTTCGGCCATCTCGGCCTTGGTGAGCGCCATTCGTCAATCTCTCAACGTTGCTCCGAGTTCTTGCTTGAGGGAAGCGACCACATTTTCAATGGCCGTGTCGACCTCGGCGTCCGTTAGGGTGCGTGAATGCGCCTGCAAGGTCAAGCCCAACGCGACAGATTTGCTACGTGAATCAATACCTTCGCCCGTATACACGTCAAAGATACGGAATTCCTGTAGGGTTTCCGGGGCGGCCTGACGGACCACCGCCTCGAGCCGCGCGGCGGGCAGTTCGCGGTCGACCACCACGGCCAAATCCCGTCGGATGGCGGGGAATTTGGAGAGTTCGCTGAATTTCGGCACCGTACCCTGCCGGAAAATGGATAAGTCCATTTCGAAAACCAGGGTCCGGCCGGGCAGATCCAGGGCCTTGGTCACGTTCGGGTGCAGGGTGCCAAGCCAACCGACCGACCGTTCGTTGACGTTGATGCGGGCGGACTGGCCCGGGTGCAGCGCCGGGTGTTCGGCGGCTTCAAAGTTCACCGATGCACTCGGGTGGATGAAGCGTAGCAGCGCTTCCACGTCGCCTTTCACGTCGTAGAAGTCCACCGGAGTGGTCGGGGCGCCCCATTGTTCGCTCTGGCGGCTGCCGAGGACGACGCCGGCAAGCATCTTTTCCTGAACGGTCTGGTTGCCGTCGCGCACGAAACGCAGGCCGGTTTCGAACAGGCGCACGCGGGTTTGCTGACGGCGCACGTTGTGCAGCACGGCCGGGATCAGGCTCGCCCACAGGGTGGTGCGCATCACCGCCAGGTCGGCGGAGATGGGGTTGGCCAGGGCGATGGGGGCATTTTCCGGATCGAGCAGGGCCTGCAGCTTCGGTTCCACGAAGCTGAAGGTGATGGCTTCCTGGTAGCCGCGCTCGATGAGCACACGGCGCAGGGCGCCCTCCTCTACCCGGCCTTCGGGCAGGGCGGTCATGGCGAGGGGCGCCACCGGCGCGGTGGTGACGATGTTGTCGTAACCGTGCACCCGCGCCAGTTCTTCGATGAGGTCTTCCTCGATGCCGAGATCGAAACGCCAGGCGGGCGGCGTGGCCAGCCAGCCGTCGTCGGTGGTTTCGAGGGTCAGGCCCAGGCGGGTGAGGATGTCCTGCACTTCTGCATCGGCGATGGTGGCACCGAGCACGCGACCGATGCGCGCGCGGCGCAGGCGGATGGGGGCGCGCTGCGGCAGGTGTTCGGCCGCGCACACGTCGACCACCGGGCCGGGTTGGCCGCCGGCGATGGCGATGAGCAGGGCCGTGGCCCGCTCCAGCGCCAGGCGCTGCAATTCGGGCGAGACGCCGCGCTCGTAGCGGTGCGAGGCGTCGGTATGCAGGCCGTAACGGCGCGCACGGCCGGCGATGCTGGTGGGTGTGAAGAAGGCGCTTTCGAAGAAGATGTCGACGGTGTCGTCGGTCACCGCGGAGTCGTCACCGCCCATGATACCGGCCAGGGCCAGCGGACCTTTTTCGTCGGCGATCACCAGGGTGTCGGTTTCCAGCTTGGGTTCGCTGCCGTCGAGCAGTTTGAGGGTTTCGCCGGATTGGGCGCGGCGCACGTGGATGCCACCATTCAACTTGGCCAGATCGAAGGCATGCATGGGCTGGCCCAGTTCGAGCAGCACGTAGTTGGTCACGTCCACGACGGGGCCGAGGCTGCGCACACCGCTGCGGCGTAGGCGCTCTTGCATCCACAGGGGCGTTTCGGCGCGCGCATTCACGCCGCGCACGATACGGCCGGCGTAACGGGGGCAGTCCGCGGGGGCATCCAGGGTGACGGGGAAGGTGGCGTCGTGAGCGGCGGAGATGTCGGCGATGGCTGGCGCGTTCAGCGCCATGCGGTTGAGCACGGCCACTTCGCGGGCGATGCCCATGATGCCGAGACAATCGGCGCGGTTGGGGGTGAGGCCCAGTTCGATGGTGTGGTCGTCCAGATTCAGATAGTCGCGCAGTGAGGCGCCCACGGGCGCATCGGCGGGGAGTTCCAGCAGGCCTTCGGAGGCGTCGGAGAGGCCCAGCTCCTTGGCGGAGCACAGCATGCCGAAGGATTCCACGCCGCGCAGTTTGGCACGTTTGATCTTGAAGTCGCCGGGCAGCACGGCGCCGATCACCGCCGTCGGCGCGCGCAGGGCCACGCGGGCGTTGGGTGCGCCGCAGACGATTTGCAGGGGTTCGGCCTGGCCGACGGCGACCTTGCATACGCGCAGTTTGTCGGCGTCGGGGTGTTGGACGGCTTCGACAATCTCGCCGACGACCACCTCAGTGAACGAACCGGCCACCGGTTCCACGGCATCCACTTCGAGGCCGGCCATGGTGAGTTCGTGCGCCAGCTGTTCGGTCGAAATGGCGGGATTGACCCATTCCCGCAACCATTGTTCGCTGAATTTCATTGCTCTTCCTCAGGTTGCGACCGGTTGGTCGCGCGGGGCGCTGTGCGCCGTCCTCTGTTTACTGTTTGGGGGCGAGTTTACGCTCGCGGTTCCCCGATTACCCGTGGGCGGGCTCCTGCTGTTGGTCGGATTGGGTGGTGCCGCAATCCGATGTTCTTGCGTGGCGGTTGCGTCGGGTTACGCCCTTGCGGGCTAACCCGACCTACGACATCTCCCTCTCCCTCAGGGAGAGGGCTGGGGTGAGGGGAGTGAAT
>JAWLCT010000099.1:0-2802 GCA_041687015.1 Gammaproteobacteria bacterium
ATCAGCTTGTAGGTCACTTTCGCCCGGCCGACGATGCGCATGTGCTCCATGGCGTCGTTGACATTGGAGTAGCTGTTCATTCCTCCCGCCAGGGCGCGCAGCTGTTTGAACCGCTCGAAGGTATACGTCATGTCGGAGACGCTACCAAAGCTGTCGAATTTGCTGGCGAGTGCGCCGTTGATGAAGATGGGGCGGCCGGCCCGGCCGTCGGTGTCCCGGTCGAGGAGGATGAACTGATCCGAAGGGGCGCCCAGAATCTTTGAGAATCCCGCGAGATTCGCGGCTTTTTTGAAGTCTGACAGGCTCATGACGTTCCCTTGTTATTGTCCTTGAGAGTTGGCCGAGTGTGAAACTCAGCCATTGCAACTCAGTGCAAGATCCTTGACTCAGCGCGGGATGCTAAAGGAATGGGCCGATTAGGGCAAGCGGGGGAAGATATGAAACGCCGTTGACCCGGATGTGATCAACCTGCGTCACGCAGCCTCCACCACACTACCTGACGTTATCTCGCGAGAGGCGCTCGTGCGGGCGATGTGAATGAGTACCTGTTGGTTTTGGAGCCATTCAATGCC
The DNA here is from genome assembly GCA_041687015.1 of Gammaproteobacteria bacterium. Taxonomy (GTDB): domain Bacteria; phylum Pseudomonadota; class Gammaproteobacteria; order Thiohalomonadales; family Thiohalomonadaceae; genus JALOAT01. The sequence continues at coordinate 573 of JAWLCT010000099.1, forward strand.
CGGGAGCAGCGCACGCGGCCAAGCGCGTGTGGCTGTTCCTAATCAGGCAACCGGCGCTGGGCCCGGCCTCTCGAATCAGCAAATCCGTGGCAGTGGATCGTCTTCAAGCTCATCCAACACCCGTTCGCCGCCTAACGCCGTTTCAAGGATCACCTGCGCGGTGCCGTTTTCGATTTGGCCGATGATTGCCGCCTCGGGTGCATGCTCGCGCCACGCCGCCAGGGCCGTCTGTGCGTCGTCAGGCGCCACCACCGCGACCACGCGACCTTCACAGGCCAGATAGAAGGGGTCGTAACCCAGCATCTCGCATACCGCACGCACGGGCGGGCGTACCGGGATGGCGGCGTCGAGCAGGCGCACGGTGGCCTGGGCTGCGTGAGCAATCTCGTGACACACGGTGGCGAGGCCACCTCGGGTGGGGTCGCGCATGAAGCGCAGGCCGGGCAGACCTAGCAAGGCTTGCGTAAGCGGCAGGACGCTGGCCGCGTCCGAGGCCAAATCACCGCGCAGGCCGAATTGTTCGCGGGCCAGCATGACGGCCGTGCCGTGGTCGCCCACTGGGCCGCTGACCAGCATCGCATCGCCAGGGCGCACGCGATCCAGGCCCAAGGCAAGTCCCGGTGTGCGCACGCCCACGCCGGTGGTGGCGAGATAGAGTCCGCTGCCCTGGCCGCGCGGTACCACCTTGGTATCGCCCGCGACGACGCTGACGCCCGCCTCGTGGGCCGCCCGCGCGATGCCTTCCACCACCCGTTCCAAAACGCTGCGTTCGAGACCTTCTTCGATGAAGGCGTTCAGGGTCAGGTAGAGGGGCGTGGCACCGCTCACGGCCAGGTCATTGACGGTACCGTGTACTGCAAGGGAACCGATGTTGCCGCCGGGAAATTCGAGGGGCTGGACCGTGAAGCCGTCGGTGGTGATGAACAGATCGCCCGCCGGGGGAGCGATGTGCACGGCGTCTGCCTGCACGTCCAGGGCGGGGTCGGCAAGGCGTGCGGCGAACACCTCTTCGATGAGTGCGCGCATGAAGCGCCCGCCGTTGCCGTGTGCGAGGGTGATGCGCTCGTCGGTCACTGTCACCTCGTCCTTCTGATGGATGAAGACTAGGTTTATATGTGACCTTTGGGGAAAAAGCCATGCGGGTGACCGATGTCTTCACCAGGGGCCGTGGCCCTCAGGCGGCGCTGGAACGCGCACGCATCGACTTGGCCGCGTTCATGGACGCGAGCCTGGTGATGGTGAACGAGGCGCAGCTGCACGGGCCGGCGGCGCGTATCGGGTTATGTTTGTATGCCTGGGGCGCCGCCCGCAGCTTGGCCCGGCATCATCGTCTCGCCCGTGATGCGCGGCGAACCCTGGTGCGTGAGACCCTGCAGGCCATGGCGCAGCACTATCCCGTGGTGTGCCCATCCACGGAATGCACGGGGCCCGCGCGCCGCGCGGCGCTGGCCGAGGGGCGTGCTGTGGCCGGGGACTGGCTTTTGGGAGAAAACGATGCGCCGCTGCGTTGCGCTCAGCTGCTTTCGGAGTGGCGTGCAGACCGGGAATAACAAGGAGTTTTCATGGAATCGGATGGGCTGCGCTGGCTCGGCGCGCTTGGCGGCGCCGTTTTCGGCGGTGCGCTTTTGTACTGGCTGGGTAGCGAAATCAGACGACGGGCTGCACGCAGTGTCGCGCGTGACGATACCGTGGGTTTTGTCTGCCGTGTGCTGGTGAACACGCGTCCCGTTCTGCTGGCATTGCTCGCACTGCCACTCGCCACGATCGCACTGGAACTCCCGGATCGGGTCCGCGCCTGGGTTGGCGTTTTCGCGCTCGCTGTGGTGCTGGTGCAAATGGCTGTCTGGGGGAGTGCCGGCATTGGCGCCTGGGCGGCCCGTTACCAGCGCACCCATGCGGCGGATGCGGAAGCGATTACCGGTATGCGTATGGTCGCTTTCCTGCTGCGCGTGGCGCTCTACGCCGTGCTCCTGTTGCTGATCATCGACAACATCCCGGGTGTGGAGATCACCGCGCTGCTCGCCGGCCTTGGCATCGGTGGCATCGCCGTGGCGCTGGCGGTGCAGAACATCCTTGCGGACCTGTTCGCCTCGTTGTCCATTTCCCTGGACAAGCCCTTCGTCATCGGTGACTTCATCGTGGTGGGCGAGCATTTCGGCACCGTGGAGCACATCGGGCTCAAGACCACGCGCGTGCGCTCGCTGAGCGGCGAACAACTGGTGTTTGCCAA
>JAWLCT010000100.1:0-2528 GCA_041687015.1 Gammaproteobacteria bacterium
ATCGTCGGTGCCATGGTTTCCATCGACGGGGTGATGCAAGCGCCTGGCGGGCCGGACGAGGATCCAACCAAGGGATTCAAGTTCGGCGAATGGGTGATGCCTTATTACAGTCAGGAGTTTGGCGAGGAGATTGACTACGTTTTCAAGGAGGAATTCGACCTACTGCTTGGCCGCAAGACCTACGAGATATTCGCTGCGTACTGGCCGTACTACGACGAGGATGCGCGCGATGGCGGTATCGCCAAGCGGTTCAACGCGATCAAAAAGTACGTGGTGTCGCGCTCGGGCGAGGTGGATACGGGCTGGGCGGGAACGGTGCGCCTGCACGATATTGCCGAAGTGAAGCGCCTGAGGCAGGAAAACGGCCCGAACCTCGTTACCCAAGGCAGTAGCGAGCTGGTGCATGCCCTGCTCGCCAACGATTTGGTCGATGCGATAAGCATCTTCACGGTGCCGGTGGTGCTCGGTGGGGGCAAGAAGTTGTTCGCCGACGGATCGACGCCGCATTCGTATAAGCTGATCCGGTCCCGCGTCGCTGCGAATGGTCTAATCGTGGCGCATTACGAGCGGGAGGGTGAGGTCAGGATTGTCGGCACCACCGACGATTCACCCAGCGACCGGGAGGTCGCCCGCCGGGCGCGGATGAAGCGCGAGGGTTAGATCTTCGCCGGCGACGGCTGGCCGAAGGGCGAGCGATGCCTGGCCGCGCATTGAGGTATGCAGGCATACGCTCGCAATCCAACGCCGGCGCCGTTTCGACGCCAGGGTTGAATAAAAGAGGGGCGAAGCGGGTGATTTTTGAAACAGAGCGGATGCTGGTGAGGCCGCTTTCTTTGGATGATGTGCCCGCACTGGCAGCGATCCTCGGCGATCCCGAGGTCATGGAGCATTCGGTGCGCGGCGTCTGTGACGCGGCGGCGACCCGGGCATTCGTGGAATGGTGTTTGCGCTGCTATGACACCCATAGCATCGGCCCCTGGGCGCTCATCGACAAGGCATCGTCAGCGCTGATCGGGTTCTGCGGCATCGGGCCGGAGCGGGTCAATGGTGCCGAAGAGGTGAATCTCGGATACCGGCTGGCACGGCAGTACTGGGGGCGCGGTCTCGCCACGGAGTCGGTGCAGGCGGTCCTTGCGTATGCGTTCGGCGTCAGGGACTGCGGGTCGGTGGTGGTGATCATCGAGCCGAGCCACGTCGCGTCATTGCGCGTTGCGGCAAAGGCCGGGTTCCGTCATTTCGAAGACGTCGCGTTTCACGGGCGACCGGTCCGGCTGTATCGACTGACCCGTGAGGAGTGGGACGAGCGGCTTCCCGCCTAGCGGCATCGGGCTGCGCCACGGGCGGGCGCTTCGGTCGTGGCAGCGCGCTACACTCGAACACCGGGCTGATGTTCTGGGTCTATGTAACCACGGCTGGTCACATTCTTCATCCCGACCATGGCCGGACTGATGAGCACGGAAGGCCTGGCTGACGTCGACATCAAGGCAACCCTGTCGCAATGGCGGCTTATGAACAACGGGCGTCACATACTCTCGCTCGCCGCTGGTTTACCGCGCTCAAGGCCTTGTCCCTGTCCAGGTGCGCCGGTGGCAATAACGGCGCCGGGTGGTCCTGTTTGCAAACTTATCTCCTAAGCTAGCTGGACCGGCTGCACGCTGTTTTCCTGTGGACGCACGCCGGTTCCATGGCGAGGTGTAAACGAGAACGGACCATGTTGCACAGGATGATCAATCTGAGTTTCGCATCGGTCGTACCGGAGAGTTGGAACAGCTTCCCACGGGCTGAGGAGTTGAAACGGGAAATCGCCCTGGCGGTACTTACCCATAGTGAACTGAGCAGTGAGTCGCTCGGCGTCTACGCGCCGCCGGAGACGATCAAGGAGGTCCGGATCACGACCGCTGCGTTTGACCAAATCCGCTGTATGTGGCACGGCCATCGGGAAAAGGGGCACCAGGCGCCGCCGCTGATTCCGCTCAAGGTGTTTGTTTTCAGCTTTGGGCAGGATGCCTCAGGGACGTGGGCAAGCATCGAGGTGATGCCCGGCCTGGACGACTGGGAGCTTGAGTGAGCACGCCCGGCCGACGCCTGGTCGGCGCTGCATCGTTCACGCGCGAGAACACCTGTTCGAAAAAAGCACGGTTCCGGCGCTGATCCCTGGGCTTGATGGCAACACCCCGGCAGGTCCTGCCGGGGTGTGGGTAACCCGTGTCAGCGTTTGCGCTTCAGCAACTTCCGCACTTTTTCCCATTGTGCCGTGTGCGCTTCGTGGGCCTCATGGATGAACTCGGCGATGACCGCCGTGGTTTCCAGGACGGCGTTGTCGGGGTATTCCTTGGCGCTGTGTAATACCCAAGCCAGGGCTTCGGCTTTGGCCAGCTTGTCCACGATGATGTCCGTGAAGTCGATCAGCTCGGTGAAGCCAGGGGCGTACGGCTCTTGGTCTTCGCGTACTTGCCAGACAGGGCCGTGGGGCAGGGCACGGGTGGGTTGCGGGTAGGCGAAATGGCTGTGTGACATGTGTCAGCTCC